>JAXDUM010000037.1:0-5617 GCA_034089285.1 Candidatus Cryptobacteroides sp.
TTTTGATTCCGCAAAACTTTTTTGAAGTTTTTTTGGCTTTTCTATCCCCCGGCCATCCTGCCGCAGCGACCCTCGTTTCAAACGGGATTGCAAAGGTACTACTTTTTTCTTTCCCTCCAAACTTTTCCGGAACTTTTTTTCACCGCTTTCCGGACCAGGAAACAGGGTTTATCATTTTAAGTCTCAGGTTGGGCGGGAGTTATGGAATTGAAAAAATTTTCGTTCATTTACACCATCCGCACCCGGCATGAATGTCATATGCTACTGCCTATCCTGGCATAGACCTCGGAAACCTTGAAGAAGCCCTTCGACATGAAGAACTCGTGGGCGGGATGATTTGCAGATAACCTGGCATGATTTGCGGATAATCATAAAAAAAAGTGACTGAGAAAAATCTCAGTCACCTCAAATCTGGTAGTCCCGAGTGGAATCGAACCACTATTTAAAGTTTAGGAAACTTCCGTTCTATCCGTTGAACTACGGGACCATCGGGGAAAAAGGAGCTTATTCAGCAACCTTCTTCTCAATAATCTGACGGCCTCTGTAATAGCCGCACTCTGGGCATACTCTGTGATACATTACTGTAGCACCGCAATTAGGGCATGTTGCAAGAGTAGGAACTGCAGCGAAATCGTGAGTTCTCCTCTTATCCCTTCTTTGCTTAGAAAGTTTGTGTTTCGGATGTGCCATTGTTATCTACTTTTAAATATTTTTTCATCTCTCCGTGCTCCGGACTAAAGTCCATTCTCTTCATCAAACAATCCCTTGAGCACGGCAAAGGGACTTTCTGCTTTATCTTCATTCCTCTCCTCCGGGACAAAGTCCTCTCCGGAAAGAAATCTGAGGGCAACAGGGTCGCATTCTCCATCAGGATGAACCTTCTTCATCGGCAGAGCAAGACAGGCGAAATCGTAAACCGTCTGGCTCATGTCCAGTTCACCGCCATCCTCGGGAAGATAAACAGTCTCTCTCTCATCTTCTTCGCTCACCACAATCTCCTCTCCGCTGACAGGCTCGGCGCCGAACTTGATGCTCTGGCTGATCCTGCTTCTGACCGGCAGGCTTACATCTGCTCCGCATCTGTCACAGGCCACGGTCAGATTTCCGCTGACCTCCGCATCGATCCCGAGGTATGTACCGGATTTCTCCACCTCCACATCCACCAGGATTTCGGCATCCTTGATGTCCTTGTTGTCAAAATTTCTGAAGAACTCTTCTCCTGCCTTCCAGGAGAACCGGGTCCTGCCCTGTTTCAATCCATTCAAAGGTATTATAAAAGCATCTTTCATATCGCCCATAAATAGATAGGACCGCAAAGGTAATAAATATTTTTGGAATATCAATCGTCTTCGCCGCTTTTTCTTTTTCTTTCTATCGGATCAAGGAAAATCTTACGGATTCTGAGATGGTGCGGAGTGACCTCAACTAATTCATCTTCATTGATATACTCTAACATTTCCTCAAGCGACATCTTGACTGGAGGCGGAAGAATAATTTTTTCATCGCTGCCGGCAGCGCGGACATTCGAGAGCTTTTTGGTCTTGCAGATGTTGACATTGAGGTCGCGGTCGCGGGTATGCTCACCGACCACCATTCCCATGTAAATCTCCTCGCCCGGCTCAACGAAGAAGCGGCCGCGGTCCAGAAGCTTGTTCATCGAATAGGCCACCGCCTCGCCGGTCTCCAGAGAAACCAGGGAGCCGTTCATCCTATGCTCGATGTCACCCTTGTAAGGCTGGTAATCCTTGAACCTGTGGGCCACCACAGCCTCGCCCTGGGATGCCGTGAGAAGATTGCTCCTGAGTCCCATGAGGCCGCGGGTAGGAATCTCGAACTCGAGAAGCGTCCTGTCTCCCCTCGGCTCCATATGTATCAATGCGCCCTTTCTCCTTGTGGAAATCTCGATGGCTGCGCCTACAAACTGTTCCGGGACCTCGATGCTGAGTTCCTCGATAGGCTCGCATCTCTGCCCGTTGATCGTCTTGTCAAGCACCTTCGGCTGACCTACCTGAAGTTCGAATCCCTCCCTTCTCATCTCCTCGATGAGTACTGAAAGATGAAGCACGCCACGACCGTAAACCACAAACGAATCGGCATTGAGACCCGGCTTCACGCGAAGTGCGAGATTCTTCTCCAACTCCTTGTCAAGACGGTCCTTGATATGCCTGGAAGTCACGAACTTGCCGTCCTTTCCGAAGAATGGGGAATTGTTGATGGTGAAGAGCATGCTCATTGTCGGCTCGTCCACGGCAATCGGAGGGAGGGCTTCAGGATTCTCGTAATCCGCAATGGTGTCGCCGATCTCGAAGCCGTCGATGCCCACCACGGCGCAGATATCTCCGCATTTCACCTCCTTGACCTCCTTCTTTCCGAGACCGTCGAAAATCAGCAGCTGCTTGATCTTCTGTTTCTCAATCCTGTCATATCTCTTGCAGAGGCTGACATTCATTCCCACGGAGAGAGTCCCCCTGGTAACCCTGCCGACCGCAATACGTCCGACATATGGAGAATATTCAAGTGAGGAAATGAGCATCTGAGGTGTACCCTCGTTCATCGCAGGAGCTGGAATCACCTCGAGAATGGCATCCAGCAATGCGGTGATGTCATTGGCCGGAGTCTTCCAGTCATTGGACATCCAGCCCTGCTTGGCGCTTCCGAAAATCGTCTTGAAATCAAGCTGGTCCTCATTGGCATTGAGCGAGAACATAAGGTCGAAGACCTCCTCCTGCACCTCGTCAGGGCGGCAGTTAGGCTTGTCCACCTTGTTCACGACAACGATAGGCTTCTTGCCCATCTGGAGTGCCTTCTGAAGGACGAAACGCGTCTGAGGCATACATCCCTCGAACGCATCCACCAGCAGGAGCACTCCGTCGGCCATGTTCAGCACTCTCTCCACCTCTCCTCCGAAATCACTATGGCCAGGAGTATCGATAATGTTGATCTTTACACCTTTATATACTACAGAGACATTCTTCGCAAGAATGGTGATACCTCTTTCCCTCTCGATATCATTGTTGTCCAGAATCAGCTCGCCGAGATTCTCCGGCTGCCGGACAAGATTGGCCTGATAAATCATCCTGTCCACGAGGGTGGTTTTTCCGTGGTCAACGTGCGCGATAATCGCGATGTTCCTTACATCCATATACTTTTCCAATAAAACAACCTGCAAAATTACTCATTTCTTCGGTTTTAATGAACTTTTTGTATTAATTTTGCGATATAAAAATCACAATATGACCGAAAAAATCATCATTCTCGATGCCGGTTCCCAGGTGACCCAGCTCATTGGACGACGCCTGAGGGAACTGAACGTCTTCTGCGAAATCTACCCTTACAACAAGATGCCGGACATTGACCCGTCCGTAAAGGGAGTAATCATTTCCGGAAGCCCCTGCTCTGTAAGGGACGCGAATGCGCCGCAGATCGACATTGACTCAATTATCGGAAAACTTCCCCTTCTCGGGATCTGCTACGGAGCGCAGTACCTCGCCTCCAGATGCGGCGGCAGCGTGGAAGGCTCGCTCGCAAGGGAGTACGGACGCGCAATGCTGAACGTGGTGAAGGCAGACTCCCCTCTCCTGAAGGGCGTAGAGGCACATTCCCAGGTCTGGATGTCCCATGGCGACACGATTTCCGCCATCCCGGGCAATGCGGAGGTGATCGCTTCCACCGACGACGTGGTGAATGCCGCATTCCAGTTCAAGGACAATGCAGTATATGCAGTCCAGTTCCATCCGGAGGTATTCCACAGCGTGGAAGGCACGAAGATCCTATCCAATTTCGCATTCGACATCTGCGGATGCAAGGGAGAATGGACTCCTGCCTCATTCATTGAAACGACGGTGGAGGAGCTCCGCAGCCAGCTCGGCGACGACAAGGTCATTCTCGGACTCAGCGGCGGCGTTGACTCGACTGTAGCCGGAGTGCTCCTGAACAAGGCCATAGGGCACAACCTCACCTGCATTTTCGTGAACAACGGACTCCTCAGGAAAAACGAGTACGAGGATGTGATGCATTCCTATGAGGACATGGGCCTCAACGTGATCGGTGCGGACGCCTCTGCGGACTTCCTCAGGGAACTTGCCGGAGTAACCGAGCCCGAGGCAAAGAGAAAGATTATCGGAAGGCTCTTCGTGGAGACCTTCGACAAATATGCCAAGACCATTGAAAATGCCAGATGGCTGGCCCAGGGCACCATTTATCCGGACGTTATCGAGTCGGCAGGCATCCCTGGCATCGCCTCCAAGATCAAGTCCCACCACAATGTGGGCGGCCTTCCGGAGAAGATGCACCTCAAGGTCGTGGAGCCGCTGAAGATGCTGTTCAAGGACGAGGTCCGCAGAGTAGGCCGTTCCCTCGGCATCAAGGAAGAACTCATCGGAAGACATCCGTTCCCGGGTCCATCCCTTGCAATCCGCATCATCGGTGACGTGACTGAGGAGAAGCTCAGAGTCCTCCGCGAGGCTGACGACATATATATAAGAGGTCTGCGCAATTATGACTGCACAGGAATGGGCTTCCCTTCTGCCTCCGACCCGAGAGTGATGGCGACCAACCTTTACGACGCAATCTGGCAGGCCGGAGTCATTCTCCTTCCGATAAAGAGCGTCGGTGTGATGGGCGACGAGAGAACATACGAGAACCCTGTGGCCCTCCGTGCCGTGGTATCCACGGATGCGATGACGGCGGACTGGTTCCAGTTCCCTTACGACTTCCTGGCAAAGATCAGCGACGAGATCATAAACAAGGTCCGCGGAGTGAACCGCGTAGTCTATGACATCTCGTCGAAACCGCCTGCCACAATCGAATGGGAATAGGTCACAGGCCCATTTCCGTCCTGATATTGTCAGCAATGCAATTTATAAGCCTCGTTCTGGCCTCGACACTTGCCCAGGCAGTGTGAGGCGTGAACCTCAACTTTTCCGGGTGGCGTGTCCGAAGCAGCGGACTGTCGCCCGGAAGTGGTTCTCTGGCGAACACGTCGAGGGCTGCCCCGCCGATTGAATCATTGTCGATGGCCTGTGCCAAAGCCTCCTCGTCCACAATTCCGCCGCGTCCCATATTGACAATGATTGCCGTAGGCTTCATCATCGCCAGCTCAGCCTCACCGATCAGACCGGCCGTCCTCTCATTGTAAGGAGCGTGTATGGAAATGACGTCCGACGTGCGCATCAGTTCCTCGAGGGAGATGCTCGGCCATTCCTTGCAATGTCCTGTGCCTGAGGTGGAATAATAGACCACCTCCATTCCGAAGGCCTCGGCCACCCTGGCGACTCCGGTTCCGATCGCCCCCATTCCGACAATGCCGATACGTTTTCCCCTGATCTCGTAGAAAGACCGGGACACGTCGGTGAACAGTGTACCGGCGGAATATGTACCGTTCTTGACCGTGTTGTCATAATAAGGCGCATTCCCGAGCAGCGAGAGGATGTGCATGAACGTAGCCTGAACCACCGAGTCGGTAGAGTATCCCGCCACATTGCGGACAGGGATGTTCCTCTCCCGGCAGGCTTCCAGGTCAATATTGTTGACTCCGGTGGCAGCCTCGCAGACCAGCCGGAGAGCCGGAGCGGCGTCAAGAAGTTCCCTTGTCACCAATACCTTATTGACAATCAAC
>JAXDUM010000038.1:0-16424 GCA_034089285.1 Candidatus Cryptobacteroides sp.
GGGCGCGAAACTCTCCGGTGACGGGACCCTATATGTCGGCCCCAACCTGATGGGCCGGCTCCTCATGGAACTGCGGGACTCCGGGGGTCAGCTCCGCTGGTCGCTGCCGCGCGACGCCACCCTGTTCCAGGATTCCCTGAGGGTGTAGCTCCTCCTCTTTCTTATCTCCGGTATCTCCTCCAGGGCGCACTCGGGCCTGGCGATGCAGTACTTCCGCATGCATATTCTTTGAGATGCTCGCAAGTTGTTGCACTTTCAATCAGCTTACGCGATTATTATTTAGGAAAAATCCAAAAATAGGTTAATTTTGCTATAAAACGGCAATTATTGAAAACAGCGGCAACATATCTTCTTGCTTTCCTCTTCATCTTTCTCCTCTGCCCGGACAATTCGTCGGCCCAGGACATTGAAGGGGAATTGAAGACGTATGCGGCCCTCTGCGACAGCTGCCTGATGCTGAAGAAATCATTGTCGGAAGGCGCCGCAGTCAGTTCCGACAAGGCAAAATCCCTTATCGGAAGATTCGTGGAGACAGGCAAGAGGCTGAGATCCAGGTCAATGACCCCATGGCAGAAAGATACTTACCGGATCATCACGGAGCGTTTCTCCAGGTCATCATACACAGAGCCTTTCGCTGCGGAAATACCGAGGCTGCCGGCAATGCAGTCCGGAGTCATCGGAGCCGGTGAAAGATCTGAAATCATTGACATCAGCACAAACTGCAGTGCCGGCAGCGTCATGAATGCGGTGAAGCCGGAAAAAGACGGCAGGAAATTGAATTTCAGCATCATTGCATCAGCCTCATTCCCTCATCTTGCAGGCAGCCTGATGCTGGCGGCACAGTACAATGGCTGGGGCGGATACATCAGGGGATGCTCGAATTTCGCAAAGGCTGAAAGTTCCTATGACTGCCTCTCCGACGGTACTGTCCCCGACGGTTCCGAGTTCTGGGGAAAAGGGCAGGACCGATTGGCCATCAAGTCATTGACTGCCGGAGCGATATTCCCGATAATCGGAAATATCTCCATCTATGCCGGGGCCGGAACAGGCAGATGGACATTGACCTGGATGGATATCGACTCCGAATGGGCCAAGGTCACGGATTTATCGCACAAAGGCATTGCCGCCGAGGCCGGAATTGTCGCAGGATGGAAATTCCTGGTCTTCTCCGCCGGAGTCACAACCGTAAAATTCAAGACATTGCAGGCCAATGTCGGAGTCGGGGTCAGGTTCTGACATGACGCACTAATTGTACTATGCGCAGCGTGAGAGTTAACACTGAAGACAGGGGACAATGCATAAAAATAGAGGATGGCCTTCGCATGTCATCCTCTTGTGCTCCCTCAGGGAGTATAGTATGTGTCTTATTATGATCTTTCACTGCTGTCCTGTTTAAACTAACTCATATTGAACAAGTTAGGATATTCATCAGTTGAAACGGCATTTTGATTTTTGTTAAACAATTGATTTATAAGCACTTTCTCAAATAATACAAAGCCTAACGGAGGGCGCTGAAAAACGGGACATTTTTGTAAGTATGCCTTACTTGAACGACTTATACTTCTCATTCAATTCTTTCTGCATGATGTCGCATGTGCTGCTATTCACATCAACACCCTCACAATATGAGCGAAAATTCGAGACAACATCAAGTACCTGTGATATGATTCCTGATGGATTATTGATGTCGTTTTCCCTTGCTATTGCCAGGAGATCCTTTTCAGTTATGTCAAGTACCTTTCCTTTAATGCTCATGAACTGACCTTTCTGGATTCCCAATGTGTTCGGATCTATACTGTAGACCATGTCATAGGCCGGAGCAAGAGACCACCTGCCCTGCTTATCCATAAGGAACGAGAAGTTCTTGTCATGGTCATCGATGTTTCCTCCGAGCACATTGAATACCATCATTCTGAAAAGCTGTTCCTTATCAGCATAGTCGAGTTTGAGACGTCGAACGACATTGAATGCTTCTTCGTATGAGCTTGCTCCACCGGTCAATGCCGCAAGCGACTGCATATGTACTTTACCTTCCTGGGTTCTATCAAATCTTTCTGTTATGAAATGTGAGCACCTGTCAAATCTCTTTAGCTCGGAATGTTTCATTAGTATTCCAGAATCGCAACACATCTTGTAGTAAGCATATTCGAGACGGGCATACGGAAACATATCTGACTCATTGTCATATTTAAGGATATAGTATTTATACCCTTCGGGAAGAAGAGCCTGGCCAGATTTGATACTGCCATCAGAGTCATTTATAGCAATCAGAACCTTCGGCCTTTTCCCTCCTGGAGATGTGCCTAACTTTACCAAATCAGCCCACAACAATTCGTGATTTGCATCAAATTTCAATCCTGCACGTTCGGACAAAACCGATTTCGCAAATGCATATAGCTCATTCACATTCACATCAAAAGCATCATCCTCATCGCTTATATATGCCGGATCATACTCCAATGCTCCCATCGCACGTTTACCGATAAATGACAAAAGGTCTACACTAGTCACACTCTTCATACTGATCTTATGACTTTCTGCCCACTTTCGAAAAATGCTGTTTCCCCAATGGTCAGGAAGAGAGTCAGCAAAGACCGGATGCAAGCCACCAAAGCGTTCTTTGGGGCTTGTTCCTCTGATGCTTTGACGTGACTGGACCAGATTGGAGCCTATTGACATCCTCAACGGAGATATATCAAGGCCTTTATCAAGAAAATCCTTTGCAAAACTAAATACTGCTGTAGTTGTACGCCAGTTACTGGAATCCCATGTCAGATATCCAACAGTCTCACCCCATAACACGACTCTTACTGCATTCCCATTCATTTTCTACCTCCTTTCTTATTTTGTGACATCCACATCTTTTCCGGATCAATCTCACTGACAACAGGAATCAGATCACTTAACGTTATCTCCAATCCTACAGCATCCATCAGGAGCAGGAAATGCGATAGTGACAATCCATGTCCCTTACCGTTCTCAAACTGACTTATGGTAAAGATTGAAATGCCGGTCATCTCATGCAGCCTTTGCTGTGAAATCTTCAGAGATTTCCTATATTTTGCAAATGCTTCTCCAAGTGAGACAATAGACTCATATGGAGTATTTATATTATCATACATACTATTGATATATCTATAACTTTTGCACAAAAATATGGTTAATTATTGAAATATCAAAAGATATGCAACATTTTATTTACTTAGCATTGTTCTTCCCTTCCAAAAATTCTATCAACCAGTCGGCGAGGTCGATGTCGGGAAAGGCTATGATCTTCTCCTGTGTTTTCCAGCTTAAGTATGGAGCTTTCTATCTCAGCAAGGCCACTGTTGATCTTTTGAGTTGGCGCCACTTTATACTAAAGTGCTCATTTTCAGACATATAACAAAAAAGGAGTTCATTTCTGAACTCCTTTCGTGCTCCCTCAGGGGCTCGAACCCTGGACCCCAACATTAAGAGTGTCGTGCTCTACCAACTGAGCTAAGGAAGCAGACTTTTAAACTTCTCCGTGATCCGTTCGGGGCTCGAACCCGAGACCCCAACATTAAAAGTGTTGTGCTCTACCAACTGAGCTAACGAATCTTCCAACCTTTCGGTCTATCAGGTGATTTCCGAACGGGATTGCAAATGTAGAGCATTATTCGGAAACTTCCAAACTTTTCAGGGATTTTTTTCAAATATTTTTTGAATTTCGCCCACTAAAACGTTACTACAGGCCATTTCATCCGGAATGACGACTGTCACGGCTGCTGAAAATACTTCTTCCGAAGCGCGGAGGCAAGAAAGGCTGCCACCCTCCTGTCGGAAAGGAACTCAGCCCCGCCATTCATCCGGTATGCGGATCTGGTGACGGTGATGTCGAACAGACGCATGCCGAAATATGTGGAGGCTACTACCCTGACTCCCCTGTCCTCGGGACCGGGAAGATTGTCGAAAACATTCCTGGCCACCAGGAAGCCGGATATCTCATTGCTGCCGGCCTTGAGCACGAAGTCATACTGCCCTATGGAGGAGTCCATCGTTTCGAGATCGGAACCCGGCTCCACCGTCATCGACATATCTCCCGAATTGACGGAGAGTTCCCGGGACTCGGTTATTGTCAGCCTCGGGGCGCAGGACGACAGGCTAGCGGCCAGCAAACACAGAAGCAGGAAGAGTCTCATTGAACTTTTTGCCGCTGAAAACATAGGACGTATAATCAGTTTCATTTTCATGCATCACCAATGTATTGACAGACATATCCTTGCGGTCAAGGAAAATCTCCATCCGGCAGACATAGCCGCGGAGCTGATCAGAGACAGGCACGAGAACCACTTTGTATTCCCGGTCCGACTCGAAATATTCAATCTCGAAGTCTGAGCCCATGGCATTGACATTTCCCGTCATGCAGGCCGACAGCAGATTCTTCATCTGGGACATGACCGGATTGCCCTTCAGGTTGGCGGAGGAAGACTTCCCTGCATTTACGGTAAGAAGACGGTCCCCGTCAATGACAATCCTGTAAGGTGCAGGCGTAGTGTAATCCAGACAAAGCCTGTCCGGTGCCGACCAGGCGAAACTTCCCTTCGATACCACCTCCGCATTGAACACGCTCAGATATTTCTTCTGGACAACATCCGCACGGATGCTGGTCATGGCCGAAGTCCTTGCGGCAAGATTCTCCGAAAATGACCTAAGGTCATTGATCTTCACGAAATCGCCGGCCACCGCGCTGAAAGCCTGAAGCAGCAGGGCGGCTGAAATCATAAATGCTGTAAAATGTCTCTTCATATCTCCATTCAAATAGTCGGTTCAGTTGAAGGAACCGATTGATTGTCAATCCAATGACCTGTCGCAGGAATATCCCCGCCTGCGAAGAAGGTCCAGAATCCCATTCAAAAGCGCCCCGGAGCCTTCAAGCCTGTCGTGCAGGAGAATGACGGCTCCGTCTTCAAGATTCCTGTCTATCTTATCCAATATCCGTTCCATTCCCCCTTCCTTTCCAAGCAGGGAGGTATCGAACGTGCGGATGCTCCACCCGATCGTCCTGAGCCCAAGCCTTCGGACCGCCTTGGCGACAGTCGGGTTCACTACCCCGAAAGGCGGACGGAACAGCCTTACAGGCTCACCTGCAATGTCTTCCAGAACTCTCCGGCTGCGGCTCAGGTCATCCGTCATCTTGGAAACAGACATCAAGGGAAAGTTCCAGGAATGGGACCAGGAATGAATTCCCACCCCGTGTCCTTCCGCCAGCATTCTTCTGACCAATGCCTCATTGCCCCCGGCCCTGCTCCCGATGAGGAAGAAAACAGCCTTTGCACCCCTGGAGGCAAGAATGTCGAGAATCTCCTCTGTCCTGCCCGGTTCCGGCCCATCATCGAAGGTCAGGTAAACCCTGCCGCTCCGGCCCCTGCATTCCGCCTTCATCCAGACACCGGAAGAAATGGTGGCGCAGGCCCAGACAAGGAATGCCGTCACAGTCAACACAATGATTATGAGCACTATCCAGAGCATAATCAGTCAATTTCCAAAAGTACGGCAGGTCCGCCCGGATTCACATCATCCACAACCAGGATTCTGCCCTCAGGCCTCTGCCCGATTACAATGCACAATACCACCGGAAGGATGGAGAAAAAGGCCCCTAATCTATCTATATAGCTACTGCACATTACTTTACGGTCAAACTCAAGGATGTGGCAGGAAGAATGCACCCCGAGAATGCGGACTCCGTTGTCCCCGCCTCCGAGGCAGAGGAAACCCGCACCTTCCCCGAGCGGAAGGAAATCCCCTCTCTTCCAGCATCCAAGCTTGCGCCTGTATTCATCCACATCCGGTGAAGCCTCGTCGAAGCCTCCCGCAAGCACATTGCGGCCGGTATCCTCCACCAGCATCATTGCATCCGTCAATGCCGCCGCAAAGCCTCCTGAGCGATGCACATAGGCCGTATTGTATGTCCTGATCCCGCCCAGCAGGGCAATGTAGCCCGATACTGTATTGAATGTGGACTGCATGAACGGAGACGGATTGAGCATCTCCTCATTCCTGTCAATCAGCATATCGGCGAAGCTTACCGTATCCTTCATGAAGCCGAGGCCGGTGGAAGTGATGATGCCGGCGACATTGCCGGTATCGACATTTTCGAGGGCAGCCATTCCGCAGGCCGCCGCCAGCCTGAGAAGCGGGCCCATCCTTCTCCTGAGATTGGCGTCAGGTATGAGGGCCTTTACGTCGACAGGCTCCGCCGGAGTGGCGAAGCAGCAGGACGCTACCGGGCAAGGGCGCTTGGGAACATATTCCAATATATTGTCTTTCAGCATCATACCTTCGAAAATATCAATGAGACGCAATTGCCTCCGAAGCCGAATGCGGATGAAATGACATTGACCGGGGCGATATCCGGCTCACCCTTGTAAGGGACAAGGCCCGTCTCGGGAATCGGGACGGAAAATCCCGAGGAACGCATCATCGAGCAGTCCCCGTCGGCAACCGCACGACATACTACCGCCGCCTCCAGAGACTCTGAAGCCCCGAGGGTATGGCCAAAATACGGTTTCAGCGAGCTGAACGGAGGCACATTGCCGCCGAAGATACGGAGCATTGCATTGGACTCCGCAAGATCATTGACAGGGGTTCCGGTGCCGTGGGTATTGATGAAACTGATATCCCCCGGCCTGATACCCGTAATCTCCAGGGCTCTTTCCATCGAAAGTCCCGGACCTAAGCCCTCGGGCGTGCTGGCAGTCTGATGATAGGCCTCGGCAGCATTGCCCCAACCCTCGAGACTGCAGTAAGCGCCATCCGCTCTCCCTGCCGAAAGGACGAGATAGCCGGCTCCCTCGCCGAGATTGAGTCCGGCCCTGCTTTCGTCGAATGGCCGGCATAAATCCCCGTCAAGTATGCGGAGGGAGTTGAAGCCGTTCATCGTGAAACGGCATAGAGAGTCAGTGCCGCCGGCTATTGCAATATCCACAATCCCGGCACGCAACATCCTGGCTGCCAGCAATATGGCATTGCCGGCCGAGGAGCAGGCAGTGCTGATGGTAGTGGAACTTGTCACCCCTTTCCAGAATGCCGCCGCATCGGCCGTATCCGGAGCGTTGGCCAGAATCGAGATGGTAGAGGCACCGGGATCGTGGACTGAAAGGCAGGAACAATCCGCCCCTTCCATGGCCCTGTTTTTCCAGAACTCTTCGCTGAGGTCCATTCCTCCGACCGAGGTGCCGGAGATGAAGACGCCCCGCTTCGGGACAACGCCTCCAGTCCTGCGAAGATGGTCGTCCACAGCCTCCCTGACGGCCTTGAGCCCGAGCAGGGATGTCCGGCTGATGACATCGGCATCAACTCCAAGGAGTGACCTGAGTTCATCATCGCTCAGGCCGACCTCACCCACAGGCATCTGCAGGGCCGTTTCAAAGCGGGCGGCAGGACGGAGGAAGGTCTTGCCGGATTTCAAGGCTCCGACAATCCCGTCAACATCATTACCGGCAGCGGAAACCGCCCCGATACCTGTCACATATATCCTCTCCCCGCCCACGGATCAGCCCTCGTATCCGGTGGACCTGATATAATCGGCCATTGTCCTGACAGAGTAGAACACCTTCTTGCCCTCGGCAGGATTGGCCAGCTTGATTCCATACTCCTTGTCTAGGAGCAGGATGATTTCCAGAGCGTCGATGGAATCCAGCCCGAGCCCCTCATCTCCGAAGAGAGGAGCCTCAGTATCAATGTCTTCCGGAGTCATATCCTCCAGATTCAACGCCTCTATGAGTTGAGTTTTGAGTTTTGATTCAAGGTTTTCCATTTCCTAAAAAGTTATCGCCGGGCTTGCCGGCCAGATTATACTTCTCCGAAGCGGAGGAGTTCAAATATAGCTAAATATTCTCCATTAATGAAATCCGACCGCCCGACCAGACAATATTTCAATGACTCCCTGGCCGAAGCGAGTTCCGCCTGGTGCCGGAGCTCCGCCATCGGGGCATCGCTGAACCAGATGTTCTCCCCCTTGATATGATGTCTTATCGAAATCTCGGCCGCCGCCACATTCGGCAATGTATAGACGAACACTGAAGGAGCGGCATAATCATCCCCTTCCCTGTCAATGATGGACTGGTGGTTCATATCCGTGTCCAGCGAGCCGTACCTTCCGGACATCAGCACCGCACACTCCTCCTCCCCGAACTCAATCCCGTCCAGAATCCATTCAGCCGCCACGTATGCCAGTTTGCAGGCCGAATCCATCTTGTAGAATTTCATATTGGCTGAGCCTCTGGACCTGAAGGCTTCCCGGATGAAGGCATCGAAACCGGCATCTGAGGAGAACACCGTCCTGCCGTCCAGTTCCACCCTTCCTTCCGAAATCTTCAAAGTCCTGACCGACAATGATCCGCGCGGATGGAACTCAGCGCATTCCGGAACCGTGTCCGCAGCCGAAAGAAGTATGGCGGCATTGGTTCCGCCGAATCCGGACGCAGTCTTAAGGCAATGCTTCATCTCTATCCTGCGGGTCTCGGACGAAACGGAAAGCGGGCAGGGAAGGCCTGGGCTGCAGAAGCCCGGAGTACCCGCAAAAAGACCCCTCTTCATCTGTTCCGCCAGCATTATCGTCTCTATGACTCCGGAGGCTCCCATCGTATGGCCGAAATATGGCTTGAGGCTCTGGACAGGGATGTCCGAAAGCCCGGCAAGCGAAATAGCCCTGGACTCCATCTCGTCATTATACACCGTGGCCGTGCCGTGGAGCTGGACAGCGTCGATGGCAGACAATGGCAGTCCGGCCCCACAGGCGGCGTTTCTCATCGCGAAAAACAGCCCGTCGCCGGTACGGGAAGGACCCGAGATATGGTTGGCATCGTCAGAGATCGCTCCTCCATCCACCCTGATGGCATCCGGGCCTGCAAGGTTGCGGTCATTTGTCAGCAGAACAGCCCCGCAGGCCTCTCCAAGATTGAGTCCGCAGCGGGACTCGTCGTATGGCCGGCAGATATCCGGGCTGAGAGACTTGAAAGAGGAGAATCCGCTGACAATGAAGCGATTCTGAACATCCACGCCGACTACGGCGACATTGTCATAATCCCCGGCGAGAATCATTCTTCCGGCAATGACGATGGCTGCGACTCCTGATATGCAGGCATTGGAAACCAGGGTTGCGGCCCCGGCAGGAAAACCGGACAATTCCGCAATCCGCCCCGCAAAAACTTTCAGCAGAAGCGGCGAATCTTCCCCGGGAATGAACGGGCCGTTTCCGCAACGCCCTTCAAGCATTGAAACATTGCCCTTGGCTGTCGCAATGACAAGGCCTGTCCGGCCAAGCCCCGGCCCAGCCTTCAACGGTTCAATGACATTCGCAACAGACTCGGCAGCAAGCATTTCCGCCCTGCTGTACCCCGGCCCGAAACGTCTCTCCAGAGAAGCGTAGTCCGAATCTGGAATCAGGCCCGCGAATACAGGGCGGGATGATACCCTGCCGCCGGGAGGGGTAGGTCCGAGTCCTGATTCACCCCGGACAATGGCCTCGCAGGCGGAATGGACATCGCCGCCAAGGGCGGTACGCATCGAGGCTGCCGCTATGTAAATCTCCCTGCCTTTCACGCCTTTTCGCACTCTATCAAAGTATGGCCGAAGCCCAACGAATCCTGCATTGACTTGATTCTCAAGCCGGAACGGTCAATCATCGACTCGAGATCCGGGGTAAAGAAGAGTTTGCTGTTGCCGTTGGCCATGGCAGTGAAGTACACGCTGGTCTGTGCAAGGTCAAACGAAGCCGTGTCGAAAGTCTGACGGTCCCAGAGATTCTCCATTATAAAGACTCTGGCGCCCGGTTTCAATGTCGCCGCAACCCTCTTCAGGATGCTCACGACCTGCTCTTCAGAGAAACAATCCAGGAACTGGCTCATCCAGACCACATCAAAGCCGCCGGGAATGACGGTCGATTCATCCAGGAGATTGGCGGGATGGCCGCTGATCCTTCCGGAGCCCTTCCGGCCTTCTATATTTTCCATCAGAAGACCTATCTGCTGGGGCAGGTCCATGACGGTAACCTTCACATTTTCATTTTCTCCGACACATTTCAGAGCAAATCTTCCGGTGTTGCCTCCGATGTCGAGAATGGATGCAGGAGAGGTTGCGAACACTGACGGGATGGCCTGCTCGAAGGAATTGTCAGAGTAGAAATGGTCGAAGCCGAACCAGGCGGACTGGACTTCAGGCTCAAGCGAGGACAGTCCTTCGTAGATGGTAGGCCAGTCTCCCAGTTCCTTCAGTCCTGCCGGCCGTCCCTCCCTGATGGCCTCGTCAAGATGGTACATGCCCTTGTAATTGACATAATGGTTGAAGTCAATGTCAGCCTTGACCATTGCGTCATTCTCCAGGAACCAACCTATTTTCGAAATGGTATAGCGGCCGTCATTGTAAAATACCGTACCGGCGGTGAGGGAAGACTCCAGAAGGACCTTGACTCCGTAAAGGGAAATGCCGGACCTTTCGGCGATCTCCTCTGCAGAAAGGCCTTGCGGCTCCTGCCTTCCGGCTTCAATCAGAAGCTTGAAAATGCCGTATTTCACCATCAGGCGGCTGACCTGGAACACTATGGGAGCGAAGGCTATGGCGTGCGCTGCCCTCTGAGCTTCCAACGCTCTCATTTTCACTCCATTATACTTGGAATCCATATTATCTTTGCTTAAATCCCCAAAAATCGTAATAATTGTACCACTGCTCCGGATGGCGGAGAATCTCCTCCGAGAGCACCGAAGCGAACTGCTCCAGCACAGCCTGTTCAGGACGAGGCCCTCCCTTGCTGCGCTGAGGTATGTCAGCCTTCACGAAACGGAACCTGTAGCACCTGCCCTTCTCCCTCATGGCAAAGTAGAAATACACCGGTGCCTTCATCCTGGATGATATGAGGAAGGGACCGGAAGGAAACTTCACATCCCTTCCCAGGAGGGTGGTCCCGAGGAGCTTGTCCTCATTGAGATATCTGTCCCCGAGGAAGGAGACTGCCTCTCCCCTGTCCAGAGCCTCCGTTATCATGAAGACGTGGGCAATATTGTCCTTGTTCACAGGTATTATCTTGAATGACTTGCCGTACTCGCTGTTCTTCTCCAGGACTTCCTTTATGTCGGCGCTTTCATTGTCGAACATCACAATGTTCAGAATCGCTCCGAAGTCACGGAAGAACGGTTCTCCAGCCGCCCAGTTGCCGAAATGTGCCCCGATTGTGACTATCCCAGTCCTGCTGCGGAAGGCTTCGGACACCGGATCTGCCCCATCGAATTCAAACTTGAACCTGTCTTCCATGCCGGAAGAAATGGCGACCTTGTCGATGATAGACTGTCCGAAAGCGAAATAGTTCCTGTAAATGAAGACCGCAGAACGGAGACGGCCATAGTGCAATATTCTCCTGGCATATCTCCAGATTTCGGCGGTGGAACGGGGAGCGGCCGGTATATAATACAACGAAACAAGGCTGAGAAGCGCATACGCCGCCCCCAGCCCTAGATTCCGCAGCAGGAAGATGAAGATCATGTATCCGGTCTTCCCTCCCCTGGACCTGCCCTTCCACTCAGAAGCCATTACTTTCCGGCCATACGTGATTCAACAAAGTCGTAGAAGTCGGCAAACGACTTGATTCCGCGGAAATCCTCCTTTTTCATCACGAAGCCGAAATGCTTCTCGACCAGTACCACAACATCCACAATGTCAAGGCTGTCAAGGTCCAGAACCTCCATCATGGGAGCATCCGGAAGCATGTCCTCCTTCGGCGTCTCGAACTCCTCGGACAATGCTTCATTGACTTTCTCTATAAGTTCTTCCCTAGTCATTCAGTAAAAATTTTAGCGAATTGCAAATATAATAATATCAGTCGGTTCCGACAAATGTCAATCCAGTACCGGAAGGCTGAGGAAGGAGCCTCCGGCCTCGATGCCGACCGTAACGGGCAGATAGTCCGCAGCAGCGGCAGCATACTGATTCTCCAGATAGGTCTGCGGATTGAAGGCAATGAGAGGGAACCAGCTGGCCTGCACCTGGACCATCAGCCTGTGCCCGGGCAGGAAATAATGGTCGATGTCAGGCATCGTGAACGCCACCCGGAGTTTCTTCCCGTCCTTTGCAGGAACCGGTGAGCCGAAGCCCTTCCTGTAGCGGAGAGGCATCACATCCCCTCTCACAAGCATCTGTACGCCATCCGGCCTGACATCTATCAGTTTGACCACAATGTCCCCGTCAAGCTTTCGCCCGTCCCCTGAGGACAATGTCAATGTGAGATTCACATCAATGCCTCCGGCAACATGGACAGTATCCTTCAGCTCCCTGCCCCAATAGGTCAGCACATCTTCCCTCGCTGAAGCAAACCGCTGGTCTGCAGTCATATAACCCTTGTTCCTGGAGCTGGAGACAATGTCCATATAAGGAACGGGATTCCGCGGATCGGAGACGAATGAGCGGCTTCCCTTTCTGATTTCTCCAGACGGTCTTTCACCGGTAATGCAGGAGAGATCCAGGGAATCGGCTGATGTCAGAGCCAGCTTCCGGTATCTTACCCCGGCAGGCGGCCATTGGGAATATTCTTTCCAGGAGGCTGCGCCATTGAGGCTTCTCACAGTCTCCGCTGACGGCAGCACATTGACCTTGGCAGGAGGATTTCCCTTCCCTTCAAGATAATGTCTGAAGAAAGGATATTCCACATTGTCAAGATAGTGTGATGCAGAGCCTTCTCCGAACCAGGAGCCGGCAAGCATGGCATATGACCTGTCGGTCCATCCCCCGTGATACCACGGCCCGGCTGCAAGATAGGTCTCATTATCCGGGGAAAGTTTCCTGAGCATCCTGTAAGTCCTGAATGCCCCGTAGCAGTCCTCAGCATCATAGAAGCCCCCGACAACAAGCATTGCAGGGCTCACGTTCCGCATCCTCACACTCGGGTCCCTGTCCTTCCAGAAGTCATCATAATCAGGATGTTCCATCATCCGGGACCAGAATTTCAGGCTGTCCCCGAAAAAGGCATTGAGTTCGGAAATCGGCCTTCCCCTGAAATATGTGTAGAGGTCCTCCTTCGTGCTGAAAAGAGCCGGAAGCCCCTTGGCTGAAGGGCCTTTGCGTTCACGGTACATAGAGGAGCCGAACCTGTAGGCATCTGCCAGGCAGAGGGCTCCGTTGTGATGGGCATCGTCGCCCATAAACCAGTCAGTGACAGGAGCCTGCGGAGAAACAGCCTTGATGGCGGGATGGCCGGACAATGCGGCCAGAGTAGCGTAGAAGCCCGGATAGGAAACTCCCTTGACTCCCACGCGGCCATTGTTCTCAGTATTGGCAAGCAGCCACTCGACAGTATCATATGAGTCAGTGGCATCATCGGAAACCGCCGGATCCGAAGAAACCGGCCTTATGTTCTCATAGTCCCCCTCGCTCAGATATCTGCCCCTGACATTCTGGAATACAATGACATACTTATCTGCCGCATAATTCAGGAACTCATCCCGGATGCCGCCTGAATATGGTTTGCGGATTCCGTCAGCCTTTCCGTAAGGCTTGAGTGAATACGGGGTGCGGCAGATGATCACCGGGGCAGGTTCTTCCCGACCGACAGGTTCATACACAGCAGTGTAGAGCGAGACGCCGTCCCTCATCGGGACCATCACCTCACGCTTGGTATAATTGGCACCCAGCCATTCCGGATCAGCCTTCTCCCAGTCCTGCGCAGGCAAGGCCAAATGACAGAACAAGGCTGAGCATATGAATGCCAGCCTCATTGAAAACTTATTGTTCATCGGGGTCAATACTATGTTCACGGTTTAGCGGATGCATCTGACGGTGGCACAGAAACCAGTCTTGTGGGCCGCACCGAGCATGAGGTCAGGCTTCTCCACGTATATCATCCTGTAGAGGCCGAAAGACTCCCCATCGACATCTTCATCTTCCGCAGTCCAGTATACAGCGTAATTTAAATCATCGCGGCCGTCCACCCCGGTGGATGAAGTCGTGCAGTAACCCGTAGGTATTGCGGAAAAGCCGGTGCTGTTGGTGATTTTCACCGCCGGCCAGTACTCCCACATCCTGTTGGAATTGAAATAGGCGTTGACCATGAGGTTGCCGGCTATGCCGAGATAGTCTCCATTGCCCTCACCCTTGTATCCGGCCTGGGCAGCAAGTGACGCCCAGTCATCCGAAGCAGGCAGACGCCAGCCCTCAGGACAGGCAACCTGAGCCTCCTCCCAGTCATAATATCTGCCATACACGTCATCCAGGGCATCGCAGCCTTCGAAAGACACTCCGGAGCCGGCATAGGCCAGGTTCCTCACAAACCAGTCCAAGTCCCCTATCTCCCTGTAATAATATCTCTTGCCGTCCCTGGCATCCACTACGGATGACATCGTCGGAGCTACCTCGTCTTCGGTGATGGAGCCGCCGAATCCCGGCTTCGCAATGACGACATTGTATGCTGCGGAAGTGGTATAATACCCTGTTGCAAAGGCCACGCAGGTAACCGTCATGGTGCAGACGGTGTCCGGAACCTCGAAGGAGAACTTTCCGGTAACGGAAGCAGGATCCCCAAGATACCTCGTGGTATCCTTGTAGTCGCGGATCGGAGTTACAGTCCAGTAATATCCGATGTCCACAGTATCCTTGGACATTCCCCTCGGCTCCACCTCAATCTCATCACCGGGATTCACGTATGCCGGTATTGTGAAATCAAGTACGCCGGTGAATGACAGTGACGTGGTCGTCTTCTCATCATCTTTCTTGCAGGAAGCCGCCGAGAAAATGAAAATCGCAGCAGCAGCCAGAAGCATCGTCTTTCTAAAATCCATTGCGCTAAAATTATTCAGTCCAAAATGGGACATTCAAATTACAAATATCGGTAATTTTCAGCAAAAACCCGTACATTTGTGCAAATACTTTGCCGCAGGCGAGTGAATATCCCAAGTCATGAGAAGTTTTTTCAAATCGGCATGCCTGCTGGCCGCCATCATTGCCGCGGCTGCATCATGTTCAGAAAGAGACAGATACATTGCGATTACCGGTTACGCCCAGGGCGGAACCTATTCGGTAAAAATGAACCTGAAAGGCTCCAGGGGCATGGTACGCAAGAGCCCAGAAGCCATCCGGAACGGCATTGACTCCATCCTGAATGCCATCGACACCACATTGTCGGGATACAACAAAGGTTCAGTACTCAGCCGTTTCAATGCCGGTGAAACCGTCTTTGCGGACGGGATGTTCCGCGAAATGTACGGCAAGGCCTACGGCTATTACGAGGAAACCGGCGGGGCCCTGGACGTCGCCTCGGGACCGCTTTTCAATATCTGGGGCTTCGGATTCACAAGGGATTCCCTGCCTTCCGGCGATGCCGTGGCGGCGACACTGGCCTCCTGCGGGATGAAGAGGCTCAGGAATGCCATCCCGGAGGGATTGTTTTCCGGGAATGACCTCCTTCTTGAACCGGGACCGCTTCCTGTATTGAATTTCAATGCCATAGCCCAGGGTTACAGCTGCGACAAGGTGGCGTCCTACCTTCACGGGATGGGTGTGAAGGATATGCTGGTGGACATAGGTGAGATTTACTGCGAGGGAGTCAACCCTGCCGGGAAGCCCTGGAAAATCGGTATCGACCGCCCCGTGGACGGGAACAACAGCCCCGGAGCCGACCTGGACGGAGTCTGGGAGTCCGGCGGAAAGGCCTGCGGCATAGTCACGTCCGGCAACTACAGGAAGTTCTATGTCAGGGACGGGCGCAAATACTCCCACACAATTGACCCGAGGACAGGCTGGCCCGTGGAGCACAATCTCCTCAGCGCGACAATCGTAGCTCCCAATGCCGCGGATGCGGATGCTTACGCCACCTACTGTATGGTAATCGGAATGGAGGCAGCTCGGGAATTCATTCTCGGCAATGCCGGAAGAATCGAGGGCTACCTCATATATTCTGATGAAAACGGAGAAATGCAGGAATGGGCATCCTCCGGTTTCTCTATCGTAAGTCAGTGATTATCCACGACTTCTGAGCCTTGGACATATCGAAGGAAAACTCAGACTCAGGGACTTTGTCCGACCAGGACATGGACTTGAAGGTGAACTCCAGCATTGTACCGTCACCCATTGTCGCCCTTGCCCTGGAAAGCACAGGAAGACCTGCTTCACGGCGGAACCATATTGCAAGGTCGGCGATTCCGAGAGCACCTGAAACCGGGTCGAGGGACACCTTCTCGATGTCTGATTCCCGGACAGATGACTTCACCTTGAAATGAGTGTCCAGCGAGGAAAGGATGATGGCCGGGTCAGCTGCGGCAATCCCGGCTTCGAAGTCTTCCACAGCCTCTATCACCATTTCCCCGGCGGCACGGTCAAGAGTCCATCTTGACTTGCCGTCGCACCAGATTTCCAGGCCGTCCCCGTTCATGAAGAAGGAGTCGCCCTGAAGTTTCAGGGTGCCGGAACCTGTAACAGTTGCA
>JAXDUM010000039.1:0-7600 GCA_034089285.1 Candidatus Cryptobacteroides sp.
CTGCCTCAGGACCGTTCTCCGGAATGTTGTCGGAAAACGAGTCCTGCTCCGTGGTCAGGACGGATGGAAGATATGAATTTGACGGTATGCGCTTCAGTGTCAGCACGGAGGCGGCGGGGGAGGACCCTGTATCCAAGGCCCGGGATCTGGCTGCACGCGGCATTCTGGCATTTGATTCCGGGGCGTTGAAGATGCCGTTCATTGTAAGGACCTGGAGGAGCGGGGATTGGATGAGGCCGATGGGAATGAAGGGGAAGCGCAAGCTCAGCGACATTTTCACCGACCTGAAGATCGGCAGGGAGGCCAAGTCTAGGGCTCTTGTGGTGGTGTCGCCTGAACTTGCCGGCACGGTTGCGGCTTCGGGCAATGCGTCCGGTCCCGGTTCTGTTTCAAATGCGGTTTCAGGCAATGAAAAAGCCGGAGAGCGTGTCGCAGCTGTCTGCGGTTACTCTTCCGGCTCATTCTTCTGCAGGATTGACGAGGCGGTCAGGATTTCAGACTCGTCCCAATCCGTCATTTACCTGGATGTCCGTTGAAATTATTTGATTTCCATTATATAAGGCATTCTTGCATAGACTTTTCCAGTGGATGTTGCATCCCAGCTGCGGAAGGCCCTGCCCACTGACTCAAACGGTGTTCCGGCCAGGGCGTCGGTGCTGCCTGTCAGATTCTCGAGGATTATGTCGAGAGTGGTCATTGGCTTCGGGTATGCTGCAATGTTCCAGGTGCTGAGGTCGGATTCGGCGTCGCCTGCCGCGATGGCCGCGTACCTCACGGCATCGGCCAATGTTCCGATTTCGTCCACGAGACCTATCTTCAGGGCGTCCGAACCTGTCCAGACACGTCCCTGTGCGATTTCATCTATCTCAGCCTTGTCCATTCCGCGTCCTGCCGAGACATTTTCGAGGAAGGCCTCGTAGATGTCATCAACCGATCTCTGCATATAGGCCGTCTCCTCCGCATCGAGAGGTCGGGTGAGGGAGTACATGTCGCTGTGTCTGCTTGAGCCTACATTGGTGACTCCGACGTGGAATACCTTCTCTGCCGTGCCGCTGAAGTCCGGGATCATGCTGAACACGCCGATGGAACCGGTCAATGTGCTCTTGTCAGAGAAGATCTTGTCACAGCTGTTGGAAATCCAGTATCCTCCGGAAGCGGCATAATTGCCGTAGGAGGCGATGACAGGCTTCACTTTGCGGAGAAGGTCGATTTCAGTGCGGATTTTCTCTGAAGCTGCAACGCTTCCTCCCGGAGATGCCACCCTGAGTACAACTGCCTTTACAGTGGAATCAGCTCTGACAGAGGAGATTATCCCTGCAAACCTGTCTCCTGCCACTTCCTGCTTGTCATAGCCGTCTATGATTTCGCCTTCGGCGTAGATAATGGCAATCTTGCGTCTGGCCTTGGAGACTGTCTGTGCATTGATATTGACATAGTCTCTGAGACTGATGAATTTCACTTCCTCATATTTGCTCTCCTTTGCCAGGACAGCCAATTTCTCCTTGAGCTCCTCTTTTGTGAGAAGTTCGTCCACGAGCCTGCATGCGAGGAAGTCCTCCGGGGTATTGAGTTTGAGATTGTCTATCATTCCGTCTAAATCCTCGCGGCTGATTTCCCTGCTGGAGCATATTGACTCGGCCATTCCGTCCCACATTGAATTGACCATTTCCCTTGTCTGGAGAAGATTCTCCTCGCTCGGCCTGCTCTTGATGTACATCTCGCCGGCTGACTTGAATTTGCCGTGACGGATGAGCTGGACATTGACTCCGAGCTTGTCGAGAAGGTCCTTGAGGAATATCATCTGCGTTCCTACGCCCACCATCATGTTGGAGCCGCCCTTGTAGCTGCCCATGTAGATCTTGTCTGCCACGGATGCGAGGTAATAGCTGCCTGTGCCCGGATTTTCAGTGTATGCGACAACCGGTTTGCCTGAAAGCCTGAAATCCCCGAGGGCCTGACGGAGCTCCTCCACAGGGGCGATTCCGCCGGCTGACAATCCGTCCGCCTTGAGATAAATGCATTGCACCGCTGGGTCGGAAGCAGCCTTCTCGATGGCCTTCACGGCATCCCAGAGGCCTATAATGCTGATGTCCTGTCCCTGGATCATCGCCATCGGGTCGGTTTCCTGAGTCTGCTCGGCAATGGAAATCCTGGACATGTCCATAAAAAGAACTCCGGAGCGAGGCATGGCTGGAGTGGAGCTTCCCAGTGACGCCAGAGTGCCAATGAAGCCGAAAAAGAGCATGAATCCGAGGATTCCTGCTATGAAGAGGCCGGCCAGCACGGCCAATGTCATTTTCAAAAAGTCTTTCATCTTGATTCCTAATTTTCACAAAGGTAGGTATTTTTGGGATTCAAACGGCAATATTTTTTTCTTCTTCGTCAATAATTAGTAATTTCGCAGGATTTAATTTAGAACGCAGTTGTTTATGAAACCTTCAATACCGAAAGGCACCAGGGATTTCGGCCAGGAAGAGATGGCCGCCAGGAATTACATTTTCGATACAATCCGCTCAGTTTACAGGACTTACGGCTATGTCCAGATCGAGACTCCAGCGATGGAGAATCTTTCGACATTGCTCGGAAAGTACGGCGACGAGGGCGACAAGCTGCTTTTCCGCATACTGAACAGCGGAGACGCATTCTCCGGAGTAGATTTCGAGGAGTGCAGGAATGAGGACGGCTCCCTGAACAGCAACAAGGTGTCAATGAAGGTCTGCGAGAAGGGTCTCAGGTATGACCTTACCGTGCCGTTCGCCAGGTACGTGGTTCAGCACCAGAATGAGATCGCCTTTCCGTTCCGCCGTTTCCAGATTCAGCCGGTATGGCGTGCTGACAGGCCTCAGAAGGGCCGCTACCGCGAGTTCTACCAGTGCGATGCGGATGTGATCGGAAGCAAGTCTCAGCTCAATGAACTGGAGCTGGTGCAGATAGTTGACCGTGTATTTACCAAGTTCGGAATCAATGTGGCCATCAAGATCAACAACAGGAAGGTCCTCACGGGTCTTGCCGAGATTGCCGGTTTCCCGGACAAGGTGACTGACATCACGGTGGCGATTGACAAGCTTGACAAGATTGGCCTTGAGGCGGTCGAGGCCGAGATGAAGGAGAGGGGACTGACCGACCAGGCTGTGGCCGTGATCGAGCCTGTGCTCCTGCTTGAGGGCACGACGGCTGAAAAGATAGAGACAATGAGGGGCCTGATGCAGGGCAAGTCCGCTTCCGGCATCGTTTCGGAGACCGGTCTCCTGGGCCTGGACGAACTTGCTGATCTATTCGGTTTCATCGAGGCGGCAGGTGTCGGGCAGAAAGTCGAGATGGATTTGTCACTGGCCCGCGGCCTGAACTATTATACCGGTGCCATCTTCGAGGTGAAGGCATTGGACTACGCCATCGGAAGTATCTGTGGCGGAGGACGTTATGACAATCTCACCGGCATTTTCGGCCTCCCTGGAATGTCAGGAGTCGGCATTTCTTTCGGTGCTGACAGGATTTACGATGTGCTGAAGGGCCTGGACAAGTTCCCGAAGGACATTGCCTGTTCGGCCACCGTTCTTTTCGCCAATATGGATGCCGAGGCGCTCTCCTACATTATCCCTGTAGTGAAGTCATTGCGTGAGGCCGGAGTTGCCTGCGAGATTTATCCGGACAAGAGCAAATTGAAGAAGCAGTTTGACTACGCCGACAGGAAGGGGATTCCTTTCGTGTCGATCAATGGCGGCGATGAGGCTGCTTCCGGCATTGTGAACCTCAAGAATCTTTCTTCCGGCGAGCAGAAGACGTTCGCGAAGGATGATCTGGAGGGAATGAAGGCGTTTTTTGCTGCGAGGTAGTCATGGAGGAGCTTGAGGGGGAGTCCGGGAGCCTGGTTGGCGGCGTGGATGGTGGCGGTGCTTCTGGCGTGGAAGGTAGCGAGGCTCCGGGCGTTGCTGCTGGCGGTACAGTGGACGGTGCGGGCAGCGGTTCCGGCAGGCGCAACACCATACTCGGATACATTGCCGGCATTGTCACAGGCGTGACCTACGGCCTCAATCCGCTTTTCGCTAAGCCCTTGCTCGAGATGGGCGTTTCCATTGACACAATGCTGAGTTTCAGATACTTGCTGGCGGTGCTCATCCTCGGAATCTGGCTCGTCTCCCGTAAAGAATCCCTCCGCATCAATGCCGCACAGACCGTCCGCCTCGTAATCCTCGGCATACTTTTCGCCCTCAGCAGCGCAACATTGTTCTTCTCCTACAACTACATCCCGGCCGGCCTGGCCACAACGATAGTTTTTCTCTATCCCGTCCTTGTGGCATTGATAATGGTCATTCTCAAGGTCTATCCCACCTGGCAGGTTTGGCTCTCCATCATCCTGACATTTGCCGGAGTCATTATCCTGAGCCTCCCTTCATCCGGAGTCTCCTTCAACGCCGTCGGCCTTCTTCTGGCCGGAGCCTCCGCTCTGGTCTATGCGATGTACCTGATCATCGTGAACAGAAGCCGCCGTCTCAGAACCGTTTCCAATCACGTCCTGACCTTCTACGCCCTCCTGTTCGGCTCCATGCTGTTTCTTGGCCATGGCCTTTCCTCCGGCGGAGACCTGCTGGCAGGTGTACACGGCTGGCTCTGCTGGCTATGCCTGTTCGGACTCGCAATTTTCCCGACCCTGATGTCGTTGCTCTGTCTCGCCGCCTCCACCAGGCTCATCGGTGCGACCAAAACCTCTGTCCTGGGCGTCGCCGAACCCGTCACCGCCATCGCAGTCGGCTGCATCTTCTTCAATGAGTCTCTGACCCTCAATGTGATAGTGGGTGTCACCCTCACCCTCTTCGCCGTGACTTTCATGGCACTCACTGACCGGAAACGGTAGCTCCCGACTGGCTGCCGTCATCACCTCCAGACTTCACCAAGTTGCATGCTCTCTGCAGAAAATTACGGATAAAATCATCATATTTTCCAGAAAAATTTGTTTTGAAAGAAATAATGCGTATCTTTGCAAAACCAAAACATCGCGGGGTAGAGCAGTTGGTAGCTCGTCGGGCTCATAACCCGGAGGCCGGAGGTTCGAGTCCTTCCCCCGCTACTAAAATTGACAACTGGTTGTTTTACAGCCGGTTGTTTTTTGTTTTCCTTGCAATTTGTAGTAGAATTGCCCAATCCCGTCACCGTAGACGTTTGAATAATTTCCATTTTGGGGTGGGAAAATCCTCGTGACATTCACCTGGCCGGCCGACCTGCCCCTGAAGGCATTGTAGGGCACATTGCCCGGCCAGGTGGCATCGAAAAGTGTTCACCTGGCCGGCAAAATTTCCAAAAACTGCTTCAGAGATACCTGTAGCGGGGGTGCCCCCGGCCAGGTGAATGTCACGAGATTGTCATCCGGCAGGCATCCCCACGATGCAGGATAAACGACGCTGCTTCACCAGATTTCATACATGGAAGCAACAGCCTTCCACGCGAGAAACCAAAATCACGGAAGGTCCGGGGTCCTAGGAGGGAACCGTCCATGCTGAATAGCGCAGAAGGTCCGCCAGCCTTTTAACCCGACATAGCTCACATGACAGAGAAAATGGCCTTCGTGCAATTCATCCAGGCAGGGATACCCCTCCACATCTATCTGTATTGGCTTTCCCCTGCCTAGATGTAGCGGAAATGGCCTCATCCAGGCTGGCAGCATAGCTCACAGTGCCTCCTGATGGCATCAACCTGCCTAGATGAATTTCACGAGAGGTCACCCTATGCTGTCTGCCATAAGAATTATGCGTGCAACCCGCTGAACAGCTATGTCTGTATGAATTTCACGAGCGACCACGCTGAAATACCTGCTTGGATGATGTGCGCGGAAGGCCACGGGAATGGTCTGCCGGCAGAGGTGCGGAAATCCCCTCGGGGGAGGAGGTATACGAGATGCGAAGTACTTCCTCTTCAGACTAAGTAATCCTCAAAAACTAACCTGCATCATCTTTGAAAATCTTTTTGGTCCATATTTCCTCCCTCATCAGTCACATAGCTACGGCTACTGTCCGGTCCGACTGCCGTCGGCTGCTCGCTGCAAACGTCCACCGGACGTTTGACCCTACTTTTCCATCCCTGCACCCGCCACCAAAAAAGACGAGGCCCGTGCGGGTCCCGCCTTGAGTGTTTTCAGAACTGTTCCGACCTTGAGCACGCTGGAACCTGCGTTGTGATTGGTCTGTCAAAGATAATGATGACTTAAGTTTCGCAAGTGATTTAGGCCGCCGGTTGTAGGGCCTCGAAGGCCCTTCGGACGGCATTGAGTTCTTTCCTGAATCAAGGCTTGTTCTTTTAGACTATGTGTAAGGTGTAAAGATCAGTATAGGAATCCAAAAGCCCAAAGGGGAATTTTGTTGCCGGCTGCCATATCGATGTCATCTACCGCGAGAGCGGCCTTGCCCTTGTCTTTCTGCAATATTACAGATGTTTATTCCAATAAACAAATATTGCTCAAAAATGTTGAGTCTATTAAACAAGATTGAAGTTGTGCAGCCGTAATTTTGAGATTAGCGTCGATTTTTACCAAGAAGATTTTGAGATTAGTGCAATTATATGCTATCATTGCTTTCATCACCTTAATAGGTTGTGGGGGCAGACACCAGCAGGAAGAGAAAACTTCTGGATGGGCGGGGGTGGCAGTATAGCCTCGATAAACAACACGGCCTGCTGTTGGCTGCAATTTCCAAGCGAAATTAATTTGATGACCGAGGAGGAATGGGATAACCATGATACGTCGCTAGAAAATGCAGATGTTATAATCGATATTGGCATGTGCGGCAAGGAAAAAGCTGCTGAAAAGACAGTAAATTGTGGTGTTTTTGAAGGGGAATCGCTTCTCTTGCGTATTTTTTACACAAAAAATTTTGTCATTCAGAATAAACACATTACCTTTGTAGCGTAATTTTAACGCAAATGGTGTATGGATAAGATTGACAAGGCAGATGAAGAGTTGAAATACTGCTATAAGTACCCCCATCCGAGTGTAACGACGGACTGTGTCATCTTTGGGTTTGACGGTACAAAACTGAGAGTGCTTTTGGTGCAGCGAGGCATCGAACCTTTCAAAGGGCGATGGGCTTTTCCGGGTGGATTCATGCAGATGGACGAAAGTGCTGAGGAGGGTGCGCTGCGTGAATTGCAGGAAGAGACAGGTCTGGAGGGTGCATACATCCGTCAGTTCCATACATTCACTGCGCCACAGCGTGACCCTCGTGAGCGTGTCATCACCATTGCCTACTATGCATTGGTGAGGATGCAGGAGGTGAAGGGTGGCGACGATGCTGCTGATGCGCGATGGTTTGCCTTGGACGAAGTGCCGCAGTTGGCTTTCGACCACGACCAGATACTCCGCAAGGCTGAACAGGCATTGCGCCAGCAGATACACTTTGAACCCATTGGCTTTGAACTGTTACCCGAAGAGTTTACCATCAAGGAATTGCAGAACCTCTACGAGGCCATACTGGATGTGCGATTCGACCGCCGTAACTTCTACAACAAGATGAAGCGCATCGGTATGCTGGAACAGATGGATGAGACAGTAAACCCTTCGCAGAAGAAAGAAGCCTTCCTCTTCCGTTTCAACAAGGTGAAATATGAAGAGCTG
>JAXDUM010000040.1:0-11827 GCA_034089285.1 Candidatus Cryptobacteroides sp.
TCGCATTCCTTCGCGCGGCGCCTGATGGCGCCTGCAGACTTCGTCTGCTTAAATGAGGTACCATTCCGGCCGCCACGTTCAATTCCGGTACCCCATTCTGTAGCCCAGTCAGCAATGACAATCCGGCGGATTTTCAGACCTTTTGATGATGATGTCCACGTGGACGTTTCTTAACATGTTAATTACCAGTCATATATAATTTTGCATTGTCCACATCGAAAAAGTACAACATATCTAAATATAGTGTAACTTTGCCGTCGGAAAATTTCAATAGCGCTTTCAGGCGGGAGCGCCGGAGCAGAGAAAAACAGATACAGAATAATGCAGCGAAAAACAAATGCACTAATAATAAATATGAAAGCAAAACTTCTGACAATCTGCACCTTGCTGCTAGCGGCAGGATGCACGAGAACACCGGTCAAGAACGCCGGCATCAACTACGCCTACATGGACACCACCGTCCGCGCAGGCGACGATTTCGCAAGATATGCCACAGGACATTGGGCTGAACTCAACCCGCAGCCAAAGGAGTATCCTATGTGGGGAACCGTAGGAAAGGTTCAGGATGACAACATCAAGGCCCTTGCAGCCCTCATCCAGGACATTGCCGCAGGCGAGAACAAGAAAGGCAGCATCGAGCAGAAAATCGGTGACCTCTACAACATGATGATGGACTCGGTCCGTCTCAACAGCGAAGGAGCAGCGCCACTCCGCGCACACATTTCCGAAATCGACGCCATCCAGACCAGGGAGGACCTGCTCGCACATTGCGCCAGAGAGCACGACAACCTTCTCTTCGGCATCTACGTCGGCGCTGACGAGAAAGACTCCAGGAACAACATCGTATGCATCAGCCAGGACGGACTATCCCTCGGAAACAGAGACTACTACCTCAGCGACGACCCGCAGAACACAATGATCAGGGAAGCCATGAAAGAGCATATGGTACGCCTCTTCGTCCTCACAGGTTACGGCGCAGAAGAGTCCAGGGACAAGATGGAAAGAATCTGGGCCATCGAGACCGCCATCGCAGAACCTTATTATTCAATGGAAAAGCAGCGCGACTCTGACGCCAACTACCACAAGGTGACAGTAGATTCCCTCACTGCCATCTGCGGCGGATTCGACTGGAGAACGTACCTCGACAACTACAGATACAACCTCACAATGGAAGTGGATCTCGGTCAGCCTGAACCGGTTGCAAAAGCCTGTGAAATCCTTATGACCGCATCCCTCGAAGACCTCAAGGACATTTACCGCTGGCAGCTCATCTCCGGAGCATCATCAGTATTGTCCGACGACTTCACCGACGAAAACTTCGACTTCAACAAGAAACTCTACGGAGTCCAGCAGAAGACCCCAAGGTGGAAAATGGCCGAGTCCCTCGTGGACAACTTCATGAGCGACGCTGTAGGCCAGATGTATGTCAAGAGATACTTCTCGAAAGAGGCCAAGGCCGAGATGCTCGAAATGATATCCAATCTCCAGGCATCCCTTGCAGAAATCATCAGGAAGCAGGACTGGATGTGCGACTCCACCAAGGCAATAGCCCTCGACAAACTTGCCGCCTACAAAGTCAAGGTCGGCTATCCTGACAAATGGGACGACATCAGCGGACTCACCGTCGATCCTGAACTCACCCTCTACGACAACATCAGGGCTGCCCGCAAATTCTACTGGGAACTCAGCTACAATAAGAAATACAACAAGCCTGTCGATACCGACGAGTGGCACATGCCGGCCCAGATGGTCAATGCATACTACAATCCGACCACAAATGAAATCTGCTTCCCTGCAGGCTTCCTCCAGCCACCTCTCTATAGCATAACAGCCGATGCTGCAGCCAATTACGGTGCAATCGGAGTCGTGATCGGACACGAAATGACACACGGCTTCGACGACCAGGGACGTAAATACAACAAGGACGGCAACCTCTCCGACTGGTGGACCGAAGCCGATACCGAAGGATTCAGCAAGCCTTGCTCCCAGATGGTGGAATTCTTCAATTCACTCTGGGTAATCCCAGGCGAACTCAAAGCCAACGGAGCCCTCTGCCTCGGAGAAAACCTCGCCGACCACGGCGGACTCAATATCGCCTACGAAGCCTTCCAGATGTGGCAGCAGAAACACGGCAGACTTGACACCGACAACGGCTTCACCCCTGAGCAGAGATTCTTCCTCTCCTATGCCAACGTATGGGCCGACACCGCCAGCGAGGAAATCCTCAGGTATCTCACAATGATGGATGTACACTCTATTGCAAGACTCCGCGTCAACGGTGCGCTCGCACAGTGCGACTACTGGTACGATGCCTTCAACATCCAGCCTGGCGACTCGCTTTACGTCGCTCCGGAGAACAGAGTAAAAGTCTGGTAATCAGTTAATTCAGGATAGCTTGCTCTTGAGCCGCTGCTTAGCCTTGGTCACCGATGCCGGTGAAATCCCCATGATGACGGCAGACTCGGAAGTAGTGAAACCGAGACGGACAAGGCAGGCTATCCGGATATTGCCCTGGGTAAGCCCGGACGAGGCCAGGGAAGTGCACCAGCCATCATAAACCTTGTCCACAAGAACGACAATCCTGTTCCATTCATTGTCGTCAAGATAGTGCGGAGCCTTCCGCAGAGAAGCCACAAGACTGTCTCTGTCGATGAGCTCCGTACTTACTTTTTCAACCTTCTCCTCAGCCGCAGCCAATTCCTCCGTCTTGTGAGTGGAAAGATGAAAATAATACCTCAGCACAGCAATAAGGGCAATGCAGACCAGAAGAATGCAGCCAATCACGACACCCATCCTCAATTTGGCGCCATCCGCCTCCTCCTGCTCCAGCTTGAGAGCATTCACGACGACCTTGCCGTTGTTCTGGGATTCGATCTGAGCATTTTTAATCTCCTGATACAGAGACATGTACTTGACCGTATTCTCATTGTCCTGCAGAAGATCCCGATATACAATATAGGAAATCTGATACGCAGTAAGCCTTGAAGTAACATCCCTGCTTCCGTAACATTTTGAAGCATAGAACAATGCAGAATCAGCCATGTCGTTCTTCCTGAAAGCATCGGCCAGGGTATTGTACCGCGGCAATTCCTTCCTCACACCCGCATTGTAAAGCTTCTCCTGCATCAATATTGACCTTCTGGAGTATTCCAGAGCCTTTTCAGTCTCTCCCGCGCGGCTGCAGCAGACGGCAAGAGTCGACAATACGCGTGATATTGAATCGTCGCTGCCGCTTTCCTCCGCTATTGCCAATGCCTTCCGGGCAGTTTCAATGGCATTGTCCCAATTCCTTTCCACATCCCCAAGGAAAAGGTACGAATGCGAAAGATTGATCATAGAAGTGACGGCAAATGACGGCAGCCCTCCCTTCTGTGCGTATTCAATGGATTTTTCGAAGGCCGGAATGGCATCCTCGTACCATTTCCTGAGATTCATCTCGGTACCGTAGCGGTTGAACAGCATCGTGGCGAGATAACAGTCCTGGGTCTTCTCCACCTCGTGGCAGCCCCGGTTGAAATCATCCAGCCATTCCGGCTCCTTGCCAAGCTTAAGTTCTTGACGCACAGCTCCTCTCAAATAGTAAGCCTGCGCCTTTCTAAGATGCGAACCATGCCGCAGGAAGAAAGTGCAGGCAGTATCGAGCTGCTCCGGCGAAAGATCATTGTCATAAGCATTGTACTTGGCCCAGACATTCATAAGACACCAGGACGCCCTTTCGCGGCGATTTCCTTTCCGGTACCTTGAAGCATCTTCAAGAATGGCCTTTGCCCGTGCCGGGTCATGCCGTATAAACGATTCTGCCTCATCGATTTCGTGAGGCAGATTGTTGACATTGCAGGAAAATGCGGAAATGACGGCAAGAACCGTCAGCATGATCCGCTTGATACTAATAATCGTAGTTCTTGGCATCCTTCGGAGAAACCTTGTTCATATTGTCCAGAAGGTCGGCATTGGTCTTGTACTGGTCCATGAGCTGGATCATGAAGTTCATTGCCTCTGTCGGGTTCATCTCAGCAAGCAGTTTCCTCAAAATCCAGATACGCTGCGCCTGATCAGGTGAGTAGAGAAGGTCGTCACGCCTCGTGCTGGAAAGAATGACGTTCACGGCAGGGAAGATGCGCCTGTTCGACAATGTCCTGTCAAGCTGGAGCTCCATATTGCCTGTACCCTTGAACTCCTCGAAAATGACATCGTCCATCTTGGAGCCGGTCTCGGTCAGGGCCGTTGCGAGAATCGTGAGAGAACCGCCACCCTCGATGTTCCTGGCTGCACCGAAGAACCTCTTAGGCTTCTGGAGGGCATTGGCGTCCACACCGCCGGTGAGTACCTTTCCGGACGCAGGCTGAACCGTGTTGTAGGCCCTTGCAAGCCTTGTGATGGAGTCAAGGAGAATGACAACGTCGTGTCCGCATTCAACCAGTCTCCTGGCCTTTTCAAGGACCATGTTCGCTACCTTCACATGTCTTTCGGCCGGCTCGTCGAATGTGGAAGCGACCACCTCGGCCTTCACGCTGCGGCTCATGTCCGTAACCTCCTCAGGGCGCTCGTCAATCAGGAGCACAATCTCGTAAACCTCAGGGTGATTGTCCGCGATGGCATTGGCTATGGACTTGAGCAGCATAGTCTTACCAGTCTTAGGCTGGGCCACGATAAGGCCCCTCTGTCCCTTTCCGATAGGAGTGAACATATCCACGATACGGCAGGAAAGATCGCGCTCGTGACCCTGTCCGAGGAGATTGAACTTCTCATCCGGGAAGAGCGGAGTCAGGAAATCGAAAGGAACCCTGTCCCTGATGAATTCCGGAGACCGTCCGTTGATATAGGTAATCTTTACGAGAGGGAAGTATTTGTCACCCTCCTTCGGAGGCCTGATCTCGCCTGTCACGGTATCGCCGTTCTTCAGCGCATTGTACTTTATCTGGCTCTGTGATACGTAGATATCGTCAGGGGAGTTGAGATAGTTGTAATCCGAAGAGCGGAGGAAGCCATATCCGTCAGGCATTATCTCCAGCACTCCGGTAGCCTGTACAGTGCCCTCGAATTCGAATTTAGGCTTAGGCTGCGGACGGTTCTGCTGACCGCCATTCTGTTTTCCGTTCTGGTTGTTCTGCCCGTTCTGCGTGTTCTGACTGTTCTGGCCCTGATCAGGCTGTCCGCCGTTCTGGGCTGCATTCTGCTGACCGTTCTGCTGTCCGTTCTTAGGCTTCTTTATCTTCGGAGGAAGAGGAGGGAGAACGATCTTGTGCCTGTCTGTATATACAAGTTCCTCCTTCTTCTGAGGCTGGGCTGCAGGGGCATCGTCTGCCTTTTGCTGACTGTTTGCGTCGCCTTCCCTCACCTCGGCCACGGCCGGTTCTGCAGCAGGTGTCTCGGTCTTTGACTTGCGGCCCCTTTTCTGTTTCGGCTTGTCACTATTCACCGGCTCTGCATTATCGGCCGGTTTCGCTGCCTTGTCGGCATCATTGTTTTCAGATTTGTCTGCAGATTTTGCCTCCGGCTTTGCCTTCCGGGTTCTCTTGGCAGGCTTTTCAGCATTGTCGGCAGGCTTTTCTGCCTTCTCTGCCTGCTTTTCCCCATCTTTTTCAGCCTCTTCCTTGCGAGGTCTTCCGCGCCTCTTCTTCTGAGGCTCCGGATCCGGCTGCCTGGAGGCTATCTTCGCCTCCTCGTCCAATATCGCAAAAGCGAGGTCCATTAAGCTTAGATCCTTGTACTTCTTGATTTTCAATTCATTGCCGAGTGAGCGCAACTGCTCCTCGTTCATCTGATTCAACTCTACGAGAGTATGTGGCATATATGATTGTTTTAATGCAGCGATAGCTGCGAAATTATTACCGGATGGATGAAACAGAATCGGGACAAAGAATTCCCGATTGGATTCGCAAATTTATGAAAATGATTTCAAACTTCCAAATCTTACCCTACCTGTCCCAGTAACTTGTACTCTTCTTGAATTTGAGAAGGTCCGAAAGTGCAGCCGCATTGGCCGCAATCCTGAAACTCCAGGACTGCCAGGTACCAGTAGGGACCCAGGAAACGGAGATATTGAAACAGTGCAGGTCGTATGTGGCACTGAGCTGTGTCGTGGTCATCTTCATTGCCATAAGGTCGAAACCGGTGGTCATGTTGAGACTCATCTTCGGGGTGAGCTTGACATTGCCGCTCAATCCCAGGGTCTGTGTGAAGCGGTTGTTCTTAATCAACTGATTGTTAGTATATTGGTACGACCGGTTGTAGGAGAATGAATAATTGATATTCACCGACCATGGCACATTCGGATTCGTATAGTAAAGCCATCCTCCCGGGATATACTCGCCCGTGAGCGGATGGTAATAAATTCTCCTGTAATAGTCGGCCGAATTCTGGCCGCCTCCTTCACTGCCTCCCGGGGATTTCGAACCGTCATTGCCGTTCACGGCACCTTTTCCGGAGAGGGAATAAGAGAGGGACGCACTGGCGGCCGTCAGCCTGAGAGGCTTTCTCCAGCCCTCGGCGACAACATTGAACTTGTTGTAGCGGCGACCTTTCTCATCGATGGCGTACGGATCGAAATTGGCATTGGCGCTGATGCCGAGCTTGCCGAATACGGAAGTGGACATCGTGATGCCTATGTTGTTCATTCTCATTGAGTCAGCAAGGAAGTTGTACCCCGTGCTGAGGTTCAGCTGGTCGATGAGCTTGACCTTCTTCACGCCCGCTCCGGTGGTGTCCCTGAGGTCACGGACCTTGGCCTCGAGATTGTTTCCGATGGAAATGCTCATGGTCGCGGACTTGCCCTTTCCCGGAGGCGAATAGATCTGGCCGCTGTAGATGTTGTAGTCGTAGGTCTTCGCCACGCCGAGAGTGTCGGTGTAGTTCAATGTCCTCCATCCGTTCATGTAGGTTCCCTTCTCAGGGCTGAACGAGAATGAGAGGGAAGGGGAGACCACGTGCCTGATGGCCTGTATCTTGTGGGCCTTTCCGAAATTGAACATACCGTAGAGCCTGGTGCTCATGGAGAGGCTTCCGGAGTATGTCTGCGAAATGCCGAAGTGGCTGAACTGTCCACCGGTCTGCGCCTCCACCTTGTTGGTCTCCGGATTGAACTCATATTCGGTCTTGCGGAAGAACCAGTTCATTCCGTAGCTGATGCCCGGAGTGAAATTCAGGTATTTCGCAATGGTGAAGTTCGGCAGTCCGATCTGGAAATTGTGGGTCATGCCGTTCTGGAACCTGTCCAGGAAGCCCGGCTCCTTGAGGTCGGAAACCTTGAACGCCACCTTGTTCTGGAGGGTGGTGCTGTATCCGAGGGAGAACTTCTCGTAGAATTTCTCCTTGCCGATTCTGTTCTTTCTCTTGAAAGGATAGAACCTCGTCACCGAGAATGTCAGGTTAGGCAATGTGAATGAATACGAACTGTCCCTCGAGTTCTGGCTGTGCAGGGCGTTGATGGAAAGGTTGAACTTTCCGTTCCAGTTCTTGCTGTAGGAAATGGAGGAAGACGTCTGATTCTGCAGGGCTTCGTTGATGGACGTGGAGTTGTACTTGCTGTTGGACGGGCTGGAGAAGCTCACCGATGCGCTGAATGTGGTTCCCGGATGAGCCTTGGAATCCTGCGTGTGGGACCATCTCAGGCCGAAGTTCCTGGTCTGGAAGAAGTCGGTGCTGCCCCGTTCTCCGGTCTGGTCGTTGGACATGTTGAACGAGAGGTTTCCGTTGGCCTTGTAGTTTACCTTGTACCTGGAATTCACGTTCACCGCCCATGAGCCCAGGGTGTAGATATCGCCCGTCACGGAGAGGTCCAGATAGTCTCCGAAAACGAAATACATTCCCAGATCCCTGAGATAGAAACCTCTGGAGTTCTCCTCGCCGAAAGTCGGCATCAGCAGTCCAGTAGCCCTATTGGGCCTCTTCGGAACGAATCCGAAAGGAAGCGCGAGCGGCATCGGGACATCCTCGATTACGGGATATGCCGGGCCGAAAACCGTCTTCTGGGACGGTTTGGTGATGACTTTCGCAGCTGTAAGATGCAGATAGTAATGCGGATGCTCGAGGTCGCAGACAGTGTATTGCCCCTTGGTGATGTTTATGGACTTGTCCGGCATCATCTTTATGTTCTTGCCGTGCAGGAGACCCTCCTCCTGCTGCGTTATCATATTGGTGATGCGGGCCTTGTTGGAGTTGAAATTGTAGCGGAGCTCCTCCATGGAGTATGTGGAGCCGCCCTGTTTCATCACAGGCTGGCCCTTGACCTCGCCCGTAAGAGTGTCCAGAGTACCCCTGGCGAACACGGTGCCGGTATTCATGTCATACTCCATATAGTCGGCGCTGAGTTCCATGTCCTTGTACTTGACGGTCACGTCACCGTAAAGGAAAACTTTCCTCTGCCCGTTGCTGAATACCTCCACGGTGGAATCCTTGCCGGTGGAGAAGGCCGGCATCTCCAGAGAACTCTTTTTCTGGAGAGCTGCGGAGTCGATCTTGAAAAGCGAGTCGGCCAGGTGAATCGAGTCCATCACGGCCTTCATCGAGTCGGTAAGCGGCGGAACGCTGTCCTTGTTGAAAGCGACAGCCTGGCTGAAAGATGTCTTCGGAGGCCTTCTCTGCCGGTTCTTGTCCTGGGAAATGACCGGAAGCGATACAGTTATGGCTATCATGAATACCACCGCGGCAAGCAGAACCCTGCCCACGGTGCGCCTTCCTGTATGCATATTACAACTCAATTCAACCCAATATATGCGATTAATCGCATTTTTTTATAAATTTGCAAGACACAAATATAAGGCCATTTTGAAAAATACGCAAAAACATATTGCATCAGTCGTTCTCACTGTCGTTGCATTTTTTACGTTTTCACAGCATAATGCGCTGAGTGACAATGATGGAATGCGTTTCCGGACCATCTGTATCGATGCCGGACACGGAGGCAAGGATCCGGGCTGCCTGAGCCCGGACGGCAAGACTTACGAGAGCAATATCAACCTGGACATAGCCCTCCGCCTCCAGAAACTCCTCAAGGCCAGCTGTCCAGACATCAAAGTGGTGATGACGAGGACCACAGACGTGTTCGTGACGCTCGAGAAGCGGGCTGAAATCGCCAACAGGAACAATGCCGACCTCTTCCTCTCCATCCACGCCGACAGCAACAAGTCCAAGTATACCAACGGTTTCGCCGTATTCGTCCTCGGCGAGTCCTCCGACAGGAACAGGGATCTCTACGCCTACAATATGGAGGTGTGCAAGAAAGAGAACTCGGTGATGATGCTCGAGGATGACTATACCACGACCTATCAGAATTTCAATCCTTCAAAGCCGGAATCCTTCATTTTCTTCAAGCTGATGCAGAACGTTCACTTCGAGCAGAGTTTCAGATTTGCGGAGAAGGTGGAGGCGAACCTGCGCAAAGGGCCGATGAGGGAGAGCAAGGGCATACGCCAGGGAGCATTCTACCTGCTCTGGAAGACATCCATGCCGGCAGCCCTGCTGGAAGCCGGCTTCATGTCCAACGCCGCCGACCTTGCCGTGCTTAAGTCGGCCACAGGCTGCGAGAACATAGCCAGGGGCATTCTCAAGGCAGTCCAGGAATATATAAGGGCTTATGACCAGACCGCTCTTGGAAATGCTTCCGGCGGGGATGATTCTACCGTTCAGAAGGAGCCGGAGGAACGGGGCGGAAAGGACAATGCCGCCGTCCGGGAGTCCATGACCGGAACCGGAAAGCGGTATGGAATACAGATTCTGGCCGGAGGAAAGAGGCTGAAGGACACTGACCCGGCATTGCGCGGCAACAGGCCGGAAGTCATATGGAACGGACGTATATATAAATATATAATATGTGTCTCGGACGATCTGGACGAAGTCAGGAAGGAATTGCGCAGAGTCAGGGGCCAGTTCGAAGGCAGCTTCATTGTCGAGATCAGGGGCAATGACACTGTCCCTGTGAAATGATCCGAGGGCACGACATTAAAATGAATGGTTATGAAAAGAGAGACTAAGATCGGCGTTTTCGCCGCACTGGTATTGCTGTCAACATTCCTCATCATCAATTACCTGAGAGGTTCCGACGTGTTTGACAAGGAAATCACCCTCATATCCCATTATCCTGAAATCGAAGGCCTCGAGCCATCCAATCCTGTGATAATCAAGGGATACAAGGCCGGTTCCGTGTCCAGGGTGTCCTATAATCCAGAGACCGGGATGTTCGATGTCTCCATCTCCGTCCTCAAAAAGATCAGTATCCCGGAAGACTCGAAAATGATCATACACAGCGTTGACCTGATGGGAGGGAAGGGAATCCGGATTGACCTTGGCACATCGTCAGTGATGGCCGGGAACAAGGATGAACTCCAGTCCGGCTATGCTCCGGATCTCGTAAGTTCCCTCACGAACCTTATCGGGCCGCTCATCGAGAAGCTTTCCGGAATGCTGGACAGCCTCGGCACGACTGCCGAAAACCTTAACCGGATACTTCTAGCAGTGGATGAGAGCAAGGTGAAGTCCTCCATCGCCCATCTTGAGGGGACATTGTCCAATGTCGACAGATTCTCCGGAATGCTCGCCGGCAATGCCGAATCGGTTGACAGCCTCATAGACAACCTGCAGGATGTATCGGCCAGGCTGGTCACCATCTGCGAAGGTGCGGACAGGGCAGTGGACAATGTCGGGAAAGTCGCCGAGAATCTCACTGAGGCCGATCTCCAGGGTCTGGTGGCTTCACTGAAGGCCCTTTCCGACAGATTGAACAGCACGGAAGGCAGCATCGGCAAGCTCGTGAATGATCCGGAAGCCTATGATTCGCTGAACAGCCTTCTCTCCGATGTTGACAGTCTTGTGAAAAGAATCGAAGCGGAGCCGAAAAAATACCTGAAATTCAAGGTTTCACTTTTTTAAATGACAATACTTGTTAAAAACCTTATTTTTCATGTTTCAAATGTTGAAATTCAAGCATTAACGACAAACCATTAGTTTTTAATAATTCTAAATTGAAATACAGGCTGTAATATATTCAGGAGTAATTTGAGTTTTGTATTTTATTGAATTTCAATAATTTACAAATTAAGCGTTTTCAGAATTCCCAAACGGATAAATGTAAAATTTTTTAATAATACAATATCAAAATCATTTTTTTATAAAATATTTTTCCCCCATATTTGCAAAGCGTCGGAAGAAAAGGCTCGCCTGACATTCCGGTGCTTTTTTTCACTTTATCAATATTATTATTCAGAACTGGGACATAGTTCCGTAAAATGGCTTCAGGTATATAGAATGCAGCAGGGTAGTCACATAGAGATTTGGAGAGAATGCAGCACCATCATTGAAAATGTTATCGGCGCACAGATGTTCGAGCGATGGTTCAAGCCGTTGAAGCCGCTCTCGCTGAAGGATTCGGTCCTCACCATCGAGGTCCCATCGGATTTCTACAGGAAGTACATCGAGGAAGTGTATCTCAATGTGCTCAAGAAATCATTGCAGAGGGTCATAGGTCCTGATGCCAGGCTGATCTACAGGACAAGTCCGGTAAAGGTTCAGCCTCCGATGACATTCCCGGCGCAGAACTCCGCCGTACCGGAGAACAAGAGCATCTCCGTGAACACATATCCGGCAGGAGCAGCCCCCGGGCCGTTTGTCTTCCCCGGTCTCAGGAGGATTCAGGTGAATCCGAGGCTCAATCCGGTTTACTGCTTCAGCAACCTTGTGAAGGGAGAGTGCAACAGGATGGGAATCACCGCCGGAGAAAGCATTTCATCGGCTCCCGGCAACACTCCTTTCAACCCTCTCTTCCTCTTCGGTGGTCCTGGTCTCGGAAAGACCCATCTCGCCCAGGCCATAGGAATTTCCATAAAGGAGAAAT
>JAXDUM010000041.1:0-47980 GCA_034089285.1 Candidatus Cryptobacteroides sp.
AGTAGAATTAAACTGATGAATTAACCTGGTCGGCGGAATGATAGCTCATTTCTCCGGACCAGGCCCTCCCAAACTGCGTTTGGGCCCCTCCCTCGAGTGCCGAGGGCGGCAAGTCCTGCGAAATGAGCTATCATTCCGCACCTAGCGCATTCCGCACGTAGCATTTGCGAATAGCCTTGCTACGGAGCACCTTAAAGCAGACGCAGTCTGCTGGCGCCATCAGGCGCCGCGCGGAGGAATGCGAAGCGATGGCCTGAGGCGATGGTGCGCCCGGAGCGCGCTCCCCCGTAATGGGGGCAGGGGGGAATAAATTTAGTGTGCTTGTTAACCACTTAAAAAACAAGAAAATGAACAAAAAAGTATCTGTAACTTTTCTGCTTCTTGCCATACTGTTCACAGTATGCCTGATAGCATCCAATCTCTTTGCGACCAAAGTCTTCGCATTGGGTTCACTTACATTGCCGGGAGCCGTGGTAATCTTCCCGCTTTCCTACATCCTTAACGACTGCTTCACTGAAGTCTGGGGCTATCGAAAGGCACGCCTTGTCATCTGGACTGCCTTTGCGATGAACTTTTTCGTGGCTGTCACAGGCCAGCTGGTAGCATTTCTGCCAGGGGCATCATTCTGGGACGGGGCAGAGCACTTCAACTACGTCTTCAGTCTCGCTCCGAAGGTGGCCTTAGCATCATTGCTGGCATTCCTTGCCGGTTCGACATTGAACTCATTGGTGCTGAGCAAGATGAAGGTAGCAACCTCGGGGAAGGGCTTCTCTGTCAGGGCCATCCTTTCTTCGCTGGCCGGAGAACTGCTGGACTCGCTGATCTTCATGCCGATTGTCTTCTGGGGCACTCCGCTTCGCGCTCTTGCGATGATGATGCTTGCTCAGGTGACATTCAAGGTCTGCTACGAAATCGTTATCCTGCCGGTTACAGCGGCTGTCGTCAAGGCTCTCAAGAAGAGCGAAGGAGTGGATGAGTATGATGTCAATATATCATACAATCCGTTCAGAATCACAGATTTATAATAATTTATGGCATTCCGTCGAGGGTCTTTGCACACTGCCCTTGCCGGAATGCCGCAATTCATTGAAATATGTCAGAAGGAAGAGAACTTGAGGGTCTGCAGTCCCTCGGCAACAAGACCGATTACAAGATGGATTATGCTCCGGAGGTGCTGGAAACCTTCGAGAACAAGCATCCTGAGAATGATTACTGGGTACGTTTCAACTGCCCTGAATTCACCAGCCTCTGTCCGATTACGGGGCAGCCCGACTTTGCGGAAATCCGCATCAGCTATATCCCGGACCGCAGGATGGTCGAGAGCAAGAGCCTCAAGCTCTATCTCTTCAGTTTCCGCAACCACGGGGATTTCCACGAAGACTGCGTCAACAAGATAATGAATGATCTCATCAGGCTGATGGACCCGAAATATATCGAGGTGACAGGCCTGTTTACGCCAAGAGGAGGCATATCGATCTTCCCTTATTGCAATTACGGCCGTCCCGGGACCAGATACGAGGCGCTGGCGGAGCAGAGGTTTGCCGTCCACGAGTAGGATGCGGACCTGATGTTATATCAGTTCGGCCTCTTCGACTTTGTCGCAGTTGCCGGTCTTGTCCTGCAATTCGATGCGGGAGAATGCCCTGATTATGAAATACAGCATTGCAATGCAGGCTGCTGCGACTCCGATGTATGCAGGGATGGACATTATGTCCAGGAAGTTCTCCGCATCCTTGAAGGTATCCAGATTGCTGAAAATCAATGCGAATGTATTGTTGGTGAAATGCATCAGCATTGTCAGTTTCAGTGAGCCGGTCCTGTAATAGACATATCCGAAGAGGCAGCCGAGGGCGAATGCCGGGAGTGCCTGCCAAGGGTTGAGATGTATCAGCCCGAAGAACAGAGAGGAGAGAATGATGGCGTATGCCGGTCTTATACCGCGCTGCCCGTCCTCTCCTTTTCTCTTGAAGTTCAGCAGCCCGCGGAGCACCATTCCGCGGCAGAGCCATTCCTCGAAGAACGGTGCGAAAATCGAGACGCAGAGAAAATTCATCCATACGCGGCCTTCTACCATATTGTTCAATGCTGTCTCAAGCCACTCCGGCATAGGAGGCATCAGGGAGTTGATGCCGTCCATCGTGAAGGCGAGGGCCAATGTACCGGCGATGACCAGTGCGCAGCATCCTATGAAACCCGCCTTGCCGAAATGTTCGCTGTCCAGGGCGATGCCTTCTTCGAACATTGAACTGCGGAGGCTCTTGCTCTGGGCGTAGAGCATAGGCGGCAGAAACATCAGCGGATAGGAAATCAGCAACATCGCATCCTGGCCGGCTCCGGGGAGGCATAGCAGGAAAATAAAGCCCACCACGTTGCCGAGCAGGGCCCCGGCCAGCAGAAGAATTGTCAATACCAATATGCCGCCCGGCCCCGGGATGAAATGTGAATGCCCGGAGAGTATGTCGTAGTTCTTTTCGTGACGCAGTGTCCTTTTCATGAGATGCTGATTATTATGTGAGTTGCAGAGTATGAAAAAGGCGGCCGGCCGTGGAGGTCAGCCACCTTTGGATATCTTTGTGAATTATTTCCTGTACAGAGGGGTAGGATAGACGCCATTGTCGGCGAACTCCTGGAACTTGGCAACGACTGCAGGCCTGTCCTCCTTGTAGGTCACGCCGAACCAGTGTGACGGAGTGGAGAGAACGTCGGTCTTCGCCTCGCCTGATTTGATCATGCAGTCGATGGCGTAAGGAATGTAGAATTCCTTCTTGAGTTCCTTGCAGTTGGCCTCGAGGAACGACTCGAATATCCTGCCGCTCTTCTCGAAATAGTCAGGAGTGAATCCCCACATGTTCATTGAGCAGAGAGCATTGGCAACGAGCTCGATATGTGTCTCGCCGGTAACTGAATTGTCTCCGTAGACCTTGCCGTCGGCCTCCTTGGCAATGTTGAGGTGCTCTGCGACATTGGTCAGATGCTGGTCTGCATCATATGAGCAGATGCCCCTGGACACGCCGCCGGACTCTGAGAGAGTATGGTCAAGCTCGAATCCCACGATGCTGTAGACACCCTCGCTGTTCTCGTGGGCGCGAAGCCAGTCGCCGAGAATGCGGAATGAATCCTTGCCGTAGTAGTCGTCTCCATTGATTACCGCGAATGGCTCCTTGACAACATCCCTTGCCATAAGCACCGCGTGCGCTGTACCCCATGGCTTCTGTCTCTCCGGATTCATTGTGAAACGCTCCGGAATCTTGTTGAGCTCCTGAGTCACGAACTGAAACTCGAGAGGCTCCCCGTCAATGCATTTGACATTGCTGTATTTCTCGCGGACCGTCTGCTCGAACTGCTCCCTGAAATATTCCCTGACGATGTATACGACCTTGCCGAAGCCTGCCTGCACAGCATCGTAAATGGAATAGTCAATGATTGTTTCACCATTCGGACCGAGACCGTCCATCTGTTTCAATCCGCCGTAGCGGCTGCCCATTCCGGCAGCAAGTACAAGTAATGTTGGTTTCATGTTCAGTTTATTCTTATATTCAGCAAATTTAATTATTTTTGCAGAGAAACAGAAATTTTCGTATTGAAATGGTGAAATTGAAGGATATCCTGAACGGGCCGCATAGGTTTTCATTTATGTTCCTGGCAGTGATTACCATAGGCTTTTTCATCAAAATCCTTTTCCTTGGAGAGAGCAATCTGGTCAACCTGGTTAAAGTCAAGTTTGAACTTATGCACCAGAAGGACGAGATCGAGCGGTATCAGAAGGAAATAGACGAGATGGATGCACGTATCAATATGCTTCAGCACAACCGGGACACGCTTGAGGAATTCGCCCGGGAGCAATTCTATTTCGCTGCGCCGGGAGACGATGTCTATATTATCGAATAATGAGAGAGAATGAGAGAAGCCTGTATCCACTGCGCTTTGAGCCGCAGACGACGGATACGGGATGGGGTAGTGAGACCCTGCTTGTAGGAGATCTGGGATTTGCCGAATCAGTGGCCGCAAACGGCTGGCTTGCGGAAAGTTCGCTTGAGGATATACTCGAGACTTATCTGGAGAGAGTCGTCGGGGACAATGTCTATTCGTATTACGGTAGGCAGTTTCCGCTGATGGTCAAGAAGATTTCCGTAACCGGGAAAATGCCGGTCACGGTATGTCCTGATGACCGGACAGCGGAGGAGAGGTATGACACATTGGGCAAGTTCAAGCTCTGGTATGTGCTTGATGCCGAGCCGGGAAGCCGTCTGGAGATGGGCTTTTCAAGGGCTTTGGCGGCATCTGAACTTTATGAAAGATGTCAGCAGGGCAGCCTGGAAGAGGTCCTGAATCATGTGACACCTGTGCGGGGTGATGTCTTTCTCATCCCTCCGGGCCTGGTTCATTCCGCTGCCGATGGGGTCACCCTGCTTGAAATCACCGAGTCCTCAGACCTGGATTTCAGGATTTACGGTTCGCAGCAGCCTGCAGCTGTCGGCTTTACACCTGAATATGAGGGTATAAAGAACAATATCTCCACTGACGTCGAGGAACTTTCACTTGAGGCAGCCTTCGATTTCATCGATATGGGAGCCTATGATCCGTCATTGAGATTGAGGGAGAGGGGACAGTACAGGGGCAGGACCTCGGGCAGTAAGGCCATTACTGAGAGACTGTGCTCCCGGGATGAACTGGATGTGACGAAAATCAATCTCTGCGATCCTCTCAATATCGGAAATGACATGTTCGACGGCTTCATTGTCTATGTGGCAGTGAGCGGGCAGCTGTCATTGCAGGTGAAATTGAGCGACGGGCGTCTTGAGGAGCATATTGTCAATGCCGGCGAGGCAATCCTGGTTCCGGCTGATGTCCAGGAGTATTATCTTGTCCCGAGAAAAACGGGTACTGTGCTGCTCGAGGCGGTCACCAGACGCTCAGAGGAGGCGGATGCCTACATCGACCCCGAGGCTGAGGCGACTCTGCCCGGAGAGGATTATGAAGGAACGATATTGAACTAGCCCTTTTTCACTATGGACAGTGTCAGAATAGACAAGTATCTCTGGGCAATCCGTGTATTCAAGACGAGAACGGAGGCTTCCGAGGCCTGCAAGGGCAATAAGGTCAAGGTCAACGGGGCGGATGCCAAGCCGTCCCGGGATGTCAAGGTCGGCGATGAGATCCAGGTAAGGAAGGCTGCGGTCTATTATACGTACAGGGTTACCGGCCTGATTGAGAAAAGGGTCGGGGCACAGCTGGTTCCCCAGTATGCCGAGAATATCACTCCGCAGTCTGAGCTGGACAAGCTGAAGGCACCTGTCGAGACATTTTTTGTCAAGAGGGACAGAGGGACAGGCCGCCCGACAAAAAAAGACCGTCGCACAATCGAAGCGATGTGGGACGGTATTGATTTCAGTGATGATTTCTCTGAAGAATCCGGAGACGGCTTTGATGACTAGACGCCCCCGGATCTTCAGATAATTGTTTCCATCGGCTCAGCCGTTGTATTTCCTGGCCTGCTCGGCTATGAGGGCAGCATCATCGAAGTAATTGATTTTCATTGCATTCCTTACTTCTGACAATGTCTGTGCGGCTGTCTCGTGGGCCTTTTCGGTACCTTTCCGGAGAATCTCGAACACTGCCGGGATATCCTTTTCGAACTCCTTTCTCCTCGCCCTGATCGGGGCCAGTGTCTCCTCAAGCACCGCGAGCAGGAGTTTCTTGACTTTCACGTCACCGAGACCGCCTCTCCTGTAGTGGTCCTTCATTTCCTCAAGGTTCGCATAGTCAGGTGCGTATGCGGCGAAATGCTCAGGTCTGGAGAATGCGTCAAGATAGGTGAATACTGTATTGCCCTCGACTTTACCAGGGTCGCTGACCTTGAGGTGGCCTGGGTCCGTGAACATTCCCATAACCTTCTTCTTGAGGTCTTCAGGGCTGTCTGAAAGGTAGATGCAGTTGCCGAGCGACTTGCTCATCTTGGCCTTCCCGTCGGTTCCCGGCAGTCTCATGCATACTGAGTTCTGAGGCAGGAGAATCTGAGGCTCGACCAGTACCTCGCCGTAGATGCCGTTGAAACGGCGGACTATTTCGCGGGTCTGCTCCAGCATCGGCTCCTGGTCCTCGCCCGCAGGAACAATGGTGCCCTTGAATGCGGTGATGTCGGCAGCCTGGCTGATAGGGTAGCAGAAGAAGCCCACAGGCAGGGTATTCTCGAAATCCCTCATCTGGATTTCGGCCTTGACCGTAGGGTTGCGCTGAAGCCTGGACACGGTCACAAGGTTCATGTAATAGAATGTCAGCTCGGTAAGCTCAGGAATCATCGACTGTATGAAGAGGGTGCATTTCTCCGGGTCAATTCCGCAGGAAAGATAATCCAGGGCCACCTCAATGATATTCTGACGCACTTTCTCGGGATTGTCCGCATTGTCCGTCAATGCCTGGGCATCGGCGATGAAAACGAACATCTTGTCATAGTCGCCCTCGTTCTGGAGCTCGACCCTGCGTTTGAGTGAGCCTACATAATGTCCGAGGTGAAGTTTTCCGGTCGGTCTGTCGCCGGTCAGTATTACTTTTTCCATTTATTCTCTTTATTAATGCAGTTAAACCGCTGTTCTTAAATCCTTGCCGTATTCTCTGCCGACTTCGCTGCAGCCTCTGCGAAATCCTCGCCGGAAGATGCGTAGATGATGCCCCTCGAGGAGTTGATCAGAAGGCCGCCCTTGCTGTTTGAGCCGTTTGCAATCACCTCTTCGGCGCTGCCTCCCTGGGCTCCCACTCCAGGGACCAGGAAGAAATTGTCCGGGCAGAACTGCCTGATCTCTGCAAGTTTGTCAGCCTTGGTGGCGCCTACCACGAACATCATGTTCTCCGGGGTAGAGATGGACATCATCTTCTCCATAACTACCTGATAGAGAGGCTTTCCTTCCTTTTCGGCAAGCTGGAAATCGGAAGATGTCCCATTAGAGGAAAGGGCTACCACGATGGCGAATTTGCCCGGATACTCCAGGAATGGTGTCACCGTTTCGCTGCCCATGTAGGGGGAGATGGTGACAGCGTCGAAGTCCATTGTCTCGAAGTATGACTTGGCGTACATCTTTGCAGTGTTTCCGATGTCGCCCCTCTTCGCATCGGCAATAAGGAACATATCCGGATACTTCGAGCGGATATAGTCCACAGTTACGTCCAACGCCCTCATCCCTTCAGTTCCGAGGCATTCGTAAAATGCCAGATTCGGCTTGTAGGCCACGCAATAAGGTGCGGTGGCGTCGATGATTGCCTTGTTGAATGCAATGATGGAGCGGACATTGCCCTTGTACAATTCTCCCTTGATGGCCGTCTCGCCACCGAGGGCAAGCTTTTTCAGATGTTCCGGAAGCTTGTTGAAATCGGTGTCAAGCCCTACGCAGAGCATGCTGCGCTTTGCCTGTATGCTGGCATAAAGCTGGTCTGTAGTCATTTTTATAGATAGTCTTCAAAATACATTGTCACTTTGTCCATCAGGTGCACCCTGTCCTTGCCGAAAACATTGTGCTCGGCGCAAGGGTAAGGGAAGTAGTCCACCTGAACGTTGTTCTTGATGCATTCCCTGATGAAGCTCAGGCTGTGCTCCCATACGACCGTATTGTCGATTGCGCCCTGGCAGATGAGAAGCTTGCCCTTGAGGTCTTTGGCCTTGCCGAGCAGGGAAGTGGTCCGGAAACCGTCAGGATTGCTCTCGGCATTCTCCATGTAGCGCTCTCCGTACATGACTTCGTACCATTTCCAGTCGATTACCGGCCCTCCGGCAACTCCGACCTTGAACGTCTCCGGGTAATTGGTCATCAGCGATATTGTCATATAGCCGCCGTAACTCCATCCATGGACTCCGATTTTGTCCCGGTCCACGTAAGGCAATGCCTTCAGGGCCTCGATTCCGACCATCTGGTCCGCCATCTCGGCCTGTCCGCAATACTTGTGGATGACCTTCTCGTATTCGGCGCCGTGATTCTCCGTGCCCCTGTTGTCCTGAACATAGACAATGTAGCCGTGCTGGGCCATGTAGAGTTCCCACATCCTGACCTGCCCGAGCCAGGTGTCGTTGACCATCTGCGAATGCGGGCCGCCATATACGTAAAGTATTACAGGATACTTCTTTGCGGGGTCGAATCCTAGAGGTTTGTAGAGCCTGTAATGGTTCTCGTACTTCCCGTCGGCACTCTTCACCGTTCCGAGACTGACCTCTCCCGCAGCATAATCGGCAAGCGGGTCCGGTGCGGAGAAAAACTCGCGCGAAACCTTTCCGTCGGCTGATCTCAATGCGGTTTTCCCGGGCACGTTGAAACTGCTCCAGCTGTCTAAGAACCAGGTTCCGGCTTCATTGAACTGCGCAGTGTGCCAGCCTTCCTCGAAGGTCAGGCGGACAGGGGCGCTCTTCTTCACCACACCCTTGCGGTTTATGCTCAGGTCAATGCGGAAGATATGGCTCTCCGCGGGCGATACTTCGGCGGAGGAGTAGAAGACACTCTTCCCGTTCTCTGCAATGAACTGCACGTCGGCATCCACATCGGTGAGCCTGAGGACATTGCCGGTGGTGTCACAGAGGTAGAGATTGCGGTAGCCGTCCCTTGCCTCCGTCCTGTAGATGAACTTGTCTGTGCCGCTGATCCAGTGCAGAGGATCGAGAGGCTCCACATATCTGTCGTCATGCTCGGTGAGAATGGTCTTCTCGAAACGGCCGTCAGAGGCCCTGTACATATTGAGCCTCATGTTCTTCTGGGACCTGTCCAGCACCTGGATGAAGATGTGCCTGCTGTCCGGGGACCAGGTGATGTTGGTCAGGTACTGGTCGTAGCCGAAGTCATCCACCTCCACGTAAACTGTGGTGTTGGCCGTGATGCTGTAGATTCCGAGACGCACATTCTCCGAACTCATGCCGTTCATCGGGTATTTGATGTTCCTGAGCGAGCCCGTCCTCGTGGTGATGTCCAGGAGAGGGAAATCGGTCACCAATGTCTCGTCCTTGCGGTAGAATGCGATTTTCCTGCTGTCCGGAGACCAGAAAATGCCTCCGTTGATGCCGAACTCGTTGCGGCTCACCGTCTGTCCGTATGTAATGTTGCCGTTCTCGCTGATGGCAATGGGATATACGTGGCGCAGGCTGTCGATGTAGTACAAGCTCTGGTCAATGGTGAATGCTATCGACTCTCCGTCGGTGGACCTCGTAATGGATGCTGCGCCCTCCGGAAGAGCCCTTGTCACGAGGTCGGCATTGAGGCTGATGCTCATGGCGTGTTCCTTCTCAATATCGGACGTCACGGAACTCTCATACCAGATCTTGTCGCGGTAGAATCTGAACCTGTCATTGTCAATCCAGGATGCCCAGGAACGCTGCGGATAAACTTCTCTGGACAGAATTGCATCCTCCATCGTGAGTATCTTCCCTTCTGCCCTTCCGGGGCGTACCGACAATGTCCTCATCGCCTCCTCCCGGGAGGTCTCGCCTTCCGGTACAATGGCATTGGCATTCATGGTGAATGCCAGTGCAAGGGCGGCCAATGCCAATATGCTCTTTGTCATGACTATTTGACGGATAATATTTTATCAACTACGTACTTCTGCTGGCCCCTCCATGGAAGTGCCCCGAGATATTCCTTGTAATGGAGTTCGACGGACTTTCCGCTGCATCTCATGAGCGAGTCGGCCACCTCCTTGTCCTCCACGGAGAACTCGAAAACGTAGGACTCCATTGTCACAGTGCCCTTGGAAGAACTTGCGCCCCTGAATCCTGCCTGGATGAGACGTCCTTCATAGGTCTTGAATACATAGCCCTTGTACATTACCTGGTTCAGTTCGCCGGCCTTCACGCCTTCGCCGAAGACGAAATAGTACCTGAAGAAAAAGAAGCCCAGAACGGCCAGCAGGATGACCGAAGTCACAATGCCTATTATTTTGGTTTTCAATCCCATAGTATTGATAGATTAAATTATTTCCAGTATTCGTAGAATAAGGCTATGCTCTCGATTCCGGCCTCAAACTGGCGGATGAGATAGCTCTCGTTAGGGGAGTGGATGGTATCCCTCTCGAGCCCGAAGCCCATCAGAAGCGGGTCTGCCCCGAGAATGTTCCTCATGTCCGCAAGGACGCAGATGCTTCCGCCGCCACGGCTCGGAACCGGCTCGATTCCATATACTTCCGCCATTGCCCTGGATGCAGCCTGATAGGCGGTGGATGTAATCGGAATCAGGAAACCGTTGCCGGCCTCCATCTTCTCTATGCTGACTTCCACATAATCGGGAGCTATGGCCCTGAGATGCTTCTCGGCGAGGTCAATGATTCTGTCGGCCTTCTGGTCCGGGACAATCCTCATCGAGATCTTTGCGTGGGCCTCAGACGGCAGGACCGTCTTGCTGCCGGCTCCGGTGTATCCGCCCCAGATTCCGCATACATCCAGGCAAGGCCTTATGGCCGTCCTCTCCAATGTGGTATAGCCCTTCTCTCCCTTCACTTCCCTTATTCCGATGCCTGCCTTGTATTCCTCCATATCGAACGGGGCGCGTGCAAGTTCGTCCCTGTCCTCTCGCGAAACCTCCACCACATCGTCGTAGAAGCCCGGAATCGTCACTCTGCCGTCCTTGTCTATGAGGGATGAAATCATGTCGCAGAGGGTATTGATCGGGTTGGCCACTGCTCCGCCGTAATGTCCAGAATGGAGATCCTTGTCGGGTCCCTTGACATTGAGCTGGAGATAGGTCACTCCGCGCATTCCGCAGTTGATGGACGGAACCTTGTCGGATATCATTGTCGTGTCCGAAACCAGGATGATGTCGCAGGCCAGCATTTCCCTATGCTCCTCTACCCATGCAGCGAGATGCTTGCTTCCGATCTCCTCCTCTCCTTCGATGATGAATTTCACATTGTGCTCCAGCAGGCCGTTCCTCAGAAGGTATTCGAAGGCCTTCACGTGCATGAATGTCTGGCCCTTGTCGTCATTGGCACCGCGTCCCCAGATGGCTCCGTCGTGGATTACCGGCTCGAAAGGGTCACTGTGCCATTTCTCGAGAGGCTCCGCCGGCTGCACGTCATAATGACCATAGACAAGCACAGTCTTGAGGGCAGGGTCCACTGTCTTGCTGGCGAAGACCACCGGGTTGCCCTCTGTCGGATAGACTCCGGCCTCGTCAGCTCCGGCTTCCTTCAGCAGTTCCGCCATCCTCTCGGCACAGAGAACCATGTCGCCCTTGTGCTCCGCCTGTGCGCTCACGGACGGAATCCGGAGGAGAGTGAACAATTCCTCATAGAACCTTTCGCGGTTCTCGTCGATGTATTGCCTTACGGCTGAAAGTCTGTTGTCCATAGTCTGTGTCTTTTCAATAATCCCTGCAAGTTAGCAATAATATGGGATGTTTTCAAATTTTATTCGGGTTGGGTATCCCCGGTCCGGATGGATGTCAGGCCGTGAGGACTGTTTTTATCCCATAATTAGTTATGAATGTCCAAAAAGTCGAAATTTTAATTTTTTTGTATTTTTTGAACTATTTTTGCAATCTTTTGTGGAAACAATCATTTTTATGACAGAAAATATTTATCCGATAAAGGACAGGATGGAGTCCCGCACCGACAAGGAGAGAATTCTCGGTCAGCGGGGACTTACAATCTGGTTCACCGGGCTCTCAGGCTCGGGAAAGAGCACCGTGGCCATTGCGCTCGAATCCATCCTTTCATCCAGAGGCTATCTCTGCCGCATCCTGGACGGTGACAACATCCGGACAGGGCTGAATTCGAACCTGGGCTTTTCCGAAGAGGACAGAAATGAGAACATACGCCGTATCGCCGAGGTGTGCAGGCTCTTCACCGACACCGGCATCATCACCATAGCCGCATTCGTGTCTCCGACCACGAATCTGCGCCGCATGGCCAGGGACATAGTCGGCAAGGAGGATTTCTTCGAGGTATATATGTCCACCCCTCTTTCCGAATGCGAAAGAAGGGATGTCAAGGGGCTTTATGCCAGGGCTCGAAGGGGAGAGGTGAAGGATTTCACCGGCATATCGGCACCTTTCGACATCCCGGAGAATCCTGCCGTAACCATCGACACGACCGGATCTGATCCGGAGACTTGCGCAATGAGGATTTTCGAAAAGATAGAACAAAAGATAAGAAAGAGCAGGGATTATGAAGAGAATTATCTGTAGGGCCGCCTGCTTCGGCATTCTTTTCAGTTTTGCAGGCAGCGCGACAGCGCAGGTCAAGTCCATTCCTTTCGGCGATATGGAGCATTGGCTTGTACGACAGGTGGACGAGTCGGGTATCATCGGCGGTAAGACCAAGTTCGTCTATGAGGTGGCAAAGGGGGACACGCTGAAGAACAATGTTCCATTTGTCCAGAATCTGAAGACATCGCCCTGGGGCACTTCCAGCATCCTGGCGGTGGTGAAGGGCATTACGAAAAGCAGCACCACCGTATTCCCGGAATATCATCAGGGTCACGGACTTGCGGCCAGGATGGAGACCCGGATCGAGCGGGTTAAGGTGATGGGACTCATCAATATTTCCGTGCTGGCGACCGGCACAATGTTCCTCGGCCAGATCAATGAGCCTGTGAGGGATACGAAGAACCCGATGGCAAAGCTCATCATGGGAGTGGAGTTCAGGGAGAAGCCGAAGTCACTGATATACGACTATTATTTCCAGCAGGGTCAGAACGGCGGACAGCGCATAAAGGAGCCGGGCTTCGGCCGTACCGTGGAGGTGGAAGGCATCAATTGCGGAGAGGTCTGCATGATGTTGCAGAAGAGATGGGAGGATGCCGAGGGCAATGTCTATGCGAAGCGTGTCGGCACTGTATGGGAGAGATATTCCAATTCCACCAATGGCTGGAGGAATGCTACGGAAGTGCCTGTGCATTATGGAGATATAACCGGGACGGATTATTACAGGCCCTTCATGGCGCTGCAGGACGGCGGAGAGGGAACCTGGCATTGCATGAACAGCAGGGGAAAGGTGGTTCCTATTGTGGAAGTCGGCTGGGGTGAACCTGACGATGTCCCGACCCACATCATTCTCCGTTTCTCGTCCGGCCACGGCGGCGCCTACGTAGGCTGCCCGGGGGCCATGATGCATATCGACAATGTTAAAATGAGATATTGATGGGACTTCTTCGTTTTGAAAACCTTCCGGTGAACACCCTTATCGGGGCTGACAGGGCTACGTTCGACAAGGTGACCGGGACAATGAAGCCGGACGCCCCGTATTTCGGCAAGGCGAGGCGTACGAAATGGGTGCACTGGATTCTGGACTGGTTCTACCGTATCAATGAAAGGAAGATGCGGAATTTCACTTCGCCTGCTGACGTTGAGGATCCGGTATTCATAATCGGACATTGGCGCAGCGGGACAACATTCGTGCACAATGTCCTCTCGAAAGATCCGAAATTCGGCTACTGCACTACATATCAGACGGTTTTCCCGCATCTCATGCTTTGGGGAAGAGGGTTTTTCCGCTGGGTGATGAAGGTCGTGATGCCTTCGCACAGACCTACTGATTCATTGGAGCTGAATCCGGACCAGCCTCAGGAGGAGGAGTTCGCATTGTCCAACATGACGGCATGCTCATACTATCATTTCTGGAGTTACCCGAAGCATACGGCCGAGCTCAGGCGCAAGTTTCTGGAAATGAAGGACTGCACGCCGGAGGAGATGGAGGAGTTCAAGAGAGAGCAGAAGAAACTCATAGACCTGGCTCTCGCCGTGAGCGGAAAGAAGCAGTTCCTGAGCAAGAATCCTCCGCATACCGGCCGCGTGAAGGAACTCCTGGAAATGTATCCGAATGCGAAATTCATATATCTCATCCGCAATCCCTATACGGTTTACAAGTCCACGATGAGTTTCGTATGGAATACAATCCAGAGCACGAAGCTTCAGGATATCACCAGGGAAGAGCTTGAGGCTGAGGTGATGGCGTCTTACAAGGCCATATATGACAAGTATGAGGAGGATAAGCATCTCATTCCTGAAGGCCATCTTTTCGAACTAAGGTTCGAGGATTTCGAGAAAGATCCCGTAGGTATGGCAGAGAAGATCTACAAGTCATTGAACCTCGGTGATTTCGAGTCCGTACGCCCTCTTATGGCCGAATATGCGGTTCAGAAGAAGGGTTTCAGGAAAAACAAGTACGAGTACGACGAAAAGACCCTGGCCGCTGTCGATGCACATTGGCACAAGGCTGTGGAGCAGTGGGGTTACCGGATATGAGAATTGTCTCACGGATACTTCTGCTCGTGACATCTGCATTGTTCCTGTCTTTGTCCGCATCGGCACAGGAAGTGGAAACAGGAACGAAGGCAGGGGAGTCGTTCAGGCTCAAGTCCGAAATCAGGCAGGAGAGAAGGGACTCGATACGGGCACACAAGAAGGTCTGGGTATCAGTGCTTGGAGGCCCCTCATATACCCCTGAGGCATCGTTGGGGCTTGGCGGAGCTGTACTGACCTCATTCAGGGTCAACCGGAGGGATTCGGTTTCATACAGGTCTTTCATCCCGGCCGGAATAAATGTCTCCATAAACGGGACCATTGTCGTGGCCGGCACCGGCACGCTTTTTTTCAATGAGAACCGGCTTCGTGTCTATCTGAAATATGAGTTCCGCAACGAGCCGGCCCATTATTACGGAAAGGGCTTCGATGCCATAGAGTCGGTGGTCAGGTCGGACACCACGACCAGATTCAAGAAGACTTCATTCCTTTTCTATCCGAGGGTTGTGTGGGAGCTGAAACCAGGCTTTTTCCTGGGCCCTGCCGCAGAAGTCAGTTTCGCATCTTCCAAGGATATCAATCCAGTAATGGCTGAAGACCCTTATTTCAATGCCTTCAAACCCAGGTATCTCAACGTCGGACTGGGCGGAGTCATCCAGTATGATACGAGGGATGACATCTCGACTCCGACCCGGGGAATGCTGGTGAGCGGTACCGGAAAAGTGTTCAGCCACATATTCGGCGGACGTTATGATTATCAGATGCTGGATCTGGAATACCGTCAGTATGCAAGGGTTTTCAGACCTCGCAGCGTGCTTGCCTGGACTGCCAGGACGCAGATGAGTTTCGGGGATGTGCCATTCACGGAACTTCCAATGTTCGGCACGCCGAATGATCTCAGGGGATATTACTGGGGCCAGTACAGGGACAAGACAATGGCCTATGCCATAGCTGAATACCGTCATATGTTCGGTTCTGAGGAGGCATACCGGAAGGGACGCTTCTATTCCAAGCTCGGCTTCGTGGTATGGGGCGGCGCAGGCACAATCGGGAATACTCCGGCGGAATGGACCAGGTGGAAGTGGAACTTCGGTGCCGGTATCCGCATACAGGTCCAGCCGCACAAGAATTTCCGCTTCGACGTCGGCAAGGCTCCTGGGCAGAAGGGCCTGCTCTTCTACATGAACATGACGGAGGCCTTCTGATGGCCGCTTCGCATGTGTCTATCCGATGAAATATCTCATGAACGAAGTCTGAGGGATGTCCTTGTCGGACACCGGCACGAAATAATGCAGGAACTGCAGCAGCCTGTGGGCCTCTGCATATTCAGGGCAGTTCTTCGGAACCGTCCTGAGAATGCTCTCGGCGTGGTTTCTCATCACGGCGAACTCGATGAGATAGGCCGAATTGAAGAGCACGTCGGCATCTTCCTGATACGGATAAATCCATTTCACCTCGGCCTTGCGGACATTCGGCCAGTTGGAGATGGTCTCCCGGGCTGAGAATGCCCCCTTGTTGTAGTCGCGGACTATCCTGCGGAGGAGGCGGTTGTCGCTGGTCGGGATGCAGTTGTGGTCGTCGAGGGATATGCTCGTGATGGTGTTTATGAAAATGCGGAATTTCACATTATCCTGAATCTTGTCGAGCAGCATAGGGTTGAGGGCATGGATTCCCTCAATGAGAAGGATGGAGCCCGGTTCTAGCCTGAGCTTCTTCCCGTTGAACTCGCGGAGTCCCGTAACAAAGTTGTACTCAGGGACTTCCACCTCCTCGCCCCTTATGAGTCTGAGCACGTCTTCCTGGAGATATCTGTGGTCCACGGTCTCGAAATTGTCGAAGTCGAAGGAGCCGTCCGGAAGTTTCGGGGTATCGAGCCGGTTCACGAAATAGTCGTCAGTGGAGAATGAGACCGGCCTTAGTCCGCAGGCCATCAGCTGGACGCTCAGCCTCTTGCAGAACGTGCTCTTCCCGCTGCTGGTCGGCCCGGTTATCAGGACGATTCGCACAGGGGAGTCCTCGTCATGGTATCTGCTGTCGATTTCTTCCGCGATCTGGACGATCTTCTTCTCCTGAAGCGCCTCTGCAATCTGTATGAGGTCCGTGGCCTTTCCGGCCTCGAAGGCGGCATTGACATCTCCTGCATTGTCCAGCCCCATTATCCTGTTCCATTTCAGGGATTCCTTGAGGATTTCGAAGGTCTTGGGCTGCTCCTTGAACGGGGCGAGATTGCGGGGACTGTGGCGGTCCGGGACGCGCAGAAGTATGCCTCCGTTGAACAGGCTGATGTCCCAGACTTTCAGATAGCCGGTGCTCGGGACCAGAACGTCATAGTAGTAGTCGGCCGTCTTGTCGAGGGTGTAGTAATTGATATAGACCTCGCCGCAGGTCTCCAGGATCTTGACCTTGTCGTTCATCCCGAGATTGCGGAACAGTTCGATGGCTTCCCCGATCTGCACGTCGTGGCGTCTGAACTGGATGTCTTCCTCCACTATAGCCTTCATCCTGGCTCTCAGGGCCTCCACGTCAGCTGCATCGACCGCAATGCCGTTTCCTTTGTCTATCATGCAGTAGTAGCCCTTGGAAATAGGCCTTCTGATGACCAGTTTGCATTCCGGGAAGATGTCCCTGGCGGCCTTGTAGAGCAGGAAGCAGAGTGAACGGCAATACACATTGCGCCCGCTGTATGAGCGGTAGTCCAGGAATTCCACGTCCCTGTTGTTGAAGACTCTGAACTTGAGGCCTTCGGAGACATTGTTCACCTTGGCGGATATGATGTCATAGGGTTTGTCGAACTCGAACTCGTCCACCATTTCGAGAAGGGTGGTGCCTTCCTGGAACTCCTTGCAGGTGCCTGTGTTCTTGCAGTAGATTCGTAGCATTGTTTTTCGCGGTTGGAATTTTCCGCAAAATTAGGAAAAAAACAAAACACTTTATAACTTTACGTAACTTTGTTGCAACACTGCGGGACAAAGGACATACTTACACTCTAAATACTATGAGCCAATTGCATCTTATCGATCATCCGATGATCCAGCACAAGCTGACCATCATGAGGAAAAAGGAGACCGGTTCCAAGGACTTCAGAATTCTTCTCAGGGAAATTTCCCTTCTCATGGGCTATGAAATCACCCGGGATCTGCCTCTTGACGATGTGGAAATCGAAACCCCTATCTGCAAGATGACAGCCAGGAAGGTATCCGGAAGGAAGATGGCCATCGTGCCGATCCTGCGTGCCGGACTCGGTATGGTTGAAGGTCTTCAGACCCTCGTGCCGGTAGCCAAGGTGGGCCATATCGGCCTCTACCGTGACGAGACTACCCACAATCCGGTTGTTTATTACTGCAAGCTTCCGGAGGATATCAGCCAGCGCCTTGTCATTGTAACCGACCCGATGCTCGCCACCGGTGGCAGTTCCTGCGACGCCCTTGCGATGCTGAAGGAGCGCGGTTGCACGAATATCCGCCTGATGTGCCTCGTGGCTGCCCCGGAAGGCATTGCACGTGTCCAGAAGGAGCATCCTGATGTGGATATCTACGTGGCGGCCGTGGATGAATGCCTGAACAGGGACGCCTACATTGTTCCCGGCCTGGGCGATGCGGGCGACAGGATTTTCGGAACCAAGTGAAATATGACGGGTGGCAGGGAGATGCTCTGTCACCCTTGTTTTTCCCTGCTGCGGCTGAAGCTTACGAGGATTACTCCTGCGAAGACAGTTGCTGCGGCGAGTATTTTCTGCCAGCTCAGAGTGTCCATCCCGATGGCAATGCTGATGGCTGTCGCAATGATAGGCTGCACGTAAGAGTACATGCTCACAAGTGTCGGCCTGATTTTTTTCTGTCCGAGAGGGATGAGGAAGTAGCTGATGAAGGTGGCTCCGATGATGAGGAAGGCCAGGTCGCCGAGAAGCCGCGGAGTGAGGAGCCCGTAGTCCAGGCTGATGAGCTCCGCTCCTGAAAGCGGAAGCGACATCAGTGTGGAGAACAGGAATATCCACTTCATGAACGTGATGACCGAATATCTCTGTATCAATGGCTTGAACAGTCCGAGATAGAGGGAGAAACTCAGGCTGTTGACTATCATGAGCAGGATTCCGCGGAGGCTCGTGCTCCCGGCCCCGCTTCCGGTTCCTGCGCTGTTGAGTATCAGCCAGATGATGCCTGCGAAACTGAGTGCTACACCGCCGGCCTTCTTCAGGGTAATCGGCTCCTTGAGGGCGAATGCGGCTATGAACATTGTATAAATCGGGGACATTGAACTGACGATGGAACAGTCCATCGGGGTGATGTCCGGAATCGCCATCAGGAATGAAATCTGCGTCAGGAAGAATCCCAGGACCGAGGCTGCGAATATCTTGAGCAGGTCTTTCCACGGCACTTTCTCATTGGCGGTCATCATTGACAGCAGCCAGAATATTGCTCCTGCACCGATTGACCGCATCGTGAAGATTGCGACAGGGGAGATTATCCTGCTGCCGGTGAGGTCTTTGCACAATATGATGTTGACCCCGAAAATGGCGTAGGCGGTGAAGCAGGCCAGATGGCCGCAGAGTTTGTCCAATGTCTTTCCGCTCATTGTCAGAACCGGATTTTACTGCCGAGCCATTTCCTGACAGGGGTTTCGTAGAACCTTACGCATATCCATGCGAGAAGGACATTCCACGCCACGACAGCTATGGCCACAAGCCAGGTCTCCCTGAATGTAAACAATTGATGTTCAATGAGCCAGGAGTAGAAGAGGTACATGAACGGATAATGCACGATGTAGAGCGGATAGGAGATTTCCCCCATTGTCCTGCATATTTTTCCTGATGCTCCGTCTGTCAATGCTCCTGATGCTCCGGCCAGCACGATGACAGGGAATATTACTGATATGCAGAGGAATTCGTATGCCCCGTTGAGTGTAAGTGTCAGTCCTTGAGCGTCGATTCTCGCACCGAGGTATGGCACGAAAAGGGCTGCAGCGAGGAGAAGCGAGCATTTCCAGAATGCGCCGCTGATGCGGAAAGGCTTGAATCTTCTGGAGAGCAGCATTCCCAATGAGAACGGGAAGAGCATTCTGAGCAGGCCTCCGAAGAAATTGACCTTGTCCATTGTCCAGCCCACTCCCACGCTGCCGTAGCCGGAGACGTCGAAGACCGCGAATGCGCAGAACAGGATCCCGAGGATGGATGTCCAGACTTTGAGTGCCTTGTCGGAGAAACGCCTTATGAAGAGAGCGTAGAGGATATTGCCGATGTATTCGAAGAAGAGTGACCATGTCGGTCCGTTGAGCGGGAACATTTCCCCGTTACCCCTGACTTCGTAATGTCCGCCGGGAACTGCCGGGATAAGGAACATTGCTGCCAGCAGGGCAAGCATGACAGCCGAGGTGGCGATGTGGGTGCCGTCCCACTGGACCGAGCCCTGAATCAGGAAGGTGATGGTTCCGATGATGGCTCCGAGTATGACCATAGGATGGAGACGGACCAGACGCCTGAGGAAAAATCCTTTGAGTGTCAATGGATTATCCTTCCTTGTCCACCTTGAGTCATAGGCATAGGAGATGACGAAGCCGGACAGAATGAAGAAGAAGTCCACTGCGAGATAACCGTGGTTGATTCCCTTGATGACGGCTTCTCCGCCGGCGAAGGCATATCCTTCGAATATGTGGTAGCATACGACCAGCAGGGCAGCTACTCCTCTGAGGCCGTCAAGGATTTCGTAATGTGGCTTTGTTACTGTGCCATTCGAATCTTTCATAGTTCTGTCATTTGTTTTGCATTTGATTTTCCGTCATTCCGGCAAATCATTCCCCGGCTTCAGGAAGAAGGCCCGGATCTGCCGCTCGCTGCCGTCGCGGAAGCGGACATTGAAGGAGGACCAGTCCTTGGAGGCACTGAGGATTTCTCCGTAGCCGAAGATCTTGTGGGAGACAATGTCGCCGATGCGGAAGGGGCTGGCATATTCGTCCCGTTCTCCGGCGAAGCCGTCTGCTTCTGCGGTTTCGGGCTTTTCGGATACGAAGTCCCTGGCGATGCCGTAATTCTCCTCGTCGAGGATGTGGATGAGGTTCTTCGTTCCATTCCAGAGAGTCTCGGGAATGGCGTGGCCTTCGCTCACAAGCAGGGTCCGCTTGATTTCGGCAAGGAAGCGGGAAGGGTACTTGTTCATTCTTGTGGATTGGTTATATCCTTCTGATTCAGTCAGATACAGACCTTTCTCGGCCCTTGTAACGGCCACGTACATCAGCCTGCGCTCTTCCTCCTCGCCATTTTTCTTGTATTCCCTTATAGTCCTCATGCTCGGGAAAATGCCTTCGCTCAGCCCGGTTATGAAGACGTGCGGGAACTCCAGACCCTTGGCCTGGTGAATCGTCATCATTTTCACGGTGTCGCTCTCCTTGCGGTAGTCGGCATTGGAATAGAGGGCAATGTCCTGGAGATAGTCCGAGAGGCTGATTTCCAGGCCATCGTGAGACTCCTCGTAGAAGCGCATAGACTTTACAAGCTCGTCGATGTTCTCCAGGCGGTCCTCGTCCTGATCCTCACGGTAGAGCTTTTTCAATCCGCTCTTTTCCAGGAGGAAGTTCATGAGGTCTGAGATGCCTGATTCCACGGCAACGGACCTGGCTCTGTCGATGATTTCAAGAAATGAGGAAGCGCCGGCTGCATTGCGTCCGGAATGTCCTGAGCTGCAATAATTCCTCAAAGCCCGCATCAGTGAAGCTTCGCCGGAATCCTCCAGGTCGGCAAGGAACTTCTTGCCCAATCCGCGGGCAGGTACATTGATTACCCTGCGGAATGCCAGGTCGTCATTCTCGTCCGCCACCAGCCTCAGATAACTCAGGGCATCCTTTATTTCCTTGCGTTCATAGAACCGTGTCCCGCCCCAGATTGCGTATGGAATGTGCTCCGCGAGGAGTTCCTGCTCAAGGACTCCGGACAGGTAGGAGGAGCGGTAGAGTATGGCGATGCCGGAGAGTTTACCTCCTTCCTCGGCCAGTCTCTTTATCTGTGCGACTATCCATTCCGCCTCTTCCTTCTCGGTCTTTCCGTGGTAGTGCACGACCTTGAGACCGTCCGCCGCAAGGGTGAACAATGTCTTCGGGATGCGGTTTATATTGTTGGAAATCACGCAGTTGGCAATGTCGAGAATGTTAGGGGTGGAACGGTAGTTCTCATCCAGGACAATGTCTTTGTCGGATGCGAAGTCCACGAAGCGCGATGGCCTGGCACCTCTCCATTCATATATGCACTGGTCAGGGTCGCCGACGACGAAGAGATTGTGATGCCTGGCGGCGAGCTTCTCGATGATTTCCCAGTTGTCCGCATTGCAGTCCTGGGCCTCGTCCACCATTATATAGTTGAGCTGGCCCTGCCAATAATCCTTCACCTCGGGAAAATTCTCCAGAAGGTAGATGGCGAAGTTCTCTATATCGTCGAAGTCCAGGGCGTAGTCCTTCATCTGCCTGCGTGTGTAGGCGGCCATGCATGAGGCCGGTGACGCTGCTTCCCCGACGGTGGCCGGCGGGCATGATCCCGGCAGCATGTAGGTGTCGATATAGTCGTTGAGGTCTTTTGCGGCGCTGATTCCGGCAAGGAAATCCTTCACCGTCTTTTCAGTGCGCTTTATGCCGAGCTCGTCCATGCAGGCCTTGGCCACCGCCTTGGAATCCTCTTCGTCCAGAATCCTGAAATCTTTCGGGAAACCGAGCCTGTAGATATCCCTGCGCAGCATTTTCACGCAGAAGCCGTCGATGGTGCAGACGAAATCATTGTAGTCTCCGCTGTGGACGAAGGATGCGATGCGGTTCCTCATTTCCTGAGCGGCCTTGTTGGTGAATGTGAGGCAGAGAATGTTGGCCGGGTCAATGCCGAGTTCATTGACAATGTAGGCGTATCTGTATGTCAATGCCTTGGTCTTCCCGGTACCGGCTCCGGCAATCACCCTTATCCTTCCCTCGGTGCTGGTGACTGCCTCCCTCTGTCTCGTATTCAGGTCGTTCAGAAATTCCATTGTAACAAGTGCTGTCTGATATTGTTCCGGATGCATTCTGTCAGCCGCCGGAACTCCAAAGTTAAGGATTATTCCTCATTATTTTGCGGCAATTCATTATTTTTGTCGTCAGGATATACGATTGTCATATGATAAAGAAACTGGAAAACCGCAAATGGAAGGTCCTCAGGAGCGAAAAACTGCTCAACAAGGGGACTTGGATGAATCTCAGGCAGGAAAGGGTGCAGCTTCCTTCGGGAGCCATTGTCCCGGAATGGTTCATTCTGGAGTTTCCTGACTGGGTCAATGTCATTGCGATCACCGAAGACGGGGAGTTCGTGATGGAGGACCAGTACAGACACGCAATAGGGGAGACCCACTACGAACTGGTGGCAGGTGTGGTCGATCCCGGGGAAACCCCGCTTGAGGCAGCCATGAGGGAACTTGACGAGGAGACAGGATATGGCGGAGGGGAGTGGTCGCTGTTCATGAAGCTGTCTCCGAATCCTACCAACCATACCAATTACAGCTATACTTTTCTGGCCACCGGCGTCAGGAAAATCAGGGAGCAGCATCTGGAGTCCACGGAGGATATCCACATAGATCTGTTCACGAAGGAGGAAGTAAGGGAACTTCTTGACTCAGGCGAGCTTATACAGGCTCTCCATGCCGCCCCGCTCTGGAAATACTTCGCATTGGAGCGCTGATGGGATCAATGCCCGTTTGAGCAGGATTTCATATTGAAATGACATTTTCGCTATAACCCGACCGCATCGAAAGCGGTCGGGTTTTGGGTTGTAAATATATGCGGTGGGCAGAATGATTTGCGTATAAATTTGTTTTAAGGATGAAAAATTGACATATTTTCAAATTTAATTTCATTATATGATATTTTGTTTGTAATATTGCAAAGTGAAATGTTTTAGAATAAGTTTAGTTTTCACATTTTAACGAAATTTTAACAAAACTGAATTTTTCCTGTCTATTTGTCAATCGATGAAGTTGCGGGCTGAAATACGGAATAATACATTTCAATCTTCTCTCACCTCCGATTATGCATTGAAATCGCCGGAGGGTCTCTCAGCCGGATACTGCGCACTTGAATATTTTTGCAAGCCTGCGTGCGAACCATGCGGGCTCGTTTCGTCGTACAATACTGCACCAAATCCAAAACCAACAAATAATGATGAAGAAACATTTATCTTTCACCTTGACAGCCTTGTTCCTGCTGGTGGCGGGGACAGGCTGCACCGAGGATGAGTACAGATTCAGGATTGCTGAAGATCCCGGATTTGTAGACAATCCGGTAGTGTCAGTGAGAGCTCTGGACGGGGACAGATGGATTGAAGGAACCCTGGACAATGAAACCAGGACGGTAACCTTCGAATTCCATGTGGCTCCTTCGCTCGAGGCCATTGTCCTCGATGTTGAGCTTGAGAAGAACTGGGCCGAGATGTACAGCCCTGCAGACACCAGGTTCGAGGCCAACTTGAAGAATGACTTCAAGTTTACCGTAAGCGACGGAATTGACAATATCTCATATTCCGTCAAAGGCTCCATCTATCAGCTGATCAAGTCTGTGTCAGCTACTCTCGGGGACGAGACCGTTGAATGCTCCAGGATTGACAACACCTACAGCGGAACATTCTCCTCGGCGTTCCTCCTTTCTGACCTCAAGGGCATTGACCTTGCGGTTGACATCAATGAGGGTACCGAGCTCGTTTCGGATCCTTCCATTTTCAATGATGTTGATTTCTCAAATGGCGAAGGTTTGAAAGTTGTCCTCAAGGACGTGGCGGCTGATAGAAACCGCACCTATGTCATTTATGCGAATCCTTCCAATGTAGTCGAACTCGGCTCGCAGTGGGCTGAGGCTACCAAGACCTGGCAGAGCAAGTACAACATCGAGTTCGGCAACATGAGAATGTACATCACCGAATCGCTCTTCGGCTACAGCGGCAATGTCGGCTACCTCTTCACTGTTCCTGCCGGAAGGGTTGACATGAAGCTTCTCGAGAAGAACAATCTCTCTTCAGGAGAGGCCAAGATGTCTTCCCAGGTCCGTTCAAACCGCGACTACACCCTCTTCATCTGCGAGCAGGGTCCAGGAGTGTATCGTATTGACGGACAGACCGACAAATCAGGCCTGACCTATTACAGTCCTCTCGCTTACGGTCCGGACAAGACCGGTTTCACCAAGATTCTGCGAAACGACGGATGGGGCGGCAGCACCAAGGCGTACGCTCCTGCTCTGGCTCTCAATGACAGCAAGGCCTCCATGGAACTTGCCGGCACTGCCGACGGAGTCCTTTACAAATATTCTGATGCTCACGGAAACGGTGCGGAAGTCTGGGCTCCTGAAGCTGCTTTGGGCGGATATTTCCCGATTGTAAAGGATGGTGCCTGCCTCATCTCTGCAGAGGGCGACAGATACTATAATATCTACAACGAGGAATGGAGGCATCTCGGCGCCGGCCTCATGACATTCACATATACGGACTGGGGCAAGTGTGTTCCTATCCTTACCCACGACATGATGAGGACCGGCCGAATCGGAGTCGGTTGCACAGAGAGGGGAGACCTCGTGATTCTCGCCGTGGAGAAGTTCGTGAATACCCACAACCAGGGCCAGAATGTCGATTCAGGTCATAACGGGGCTTCTTCCGACCTCAGAGGCCTCACTCTCTATGAACTCGCCAAGGTCATGAGTGATATGGGCTGCAGCGACGTGATGACAGTGGAGGACTACAACTGGTCTTATCTCCTGCTTCAGGACGGTTCCGAAAGGGGCAAGGATGTATTCTGGACCAACAACAGGTGGGTGATTGATGCGAAGAACCCATCTTTCGGCACAATGAAGGCTGAAAGCTCGGAGCCTGTCAATCTTGTAATGGCTGCATTCAGATAAGAAATACTGACAAGACATGAAAAAAATAGAATATTTGATAGTTGCGGTTCTGGCATTGCTTGTATCCACAGGCCTTTTCGCCCAGAACAGCACGCGACAGATAAATGGAACTGTCAAGGACAGTGCCGGAGAACCGGTCATCGGGGCTTCAGTCATTGTTCCGAATACCACTGTGGGTACTTCCACTGATGTTGACGGACGTTATGTTCTCAGCGTTCCGGAGAATACCCGTACAGTGGAGGTGGCCTGCATAGGCTATTCCACATATACAGTCACGCTTGGCGCCTCTTCAGTATATGACGTCGTTTTGGCGGATGACAGCAACTTCCTTGACGAAGTGGTCGTTGTGGGATACGGCGTTCAGAAGAAGGTCAATCTCACCGGCAGCGTTTCCTCGGTGAGCTTCGAGTCCGAGAGCGTTAAATCCCGTCCTATGTTCAATGCCACCCAGGCGCTTGCCGGTGCCATGCCTGGTCTCCAGGTCATGCAGGGTTCCGGTAACCCTTATGGCGAGGGATTCTCGATGCTCATCCGCGGTACAGGTACATTGAATTCATCCGGTCCGCTTGTGCTTGTGGACGGTATGGAGCAGGGTCTCGGCAATGTCAACCCTTCCGATATCGCCTCCATCAACGTGCTGAAGGATGCAGCCTCCTGTGCAATCTACGGCAACAGGGGTGCGAACGGTGTAATCCTGATCACCACGAAGAACGGTTCGGCTACTGAGAACAAGGCTGAGGTTACCTACGACCTCACCCTCTCGTTTGACCAGCCGTTCAAGATTATCCATACTGTATCCGATATGGCAACCTATATGGAACTCTACAACGAGTCCTGCATCAATATCGGAGGTGCTGCCCAGTATTCCCAGTCCACCATCGACGAGTGGCTCGCAGCCAAGGCTGACCCTATGGGCCGCGCTGATTCAGGCTACTACAATTACATGGCCTATCCGAACACTGACTGGTGGTCGGAGATTTATCAGAACAAGATGATGCAGAAGCATTCCATCTCCGCCAGCGGTAAGGGCAAGTCAATGGGATACAACGTGTCCATGTCCTACATCAACAACCCTGGAATCATTGAAAATACCGGTTACAAACGTTATTTCGGCAGGGTCAATGTCTATGGAATGATTACTGACTGGCTCAAGGTCGGCGGCCGTATCTGGGGCTACCACACTGACCAGGACAAGAGCAATGTGGGCTCGCTCACATCTCTCAACACCCAGAAGATGACTCCGGATATCTATCCTTATTCCAAGTCTCTCGGTCTCTACGGAGGTCCTCAGGCATACGGACAGGACCCTCAGGCCCACAACCCTCTCTGGGATATGAACACCAGCCGCGGCTTTACCAAGAATACCCAGATATTCACCGACTGGTATGTCAATGTCACCTTCCTCAAGCATTTCCACTGGAACACTGACCTTTACTACAAGGACTACCGCCAGGAGGAGATGAGCGTGGACAATGCATTCGGAAAATACGATTTCCAGAATGACAGTTATGTGATTGCACCTGCCGATCCTTCCGAGCTGTACTCTTACATGTACAACAAGCGTGAGAACCAGGTGAAGCTCACATCGACTCTCAACTATTTGCAGACATTCGGCAAGCACGACGTAGCCGTTCTCGTCGGATATGAGCAGGAACATTTCCAGTACCGTGACTTCAGCTCTACCAAGCTGGGCCTCCAGGATGTGTCTGTAGGTGACCTCAATGCTGTCGTTACCCCTTATGCTTCAGGTGGTTATGGTACAGAGTACGCTTCCCGTTCATACTTCGGACGTGTGAACTACGCTTACGCAGGCAAGTATCTCTTCGAGGCAAACTTCCGCTATGACGGTTCATCCAGATTCGCACCTGAGTACAGATGGGGTTTCTTCCCTTCATTCTCTGCCGGATGGCGTATCAGCGAGGAGCCTTGGCTCAAGGAGACAGGCAAGGTGGACAACCTCAAGATCCGTCTCTCCTGGGGTCAGCTCGGCAACAACGCCATCGGCAACTACGACTGGCAGTCCACATACGGTACCGCAAACTATGTATTCGGCACTGACGATCTGACCAACGGTATCGCCATCACTTCCATCAAGAATTATGCATTGACCTGGGAGACCACCACGGTAGCCAATGTCGGAATCGACTTCGGATTCCTCAGGAACAGGCTCACCGGTACAATCGATGTTTACAACAAGCTTACAGACGGCATTCTCTACACCCCTTCGATGTTTATGGTGATGGGTAATGCGGGAGCTCCGAGACAGAACATCGCCGAGGTTACCAACCGCGGTATCGAGTTCGAGCTCGGCTGGCGCGACAATGTCGGCAAGGACTTTACCTACAGCGTTTCTGCCAACGTTACCTACAACAAGAACTGGGTCAGCAAGTACAAGGGCAAGCTCAAGGAAGGCTGGGAGACAGATCCTGCCACAGGCGAGAAGGTATGGAAGACCAATCTCGGAGACGTTTCCACCGGTTCTACCAACAGGGTGCTCGAGGGTCACATGATCAACGAGTTCTATATGATCGACACTTACAAGGGAAGCGGCAAGTACTGGAATGCGGACGGTACTCCGGATGTGAACGGCGGTCCTGTGGACGGTATGATCAGGACGACCAACGATATGGCCTGGCTCAAGGCAATGATGGAGGCCGGCTACCAGTTCTACCCTCAGCAGGGTATCGGCAAGCAGAAGATCTGGTACGGTGAGTACATCTACGCTGACCGCAACGGTGACGGCCTCTACGGAAACTCCTATGACGCCGCTTTCCAGAACAGGTCCACAACTCCTAAGGTCAACTACGGACTCCAGGCCAGTCTCGGCTGGAGGGGTATCGACTTCTCCATGAGCTGGGCAGGTGCCGCCGGATTCTCTATCTACTACTACAGGCAGGCATCCAACTCCAGCAACACCATCTACGGATACGCCATTCCTCAGAGTCTCGTGAACGACAGATACTTCTTCGACCCGAAGAACCCTGACGATCCGCGTACCAACATCAACTCGAAGAACCCTCGTCTCGTGAACCTCACTGACAGCCAGTCTTCGACTACTTCCTCACTCCACCTCTGCAAGGGTGACTATCTCAAGCTCAAGAACCTCACAATCGGCTACACTCTGCCTCAGGATTTGACCCGCAAGGCCAAGATCGAGAAGGTAAGGGTTTATGCTACCGGTGAGAACCTCTTCGCTATCACCCAGTTCCCGGGAATGGACCCGGAAATGCGTGCAACGGCGGGCTATTCTACAATGCGCCAGTATGCGTTCGGTCTCAATGTTACATTCTAACAGGAGTCAGGCGATATTATGAAAAAGACAATAATTTCAATATTTGCGGCGGCAATCGCCCTTTCGTCCTGCCAGTCCCTGGATCTGGTAAGCACCTATCAGGTCGCTTCTTCCAATGTTTGGGGCAAGGCCACATTGGCCCGTCAGGCAGTGAACGGCATTTACAATGAATTCTATACGAGATCTTCCACCAATGTCAATGAGGACAACTGGAAGGTTATGTATGAAGCTTATTCCTCGGTAATGGATACCGACAAGAACTGGTTTGAGAACCAGAAGGTCTGCTACGGCAACGGTACTCCTTCCAACGGTACATTCTCCGAGATGTACAAATACTACTACACCTTCGTGTTCAGGGCCAATGATGCCATCACTCACATTGACCAGGTTCCTGACATGGATGCTGCCGAGAAGGCGAAGCTGAAGGCCGAGGCCAAGTTCCTGCGCGCCTATGGCTATATGAACCTCAATGTACTCTACCGTGGCGTGCCGCTCTATCTCGAGTACATCGAGGATGCGTCCAAGGCCAACAGGCCGCGTTCCACCGAGAAAGAAGTATGGGAGGCCATCATCAAGGATCTCACCGACTGCGTTGAGGAAGAGGCCCTTCCTGACAGATATCTTGCAGGCTCGCAGGACTATGGCCGTGTAAGCAAGGGTGTTGCCCTCGCCTACAGGGGACAGGCCTACCAGTGGATGGCTGCCAGGTCGGGAGAGGACCCGCTTCCGTACATCAGGCTTGCTCTTGCTGATTACGAGGCTCTTGAGGGATTGGGATATGCCCTTTACACAGGTGACGGCGCCAACAGTTTCAAGACTCTCCTCAAGCCTGCGAACGAGCAGTGCGACGAGATGATTTTCGCAATCCGCTGCACCCAGACTCCTGGAATGGGTAATCCTCGTGCGGTCCTCTTCGGAAACCGTGACACAGGCGTGACCTCGGGAGCATGGAACAACTACATTCCTAACCCGGCTTACGTCGAGTCCTTCGAGAATGCTGACGGAAGCAAGTTCGACTGGGAAGACTATTGCCCGGGATGGAACGACATGACCCCTGAGCAGAGGTCCGTCTTCTTCCTCCGCAATGAAATGACCGACAATGAGAAGGCCGACATGACCGAATATGGTGCGGATATGTCCAGATATCAGTCCAAGAGCAATGAAAGCCGTATCCAGGCCGCTTACGACAACCGTGACCCGCGTCTGAAGATGTCCATCATCACTCCGTACTCAGTCTATCACGGAGGAATTGCAGGAGTTGCATACGACTTCACTCTCAGATGGCCTTACAGGGCTGATACCAAGGAACCTCGCGACATCAGGACCGATACCAACTCGATGTACTATTATCTCTGGAGAAAGTACGTTCCGGAAGGACTTGAGAATACCATCCGCTGGGTCTATGAGCAGGACAACATCCTCTGCCGCTATGCAGAGATTCTTCTCCGCAGGGCAGAGTGTCTGAACGAGCTGGACAGGACTGACGAGGCAGTGGCCCTTGTCAATATGGTACGCTCCCGTGCCGGTCACATTCTCCTGAATACCAACAGCTACACGACAGTTGCCGGCAAGGATGACATGCGCGAGAGAATCCGCAATGAGTTCTACTGGGAGCTCGGCGGCGAGGACAGCATGTATTTCAATGAACTCCGCTGGGGAGTATGGCTTGACAGGAAGTTCCGTGACCGTTCGTCCGGAAATGTCGGCGAGATGAATTCCAACGGCCTTATGCAGATCTGGGGTTCCAAGACATACACCTGGTATGCCCTCGGTGACTACGTTGTGGCATGGCCTATTCCTGCCAAGGAGCGTGAGATGAATCCTAGCCTTACCCAGAATCCGGGATGGAATGACTAATTTCAAATCAGAAAAGTAATGAAAAGAATCATATATTTCTGCATGGCGGCGCTCATGCTTGCCGCCTGCGGGGAAAAGATAATTGACGAGCGTCCTGTCAAGCCGGGTGACGATGGGGATGGTGAGTGGATTACCACCAAGTACCAGAACCCGGTGATCAGGAACAATGCTCCGGACCCGTCAGTCTTCGACGACAGGGAGAGGACCGGATATTTCTACGCATATTCCACCCAGAACGGAACCAGCGATACCGAAGACGTGGTATATCTTCCGGTATATCGCTCCACTGATATGGTCAACTGGGAGCTCGTGGGCAATGCATTCGGCGGAATGCAGAGACCTCAGTGGGTTGCCGGGACCAGAATCTGGGCTCCTGACGTGGAGTACATTGACGGCCGCTATGTGCTGTATTATGCCGAAGGACATTGGAACGATCCTTCCCAGAGTGCCTGCGGAGTGGCTGTGTCCGACAAGCCTACGGGCCCTTTCACCTGGGAGAATGTTCCTGACATCCAGCCTCTTGCCAATCCTCATGGAATGCTTGTGGACTTTGCTTCCCAGGGCGTGAGCAACGCCATTGACGCCAATATCATCCGCGACCAGCAGACCGGCGATATTTACCTGTTCTGGGGAAGTTTCGGCTCCAATTCGGGTATATGGGCCATAAAGCTCACCGATGACGGACTTGCAATCGCTCCAGATGCACAGAAGACATACATCTGCTATGAGATGGAGGGTACATATGTGCACTACAAGAACGGTTACTATTACTGCTTCGGCTCCAAGGGTACGTGCTGTTCAGGTGCCACAAGTACCTACCACATTGTCGTGGCGAGGTCTCAGAACATACTCGGTCCATATGTCGGAAAGGACGGAAAGCGTATGGATACCAAGTCTTCCGCATTCGACAATGCCACCAATACCATCATGCACAGCTCTTCAAGCGGCATGTTTGCAGGTACCGGTCACAATGCCGAGATCATTACCGACGACAAGGGCAAGGACTGGATGTGCTACCACGCATATTGGAAGAACAACAATTACAACGGACGCTGCATGAACATGGATCAGGTTGAGTGGGGAGACGGCTGGCCGTACTTTGCCGATGGCGAGCCTACCGAGGGCAAGGTTTCAGGCCCGACCTGGAAGAATCCTGATGTCAAGTCCTTTGCTGTCAGGGTAGTGGACAATGACGGAGCGGGTCCTCTCGTCGAGACCGGTGACCCTTGCGGCTGCAGGAACACCTGGTCATTCTCAGAATTGAACAACAATACTTATGAAATCAAGCTATATGAATAAGTTTTATAAGTCAGCGATATTGATGGCGGCAGGAGCAATGCTCCTGTCCTGCCACAAGGAAATAGATGCTCCTGTGCCTAACAGGCGCCCGGAAATTCCGGAGGAGCCTGCAATCGTGGACGCACAGTTCGCATTTACCCGTACCCCGATGACAGGAGCCAATGTGAACTGGGTGCAGGGTGTCAAGGCCAGCGTATCTGACGGAGTTCAGGAGGGCCTCGTGCCATTCGAGGCGGAAAGCGTCAAGGCATTGACTGCCACCTTCTCCGGAAAAATCAGCAATCAGGCCGATCTCTTCTACATTCTCTATCCGGAGTCTCAGGTCAAGTCCTTCTCCGATGGCGTTGCTGTCATGGAAGTGCCTGAAAACCAGCTTGCAGGACCTGCCGGAGAGTCCATGTCGATTCCTGCGTCTGGAATGACTGCGCTCAAGACCGCAACTCTCAGGAGCCATTCTGCGGCAGTCGTTCTCAATCTCGATTATGACAATGTGAAGGCTGTCAGACTCACCTCCATTGACGGGGAGCCTCTCGCCGGAACTGTCAGCATTGATGTATATGAAAGTGCGGTAAGCGTAGCTGAGGCGGGCGCATCTGCAGTGACAGTCACACCGGCTGAGGGCGAGACTCTCGCACCGGGAACCGTGTCGATTGCAGTTCTTCCCGGTACAGTGAACGGCGGATTCAAGGTTGAAACCGAGTCCCTGGATGGAAATAAAGCGACGAGCTGGTTCTATGAGCCATGCGAACTGACTGCCGGCAGGGCGGTTGTGCTTGGCGGTGTGCGCAAGCCTCTCGCCGAGAGGGAAAGCTTCACGGCTGAACTTGCCGAGGCCTCCTCTTCAACATTGACCTTCACCTGGGCTCCAAGCGGTGATGCCGCTGTCGATGCTGCAACCTCTTACACCTTCGGACTTTACAAGGATGAGGCCTGCACCGATCTTCTTGTCCAGTTCTCTACGGACGCATCTTCTTCCGTATGGAACAAGAAGTCTCCGAAGTTCATCTTCACCGGTCTCGAGCAGGGCAAGACCTACTGGTTCAAGGCCCTTGTGGATGACTACGCAGCCGATGACGAGTTCATCAAGGCAAGCAATGTTGTTGCCGGAACGACCTCGACATTCGATATTGTCACTGAGGCTTCAAGTGCCAATGTGGGCGATGTCCTTCTTGCCGAGGACTTTTCCGAACTTCTCTGGTTCGGTGATATGGCCGGACAGGCTGCAGGCCATGTGAATGTCCCGGGCTACAAGGACGGTGCAACGCTCAAATCCAATCCAGGACAGGCACTCGGAGAGGGCAATACTGACGCCAAGGTGACATTCATGCTCTACGGCCAGGAGGCAAGGCTCTTCAGCAACCTCGCTGCGGCTGTGAAGGATTCACGCCTTGACAGATGGGGCCAGATAAATGAGGGGTCAAGCAATCTCGTATGCGCAAGGCCTGGTTATGTGAAACTCGGTGCTTCAAGCTATGTCGGCTTCATAGTTACACCTGAGCTCGGCAGCCTCGCTGAAGGCAAGTACTATGACCTCAAGGTGACCTACAAGGCTGCAAGATATGAATCCGACCCTTGTCTTGGACTTGTGAAGGTAGTGACTGGAAGCAATGCTGAAAACCACGATGTGGATGTTCAGGAGACTGTCTGGAACACACCTGTCGAGATGTCCACCGAGGCCGGATGGCACGAGTATTCAGCAGTGGTAAGGTCCGTGAAGAAGGGTGACCGCATCGCTGTCGGAATGGACAGGGCCGGAAGCGGCACCAATGCCGGAAGCAAACAACTCAGGGCCCTGGTTGACGATATCAAGGTCGAAGTTGTCAAGATCAATGACAATCCTGTTCTTTCCGACCCTGCCATCAACTACAGGAGGATTGCATACTCGGATGCTCTCCTGAAGTGGAATCCGGTTGCCAATGCTCTGGGATACAAGGTTTACCTTGACGGCAGTCTCTATTCAGAGACCACTGCCACCGAAGTTGACATTACCGGTCTCAAGAACAATTCCGAGCATACTGCCCGCATTGTGGCATACGACAATACCCAGGAATCCTCTGTTGAACTTTCATTCAAGACCAAGAATGTATGGCAGATCAAGGGCAGGAACCAGGGCTGCCGCATGGCTACTTTCCAGTGGGATCCGCTTGAGGCTGATTTCGGTGCAATCGACATCAATGGCAACAAGAGGCTCTATCAGATGGAAATCTATTCCGACGCTGCCTGCCAGAATGTTGTTTACACCTGCTATCCTTACAACGGATACTCGGGCACGAACACGGCGTTTGCCAATTCATCCTGGCTTGGAAAGAAGAATGGTTCAAACCTGGTCTATGACACGAGGATAACCTTCGGAAGCCTCAAGCCGGCCACTACCTACTGGTTCCGTGTCCGCACTCTTGATACGTACACTATCACTTATCATGCTTCTGGCAGTGACAAGACAATGACCAACCCTGCCGGAACCTGCGAGTGGTCCGAGCCTCTCGAGTTCACCACTCCTGCAAGACACGCGCTCGCTGCCAATGAGATTGCCTACATCGGTTTCGATGATTTCTGCGTGCAGATGGACTATGGCAATGCCTGTGTCGGAACAACTCCTGCAACAACATCCCGAAACACCTATGCCGCTGCCGTTGCAAACGGAGCGAACTATTGGACAGGCAAATTCTGTACTTACGAGTTCGCCATATCCGGTCACCAGCCTGACACCTGGGGATTCGGCTCCGGAGCCAAGTATATTGACGGAAGCTCCAATCCGACCCCAACCCAGAGCTGCCTTCTCATCAATGCCAATGGCGGCGATGCTGCAGGATGCTATATGTCGCAGTGTACCCGTCCTGCAATGGGAGCTGTCTATCTTGACGGTGACAGGAGATGGGTTTCCACCCCGGCTCTTGTCAGCGATAAGCTCAAGGCCGATGAGACGACTCCTTGTACATTGTCATTCACTTACATAGGCGTCTCCAACGCTCCTGCTTCATTTGCGCAGAATCTTGAGATCCGACAGTACAACCCTGCTGCCGTCTATGACGGTCAGACCTACAAGGTTGTTAAGACGATCAAGCTGGATCCTCCATATCTTGAGGGCGCAGCGGCCACAGCCAGCAACTTCACTTCTGATTTCACCGGAGTGTCCGCGAGTGTAGATGTGGATCTGTACAAGGGTGAGGCCCTGATGATTGTGAATACCACCACGGGCGGCGTTTACCGTATTGTGATCGATGACATCAAGGTGGTTGTCAAATAAGCTTTCTTAGTATTGCGTTTATTTGTATGGGTGAGGGCGGCTGACAAGTGGTTCAGCCGCCCTCTTTCGTGTATATGGGCAATGCCTGTCCTTCGGTGCTTTCTTTCCGGCTCTCATGATAATTGGAACTGTGAAACCATAATAGGGTATAATTATTAGTGAAATGTTTCAATAATAATAAACGCTATGGAAAAATTTGAAATGCACCTTCGCCAGGACAATATGGCGGACAACACGATTACGGCATACAAGCATGCTGTAAATGAATTCAACGGTAGATACAAGGAGGTGAACAAGAAGAACCTGCTCCTGTACAAAGCCTACCTTATCGAGAACTTCAAGCCTAAGACTGTCAACCAGAGGATTCAGGCCATCAACAAGTATCTTGACTATATGGACAAGCCTCACCTTCGCCTGAAATCGGTAAAGGCTCAGCAGAAGTCCTTCCTGGAAAATGTCATCAGCAATGCCGACTACATCTTCCTGAAAAACAAGATGAAGGAGGATGGGGCTACGGAATGGTATTTTGTCGTGAGGTTTCTTGCCGCCACCGGAGCCCGTGTCAGTGAACTTGTCCAATTGAAGGTTGAGCATGTGCATCTCGGCTATATCGATATCTACACAAAAGGTGGAAAGGTCCGCAGATTATTCATTCCCAAAACCCTGAGGAAAGAAGCGCTTGAGTGGCTGAAAACTTCTGGAAGATGCAGCGGGTATCTGTTTCTGAACAGATTCGGGGAGCGGATTACCACAAGAGGCATTGCCCAGCAGCTGAAATACTACGCAGCCAAATACAAGATGAATCCCAAGGTCGTGTACCCTCATTCGTTTCGCCACCGCTACGCAAAGAATTTTCTTGAGCGGTACAACGACATTGCTCTCCTTGCAGACCTGATGGGGCACGAGAGCATTGAAACGACACGTATCTACCTCCGCCGGACAGCGTCCGAGCAGCAGGACATTGTGGATAGAGTGGTGGTGTGGTAGCTGCTGCCTGTTGTTCCCACGAAAAGCCTCCAATTCCTGAAAAGTGGCGATATTTTTGGAATATAATCCAAAAAATAGGCGGAATTTTTGGAATTAGGACATAATTCTTTATTTTTGCACAAAACGATTATATGATTGAAAGAACTCAGGAGTCAGCAATCAAGTCTCTGATAGGCTCAAATAAAGCAATTATCCTTATGGGTGCAAGGCAGGTGGGCAAGTCCACACTGCTTCATTCTCTGCTGGACGGAGATGAATCTGTCCTCTGGCTCAATGGAGATGACGATGATGTCAGGGATATGTTCCGGATCATCAGTTCCACCCGCCTCAAAGCCATAGTAGGAAACAGGAAAACAGTCGTGATAGATGAGGCTCAACGCATAGAGGACATTGGCCTTCGTCTGAAACTTATCACTGACCAGTTGCCGGGAGTCCAGGTGATTGCAACGGGAAGCAGCAGTTTCGAGCTTTCTTCAAAGGTAAACGAGCCTTTGACTGGAAGAAAGCGGGAATTGAAACTCTTTCCTCTGAGCTTCAGGGAACTTGTTTCCCATACATCATTCCTGGAGGAACACAGGATGATTCCACACCGTTTGATATATGGATATTACCCTGAGGTGGTGTGTAGTCCTTCGAATGAAAAAGTGGTGTTGAAGGAACTGACAGACAGTTATCTATATCGAGACCTGCTATCTTTCGACACTCTTCGCAAGCCGGATGTAATCGTAAGACTATTGAAAGCCCTCTCTCTTCAGATTGGCTCTCAGGTGTCTTACAATGAGCTGGCCTCATTGCTTGGCCTGACGTCCAAGACCGTTGAAAAGTATCTGGACATTCTGGAGAAATCGTATATAATTTTCAGACTTGGCTCTTTCTCCAGGAATATGCGTAATGAGCTGAAATTGAGCCGAAAAATCTATTTCTGGGATCTTGGCATCAGGAATGCCGTCATTGGAAATATGGCCCAGCTCGAAAACAGGAATGACACCGGTGCCTTGTGGGAGAATTTCCTGATTGCGGAGAGGATGAAGGACAATAGTTATTCGAATAGTTTTGCTCAGTCGTATTTCTGGAGAACCAAAGATCAAAGTGAGATTGACTATCTGGAGGAAGAGGATGGCAACTTGAATGCTTATGAATTCAAATGGAATCCTGCCAAGTCAAAGACCAAATGCCCTGCATCCTTTGCAGCAGCATATCCTTCTTCCACCTACAAGGTGATTACTCCTGACAACATAGAAGAATTCATAAAGCTATGACAAACTCTCAAGGACATAAACTTCATAGCTGAAATCCATAATCGCAGAATCTGAAAATCTTCAATAAAAGACTAATTACTCGCTAACTCAGCGGTCCGGGGCTCCGATATCTTTAAAATGATGTGTAAAAGTCGATAAGACCATACGCGAATGAGACCTCACATTTTGCAACATAGCGGTTGACAAGCCACTATGTTGCAAAATCATTGAAGAATATTATTCATCTTTCAGCAAGTAGTTGGAACTTCGTCCTCCGTCTTCCGCTGCCACAAGTATTCCTTTTTCAATAAGATCTGTAATATCACGAAGTGCAGTAGCCTGTGAAGTCTTGGTCATCTTCGCCCACTTTGATGTAGTCAGTTTGCCTTCAAATCCATCCCACAAGCGATTTATAACCTTGACCTGCCTTTCATTCATTGAAACCTCTCTATGTCTCTGCCAGAAATAAGACTTCTTGACAACTCTATAGACAGTTGTCTCTGCATGAAGTATCGCAGCCTTCATTGTCTTCAAAAACCACTCATCAACCCCTGTATCTTGCCTTCAAGATGACGAACCTCCGACAATATGTTTATCAAGCGGGAATTATTCCATGTAAACTCTGCCCAAGTCGGATGTTGCCATATATATCGGTCTCATAACTATAATTTTCTTACACAAAAATAGCTCCATGAAGCGAAAAAACAAGCTTTTCGCATCATATTTTGAAGAGAATAAAACATCCATTCTAATCATCGCATGACATCTTTCGGGTGGAAATTCCATTGGAAAATTGGAATTTTCCAAACTCTCATTCATAGGTCGGTATGGCCTTGTCCGGAAATTTGCTACATTTGTAAGACTAAGCAAGGTGTAGAAACATATTTTTTAGCATGATAGTATATCGCAACTCGAAAAGCGGTTTTGTGAATGATGTCCGGAGCAACTCGATAGCTTCGATTATTGAAAATGAATTTGCCGCTCACAACATCAACCATAACAATGATGCCGAGTATCGCAGCTGGGCGAATTCGCTTCAGTATTTAAGAAATGCTGTTGATGTTCCCCAGATAGACGACGGGTGCCAGGTGGCAATTGAGTATCAGATACCGCTTACATCCAAGAGGGTCGATTTCTTGATTTCGGGAGTTGATGAAAATGACCATAATAATGTGGTAATCATTGAACTGAAGCAGTGGGAAACAAGTGGAAAGACATCCAGGCCAGATATAGTGACGGCCTATACCGGTGGCGCTGAGAGAGCTGTCGTACATCCCTCATATCAGGCATATTCATATGCCAAGACAATAGAATGTTTCAATGAGAATGTTCAGAACTGCGACATTTCTCTCCATCCTTGTGCTTTCCTTCATAATTACAGGGAGTCCAGCAGGTCAAATATTGATTGTGATCTATACAAGGAAGCGGTTGCGCTCGCCCCTGTTTTTCTGGAAAGAGATACTGCGAAATTGACAGATTTTATCCTGAAGTTTGTCCGGAACAGAAGCAGCCTGGATTTGCTGTACAAGATTGAAGATGGCAGACTAAGGCCGGCCAAATCCCTTCAGGATGCATTGGGGTCAATGCTTAAGGGCAATAAAGAGTTCTATCTTATCGATGAGCAGAAGGTTGCGTTTGAGACTATCAGGAGATTGGTCCGCAACTCACTCGAACAGGCCTCAAAGCCCGATTCGGCCCAATCCAAGTACACAGTTATCATTGAAGGCGGGCCGGGAACCGGCAAGAGTGTCGTGGCCATCCAGCTTTTGTGCGACTTGATTAGAAATAACTATACTGCCAATTATGTTACAAAGAATGCGGCACCTCGAAATGTGTATTTTGAGAAACTTCGCGGGGATGCGTACTCCGACAATTATATCAGATCGCTTTTCAGAGGGTCGGGTTCTTATGTTTCTGCGGGTAAGGATGCTTTTGACTGTCTGATTGTAGATGAGGCCCACCGGCTGCAGATGAAAAGCGGTATTTTTCAGAATCTTGGTGAGTGCCAGGCAAGGGAAATCATTCATTCTTCCCGAGTGTCGGTTTTCTTTATTGATGAGGATCAGATTGTGACAACTTCCGATGTCGGGAGCGTGGAACTGATCAGGAAATGTGCAAAGGAAGAGGGAAGCACTGTCCTTTGCGGGGATGAACTTAATCTTGTGTCCCAGTTCAGGTGCAATGGGAGCGATGGATATCTGGCATTTCTGGATAATCTTCTTGGTATCAGAAAAACTGCAAATTCACGATTGGATATCGATTATGACATTCAGTTCTTTGACAGCCCGTGCAAGATGAGAGACGCTCTTCGTGAGAAGAACAGAGTTGCAAACAAATCCAGAATGATAGCCGGATATTGCTACGACTGGGTCAGCAAGAAAGACAGGAATCGTTATGACATAATTCTGCCGGGTGGATTCAGGGCGCAATGGAACTTTTCCGATACTGCTACCTGGGCTATCGATGATGATTCTTTCGAACAAGTCGGCTGTATTCATACTTCCCAAGGTTTGGAATTTGATTATGTTGGTATCATCATCGGAAAAGATCTTGTTTTCAGGGATGGAGAGGTGCAGACCGATTTTCTTGCCCGTGCGAAGACTGATACTTCTCTGAAGGGCATCAAGTCCAGTCGGAATTATGCATTGGCTGACAGAATCATCAGAAATACCTATCGCACGATTCTGTCCCGTGGCCAGAAAGGTTGTTTCATCTATTGTGAAGACAAGGCCCTGGGAGACTACATCAAGAGGCAGTTGGCATGATTATTTTGGATTTTGAAGTATGATTTACGATGCCATCAGAATGGCCGGACATGACGAAGCCGCTCCGGCGGGGAACGGCTTCGATACGGACGGGGTTGCGGTCAAGGCCGTGGGCTTACCTATGTCGGTAGTGAGCCTTCACGTACACCTTCTTGCTTCCGACCATTCTGAAATGGCCTCGTACATGGATAGGTGCTTGAGCTGCTTCTTTGCACTCTTTGCAAGGACGCTCATCAAGCTTGATAGAAATGGAGATTTTTAACATGTGTAATTATTTTTAAGCCTGAGAGCTGAGAGCGGCCTGCCTTAGTGCTACATCCCGTCCGTATTTCTTTAAACAACAAAGCATTCGCCCGTAGGCAAATGCTTTGTAAGAATTAAAGCTTGATGAGCGCTCAAAAATAATTCTTTATAATCTCCAGCACAAAGGTATTAAAGTTTTTTGTAACTGCAAAAATATTTATGAGTGAGATAAGCGATATGATTCAGCGGCTCTGCCCGGATGGGGTGGAGTATCGGAAGTTGGGGAGGTTGTAAATTTTCTTTCCCTTTCCGCTCGCCGGAGGGGCCCTTGCAAGAATCCCTCCCTCTCCGTGGGATTTGCCGCACTGCGTGCGCCACATCCCTTTCCGCTCGCCGCGTGGGTCCTTGCAAACTATTTGAAGCTCACGGCCTTACGGCCTTTGGGCTTTTCCCGCACAAGTCCTTACAGGAGCAAGCTCCTGACGGCCTTGCACGAAAAAAGCCCAGCGCTTTGCGCTGAGCTTCAAATTGTTTGCGGAGAGGGAGGGATTCGAACCCCCGGAGCCTTTCAGCTCAACAGTTTTCAAGACTGCCGTAATCGACCACTCTACCACCTCTCCAAGGTTTGTAGGCCTGTTTTTGGAACAGGATTGCAAATATAGGCATTTTATTTGGATTTGCAAAGGATAACGTGATTTTTTTATTTATGATGGAATCTGAAAAACAAATATCGCCTTCATCCATACGTGAAAATTTGAATCTTTCAAAAGATTTGGTAAATTTCGCCGACTAAATTATGATTTTATGAAACGTACAGTATTTCTTCTTGCCATTCTTGTGATGGCGTTTTCCTGCGCGCGTCAGGAGTCTCAGTCTTTGTCGGATGCTGTAAATCAAGTGATTATGAGCCGACGCAGCATCAGGCAATATAAACCGGTGACGGTGGGAAGAGATACGCTTGAGATGATTCTCAAGGCCGGCATCAATGCTCCAAACGGGATGAACAAGCAGTCATGGGAAATCAGGGTTGTGGACAATCCGGAAGTGCTCGAGCAGTTCAAGGAGGCCATGAGGGAGGCCAACTCCGGCAACAGGATGGCAGGGGAGTGCTTCAGGGGTGCACCGGTAATGGTTTTCATTGCCAATGATACTGCTTATGACTGTTCGCCGATCGATTGCGGCCTGCTGGCTGAGAACATGATCCTGTCTGCCTGGTCAATGGGCGTCGGCTCTGTCTGCCTCGGCAGCCCTGTCAGGTTTATCGGCTCGCCGGACGACCCTGCCAACGAGAAAATCCAGGCGGTCTGGAAGAAGCTGGACTTCAGCGAGGGGTACAAGCTGATAATCTGCGTCGGGATGGGTTACGCAGACGAGAGCCCGGAAGCGAAGCCTCGGGACGAATCCAAGTACAGATTCGTGGAGTAGGCGCGGCGGTCTGGGGTTGGACCCGGAGCGGAACGATATCCGCAAGGTGAATCGGGCTGAAGATTCCTAAATATCGAAAACCACTTCCTTGCCGAAAGGAAACAGTGCAAGGCCTGCCATCTTGAAGTGGCGGGTGCCGAAAGGTATGCCGATTATGGTGATGCAGAGGAGAATGCCGAAGAACAGATGCATCAGGCATGACCAGAGGCCTCCGAAGATGAACCAGACTATGTTAAGCGGAACGGTTATGCATCCGTTGGAATTCTCTGATGGCCTGATTGTGGAGCCGAATGGCCAGAGGCAGTAAAGACCGATCTTGAAGGTCTGGAGGGCGAATGGAATGCCGATGATGGTGACTGCGACTGCAAGGCTTCCCGTGAAGTAGCCGATGGCGGATTCAAGGCCTCCGAAGATCCACCAGATGATATTGCCTAAAATTTTCATGTTCCGGATACTTGATTAATTGTCCTTTTGAAAAGTATCTGAAGCAAATGCTGTTTCAGATTCTGTAACCATTGTCATATTCCGCAAATTTACGTAAATTTGTGAAATATGAACCTGATTACCACCATTATCTTCGATTTTGACGGGACTCTCGCGGATACCGCCACCGTCATTGTCGATACCATGAGAAGGACTTTCACGGATATGGGGATGCCGGTTCCGGACGAGGAGGATATGCGCAGGACAATCGGCATGAAGCTCCTTCTGGCCCTCGCAAAGCTGGGCAATCTCTCTGATTCACAGGCTGTTGATGCTGCGGAAAGATACAAGAGATTCTTCAAGGAATACGCTGTGGATAAGGTCCTGCTTTTCCAGGAAGTGGCCCAGACGCTGCATGGGTTGCAGGAAAAAGGCATCAGGATGGCCATAGCAACTTCCAGAAACGCCGAGTCGCTGGAGACCATACTTGCCAACAACGATATCGCACATTGTTTTGAAAAGATTGTATCCAACAGTGACAATCTTGCACCTAAACCTGAGCCTGAGATGGTCCTGACACTTCTTCAGCGTATGGGAGTCGGAGCGGGGGAGACATTGGTCGTGGGGGATACCACATTTGACATTGAAATGGGGAAAAGGGCAGGATGCCGCTGCTGTGCGGTCACATGGGGCAATCACGACAGGGAAACTTTGGCCTCGGCAGGACCGGACTTCTATATTGACAAGTTTTCGGAATTGCTTACAATACTTGACCGTTGAAACATAGTACAATGCACTTTCTCGAAGAAAAAATCCTTGCCGACGGCGTCATCAAGCCGGGCAACATCCTGAAGGTGGACAACTTTCTCAACCACCAGATTGACATAATTAGGCAGATTGCCTATGAGTTCAAACGCCGTTTCAAGGGGAAGCTTGTTACCGGGATCCTGACCATCGAGGCGAGCGTGATTGCGATTGCGACAATGCTGTTGACAGGCTGCATTATGGAGAACACAGTTACTGGACCACAGATTGAGCCCCGCTACGTTACTTTCTCGGCGGAATCGGAGCAGACCTTCAGCTGGAATTTCCAACCGGACAAGGATGCAGAAGCATTTACATTAGGTGAGGGCGAATATTTTGAGTATAGGGTAGGCAATGGGGATTGGAATGAATTTACCAGTTCTATCGCCGATGTCCCTTTCGGCGGCAGCCTGGGAGACTTGCAGCTCCGTGGAATCAGCAGCCGGGGCTCAGCGTATTCTTCGGACGAGAAGTTTTCAATAATCAGTTTTGGCGGTGATGCCAGGGTAAGCTGCAGCGGAGATATCCGTACTATTGTCAATTTCGAGGATTACGAGAATGCCAATACATCCGAGGCAAGATTCAAGAGTTTGTTCTATTGTTGTCCCCAATTGATATCGGCCCCGGACTTTCCGGCGACAGAGCTGGCAACTTATTGTTATTGTGACTTGTTTTGTGGTTGTACGTCATTGGAAACAGCTCCGGCTCTTCCGGCTGATGTACTGGCTGATTATTGTTATCTCAGAATGTTTTTAGACTGTTCCTCATTGAAAACGGCGCCGGAACTGCCCGCTATGAACTTGGCGACAGGCTGCTATGGAGATATGTTTATGGGCTGCAAGGCACTTGAATCCGCTCCGGTGCTTCCGGCCACGCAACTGCACCGTGAGTGTTATGGCTCTATTTTCGGGGGATGTGAATTAATCAATGAGGCGCATATCAAGGCGAAGACCATCGTGTTATTGACTGATTCCGGTGAGGGAGAACCTGAGTTCAGGGAGTTTGACATTAATGACCGGGCTTGCAGGTTCGAAGTGACCAATGCCTTGATGTATTGGCTCCCTTCAGGCGGAGGAACCATCTACTGTTCCGTGGCATTTGCCAAATTATGGTTCAGTGAGGATTTTGTGCGTCCGGAAGGAAACTGGAAGGTCGTGAGTCGATATTGACAAGTTTTCGGAATTGCTTACAATACTTGACCGTTGAAACATAGTACAATGAACTTTCTTGAAGAAAAAATTCTTGCTGACGGCGTCATCAAGCCGGGCAATATCCTGAAGGTGGACAACTTCCTTAACCACCAGATTGACATTGACATAATGAGGCAGATTGCCTATGAATTCAAGCGCCGTTTCAGGGGGAAGCTTGTGACCAGGATCCTGACCATCGAGGCGAGCGGGATTGCGATAGCGACAATGCTGGCAGATCTGTACGATGTCCCGGTAGTCTTCGCCAAGAAGGGCGAGACGGCCAACAGCACAGATGACAAATATGTGTCCCAGGCATATTCCTTCACGCATAAGCGGATGAACAATGTCTTCGTTTCCAAGCCGTATCTCAATGAGGGAGACCAGGTTCTCATCGTAGATGATTTTCTCGCCGACGGCCAGGCGATGATGGCGCTGATCGATATCGTGAAGCAGGCCGGCGCAAATGTCGTCGGTCTGGGAGTCGCCATCGAGAAAGGCCAGCAGAAAGGCGGCAGGATACTCCGGGCCGCAGGCTATCATCTTGAAAGCATCGCCATCATCGATTCGATGGATGCTGAGAAGCAGACAGTCAATTTCCGAAAACTTTAACCAGATATGTCAAAGTCCAGCATTTATCAGCTTGACGGACGAGTTCCGTTTGCGCAGGCCGTTCCGTTCGGCCTCCAGCACGTGCTTGCGATGTTCGTGAGCAACATTACCCCTATCATCATTCTCGCCGGAATTGTCGGCGTGGATCCGGCCCTTCAGGGAGCATTGATCCAGAACTGTATGATAATCGCCGGAATCGGCACATTCATCCAGCTCTTTCCTGTCTGGAGAATCGGTTCGAGACTGCCTATTGTGATGGGTATCAGCTTCACATTCCTTTCCCTCGCCATTGTCATAGGAACAGGCAGCGGAATGGGGACATTGATGGGTGCCGTCATCATCGGCGGCATTGTGGAGGGAATTCTCGGCCTTTTTGCAAAATATTGGATCAAGATCATTTCCCCGATTGTGGCTGCCACTGTCGTTACCGCAATCGGCTTTTCATTGCTGCCGATCGGCGCCAACAGTTTCGCCGGCGGACAGGGTGCGGCTGATTTCGGAGAGGCGCACAACTGGATAGTGGGCTCCCTTACTCTGCTGACCTGCCTGCTCTGCCAGGTGTTCGGCAAGGGCTTCCTCCGCTCGCTTTCTGTCCTGGTGGGTCTTATTGTGGGCTACATCGTGGCTCTGTTCATGGGTATGGTGGATTTCAGCGCACTCAATGGCGTGGGCATCATATCCCTTCCGAAGATTCTTCCTTTCACTCCCGAGTTCAATCTCGGAGCTGTGCTCTCAATCATTGCGATTTATCTGGTCAGCGCTACCGAAACCATCGGCGATACAAGCGCCCTTTGCGCAGGTGCCCTCAAACGCCAGCCTACTGACAGGGAACTTGGCGGCAGCATTGCCTGCGACGGCTTTGTCAGCTCGATTGCCGGTCTTTTCGGATGCACTCCCATCACCTCATTCAGCCAGAATGTCGGCCTAGCCTCGATGAGCGGTGTAGTCAACCGTTCTGTAATCGCCACAGGAGCCCTCATCATGGTAATCGGAGGCATTTTCCCTGCGGTTGGAGCCATTCTTACAACCATACCTCAGGCCGTTCTCGGCGGCTGTACCCTGATGATGTTCGGAAGCATCCTCTTCGCCGGATTCGGAATGATGGCAAAATGCGGCTTCTCCAACCGCAACATGGTGATAGTCAGCCTTTCCCTCAGTGTGGGTCTGGGATTCACATCGGCGTCTCAGATGTTCGGAATCTTTCCTGACATCGTGCGCACAGTATTTGCGGAAAACTGTGTCGCAGTAGTCTTCCTGCTCGCCGTAATACTTAATCTGGCACTGCCGAAGGAGGAATAGCGGGCCTATTCTGCCGGTTTCATCCAACTCTGGAACTTGTGCCCGAGCCAATGTGCGAATGCAAGGTTCGCCGCCATGGCGATGATGCCCGCACCTCCCAGAAGGAGAATTTCCCATGGACTCATCACGAAACTGATGCTCCGTATGCCGGAAAATGCATAAGGAAGGAGCAGCAGGGAAGTGACGAGTCCCGGCACATATCCCCTGATAACGGCTGCCTGCGCAATGTGCACAAGAAGATGAATGGAAAACGCCAGGAACAATGCTGACCAGACCTGAAGGCACCATTGCCCCTGAACGAGCACGTAGCATTCGGCTGTCGCAATGATGACGAGCTCTTCCAATGCCGCAATGCTGAATGCCAATCTCCCAAGTCCGGACAGGTGTTCGGTCAGCGGTCTGAGTCCCGGGAATCTGAGATTCAGCGAGTCCTTGTGACGGAGCATCCAGCGGTGCTGGAAAATGATTTCCTCGGCATCGTGAAGAATGAATGCGAGGGGGAAGGGAAGAATCAGGTATAGAATGCTTAATGCGCTCATTGTCAAATGGTTTTGGCGATTGTTGAGGACTGCTTGACTTCAGGGAAGATTACCCTGCGGATGAACGGGGTCTGGTGGCTGTAAGGGATGAATGCCAATGACGGGATTTTCCCGGTAATGATTACGGAGCCCAGCTTCCCGATGGTGATGGAGCCGAGCCTGTCTTCCACGCCCATTGCGTATGCGGAATTGATCGTGCAGGCGTTGAAGGCCTGTTCGGGCGTGAGTCTCATGCAGATGCAGCCCAATGCCATCACGAATCTCATGTCGCCGCTCGGGGATGAGCCCGGATTGTAGTCCGAGGCAAGGGCTACAGGCAGGCCTGCATTGATGAAATCCTTGGCTCGTCCGTATGGCATCCCGAGGAAGAAAGAGGCCCCCGGCAGCATTGTAGGCATTGTTTCCCGGCCGCGGAGACATTCAATCTCCTCCTGACCGGTTCTTTCCAGATGGTCCACTGACAGGGCTCCGTGACTGACCCCGACCTGCACTCCGCCTGAGATTGCGAGTTCATTGGCGTGAATCTTCCCCCTCAGGCCGAAGGCGGCTGCTGCCTCAAGTATGCGCGATGTGTCCTCCGGAGTGAAGAATCCCTTGTCGCAGAACACGTCGACATAGTCGGCAAGCCCCTCTTCAGCCACCCGAGGCAGCATTTCGGAGCATACCAGGTCCACATAAGCCCCGCGGTTGCCGGCATATTCCCTGCCTACTGCGTGTGCCCCCAGGAAGGTAGCCTTCACGGTTATCGGAACAGTCTCCCTGATCCGCTTTATGACCCGGAGCATCTTAAGCTCGTCCTCTGTCCGGAGTCCGTATCCGCTCTTGATTTCCACCGCTCCGGTTCCCTTGGCCATTATTTCATGGACACGGGCGAGGGACTGGCGGAAGAGCTCGTCCTCGGACGTGTTGTGCAGAAGGTCAGCGGAATTCAATATTCCACCACCCCTTGCGGCAATCTCCTCGTAACTCAGACCTGCAATCTTGTCCCGGAATTCTCCGTCCCGGCTGCCGGCATAGACAATGTGGGTGTGGGAGTCGCAGAATGTGGGCATCACATAGCCGCCTTCGGCATCGATTACCTCGTCCGCATCGGGTTCGGGCCGGCTGCCTCTTCCGTCGGGGGCGCTTCCAGGTCCGACGGCCAGATCGCCATCGTCTGATACGCTTCCGTAACCGCTTATTATTCCGTCAGTTATCTCAAGCCAGGCGTTTCCTATGCATTCCACCTGCGACATCCCTTCCCCCTCCAGACTGCGGACGGAGGATGGCAATATGCCGCAGAGCATTCCGATATTGTGGATGAGGATTTTCATTTTCTCAGGAATTCAACTGACTTTGCAATGAGAGGGGAGAGGAACCTGTCTTCCTCCACGAACGGGACATCCTTGCGGTATGCCTCGAAGATGCTCTCGATGGCAGGGGATGAATGCTTCGGCCTGCGGAATTCCAGGGCCTGGGCCGCATTGAGAAGCTCTATTGCGAGCACCCTCTCTGTATTCTCCACCACCTTGACAAGCTTGGTGGCTGCATTGGCACCCATGCTGACGTGGTCTTCCTGGCCCTGGGATGAAGGTATCGAGTCTGCGCTGGCCGGGTAGCAGAGCCCCTTGCTCTGGCTCACGATGGAGGCCGCCGTGTACTGCGGAATCATGAATCCGCTGTTGATTCCCGGCTTGGC
>JAXDUM010000042.1:0-8536 GCA_034089285.1 Candidatus Cryptobacteroides sp.
ATCCAATTCAAATCTGACGCAACTTATTTATTTCATATTACTTATTACTCAACCTGCGAATATACAAAAAATCCGGCTAAGGGCAAATTTGTCTTTGGAGGAATAGATTTGCATATTTGGTGAATTTATTTTTAATTTGCGCCCCGTATAACGACTAACAGGTTTATTCTTAATGTACAAAATCAAGGGCGGAGTACTACAGGCCGCCATCGCTGTGATTGCGCCGGCAGCATTCCTTTGCGGGGAACAGGCGCTTCATTCGGAGAATCTTCCGAAAGACAATTCAATCAACTACATCGATTCCGTTTCAGTCACATCCTCGAGGGTGCCGGTGACATTGTCCCGAAGTGCGAGAATCGTCTCTGTGCTGGACAGTGCGGCCATAGCGTCCCTTCCGGCGGTGAGTGTCAATGACATCCTCAAGACCATGGCCGGAGTGGATGTGCGTCAGAGGGGTGACATGGGAGCCCAGACCGATATCAGTGTCCGGGGAGGAAGTGCCGACCAGGTGGCCATTTTCCTGAACGGAATCAACATCAGCGACCCTCAGACCGGCCATAACGCAGTGGATTTGCCGGTGGATCTCAAGGACATAGACCGCATCGAGATTCTCTCCGGTCCGGCAGGGGTCTCCTACGGATCTTATTCATTGCTCGGGGCGCTTAATATCGTCACGAAGAAGCCTGAGGGGACGAAGCTGTCCGCCAGGGCCGCAGGAGGTTCATTCGGGTTCGCGGATGCCGGGGTAAGTTTCGGGGCTGCTACCGGAAAGGTGACCAGCAGCGTGTCGGCGAGCTATCTCCGTTCGGACGGCTTCAGCCGGAATCAGGCGGGCGGGCTCAATGCCGACTACAATGCCGTCAAGGCCTTCTATCAGGGCAGCTGGACGCATCCTGAGATAGTCCTGGACTGGTCTGCAGGCATCAGCAGCAGGAATTTCGGTTCCAATACATTCTACAGTCCGAAGTTCGACGACCAGTTCGAGCACACGCTCAAGACCTTCGTGTCTGTGTCGGCGAGGACGGACGGCGTGGTCAAGTTCCGCCCTTCGGTCTATTGGAACCACAGCCGGGACAGGTTTGAACTGGTGCGGGGCAATCCGGAAGCCGTCCCGTATAACCATCACAGAACCAATGTGTTCGGAGTCAATCTCAATGCCTGGGTGGAGACTCTCATCGGCAAGACTGCCTTCGGGGCCGAGGTGCGCAACGAGGATATCATAAGCACCAATCTCGGCGAGACGCTGAAGAATCCGAAGCAGGTTCCGGGTTATGACGTGAGCTATGCCAAGGGGCTTAACCGCACGAATATCAGCTTCTTCCTCGAACATACCTACGAAATCGGAGGGTTTTCGGCCAATGCCGGAGTGGCGGCGGTGAAGAATACCGGCAATGAGGACGGCTTCCGCTTCTATCCCGGAGTCAATGCGTCAATGCGCTTCGCCTCCGACTGGAAGGCTTATCTCTCGTACAATTCCTCATTGAGAATGCCTACCTTCACCGACCTCTATTATTCCGTGGGAGGACATCTGGCCGACAAGAATCTCAAGGCTGAGAAGATGCAGGCCCTCGAGGGCGGACTGAGATATTCCAGAAGGGGAGTCAATGCGGTCCTGTCAGTGTACTACAATATGGGCTCGGATATGATAGACTGGATAAAGGATGAGGCGGATGGACCTGATGCCGTCTGGAAATCAGTCAATTACACGAAAATAAACACCTTCGGACAGGAGATTGACGTGAGGCTCGACTTCAGGAACATCCTGCTCCGGGAGGAATTCTTCCTCAGGACCCTGGACCTCAGCTACAGCCATATCTCGCAGGACAAGGAGGAAACCCCGGGTATCTATTCCAGATATTCGCTGGAATATGTGAGACACAAGTTCGTCGCCAGGGCCGAACTCCATTTCTGGAAAGGGCTTTGCCTCGACGCATCCTGGAGATGGGTGGACAGGAACGGCTCCTACGAAGTGTATGAGAACCTGGCTTCCACGGGGAATATCGTCAAGCTGAAACCTTATTCGGTACTGGACGCCCGCCTGTATTGGACAGGCTCTTTCTGCCGGGAGAAGAAAAGGCATTATACTGTATACCTGGAGGCTGACAACCTGACCGACAATGAGTATTTCGACCACGGCAACATTCCCCAGCCGGGGATTGTGGTGAAAGCCGGGATGTCAGTCGATCTCGGATTTTGATTTGAAGATTGTTTTTTATAATTTTACGGCCGCATCGGATTTTTCCTGTGCGGCCATGTGATTATTGCCGGTGCCATGCCGGCATGTACTGAAACTGATTTTTTATATGTCTGAACTCACAAGCATCATATCCCGCTTTGCGATCGAGGGGGATGTCAAGTCTGTCGAACCTCTCGGCAGCGGTCTTATCAATGACACTTTCAAGGTTGTTACGGAAGGCTCCGCTCCGGACTATGTGCTCCAGCGAATCAATAATGCGATTTTCAAGGATGTGCCTCTCCTTCAGCACAATATCGAGGCGGTAACGGGCCATATCAGGGCGAAGCTTGAGGCGGCGGGGGAGTCTGACATTGACAGGAAAGTGCTTCGTTTCATCAAGGTGAAGGGCTCTGAGGACAGCTGGCTTGAGGAGGACGGGAAGTTCTGGAGGATTTCCGTATTTATCCCGGATGCATATACTTACGAGACTGTAAATCCTGAATATTCATACTGCGCAGGCAAGGCTTTCGGCAATTTCGAGGCGATGCTTTCCGATATTCCGGATACTCTCGGCGAGACCATTCCTGATTTTCACAATATGGAACTCCGTCTGTCACAGCTGATCGAGGCGGTGGAAAATGATGCTGTGGGCAGGATTGACGGTTCCGAGGACGGGGCTGAGGTCAATATGGACGACCCTGATCACGGCGAGGAGGTCATGGATATGCTCGAGGACATTGACAATTACGGAATCGAGATGTGCAAGGCCGAGCAGCTGCATCGTGACGGCCTTCTTCCGAAGCGCGTATGTCATTGTGACACAAAGGTAAACAACATGCTCTTCGACAAGGATGGCAACATCCTCTGCGTCATTGACCTCGATACGGTGATGCCGAGCTACGTGTTCTCGGATTTCGGCGATTTTCTCCGCACGGCTGCCAATACGGCCCCGGAGGATGAACCTGACACGACGAAAATCAGTTTCAACATGGAGATTTTCAAGGCCTTCACACGCGGCTACATCGAGTCGGCCGGCTGTTTCCTTACCGATGTGGAGAAGGAGAATCTGCCTTATGCCGCATGCATGTTCCCGTTCATGCAGGCTGTGCGCTTCCTTGCGGACTATATCAACGGCGACACTTATTACAAGACCAAGTACATCGACCACAACTTCGTCCGTGCCCGTGCCCAGATGGCACTCTTCCACAGCGCTCTCGACCACGTTGAAGAGATGCGCACGTTCATTGCCGGACTGTAAGGGAGGAAGGCCTCATTCAGGCCTTGTTTCGCCTGGCGTTGTCAATGCTTGCCCTGAGCCAGATAAGGAGCTGGCCTGCATAATACGGAATCAGTACCAGGAATGAACGGTACTCGACAGGCGATACGAACTTGTCCCAGGCGAGAACCAGGTCGGACAGCACGAAGAGCAGTGCCCCTATGCCGAATCCCGGGTCTCTCTGCAGCAATGCCGTGCCCAGCATTATGCTGATCAGCCCGGCGTATATCCCGCATCCAATCCTGAGCATGCCCTTGTCGATGGACGGGAGTATGAACGAGATGAAAATTGCAATGAAGAACATGCTGACGATGCAGGCGAGGCAGAAAACCACTATTTTCTTGAGCCTCAGGTCATTGTAAGTGTCAGCATCTTTTTTGGACGCTATCTTCATCCTTATTGCGCTCAGGGTTGAGACAGCCTTGAATCTTGTGGAGAAGAAATAGATGAAGAATGCGTGCGCTGCCGCGAAGCAGCCCATCTGGCAGACGAAGCTGCCGTATGCGCCGAAAAAGTCCCCGGCGAAGGAGAACAGCATTGCGAACGCAATCGGCCAGCTTACTAGGAAGCAGCTTGCGATGGTCAATGTCAGGAGCGGCCAGGCCACCCGGTAGTCCACCACGAAATCCGGAAGTCCCGCCTTCAGGTCTGCCGGAGGGAAAAAATACATTATGGAGAGCAGGGTGAAGATTGCCGCTGCGCTTGCGATTCCTTTGTTGTTCCGGATGAGCTCGGATACTGTCTTTTCTGATGTCATAGCGTACAAATTTACCCATTTTTGTCAATTATTCATCGATATCGTCCTAAAAATTGTTTATTTGTTCTCTTTTGGTCGAAAATAATTGTTCTTTCGGCGGAAGTGTGTAATTTTGCGAAATTTACGGACTTGCCCGAAAATTACTTATTATGTTCAATATCAACTCAAAAAACGTGCTTATCACCGGAGGAGCGTCCGGAATAGGCAAAATCATGGGCCGCATCTGCCTTGAAAAGGGAGCGGCGTCGCTCATCATCTGGGATATCAATGAGGCCAATATGGCAGCCGCCAAGGCTGACCTCGAAAAGACTGCCGGAGCGGCCGGCAAGGTATTCACATACAAGGTCAATGTGGCCGATGATGAGAATATCAAGGCTGCATATGCAGCAGTCAGGTCCGAGGTCGGAGAAGTGGATCTTCTCATCAACTGCGCAGGCGTAGTGAGGGGCAACAAGACATTCGACCAGCAGACCGTCGGAGACATCAATCTCACCATGGACATCAATGCCACCGCCCCGATGCTGGTGGCCCTGAACATCCTTCCGGATATGCTCAGACGCAATTCCGGCCACATCTGCAACATAGCCTCAGCCGCCGGTATGCTCGGCGTACCGAAGCTCTCGGTCTATGTGGCCAGCAAGTGGGCCGTGGTCGGCTGGACCGAGTCGATGAGAATCGAGCTCAAGCAGATGAAGAGCAAGGTCAGGGTAACCACTGTGGCCCCGTATTTCATCAATACCGGAATGTTCGACGGTGTCAATTCAAAAGTTTTTCCTATATTGAAGCCGGAAAAGACCGCCGCGAAGATCATCAGGGCGATCGAGAAGGAGAAGGACTTCAAGGGAATACCGTTCCCGTACCATTTCATCAGGATATGGCAGGGACTTCTTCCGAACTGTCTCTTCGACATGATTTTCGGCAAATGGTTCGGCGTTTACAGCGTAATGGACCATTTCACCGGCAGGAAGCAGCAATAATATTGTAAAAAGTACATCAATGGCATTGGAAAACACCACACAGGAACGCATCAAGGCGATCAGGGAGAAGCAGCTCCGCTATTTCAAGTCCGGAGCCACCCTCGACATCAGCGGGAGGAAACAGCGTCTGAGAGACTTCAAGGAGGCTGTGCTCAAATGGGAAAAACCGCTTTGCGACGCATTGTGGAAGGATCTCCACAAATCCTACGAGGAGGCGTATCTTACAGAAATCAGCATACTCCTCGGGGAGATCGACACCCATATCCGCAAGCTGGACAGATGGGCCAGGCCGGAGCGGAAACGTACCCCGCTGAAGCTTTTCCCTTCTTCCAGCAAGGTCATCAGCGAGCCTCTCGGCAACGCTCTCATCATCGCTCCCTGGAACTATCCAGTGCAGCTTCTGCTCAATCCCCTCGTAGGAGCCATCTCGGCAGGCTGTACTGCCACACTGAAGCCTTCTCCTTACGTTCCGACCGTGTCTAAGGTCATTGAGGAGATGATTTCCTCGACCTTCGAGGAGGATTACATCGGCGTGGTCCAGGGCAACAGGGTGGTGAACGGACAGCTTCTCGAGGAGAGGTGGGACATCATCTTCTTCACCGGAAGTCCGTCTCTGGGCCGTCTTGTGATGGCTGCTGCCGCCAAGAACCTCACCCCTGTAGTTCTTGAGCTCGGCGGCAAGAGCCCGTGCATCGTGGACAAGGATGCTGATCTCGGGGTGGCCGCGAAGAGGATCGCCTGGGGAAAGAGCCTCAATGCCGGCCAGACCTGCATTGCGCCTGACTACCTGATGCTTCATGAGGATATCAAGGACAAGTTCCTGCCGCTTCTCAAGGCGGAGTTCACCAATCTTCTCGGAGAGAATCCGGCGGAAACCGACCATTTCGTGAGGATTGTCAATGACAAGGCTTTCGACCGCATCGAAAGCTATTTCGGCAACGGGGACATCGTCTTCGGCGGCCGTACCGACAAGTCGCAGCGCTTCATCACTCCGACTGTCCTCGACAATGTCAGCCCGGATTCCCCTGTGATGCAGGAGGAGATCTTCGGCCCGGTTTTCCCTGTGGTGGAATTCAGCACGACCGACCAGGCTGTCGAGTTCATCACATCCCGGGAGAAGCCGCTCGCCCTCTACTATTTCGGAGGCAGCGGGAAGGAAATCCTGAAGAGGACATCTTCCGGAGGTGCCTGCATCAATGACACGATCATGCATATCGCCAATGAGAATGTGCCTTTCGGCGGCGTGGGAATGTCCGGAATGGGTAGCTACCACAACAGGCTCAGTTTCGATGCGTTCTCGCACAGGCGGGCAGTGATAACCACTCCGACCTGGATTGACGTGCCGTTCAGGTATATGCCTTACAAATACTTCAAGTTCGTCAAGAAGCTCCTGTAGCACACTCGGGGCTTGATGAATTCCCGCTATTTCACCACAAATACGGGAATATTGCCAAAATACCGCAGCAATTCGTGTTCCGCCACAGAATTGCTGCGGTTCGCCACAATATTTTCTCCATTTCGGCCGTTTGGACTAAATTCGTATCCGTTCCGGACAATCATGCCGGGACAGAACGAGACTAAAATCTAATCCGAAATGATAGAAAGATTTCTGAAACAGACCAAGTTCACTTCGCAGGACGATTTCATCAGGAATTTCCACATTGAAGTGCCCGACAATTTCAATTTCGCCTATGACGTGATGGATGTCTGGGCTGAGGAGAATCCTGACAAGCTGGCCCTCCTCTGGACCAATGACAAGGGGGAGTGCATCGAATTTTCATTCAAGGATATAAAGACGCTCTCGGACCGCACTGCCTCGTATTTCCAGACATTGGGCATCGGGAAGGGAGATATGGTGATGATAATGCTGAAGCGTCGCTACGAGTTCTGGCTGACGATGATGGCCCTGAGCAAGATCGGGGCTGTCGCCATTCCGGCCACGCACATGCTCACCGGCAAGGATATCATCTACCGCAACAACCGCGCGGATGTCAAGGCCATCATCTGCGCAGGCGAAAGCCAGATAACGGGACATATTCTCGAGGCGATGCCTGAAAGCCCTTCTGTCAAATGTCTGATCAGCATCGGCCCCGAAGTCCCTGAAGGCTTCCACGACTTTCATGGGGAGTGGGAAAGTGCGCCTGAATTCAAAAGGCCTGAAAACGTGAATACGAATGACGACATCCTCCTGATGTATTTTACCTCCGGAACGAGCGGAGAGCCCAAGATGGTTGCCCACACGCATACCTATGCGCTGGGGCATCTGGTCACGGGCGTGTACTGGCACAATCTTGACGAGACCAGCCGTCACCTGACTATTGCTGATACCGGTTGGGGAAAGGCCGTCTGGGGCAAGCTCTATGGGCAGTGGTTTGCGGGTTCCACTGTCTTCGTCTATGACCATGAGAAATTCACTCCGGCGGACATACTCCACAAGATTGAGCAGTACAAGATAACATCCCTTTGCGCTCCGCCTACGATCTACAGGTTTCTGATTCAGGAGGATTTTTCAAAATACGACCTTTCGTCGCTCAGATATTGCTGCACTGCAGGCGAGGCACTCAACGGAGCCGTATATGAGAAGTTCCGTGAACTGACAGGTATCAGCCTCATGGAGGGTTTCGGCCAGACCGAGACCTGCATGACTCTGGGGACATTCCCGTGGATGGAGCCAAAGCCGGGCAGCATGGGCGTCCCGAATCCGCAGTATGACATTGACCTGATTCTTCCGGACGGAACATCGGCGAAGCCGGGAGAGAGAGGCGAGATTGTGGTCCGTACGGACAAGGGCAGGCCGCTCGGCCTCTTCAAGGAGTATTACCGTGACCCTGAGCTGACGGAAAAGGCCTGGCACGACGGCCTCTACCACACCGGCGATGTCGCCTGGAGGGATGAGGACGGATATTACTGGTTCATCGGCCGCAATGACGACGTCATCAAGTCCAGCGGCTACAGGATCAGTCCTTTCGAGGTGGAGAGCGTGCTCATGAAGCATCCTGCGGTGGTTGAATGTGCGGTGACCGGCGTCCCGGACGATGTCAGGGGAATGATTGTCAAGGCCACGATCGTGCTTGCGAAGGAATGGCGCAAGTCTGCCGGTGACGAGCTGGTGAAGGAAATCCAGAACTTCGTCAAGACCAATACCGCACCATACAAGTATCCGCGCCAGATAGAGTTCGTGAAGACGCTTCCGAAGACCATCAGCGGAAAGATCCGCAGGGTTGAGATCCGCGAGAATGACAAGCGGGATTCGATTTTCTCAACCATCTTGTCGGCACCTGCCTGGTCTGCCCACAATGTAGGATGGGTGGAGTCTCTGCTGTAGTCGGGACACAATAAAGCTCAGAGAG
>JAXDUM010000043.1:0-28898 GCA_034089285.1 Candidatus Cryptobacteroides sp.
CGTACGATGATGATCGGTCATCCTGCTTTCGCCGATTGATTTCATCGCCTGGATCAGGATGGCCAGGAACTCGTCCTTTACCAAATCAACGACTTCAGGATAGAGGATACGGTTTCACGAAATATTGACGAAAACCATATAATACCAATCAATACTATCCGATAAATTGACTATATTTGTCCAGACGTTAGCTGTCAGATTGATGGGAATCAAGGCATCCTTTTTAGGGTATTTCAGTTAACTTGTTGTAAGGCGATTGTTGAAGCATCTCCACTATGGAGGTGATGGCAGAAAAGGCCGAAAAGAGGCGAAAATATACCCATCTTGCCAATCTCCGAGGTTTAATGCCATATTCTTAACAACTGATTATCAGATAGTTACAAAGAATCTTCAAGTTTTTAGCGTGCGAAATATAAATCATTGATAATCAATGCATTAAAATCCATGCGTGGGAAAGTGATACGGAAATAGTGTTTCACCGAGGAACCGGCTCCGGACACACTCGATGAAACACTACCGTCTATCTTTCTGTTAAGCATATTGCCTCCATTTTTCCAACGCGAATTACAGACAAATTTCCACTTTTCCAAAAATCAGGTGCGGGGTTCACACCGTTTCATTGTGCCTGCTATCCAAAGTCAAAGAATTATTCAGATAAAGAACAGGATTATTCCAATCAACCGGGAACGTGGTTGAATCTCCGTGGCGATATGATTATCGGCACAAAAGCATCGCATACAATAGGATAAGCCCGAGCATAGAATTCAGATTGTACACATGAGCGAGTTCTATGCAAGAAAACACAATCCACTCTTAGAAAATAGACTCTTCCGTTTCGGTGGTGAGTAGTTCAAGTGCTTTCATTCCCATGACCGAATTGCCTTTCTCGTTGAGTCGCGGACTCCATACCGCTACGGAATAGCGGGATGGATAAATGGCGGCGATACCTCCGCCCACACCGCTTTTTCCGGGTAGTCCTACAAGGTAGGAGAACTCGCCAGCCTCGTCGTAGAAGCCACAGGTCTGCATGATGGCATTGATTCTCTTCACTTGCGATGAGGTGAGGCTCACACCATGATAGTCGAACGACTGCCGATGGTTGGCAAAGGCCAGAAATGCCTGCGACAGTTCTTTGCAGCTCATTTCAACGGAGCAGGTGAGGAAATAGAAATGCAGAACGTCGGCGATGTCGTTGTCGATGTTGTGGTGGTACTTCAGCAGATTGGCAATGGCCGCATTGAGGTATCCTTGGCTTTCCTCAGAACGCACCACCTCGTCATTGTAGTTGATGGTGTCGTTGTGGCTGATCTCGCGGATGAAGGCGATGTAGTCTTCGTGGGGATGTGAGAGGTGGCTGAGCAGAATGTCGGACATGACGATGGCCCCGGCATTGATGAAGGGATTACGTGGATAGCCTTTCTCAAGTTCTAGTTGTATAAGTGAGTTGAACGCAGTGCCCGATGGCTCTTTGCCCATGCGCAGCCATACATTATCACCAAGGATGCTCATGCAGTAGGCAAGGCTGAACACTTTGGAGATGCTCTGTATGGAGAAACGCGTGTCGGCTTGCCCCAGTGCATATTCATCGCCTTGCAGTGTGCTGATGCAGATGCCGAATTGGTCGGGGTCTACCGAGGCAAGAGCGGGAATGTAGTCGGCTTGCTTGCCCACTTGTGCATATGGACGGATGTCCATGTAAATATTCTCAAGTATTTGATGGTAGTTCATGTCGATTCAGATATTCAAATGTTTTCTTTTATTCATGCTTCTGGAATAATACCTTATTTGTATACAGCGAAATAACACTGTTGCGATTTATCGGTGTAAATATACATCTTTTCCCCCATATGCTTTTACACAGACGGAAAGATTAAGCTCCAAAACAAACTGTTTTTCAGAAATCTGCTTGTCAGCATCGAATTTTCAGTCTCAAACGTTGATTTATCGGTGTAATGCCCTTCATCACGGATGTGGGCAAAATCAGAATGCCAAGGCATGCTTCTGGCGGTCGCTGATAACATCCTGGGAATGACTCTGCCCGAAGATCGCTTTGTTCAGGATAGTCGAAAGCATCTCCTCTGCACTCTCAATAGAGCGAATCATACAATCGAGATAACAGTCAATCCAGGAAGTTATGTCCACTCTATTCGGCATATTACTCGCAGATTACAATACAATGTATTATATTTGTCAATACAAATTAAGATTTACGACTATGGCACAGTCAACATTATCAATGAGAGTCGATGAAACTCTCAAGAAAAGTTTTGACAGCATCTGCGATGATTTCGGCTTCACCAGCACAGCAGCGATCACTGTGTTCATGAAGACCGTTGTACGCGAAAGACGCATACCGTTTGAGATCAAGGCATCAAGCAAAGAGCAGATCAACGCCGAGATCCAAGAGGTGCGCAATGGAAGATAAATTCCACGCCGTAATTGACACTAACGTCATTGTGTCGGCGGTCATCTCAAAGAATCTGGAAGCAACCATCAACGGTTGGACGAACCTCAACAATGAAGTAGAAATAATAACTTTTAAAATGTTTATAAGATGAGCAAATTAAACCTCGTAGGTTGCTGATATCCAATCGATTATATCGACACCAGACGTACAGCCTTCTGCAATTAAGCAGAGGGCTTTTTTGCTGATAATCAAATGCTTATAAATATACGAGAATTCCTAATAATAACATACCTTGGTCACCAGTTGTACACCTTTTTGGACGTATGTTACATCAGGGTGAATTTGTGGACATTGTGTGACACCAATACCAAGCGGCCACCTAACCGGGTGACCGCTGTGCGGTACAGGCCAAAGAATTGTTTGGCAGTTTAGGGATAAAGTCATATACTTGCTAAGTATTTACTCTCAAATTCGCACATTTATAGAATTTGGCAACAAAGATACAGCAAATACTTAAGTCTAATCCGGATACCAAAATATTGTTCGGAGAATGGCTTTCCCGTCAGGGGCTCGATGCCAAAAGTCAGTATGCATATATGAAAAGCGGCTGGCTCTCTCGTCTGTCAATTCGTCTCAGACGGCAACGAGTTGCTTGTTTCATCGCCGGAAAGAGCAATGCTGGAGTGCCTTAACCTTCCGGAGTCCTGCTGGGAGCTGCATACAAACACACAAATTCGCTATGGTTTCCTATCGGCATCCACTGGGCATGGAACTTCACACAAGGAAACGTATTCGGATTCGCCGTATCGGGCGGAGACATTGAGGAATCAATCCTGACAGCCACACTGTCCGGCCCGGACATCATCACCGGCGGCTCATTCGGTCTTGAGGCTTCAATCATCTCACTGATTCTTGGAACCATCCTTTCCGCCTTCTATCTGTGGAAAATTTTGAAATCCCAACATTTATAAAACTAATCCTGCTGATTATTTTTTGGTGGTGATCATCATAACTACCTCCGTATTAGCCTTCGCGTATTTCTGGAAGTCCGGATTGTCTTTTGACTTGACAATTTTAATGGACTCAATCCTGGAAGGAGATATCGCCATGAATTCGTCCGCAGGTATAACTTTGCCATCAACAACATGGACCGTTTCCGGATGAGCAACAATATTTGTGGAAGCCACGGTATTGCCCTTTTTATCGTATGAAACGACCGTTATGCCATCCTCCTTAGTCACAACTTTTGTCTGATACACATTCTTCTCTTTTGTGTAGTCGGAGGTGAAAATGATGTGAAGCCCCAACTCAGAATCCACTTGATAGCTGGCAATGGTCTTGTTCACAAGCTGGCTTCCATCAAACAGACTCGAAGCTACAATCTTGTGGTCGATAACATAAATAACATCGTTGATTTTTATTTTCTCTTGTGCCGAGGCAATGCCAACAGAAAGGAGCATAGCCATAATTGCTGTTGTAATGATTCTTTTCATCTTGATTGTGTTTTAATTATTTCGAATTCTGCGCAGTCATTTCAATTGAAGAGCCGTCGGCCCCACGTTTCATCAGATAGGTCTTGGTGATACCATTCTTGAACTCGGCCGTCACCACAATGCCATTCCTGCCGGGCTTTGCGTTGATACTATTGATCTCGTCAAGGCTGTTCCCGGTCAATGCACTGATGGTCTCAATAAATTCCACCGTTGTAATTTCGGAGTACGAATCCAAGGTATTATAAGTCTTCACCGACTTCCCGAGAAACATAACAATAAGCAGCGATGCGGCACAAGATACGGTCCAGCGGATTCTCTGCTTCCTTTTGAACCTTGCAATCCATGAGTCAAACTCATTTGCCGATGCATCTGAAAGATAAGTCTTCTCAAGTTCCTCTATCGTTCTATTTGCCATAACCCATCTTCTTTAATTGTTCTTCAAGTTTCTTCTTTGCCTTCGACAGCGCCATCTTGACGCTGGCCCTGGAGCCACCCGTTTCCTGCATCATCTCATCAAGCGACAGGCCCTGTTCCGATTTCATCAGCATATACAGACGTTCCGTCCTGGTAAGGGTGTCATAGAGCCGTTGCTTGATGATACGCTCATCTGCCATTTCAACGAGAGATGAAGCGCTTGTGTCACCCGGAAAGTTATCAGATGCTATCGGCTCCGTTTCAAGTCTTCGCTTTCTATAGCGGGAGATGCAGACGTTCTTTGTAATCTTGACCAGCAGGCCCTTCGGATTGGACATAGGATAACCCTGTTCCGCAAGTTCCCAGAACGCTATCAATGCTTCCTGAACAGCATCCTCTGCGTCAAGGTCTATCGATGCAGACCTGCAAAACTGTCCTGCGAGTCTTATCAGATATGCCTTGATGGAATAATAGATATGTTCAAATTCCTGCTGTGTCATTTTTGTGTCTCCACATATACAACGCAAAATTACGCCAGGAGTAACCAAAAATCTTCACTATTTTCAAAAACCATCTGAGACGCCTACGGTTATCACCATCACAAAAATAAACCTGGAGATATCTTGAAGATACCTCCAGGCACAGCGTATTGGAATTCAACTGATTACCTCTGACCAAGCTGGCCGTCAAGATAGAAAAGCCCCTGGTCGCCTGCCTTCTTGAGTTTTTCCACTATGCTTTCCGCAGTGGCCTCTTCCTCAACCTGCTCCCTGACAAATCCCCAGAGGAAATCCTGTGTTGCCTTGTCCTTTTCAGCGGATGCAACGTCAACAAGCTTGTCAATGAGTTCCGAGACATGGCATTCGTGCCTGTACACATGCTCGAACACCTCAAGTACAGTACCCCAGGCATCCGGGACCACGTCAATCATGCTCACTTTTGCAGTGCCGCCGCGTTTGATGAGATAGTGTGCCATTGCAATGGCGTGCTCCTTCTCCTCGTCGGACTGCTTTTCCATCCAGTGTGCAAATCCGTCCCAACCTTCTTTTCTAAGTGCGAAAGCCATCTGGAGGTAAAGGTTTGAAGACCAAAGTTCAGCGGTAATCTGATCGTTGAACGCTTTCTGAAGATTTTCTGAAATCATTTTATCAAAATTTTAAGCTTTATTTTGTCAGCGGGTTACTGATGCTGCAATGAATATGCCAAAAGATATGAGCTGAAAACTCAGCATCAGTGAGATTCAATCGTATCCTTATCAATCCTCCTGTTCCCGCCCAGTTCTATCCCCTCTCCCTCCTGCTCTCCCCGCTGCAATTCTGCGGCAGAGATCTCTCCAAAGACAGACTGTCAGGGGAGCAGGACAAAATGTCATTCCAATAGGATTTGACGTCACTCCAGAGGTAATACTTTGCAGTTGAGGATTTTTTCGCCCCGTCAGGCTGATACGTTTCGATTGGAAGTGTTGCTTCCTTTTCGTTCAATGAGAAGTGTACTATGACTTCATGCTCCACACTTCTGATATCCTGTCAATTTCCTTGACCGATGCTCCAAGTCCGTTCAGATTCATCAGCGTAACCAGCGAGGAGAGATTGCCATCGTGGCCGAATGGAACTCATAAACCTTTCCGGATGGATATTTGCCTTATTGATGCTGTCCGTCACTGACCTCAAATCTTTGTCCGGCACAATATGCTCAGGATCGTGCCAGTTCATATAGTACATATCGTGCTTGCTTGCATCAGCATTGATATCAAGGGTTTTGTTGCAACCGGCAAGAGCGTTCGTAAAGGCATTCATACTCAAGATGCACCTTATTACAATGGTGGAACGAGCACGCACCTTGGCACCGTTTCCAAGCACCTCAGGATAATTGCTGAACATCCTTCTCGCAATACCCCTTTGCTGTTCGGCCCCTTTGACCGTCAATTCTTCATATCGGGATTCGGCTGCTTTGCAGACAATTTCCAGACGGCGCATCACGTCTTCGCCAAGGGGTGTGAGATTGCCTCTGCTGTACTCCTCCTGCAGTATTGACATAGGCCTCTGATAATCTTCCCGGCTTATGAGCCAACGGGAACCGTGGCGGGAGGATACCATTACTTGAAGATCATTGTAAACTCCGTGCACTCTTCATCGCTTCTTGTAAGGTCAAGCATGCCGTTGTGTGCTCGCATAATCTGACGCGAGAGGCTTAGCCCTATGCCTGAACCGTCGCGCTTGGTTGTAAAGAACGGGATGAATATCTGCTCCTGAGCCTCTGGGGTGATAGGAGCACCGTCATTGGCAACCTTGATGATAGTGCGCTCGGAAGAGTCGATACTGGCCGTGATGCTGACGTGTTTCGCACCTGCCTGCACGGCGTTCTTGATGAGGTTGATGAGTATGCGGCTGATCTGAGACTCGTCGGCATATATCAATATATCTTCGGCTGAAGCCTGATACGTGCAAGCCACTCCTGCACCTGTGCACTGCTCATGGGTAAGGTCAATGACCTTGCGTGCCAGGTCATCCACCATCAAACCCTTCTTTATCGGTTTTGCAACGCCAGCGAGTTCACGGTATGATTCCACAAACTTTATGAGATCCTTCGAAGACGAAGAGATAGTCTCGAGACCTGCCTTGACGTCGATCTCCCGGCGTTCTTCAGGGACATCAATATAGTGGCTCAGGGCGTCGCTCAGAGAAGCGATAGGGCTTACGGTGTTCATGATCTCGTGCGTGAGAACGCGTATGAGTTTAGTCCAGGACTCCTGTTCGTTCTGCTGGCGGCGTCGCTCCACGATCCACTTGATGCGGTTGAGAGCCTTGTTGAACTTGCTGTCCTCCGTGAAGCGGAAGTTGTACTCCCCATCTTCGAAAGCATCGAGCATATACTCAAGCTTCTTTCTGTCCTTCTCATGGATATAGAGTGCAGTTATGACAGCCGTCAGTGCGATGGCTGCCACAACTGTCAGTATGATTCCCCAGAGCGGCATCATATATCGTATTTCTTGAGCTTGCTGTACAGTGTAGGACGGCTGATACCGAGCTCCTTCGCAACCAGCGTAAGATTACCGCCACAACGGGCCATAGTGTCACGAATGGTCTGCGCCTCCGCCTCGTCAAGGGTCTGCTTGGGAGCTGCCTTGGAAGAATGCTTCTTCTCCAAGGACAGATCCTCCGCCTTCAGAATTGTCCCCTCGGAAAGAATCACTGCCTTCTCAACGGTATTCTGCAGCTCGCGGATGTTTCCGCTCCATGCGTGGCCCTTCAACAGCTCAGCAGCCTCCGGGCTGATGCCGACGACGTTCCTGTGGTACTTCTCGGCATACATGGCAAGGAATCTCTCCGCCAGCGGCATCACATCTTCGGAACGCTCACGAAGCGCCGGAATACTTATGTGCATGGTATTGATGCGGTAGTACAGATCCTCGCGAAACCTGCCCTCGGCAACCATCTTCTCCAGATCCATGTTGGTTGCACAGATGAGCCGGATGTCAACGGGTATCTGCTTCTCCGAGCCCACGCGGGTGACGGTCCGGTTCTGCAGCACGCGCAGGAGCTTAGCCTGAAGATGCAGAGTGATATTGCCGATTTCGTCAAGGAATAATGAGCCTCCATCTGCCTGCTCGAACTTGCCGACATGGTCGGCATGGGCATCGGTGAATGCACCCTTCACGTGGCCGAAGAGTTCGCTCTCGAAGAGTGTCTCGGCAATAGCTCCGGCATCCACGCACACCATCGGCATAGCCTTGCGGCTGCTGCGAGCATGGATCTCACGGGCCAGCACATCCTTTCCAGTGCCGTTCTCGCCAGTTATGAGCACTGTGGCGTCGGTTGGAGCTATCTTCTCGACAGTGCGCTTGATCTGCATCATCGCTGGAGTATCGCCCCAGTACATGTCGGAAGATGTACCCATCTCACTCTTCTTCGCTCCCTTGGGAGATGCATCATACGCAGCCTTCAGAGTCGATATAAGCTTATCATTGTCCCAAGGCTTGACGATGAAGTCAAACGCTCCCCTCTTCATGCCTTCCACCGCCAAAGCAATGTCGGCGTACGCGGTAAAGAGAACGATCTGCACCTCCGGCCACATCTTCTTCAGCTCTCCTGTCCAGTAGAGTCCCTCGTTGCCAGTATTGATGTCCGTGTAGAAGTTCATGTCCAGCAGGACGACATCCGGACGAAAGGACTCCATAGTGGTCACCAGGCTCTTTGGCGACGCTATGATCTCCACCTCGGCGAAGTGAGCGGGCAGGAGTATCTTCAGGGCACTGCGTATGCCCTGGTTGTCATCGACTACTAGTATCTTGCCTTTTTTCATATTATTCTTTTGCCATTTCCGTGCACCATTCATATACCGGCTTTACCACCATGTGCACACCGTCCTTGTCAACCTCCTCATAAACATGATCAGTCAGCAGCAGAAGGTTTTCACACTTGGTCTGCCTATGCGCCAGCAGGAGTCCGTCAATCTCTCTCTTGCGAGTCTTTTTACTTGAGATGTCGTATGAAACCTGGATGCACTGCATAACCTTATTGCCGTCACACACCACAAAATCACACTCTCCGCTGCGGTCCTTCAGATAATACACATCCCAACCTTCAAGCTTGCATTTACGCAACAAATGGCTGAGTACTATAGTCTCAAGCCTCCAGCCGAGATTGTCTCCGGCAAATGCATTCTCCCTCTTGTTCATCAGAGCCACATCAACGGCATATACCTTTTCCTGAGTCACACGAAGCTTGCTCTTTGGAGAGTATTTCTTCACGCCCGTAAGAAGATATGCCTGTTTCAGATATGACACATAGTTGCGGGCAGTATGAGCCGACTTGAAGCTGAACTGCTCGGCAATATCCGGTGCAGAAACCACTGCAGGAGAAATATTGAGCAGATGGTTGGCCATATTCTCGAACTGAGCCGGGAACGTAATCTTATACCTCTGCTCGATATCCCTCTTTAGAATGTTATTCACGAGATTGGAAATATACATCCTGTCATTCTTCACCGTCATGAGTTCAGGAAAACCTCCCTTCTTCATGTATTCATCAAAGCAGTTGCGAAGTTCCGCAATAGCCTTAGTCGTACGCGAGGAAGTGTTCACGCCCTTCATCTTGCAATATTCCACGAAAGAGAAAGGATACAACTCAATCTCGCTGCTTCTGCCGGTGAGGTGTGTTGCAAGATCACTGCTGAGCAACTTAGCATTGCTACCGGTCAGGACAACATGCATCTTGTTTCTGAGAAGCCTGTTCACAAACAGAGGCCAGCCTTCGATATTCTGAATCTCATCAAGAAAAATGTACTGAAAAGAGCCATATATCTTATACAGCACCTCCAGCACATCATTCAGCTGCGCAGTATCAAGACCGTCGAGACGCTCATCGTCAAAATCCGCATAAGCGAACTTGACGCCAGCGCCAGCCAAAGTCTGCATACACAGCGTTGACTTTCCGCATCGACGGACACCTATTACAACCTGAGCCTGCGGGCTGCCGAGATCAACCAGACTTTCCTCGTTGCGGGAGCAGAGAAACTCGTCTGTCCACCCCTCCATTTCAGACTTCTGGTCATTCAGTATCACCTCAAGAGTTCTCTTATCTATGACAATCTGTTTCTTTTGCATATCAATCAATTGATTTTGAGGTACAAATATACTGAATTTTTCTGACAAAACGCCTTATTTTACAAAGTCTCCATATCTCCAATGCCTTATTTTACAAAATGTAAGCATAATAAACGCCTTATTCAGCGTGATTCACCATCACTCCGCTTTTCACAACAAGCGGCCACCCAGGTGACCGCTTCTCAACATCCCACATCATCTACTTCTCCTTTACCAGCACAAAGCTGTCATTCGCATGCGTCAACCCCTGACTCTTCAGATACCACAATGTGCCGGTATTGACATTCATCAGATAAACAGTAGAGGATGACATCACGAGCTGATAGTTCACCTTTCCGGCCATAGTTGTATCATCTTCAGACGCCTCACGGCTCAACTTGACGAACTTCTCATTTCCAAGGAAAAGCACCTCGCCGGTCTCCTTGTTGATACGGAACATGTAAACATTCGAATCCGCCATTGCTACAATCTCATACATAGGACCGTCAAGGCTCGACTTCACAGCCGTTGCAGGCGAAGGATGCTCCACCACCGATACTGTACCCGATGCAGTCTGAGCGAATGCCGAAACACTCAGCATCAGTCCAACCAAAGCAGATAAAAACACTCTCATATATCTTCAATTCTTTTGATCATGCATTTGCAAAAAACACACCGAAAAGAGCCCGATCATCACTCCGCCTTTAACGATTCCACCGGATTGGTGCGGGCGGTCTTGAGGTAGTGATACAGCACCACGGCGGCGCATAGCAGCCCCACAATCATCAGCGCCAGCAGGAACACCGACGGCATGAAGCCCACCCGGTGCGCGAACTGCTGCAGATAGTATCGCACTACCAGCCAACCGATGGGCGCCGCAATCAAATAACAGATTACTACCGTCCTCAGATACAGCATCAGGCCTTCGCTGGTAATCTGGCCCATGTCGGCCCCGAATACACGCTTTACGGAAATCTCCATCCGCTTGTACTGCACGTCCATCAGCACCTGGCCCCAGATGCCCACCAGCGACAGCAGCACCGCCAGCAGGGAGAACAGCCACACGGCCAGCCGCAGGCGCTCCTCGCCGCTGTACAGGTTCTTGCCGATGGCATCGTAGAACTGAACCTCGAACGGCATCGTAGGATCCATCTCTTTCAGTACGTCCTGGATTTTCTCCACGGCGGCAATCCTGTCAGTTCCTTCGGACAGGCGGATATATGTGAAAGGCATTGCACCCACCCAGCTGGGCTCTACAACCTGCATTCCAACCGGAGAATCGGCCTTGCGCATGGAGGTGATGTTCATCTCTTTCACAAACCCTACAACCGGAGCATTCGGACCGAGACCATCAGGGTACACTTTCAGTTCGGCGCCCCGGGCTTTCAGATCCCGGGTAAGAAGGATCGAGCCATAGTCACCCTCATGGAAATTCCGGCCTTCTGTCACCTCCAGTCCAAGCACCTGCGGAAGATTCCAGCTGCAATACAACAAACTCAGAGAAACATCTCCGTCTCCAAAATCACAGCCCTGAGTAGAATAGGCATCCGCCCCTCCTATCAGCTCCATCGCATAGGCGACGTCCTCCACTTCTGGAATCTGCCGGAGCTGGTCTCTCAGCCACTCGGATTTATTACGGCTATTATCTCCGCCGATATTCAGCACTGCGAGATTATTCTTGTCATAGCCGCAGGGATACTCCTGCATGAACTTGCTCTGCCGCTGGACAAACAGCACGAAGATGAGCAGCGCCGTGGAAATCACGAACTGGACGCCCACAAGGACACTCCGCAGTGTCTTTCCGGACGCTGAAAGTCCATAATTACCCTTGAGGATCATCGCCGGCTGGCCCGAAGTGGAATAGATACCCGGCCAGATGCCTGCAATAACACCGGTGGCCACGGCTACCGTCCCGACGAACAGCAGCAGTCCCCAATGCTTGCCGAAGGAGAAAGACTGCATCAGCACACCTCCTGTCAGCAAAGCATCAGAAACCGGGCCCAGCAGTAGTGAGGCCACCACATAGGCGCAGATGCACCATGTCACCGCCTCCGCTACCACCTGGGTACGCAGCCGCCGGGTAGATGCCCCCAGAATCTTCTGCAGGTTCACGCTCCTGATACGCAGCGGCGTCAGTGCCACATAGAAATTGGTAAAGTTGATCAGACCGATGCCCAGAATCAGGATAGCAATCGCAATGAACAGAAGCAGTTGCGAACGGCTGCCACTCTTATAGATATTGCCTTCATTCCGGAAGTAGATACTTGTAAGCGGCACCAGTTCAATGGGCGTAAGCCAGTCTCCATGCGGTGCGAAGTCAAAATGAGTGTTGAATTCGTCGGCCACCGCCTGTGCATTGCTCCCGTCATCCAACAGTAGGTAGCAGACGAAGTTGGCTCCGCCATAGAGACCTTTCTGGATGTCTCCGATGGTCAGGTACAAGTCATTTCCCAGTTGCGTGTTCGTCGGGAAGTCTTCATACACGCCGGCCACCGTTACCTCCCCGCGAGTTTCATCCAGAAAGAACTGATTGTCTGTCTTCAGCAGTTTACCGACAGCAGACTCGCCGGGAAACAGGATTTCCGCCAGCGACCGGGGAATAATCACGGAATTAGGCCCCTCAAGTGCATGGGAATCACCCTCGACCATCTTGATGCCGAACACATCGATAAAGCCCTCGGAGACGCAGGTCATCGTGCGTTTGTAGCGGATGGAAAGGCGGTCTTCTCCTTCCACGGAAAACCAGGTATCGCCAACGAATGGCATGATTGTACATCCCGCCTCAATATGGGAGGACGAGCCGATGATATCATCAGCAAAGCCTCGCGGCAGGATATTCCTGAACAGCGACTCATCACCTTTCTTATCGGCCCGGAACACACGGTCGGCCGTCGGATGGCACTTGTCAAAAGACAGCTCATAATCCGCCTGCAGGAATATCAGGGCGAAGGCAAGCAGCGCCGCCACCAGTCCCGTGAAGTTCAGGACCACCGCAACAGGATACCGGCGGATGAGGCTCTTTAAGTTTCGTAGTATCATGGTTTCTTTACTCCTTTTTCAACTCTATCGCCGGATTGGTCTTTGCTGCCTTCAATACCTGCCAGATGACAGAGACAAACGCGATAAGCCCGGTGAGCAGCACGGCCACCACGAAAATCCACCAATATCCTTCCAGCCTGTAAATGAAATCTTTGAGGTATTCCTGTGCGGCATAGACCGCAATCGGAATGCCGATGACGCAGGCAATCCCTACCAGCACCATATATTCACGTATTGTTCTCTGCGCCTCCGTGTCCACAGTTCCCCCGAAAACTTTCCGCACGGCAACGTCGCGGCTCTTTTCATCGGCATAATAGGTACTCATGGCTACCAGACCAAGGAGGGCGATAATAATAGACAGGAGCATAAAAATCTCCACCAGACGCATGTTGTTGCGCGCTGGTTTCCATGCCTCGGCGATGTTCTCGTCAACCCAGAAAGCTAAGCTGCCGTAGATCTACTTGCCCTTGATGCAGTTATCGTAAGCTTCCATGATCTGCGCTTTCGCTGCTTTCCGGTCCGGGGTGGTTTCTATGACCCACCCGGCGAAAGGGATGTCATCAGAGCGCATCAGTGAAACGATGGCATAGTCTTCTTCCCCAATATTGGCATTATTCGTTGGAAAAGATTTGAAAACGCCGGCAACCTGTTCGCAGCCCTTTGTCCGTCTGCTCAGCGTGCTGCTGATGTCATGATAGTCCGAGTCAAAGCCGGTTGCGGCAAAACTCTTGTCCGAGAACCAGACGCTATTGAATTGCGGGGCATGGAAGTCTTCCAGAATCTCAAATCCAAACATCGAAAATGCAGTACTGTCCATCCTGATCAGTTTGTAAAGGATGTCCTGACCATCCCTCGTGGTGCTGTACTGGCCCATATTCATACTGCCGGGCACTCCCGAACTTCTTCCGATCCGTCTCACGCAAGGAAGCGCCTCAAGGGCATCTTTCAAAGGCGTATCTCCTTCGCCGGAAAAATCCTTGAGGAAGAAGATGTCATCGATGTTGCAGTTCATCGGCCGCTCCTGTGTCTTTCGCATCTGCGCCTCCATCGTGATGGCGAGCGCAATCAGGATGACCGCCAGCGCATTCTGCAGCACGATGAATACCTTGCTGAATACCATTTTGCTTCGACGCCGGTATCCACCTTTCATTACATCCACGGGGTTATAGCGGCCCGACATCATGGCCGGGAAGATACCGCAGAGCACTCCCACAAGCAGAATGATGACGATATATGCAAATACATAACCAGGAGACCAGATGATTTTAATCGGGATATCCGGATTGTTCAAAAGCGCATTCATAGCCGGGCAGAAGGCTTCTGCAAGCAATAGACCGGCCGCAAAGCATACTGCGGTAAACGCGATGGATTCGGCCACGTACTTCCAGATAATGCCGGCCCTTGATGCTCCGGACAATTGCCTCACGGCCATTTCCTTTGCCCTCTTTCCGGTGAGGGCGACAGACAGGTTGATGTAGTTCAGAATGGCCGAAAGAAGGAGCAGAAGCCCAACCAGCATCAGAATTCTGAGTGTCGCTTTGTCTCCATGTCTGAAAAATCCCTCCGTCTCCTTGAAAAACAATTCATCATATCGAGAGAGTTCCAGATGTTCAAAGAAAGATTGCCCATAGATACTTGAATATACATCCTTGCAAACACTCTCAAGTTTAACATATAGCTCTTTTCTGTCAGTTTCCGGCCGGACCTTGATCAGTGTGACCGTACTGCCGTAATTATCGAATGGCTGCCACTCGTCTTTGGAAACAGCAGCATTGAGGAATATATCATAAGGCTTGATGACCGTACCTTTAAGGTCCTCCAATATGGCACCCACCACATAGCTGTTCCCAGCGATGTCAAGAGCTTCACCTACCGAAAGGTTGTGCTTTCTGGCAAAAGAGGCTGAAAGAATGGCATTGTTCGGAACTGAAAGCACATCTGCTGAGCCTTCCATAAAGCGAAACTGAGGACATATCTCAAAGAACTCCGGCTCTACGCCAACGCTTTCTGCCTCCGTATTCTCTCCCCGAATGACAGGATGTACCACTACATTGCACATCCTGGAAACGGACTCGATTTCCGGAATGTCCCCAATGGCATCAGGGAAACCGTATGTCAGCGCAGGGAATCCCGGTGTTCCAGGCACATAGACTCTTTCCCGGTCCGGATTCTCCCATGTCACGGCATATTGCTGCCATACATAGGAACCTATGATGATCACAAACGCCAGGCTCACGGCCAGTCCCACCGCCTCGATGGCGGTGTATAACTTGTTGCGGGACAAGAATTTTAGATAACTCTTCATACTACTCGTTCTTTAATGATTCCACCGGATTCGCCCGGGCGATGCGGAGGCAGTTGAGAACCACTACGCCCAGCACGATGGTGAGCACCAGGAGGGCACCACCAATGAAGTAGAGCGGATTCAGCGACACTTTTTCGGCAAACTGCTCCAGCCATTTGTGGGCCACGAAGTAGGCGGCGATGCAGGCGATGACGGCCATCACGGTCGAAAGTTTCAGAATATCCGAAGCAAAGACACTCAGGATGTCCCGAGTGGTAGCGCCGTTAATCTTGCGCACGGCCATTTCCTTCGACCTCCGCAGGCTCTCATCCTTGATGAAACCAATCAATCCCAGCAGCGCGATCAGCAGGGAGAACACAGCCCCCAGCGCCATCGTATTGCGCATCTTCTTGCTGTCGGCATAGGCAGCCCGCATCTGCTCCTCGTAAGAAACGATGTTGATTTCCTTATCAGGCAGTGCCTCGTTCAAAGCTCCGCGCACATTCTCCAGCGCTTCTGGACGCACCTTGAACAGGATATGCGGCATCCAGGAACTCATCGAGCCAATCTCGCCGTAGAACAGGGCACTCGGACGTTCGTCCACTCCCTGCAGGTTGCCGATGAGATAGCTCTTGTACACGCCGGAGATGGTGAAATAACCCTTGTCCATCATTCCATTCTCTTCGTGTCCAGTAATGAACACCTGCTTGCCGACCGCTCCGTCGTTCCAGTCTGCGAACTCGGCCATCTTCTGGACAAACTTCTCATCCACAACCACTTCGCTGGAATCCCGTGGCGCCCGGCCTTCAAGAAAGCGGATGCCCATCAGGTCATAGAATTCCGGCGAACAGTCGTACTGGTCGGCAATATTGAACAGTTCACGGTCATCTTCCGGCAGGGAAACATTGTCTCCGTTGGATCCCATATACGGCAGGTTGTTGGTGGCGGCAACGCCACTCACCTCAGGAAGGCGCTTGAGCGTTTCCACGGCCCGGACTTGTGCCTGACGGTCTCCGTCGAACAGGTCGAAGTAATACAGGTTCTTGTAGTCATAACCGGTATCGGCATTGGACACCTTCTGGTACTGCCGGCCTATGATGAGCATCATCACCACCAGGAACACGTTGATAAGTACCTGCACGCCCAACAGACCGAGCTTCCAGCGACGGGAATTCTCCGTATAGTTCTTCAGGGCAGCGTAAACCGGAATCCGCTGATACAACTCTGCCGGTACAACGATGGAAATGACGAGCACGAATAGCAGGACTGCTGCAATGGCCATGATACTCTGGGACACCAGCAGCGTCTGGAAAGGAACACCCAGCAGGTTCTCTACAATGCCACGACCGGCAAAGATGATTATTGCGGCTATGACTAAGGAAAGAACTATATGCAGCAGAGCCTCCTTCGTCAGCATTCCGTAGATGTGCTTACCCTCAGCGCCGTAGCACTTCCGGACGCCCACTTCCTTGGAACGCTTCACCATGGAGGAGATCACGATGAGGATATAGTTCAGCAAGCTGATGATAATCAGCAGCGCAGCTACAATCGACAGCAGAATCACCTGCGTCTTTACCTCCGGGGAGGAAGTATGCATGTTGCTGAAGGGCTTCAGGAAATACTTGAGGCTTGTTCCCTGCGCCTCGATTTGTTCAAGCGGCTGGTGCGCCTCCTGCATCTTGCGGATGGCCTCGGTAAGGGTATTCGGATCAATTCCGGGCATCAACTTCACATAGCCCTTATAGCGGTCATTACCCAGCCAGTTGTCGGTGCTCTGCTTGCCGTAGGTCTCCATCGAAAGCAGGATGTCGTAATCCAGGCTGCCGTTTTTCGGGAAGTCCTCAAAGACGCCCTCGATGGTCAGCTTCAGACCATCCATATCAGCATTTGCAATCTGCTTGCCGATGACGCTGCTTACGTCATGCCCTGCCTGACCGGGCATCTCGTCCACCAACTTCTCGGCGAAGCTCCGGCTCACCATCACACAGCCCCATTTGCTCAAAGCCTGCTCCGGATCGCCTGCCAGAATCGGCCTGTCGAACACCTTGAAAAAGCAGGTATCGGCACAGACGAGTGTTCCTCTAAGTTTGTTTCCGTCTTCATCGAGGTAGGTGTCGCCGTCGAACACAAAGGTCGTACGAGTCCCCTGCTCAACGCCGGGGACCTCCTCCATGAAGCCCACGGCTACGGCCCCACTCACTTGCCCATAATCGTTTTCGTCCCCTTGCTGCGAGTACCAGGTGCGAATCGTGTACACCCGATCGATGTCCTTGTAGAAGCTGTCGTAACTCAGCTCGAAGAACACCTTGGCAATGAGCACGATACCCACAGCCAACCCGATGCCCAGGGAGAGGACTTTGATTAGAATATCTGAGTTTTTCTTCATGTCTTAAAGCTCATTCTTGACGTCTGAGACAATCTGACCGTCAAACAGGTCAATTGTCCTTTGGGCCTGAGCTGCATCTTTCTGGGAGTGCGTTACCATCACAATAGTAGTGCCTTCGGCATTGAGCTCCTTCAGCAGGTCCATAACCTCCTTGCCATTCTTGGAATCCAGGTTTCCGGTAGGTTCATCCGCGAGGATCAGCTTCGGTCCAGCTACCACGGCACGGGCGATGGCCACGCGCTGCTGCTGACCGCCGGAAAGTTGCTGAGGGAAGTGCTTTGCACGGTGGCTGATGTTCATGCGCTTCATCATCTCGGTCACACGAGCCTTGCGCTCAGAAGACGGAATGTCAAGATAACGCAGCGGCAGCTCGATGTTCTCATACACATTGAGTTCGTCAATAAGGTTGAAGCTCTGGAACACAAAGCCGATGTTGCCCTTACGGAACTTGGTGCGGTCCTTCTCCTTGAGGTTCGCCACCTCGGTGCCCAGAAGTTCATAGGAGCCGCTGGTCGGATTGTCCAGCAAGCCCAGGATATTGAGGAGCGTGGACTTGCCGCAGCCCGAAGGACCCATGATGGCGACGAACTCGCCGTCCTTGATTTCGAATGATACACCATTGAGAGCAGTTGTCTCGATTTCTTCGGTCCTGAAGACTTTGCAAAGATTGGAAACTTTAATCATAATGAGTTGTTATTTAATTATTTATTCATTCTTTAACGATTCGACAGGGTTGGCGCTGGCCGCTCTCCAGCTTTGGAGTGTAACCACGGCCAAGGTGATGGCGGCAACGGCGAGCAGCGCAACGAGGAAGATCCACGCAGGGATAGGCGCCTGATAGGCAAAACCCTTGCGCCAGGCGGTCATCAGCCAATAGGCAACTGGCGCTGCAATCACGAAGCTGGCACCGGCCATTATCAAGTACTTCTTGTTTATCATCTTCAAGATGCCGCCCACAGTAGCGCCATTCACACGCCTTACGGCAATCTCTTTGCGGATAAACTGAGTCTCAAAGAATACCAGGCCAATGATGCCGATGATAGCGATGAACAGGGCAACGAAGGATGCGATGGTGATGAGCTTTCCAAGCGATTGCTCGCTCTGGTACATGTTCTCAATCCATTCGTCCAGATGACGCACTGTTACCTGGTCAGGCTCCCTTGTCGGATCGAAATGACATACTGCCTCTTTGATATAGTCCGACACTTCCTTGAAGTTTGCACCGGGAGCCGTCTTGACGTACATCACGCTGAAATTTCTCCATTGAGTCTTGCCCCAAACGAGAAGTACAAGAGGTCCCATTGCATGCTGCAAGGACTTGAAATTGAAGTCCTTCATGATGCCCACTATCGGCGTATTATCTACATGGCCGCCCACCTGGCTGCCGACATGGTATTGCGGGAACATATTGATGAAAGTCTCATTGGCGATAAAAACACCTGTCTCGCTCTGGTTGTCAGACTCTCGGAAATCCCGTCCATCAATAATCTGAAGGTTGAAGAAGCGCACAAAGTCATCAGTTACCGGCAGCACCTCCATATAAATCTGCTTCCCGTCGTCTCCTGTACTTCCCCAGCCCATCTGCTGGTCTGAAACGATGAGATTGTCAGAGAAGGTCACATCCGTAATGGAGGGGTTCTGCAGCAACTTGTCTTTCAGCGGCTCATGCGCGGCACCGGCATAATAGCCACACCATATCTGCAGGATATTCTCCTGTGGGAAGCCCATGTCTTTGCTCATCATGAACTTGGTCTGCACATGAACATACAGCGCCATCAGGATGAAAATGAACGACAATACGAACTGAAGGCTCACCAGGACATTGCGCAACATCTTTCCCTTCACGCTCATTGCGTAAGACCCTTTCAGCACAAGCGAAGCGGGCTGGGCCGTGGAATAGAGCGCCGGAGCTATACCGGCGACCACGGCCGAGAACAGTGCGATGCCGAGCATCAGAATCAGGATGCCGATATTATCCTTCAGAGCGATACTATCTGAGACATACGATGCCCAGGACGTTCCGGCGATGACATGCATGATGAGAGTTGCAATGGCGAAAGCCACCAAAGCAATCAATCCGGCATGCAGAAGCTGGCGTCCAATCAAAGAGCCGCGCCCTTCTCCCAGCACCTTGCGGGTGTTGATGCTCTTGATGCGGAAAGGAATCTCCGCGAAAGCGAAGTTGATGAAATTGATGATGGCTATGAGAATCAACAGGATAGCGACAATGGCCAGCGTGACCATGACAGCCTTGTTCGCCGCGGCTTCAGAAGCCCGTACATCCCTCTCGAAATGTGCATCATGCAAATTGCTCAGGCGGAATCCCTTGCGGACACGGTCAACTTCGTCCGCATCCATATTATCGCCAAAAAACGCTATTAATTCATCCAGCATAGCCGATGCAGTCTCTTTTGCCTGAGACGGGTCCTTCAGCTTCACGAACGAAGGGAAATCCCATTCATCGGTTTTGTCCATCCATTTGTCGCCAAGATTTACGAGGATGCCGTAGTGCATGCTGTAGTTGCGCGGAGAATTCTTGAAAACACCCACGATACGGGCCGTGGTTCCGTCCCCAGTCTGAAGAATCTTGCCGATGGCGCTTTCATCACCGAAGAAGATTTCGGCAAAGGCCTCGTTTATGACCGCAGTGCCTGCAGCCGTGAATTCCCTGGCCGAACCCTCCACCCACTCGAAAGGAAAGACTGAGAACATGGTACTGTCCACCAGAATGGCTGGAACGGTGACTGCTGATTCCTTGTCTCCCTCCCGATAGAAAACCTCATTTCCCAATCCCGTCATCGTGCCAACTGCCTCAATGTTGGGGCTGGACAACCTGATTCTTTCAATCATCGGCCGGCAAAAATGGGAAGAGAACAGTCCGTCATCAAGCCAATTGTTTTCCATCCGGAACACCTGCTCGTGCCCCTCGAAATTAGCGTCAAAGGTCGTATCCCAGCGCACCTGCACCATCAGGATCATCGCCGCCGCAAAAGCGACGCTCATACCCAGGATATTGATCAGCGTCGAAACGCCTGTTTTTCTGAATACTTTCATCGCTTAAAAAACTAATACATCACTATCACCATAAGTATCATACCCGGAGGTAATCACCCTTTCACCGGGCTCCAGGCCATCAATGACTTCGTAGTACTGAGGATTCTGGCGGCCAATGCGGATCTCTCTTTTGACGGCTTTGGTGCCTTCTTTGTTGACGACATAGATCCATTTTCCGCCGGTTTTCTGGTAGAAGGTGCCGCGGGGGATAATCACGGCCTCTTCCGGCTGGCCCAGTTGGAGGTTAAGATAATAGGTCTGGCCGGCGCGGATGTTGTCCGGCTGCTCGCCGTCGAATTTGAAATCGGCCTTGAATTTGCCGTCACGGACTTCGGGATAGACTTTGCGAATGACGGTGGAGTAGGTTTCTCCCTGGCGCTCGAAGGTGGCTTCCAGGCCCGCGATGACACGGTCGATATAATGCTCATCTATCTGAGCCTCTACTTTATAGGTTCCCACGGAATTGATCTGGCCGATCTTGGTGCCGGCGGCGATGCTCTGACCCAGGACGACGTCCAGCAGGCCCAGTTCGCCGTCGATGGGCGCCTTGACAATCAGGTTGCTTTTGCGCCTGCGAATCATCGACATATTCAGCTGCATATTCTCCAGGGACTCTTCCATGCGGTCAATCTGGGTGCCACGGTAAAGGCTATCCTGTTTGGAGCGCTCTGCCATTAAATCATACTTTTGCTTGGCCAGCCGATAGTCTTCTTCGGCCTTCAAGTATTCCTCTTTGGCGATTAGTTTGTCCTCATAGAGCGCCTTCTGCTGCTCATACGCGCGGCGCAGGCGGTCCACCTGCATACCGTACTCCAGCACGTTCTGACGCACGTCCAACTTCTGCTGTTCCATCTGGATCTGGGTGTTGCGCAGGATGTTTTCCTTCTCCGCCAGCTCGGCCTCTGAGTTCAGGATCTGCAGGTCCAGATTGTCGTTATTCAGGATGAGGATAGCGTCGCCGGCCTTCACCGGGGAACCTTCCTCGATAAGGATCTTCTCCACGATGCCGCCTTCCTGCGGGCTCAGCTGGATGGTGGTCATCGGCTGCACACGTCCGCTGATGCGGATATAGTCGTTGAACTCGCCTTTGACTGCGCTGGAGATGGTCACGGTATCCTTATCAACGCGCAAAGTCTTGTTATTCGGCCTTGCTATCAGGTAAATCACAAACACCAGCAGCAGCGCTCCCAGCCACCAGGGCAGGGCTTTCTTTGTGAACGCTATGCGCCAGCCTGTTTTCTTCTCAATGATCTTATCCATAGTTTTACTGATTTACGTATTCGACTCCATTATAGTATCTGACAACCGCTTGCTTGATCAGGTATTTGAACAGGCTATTCATCTCATCGGCCTGGGCCTTTAGGTAGTTGTTGTTCGCAGTCTGAAACTCCAGCGGGGAGATGAGGCCCTGCTGCAGTTTCTTCAGATTCAGCGTGTAGGCCTCGGCCTGGACTTCCGCTTTGCGCTGGGCCTGCTGGTAGGCAGTGGCCGCTCCGTCACGGTCCTGAATGGCCCGGCAGACTTCACTCTCCACATCCCGCCGCTTCTGGTCCAGTTCGGCAGTGGCCTTGTCCAGGGCGTGCTGCTTTCTGGAGATGGCGGAATGTTTGCTCATGCGGTTCCAAATTGGAATCGACAACGAAAGCTCCACATACTCACCACCATTATTCTTGAACTGATTCCAGAAAGGATTGGTGGTGGAACCCTGATAGGTATAGTAGCTGGTGCTCCAGCCGGCATACAGGCCAACCGTAGGAAGCAGCGACCATTTGGCGGTATTGAGCTCGCGCTTGGCATTGAGCTCCTGCCAGCTGGCAATCTGGATGCCCGGATTATGCTCCAGGGCGAAATCCACCACAGACTCGGTGGCCACCGGCTCAATCTGCCACATCGGCATCGATGTGTCGATATTCAGTTCCTCATCCACCGGCCAGAACATCAGGTCGGCGAGGGTCATCTTCTGGCTCTGATAGATATTCCAGGTGTTCGTGAGGTCGTACTGGCGATCGGCCAGGTCGGCTTCCATCTGGATCACATCTGCGTGCCCCTTCTGTCCCAGTTCTTCCTGGCGTTTTGCTTTGGTCAATGCTTGCTCGGCAACGGCCACCTGCTCCTCATAAACATCGCTGAGGCGCTTGTAATACACCACATTGTAGTAGGCCTCCATCACCGCCAGGCAAATATCGGCCTCCACCTGCTTCTCCTGCGAATCGGCAATGAGCATTCCCGTCTTGGAGATCTTGTAGTTGTTAACCGCCTTGAACCCATCGAAGAGATCGTACCCTGCACTCACGCCGTAGTTATTATGGAACGACGTAGTGTTGAAATACGTGTTGGTCTGCGGGTCGATGCTGCGGCCGAAGTTGTAGTAGGCGTAGGTCTGCGCACTGATTTGCGGGGTGAACAGCGCCAGGGCGGCATCCCGCCGGTCAATCTGTGCGTCGCCGATGGCCGCCTGTTGAATCCTCATCTTGGTGGAGTTGCTCACCGCATACTCCATGCAGTCATGCAGAGTCATCGCTGACGGAGCCTGCTCCTGCGCCATCGCGGCGAAGCAGCAGAGTCCGGTAGCCAGCATGACTGCAACAAATTGTTTACAGCTGAAAAAGTAGTTCATGTATTTATGTTTTACTAATCTGCATGAACTGTAACATCTGCTGTGCCAAAGAAGTTAAAGCATTGGTTTACTGAATGTTGCCAAATTGAGGTAATTGTAAAAGTGTAAAGATATTTTACAGTAGGTGTAAGGAAAGTTTACAATTCCAAATTATGATTACAAAGTGTCGAACTTGGTATCGCAGCTGACTTCTCCGGCAGAATCGAGGTAGAGTTCACGCGGCAGGATGCGCGGATAGGGGTGCCACTGACGGACGGACATTGTGCCCCGGCCGCCGGCAAGAACCCTGACTTTGCCGTCCTTTTGGGTGAATCTGCCTTCCACCCGGTCAAAAGTCAGCGTGGCCACCGGCATGTCCGGGACCTTGTGGGTCGCTCCCCAGGTCGTTGCATTGCAGGTGTGAGCCTCAACCTCATAAAGTCCGTCTTCGACCTCGATGCTTATCTTGTAGGTCATAGGGATGAATCCGTCCAGATCTCTCAGAAACACCCAGTCCTCGTGAGCTATGTTAAGCTTTCCTTCAGGATAGTACTTGCCGGTCTGGAGGTCATACATCGCAAAGTCCTTCATTCCCAGGCGCATGTCGTACAATGACGAGTGGATTTCGTTGAATGCCACCCATCCCCAGTCTTCCCATCCGCCAAGCTCCGCAGCGCTCGAATCGACGGCAACATATCTCTCCCGTATGCCCATTCCCTTGACATTTACCTGCCTGCCATCCACAACTATCCGCCCTTCAACCGCTCCTGCCCAGTTGTAGCCATACGTTACACTGTGCTGGGTGAAGAGGGAAGGTGTTTCCCGTCCGTACCAGAGCGGGGCATATTCCGGTCTATGCCACAGGTCCGCTTTGTATTCTCCATCCATCGTGTCGACGAGCAGATGCCAGGAATTGTCCTCGAAGCATTCGACCTGATACTGAGGACCGCAGCTCACAAGTATGCTGCGCTCCCTTGTCTCGATTTTGAGTGTCCCTGCAGGATTGCGGAACATTTTCTCGTGGAGCATTCCCGGGAATTCTCCGATTTTGTAGATCGAATTCGGCAGTTGCCTGCTGCCTCCCTTGCCCTTGGCTATGGTGATGCTTACAAGGTCCATCTGTTCAAGGTGCATCGACAGGATTGAACCTCCGAGGGAATACAATTCACCGTCATCTCCGATAACTGAAAACTGATGGAGCCAGTCGAGGAATCCGCTTCTGAGTTCCTCTTTCACGCCTGTTCTTGCTTCATCCGCAAGAGTGACTTTAGGGTTGTTGATTTTCATATTGCAATTGATTGTTCAGTTTGTGCAAAGGTAGTCTCGGGATAGTCGAGCGGAAAGGGTAATTTCTTATACTTTATAGGAAACAATTCGCTATTTATGCATATTGGCGAATTCTTTCTTATTTTTGCACAACAATAGCGCAAATCATGGACACCGATTCATTCAAACTTTCATCATTTCTTTCTCAAGGACAGACTGTCGACAATTTCGGAAACGAGATTGTCCTTCTGGAAAGTCCATGCTATGAAAGATGGTACGATTTCCCTTTCAGCTCTGATTCGACTATCTGCATAATCGTGAACAGCGAACGCCAAGAACCTTCTGCGTACAAGTTCATATTCAATTGCTCAGATAGCCGATGTCCTGTCGTTCAGCAACCCTTCAGATTTTGGAAAATATTTCAAAAAGAACGCAGGTTGCTCTCCATTGGCATTTAGAAAAGGATAGAAATTGCCCCGTGAACTGTTGTAGCTATAGAAGCATTTTTTAATCTTAAAGATATTTTGGCCTTTCCTGCATGGAAAGAAGGAACACCACATGAAATGATGTCTTTTTCTGTGTTTTATGGGATAAGTCATTGACAAATACGAAATAGTGCTGCCACAAGGAAGGTATCAAGAACAAGGGTATTCAGAGTGGAGAAAGTCCCGTCGTCTTTCAGGATGATGTCCGGGATTCTGCAGTTACATAATCAATGGCCGGGCAACCCGGTCAAATTCCTCGACCGGGATGCCTGAGGAAACGAATGCCTTGACGTCCCTCTCGGCTGTATAAACCGAAACGGAAACAAACAACGCTAACTTTGTGCTGGATGAAAACTGAGCCGAAAGTTGACTCAATTCGGCATATTACTTGCATATTACAATACAGTGTATTATATTTGTCAATACAAATCAAGATTTTCAACTATGGCACAGTCAACATTATCAATGAGAGTCGATGAAACTCTCAAGAAAAGTTTTGATAACATCTGCGATGATTTCGGCTTCACCAGCACAGCAGCGATCACTGTGTTCATGAAGACCGTTGTACGCGAAAGACGCATCCCTTTTGAGATCAAGGCATCAACCAAGGAGCAGGTCAACAAGGACGCTTGGGCAGCATTCCTCGAAATGAGAGCAGCTGCTGCAGAGGCAGGAATCCAGGACATGTCACTTGACGAAATCAACGCCGAGATCCAGGAGGCACGCAATGGAAGGTAAATTCTACGCCGTAATTGACACGAATGTCATTGTATCGGCGGTCATCTCAAAGAGTCTGGAGTCCAATCCGGCAAAGATTATACGCGCCATCGTTCAGGACCGGATTATTCCCCTGTTCAACGATGAGATTCTGGACGAGTATCGTGAAGTTCTGTCAAGGCCTAAGTTCCACCTGACGCAAGCGCAGATTGACACAGTTCTCAAGGCTGTCGTCATCGATGGTCTGAACCTTGACAGGACGTCAGCCGAAGGCGTCGACTTCCCGGATCCCAAGGATATTGTGTTCTACGAAGTTGCTCTTTCCAAGGAAGACTCCTACCTCGTGACAGGAAACGTCAAGCACTTCCCCGTCAAGCCATTCGTCGTCACGCCGGCAGAAATGGTCAAGATGATGGAGCAGTACAGCAAAAATTCGCTATAGCCGGCCCTTGCGAACAAATGATTGTCGCAGGGTTTTCCTTATTCAATCTCCTATGCGATGTTCCAAATAGTTTTCCTTACCTATATCAATAGTTCGGTAAATTTATAAAAGTTACTCAAAGTTTCTGCCCTGGCATTCTCCGTGTTCGTGTCTAAACTAGAACAGACTGATTCGAACCGCAAGGTTGACAGGTATTACGCATTAAGCAAAATATGAGCGACAATGCGCAGAAGCAGAGTGCCAGTAATGCCGTTCCCATATTCTTGTTTTTAATCTTTCAAACAAGCAAGCGGTATGACTTTGACTCTGCCCGGGCGTGTGTAAGCCATGCTGCCACCTGTCATGACAATCATCAGATCGGGCTCGCGCAACTTCGAGGCGGGCTTCCTCACGGACGACCCGGCGCTCGTCGCTGCGGCAATGGACCACTTCGACTCGGTATGGGCAGGGTTCAGGTGCCGGGATTGCGGCAGGAAGGAATACTGCGGAGACCCTATCGTGAAATAGCTGCCATCTGAGCGACTTCGATTTCGAAGCACCCGCAGAGATGGATGGGGAAAGGAACAGATCGCCTCTCATTTGACTTTCATTGAGGCAGTCTTCACCAATGCATAATATTAACCCGGTCGCAAAGAGACCGAGACGGAATATTATACCCATAATGATATAATTCGCATTCAAAACAAATATTTATACCCAAAATGGTATAATTCATAATAATTCTGTATATTTGCACCCGAACTGATATAATTTACGATATGAATACACTATCAGCTACCGTCAAATCATTGCGCAAGCAATTCAACATGACACAGGAGGAGCTTTCCCTCAAGTCAGGAGTCGGACTACGGTTTGTCCGTGATCTGGAACAGGGAAAACCCACATTACGCCTTGACAAAGTAAACCAATTGCTTGATTTCTTCAATTATGAAATGGTTCCACAACCGAAACAGAACAACCAACGATGAAACGGGCAAACATATATTATAAAAATGTATTGGCGGGAGTCCTTACAGAAGGAGATGACGGTTATGAATTCCATTATCTTCCGGAATATCTGGCATTAAATGAAGCTAAACCAGTCAGCCTGACTATGCCTTTGCAGAAGGAAGTTTTCAGAAGCAATGTGCTCTTTCCTTTCTTTGACGGTCTCATACCTGAGGGATGGCTGCTGGATGTGGCATTGCGCAATACGGATATAAGTCTGCTTGACAGAATGTCCCTGTTGCTTCTTTGCTGCAAGGACTGTGCAGGAGCCGTAAGTGTTGAACCTGTAATTGAGGAGGAAAGTGCAAATGTGTAAATGCCTGTATTGTTACCGTCCGCTTGAAACGGGGGAGAAGGATTTTCATGCCAAGTGTGCAAGGAAATTCTTTGGTACAGAGAAAGTTCCTGTTTTAGACTACACTTGCGAAGATTTGGAAAAACTGGCCATACAGGTCATAAAAGACCAGACTTCACTCACCGGTGTCCAGCCAAAATTGTCCTTGCATCTCAATGAACATGAAGGAAGTCAACGGTTGACTATTGTGGGCTTATGGGGAGGCTTTATATGCAAACCTCAAACGATACAATTTGCCCAGATGCCGGAAGCGGAAGACCTGACCATGCATTTGGCGGAATTGGCTAAAATCGACGCTGTGCCGCATACACTGATGCGTATGGCTGACAATAGTCTGTGTTATCTGACAAAGAGGATTGACCGCTCAAGTACCGGTGAAAAGGTGGCGATGGAAGACATGTGCCAGTTGACCGAAAGACAGACTGAACATAAATACAGAAGCAGTTATGAACGTATCGCCAAAGCGATAGTACAATATTCTTCAATGCCTAAAATGGATGTGACAAATTTCTTTGAAGTGGTGTTGTTTTCATGGATTACAGGCAATAATGACATGCATCTGAAGAATTTTTCATTGTTTGAACCGCATGATGGCAATATACGTCTGACTCCAGCTTACGATATGCTGAATGCCGTAATCCTCAATCCGAAAGACGATGAGGAATTGGCATTGACCTTGAATGGAAAAAAGAAAAAGTTGAAACGGTCGGATTTCATAACGTCAGGTCTGACAATGGGTGTTGAACAAAAGACGATAGAACGCCTTATCGGCAAATATGTAAAACTCTTGCCTGACATGAAAAAGCTTATCGGCAATTCATTTCTGAATGATGAACTTAAAGACAAGTATACAGAGTTGATCACAGAGCGTATAGATAGAATCGTGGAGTAGGAACATCCTATGACGCCAAGGACCGGGCTCAGGATAGCGTTCTTTACTGCCATATTTTTGCAGTAATTATCCTTATCTTCGCACCATGAAACAATAAAGACGACGCAATCATGGCAAAGAGCTTTTTCAAAAGGTATGTATGGCTGGTGGACCTGCTGAGCCGAAGGGGTTACATCTCGCTCAAGGAAATCAGCAACGAATGGCAGAAGAGTCCACTCAATGACACTCACGCTCCCCTCTCCGAAAGGACATTCTTCAATCACAGGGATGCCATCTTCGACATCTTCGGCATAGAGATCAGGAACGACAGGTCGCTGGGCTTCTACATTGCCAGCTCCGACATGGACGGTAACTCCACAGGAGAGTGGATGCTGCATACGCTTTGCCTTAACAATGTCCTGCAGGAGAATGCGGACATGAAAAACCGCATCCTTGTCGAGAAGGCTCCGTCGAGCGAGAAGTTCCTCACTGAGGTTATCAGCGCGATGCGGACGGGC
>JAXDUM010000044.1:0-4827 GCA_034089285.1 Candidatus Cryptobacteroides sp.
GTTCGAGAGAATGGGAGACGCTGCGGAGTTGATGGCAGCATTGACATTCACCCTTCCTCAGGGCCAGCCTCTCATCTACACAGGCCAGGAGGTCGGATTTGACCACCGCTTCCTCTTCTTCGAGAAGGACCCGATTCCAGGCTGGGAGGAGAACGATTATACCGCAATGTACAGGGAACTCTGCAGACTCCGCCACACCCGTCCGGCACTGAGGCCAGGGAAAGAGGGCTCTTTCGAATTCCTCACATCCAGCTCCGACGAGGGCAACATTGACGACAAAGTACTGGCATTCAAGAGGATGAATGCAGGGGACACTCTGACAGTCATCGCCAACCTATCCGCTGAGCCGGTGAATGCCGTCGTGAGGACTGCCGAAGGAGAAGAAATTCACTGCGGGCTCAATCCTTGGGGATATATGCTGAAATAATTTAAATTTGCACAAGATATGAGACACCAACACATTATGGCATTAGCGATATCGGCAGCCTGCACTATGGCATGCTCAGGCCCACAGTTCACTCCTGAATCCGTGGCAGACGCTGACAACCAGCAGGTTACCAGAGTTGAACCGCTCTCCTGGTGGACGGGGATGAAGACTGATCTCCAGCTCCTGATCCAGGGGGAAGCAATTTCTGAGTACGATGTCAGCATTAAAGGAGGCAAAGGAGTATCGGTCAAGGAGATACACAAGGCCGACAGTCCGAACTACCTCTTCGTTGACGTAAGGATTGACGCTTCAGCCAAGCCGGGAACATACTATATTGTGTTCACTAAAGGCGAGGAGTCATTCAAGTATCCATACGAGATTGCCGCAAGGCGCGAGGGTTCCGCAGAACGTCTCAGCTTCACGACGAAGGACCTTATCTATCTCATCATGCCTGACCGCTTCGTGGATGGGGACGAGAGCCTTGACGCAGTGCCCCGCAATATGGAGAGCGTGGACAAGGAGGCCTTCTTCGGCCGCCACGGAGGTGACATCGCAGGCATCCGCAGCCAGCTGGACTATATTGCTGACCTCGGCGTGACCGCCATCTGGAACACCCCGCTCCTCGAGGACAACGAGCCGGCATCCTCATACCACGGCTACGCCTGCTCCGACTACTACCACATCGACCGCCGTTTCGGCAGCAATGAGGACTACCGCAGCCTTGTTGCAGACTGCCACGGAAAGGGCATAAAGATGATTATGGACATTGTCACAAATCATTGCGGTGCAGCGCATTGGTGGATGGCAGACCTGCCTTTCGAGGACTGGATTCACGTCTGGCCGGAGTACACTCACAGCAACTGCGCCTTCTCTGCCCAGAACGACCCTTACTGCTCAGATCTGGACAAGACCAATATGGAAGGCGGATGGTTCGACACCTCGATGCCGGATATGAATCTGGACAATCCTTACGTGCTCCAGTATTTCAAGCAGTGGGCCGTATGGTGGATAGAGTATGCAGACCTCGACGGTCTCCGTGTGGACACCTATCCTTACAATGAGAAATATCCGATGAGCGAGTGGTGCAAGAGCGTACGCGCGGAGTACCCGAACCTCAACATTGTCGGAGAGGTCTGGACCTGCAACGTGCCTCAGCTGGCCTACTGGCAGGACGGCAATCCGAACAGGGACGGCTTCAACAGCAATCTCCCATGCATCATGGACTTCCCTCTCCAGGCAGCCATATGCCAGGGAATGCCGCGCGACACTGTCCACTGGGATGAGGGTATGGTCAAGATCTACGACGCCGTGGCCAATGACCTCTACTACCACGACATGTCCAACATGATGATATTCCCTGGCAACCACGATACGGACCGTATTGCCGACGTGCTGAACCGCAGCGTTCCGCGCCAGAAGATAGTGATGGCCCTCATGGCCACTCTCAGGGGTATCCCTCAGATTTTCTATGCGGATGAGCTGATGGGCGTGTCAAGGGACCGCAGCCAGGGTCACGGAGGTCTCCGCATCGATTTCCCTCTCGACTGGCAGAACGACCCTGTGGCAGTCGAGGTTCACGATTACACGAAGGCACTTTTCAACTGGCGCAAGACTGCGACCGCTGTCCACAACGGCCAGACCATCCACTTCCTCCGCAGGGACAATACCTACGCATATTTCCGTTACAATGAGGATGAGGTGGTGTTCGTTTTCGTGAACAATTCCCGCAGGAACGAGATCATTCCATGGGCTGACTATGCGGAATTCACTGTTGAAGGCGCTGCCCGCAGAGGTGCAGGGGCCCCGGCTCTTGTCAGCGGACAGAATGTGGTCACAGGTGAGACCGTGGACTTCTCCTCTCCTGTCAAGGTCGGCCCGAGAAGCGCATTGGTTGTAGATTTCAGATTGAAGTAAAGATATGAAACTCAGACATTTTATGATTGCTGCAGCAGCAGCGTTGACAGCCTGCACCCAGGCTGAGACATTTACCGAGCAGGCTGTGCTCACATCTCCGGATGGAAAACTTTCGATGCAGTTCAGCCTCTCAGACAACGGGGCTCCGGTTTACAGCCTGGATTACGGTGAGAAGAATGTAATTCTTCCAAGCCACCTCGGATACGTACTCAGGGGGAACCTCAAGGCCGAGAAACTTGTCTTCGGAAGTACCGACATAGCCAAGGAAGACCTCAATCCCTGCATGTCATTCCGAGACGGATTCACTGTCGAAAGCATCGACACCTGCTCATTCGACGAGACCTGGACTCCTGTATGGGGCGAGGAATCCGAAATACGCAATAATTACAACGAGCTGTCTGTCAATCTTCTGCAGGCAGCAACCGACAGAAGGATGACCATCCGCTTCAGACTTTTCAATGACGGACTCGGCTTCCGCTACGAATTCCCGGAGCAGAGAAGCATGGCATATTTCTGCATCAAGGATGAACTTACCGAATTTGCAATGGCCGGAGACCACGAGGCTATCTGGATTCCTGCGGACCACGACACCCAGGAATATCAGTACAACAAGTGCCGTCTTTCCGAAATCAGGGCCAACTATGAGAAGGCCTTCTGCGGCAACTCCTCCCAGACTCCGTTCTCAATGACCGGTGTGCAGACCTCCCTTCAGATGAAGACGGCTGACGGCCTCTACATCAACATCCACGAGGCGGCTCTGGTCAACTATGCCTGCATGCATCTCGTACTGGACCCTGACAGGCTGACATTCGTTTCCTCCCTCACTCCTGACGCCCAGGGCTGGAAGGGACGCATGCAGACCCCGTGCAAGAGCCCGTGGAGGACCGTCCAGGTAGTGGACGACGCCTGCAAGCAGCTGGAATCCAGGCTTGTGCTGAACCTCAATGAGCCTTGCGCATACGAGGACGTATCCTGGATCCACCCTACCAAATATGTGGGAGTATGGTGGGAGATGATCAGCGGAAAGGGAAGCTGGTCCTACACTGACGACTGCCCTTCAGTTCATCTCGGAGTGACAGACTACAGCAGCTGCAAGCCTAACGGAACCCACAGTGCGAATAATGAGAATGTCCGCAGGTACATTGACTTCGCCGCGGAGCACGGCTTCGACCAGGTCCTTGTGGAAGGCTGGAATGTCGGCTGGGAGGACTGGGCGAACTGCAACAAGGACTATGTCTTCGACTTCGTGACCCCATATCCTGACTTCGACATTAAGGCTCTGAACGAGTATGCCCACTCCAAGGGTGTGAAACTCCTCATGCATCACGAGACTTCCTCATCCGTACGCAATTACGAGCGTCACATGGAGGCTGCTTACACGCTGATGAACAAGTATGGCTATGATGCCGTGAAGAGCGGTTATGTGGGAGACATCCTGCCTTTCGGCGAGCATCACTACGGACAGTGGCTGAACAACCACTATCTCTATGCCGTAACCGAGGCCGCGAAGCATCACATCATGGTCAATGCCCACGAGGCGGCAAGGCCTACCGGACTGTGCAGGACCTATCCTAACCTTGTCGGAAACGAGTCCGCAAGGGGCACCGAGTACCAGGCGTTCGGCGGAACCGAGCCAATGCACGTGACAGTGCTTCCTTTCACCCGTCTCAACGGCGGTCCTATGGACTTCACTCCGGGCATTTTCGAAATGGATCTCGAGAAGGTGACAGGCGGCAAGAACAACAGCAAGGTGAAGGCCACCATCGCCAACCAGCTGGCCCTCTATCTGACGATGTACTCCCCTCTCCAGATGGCAGCCGACTTCCCTGAGCATTACGAGAAGTTCATGGATGCCTTCCAGTTCATCAAGGATGTGGATATTGACTGGGTGAAGAGCAAGTATCTCCTGGCCGAGCCTGGCGACTACATTGTGGTGGCCCGCAAGGGAAAGAAGACCGGCCGCTGGTTCGCCGGCGGTGTAACGGACGAGGAGAAGCGCACTCTCGAGGTGCCGATGTCCTTCCTGGATGCCGGCAGGGAGTACGAGGCTGTAATCTACGCAGATGCCGAAGATGCTGACTATGAGACTAATCCTCAGGCCTACACCATCACCCGCCAGACAGTCAAGTCGGATGACGTGCTTACGATGACCCTTGCCCGCGGCGGTGGATTCGCCATCGAGTTCAGGGAGCTTTAATTCAGTATTTCTCCGGATAATATCGTATTTACTCCATTGGTGACGAGCCTTCCCGCGAGTTCCGTGTTTTCTTTGTGATGTCACGTGGATGCCGGGAAGGCATCTCATTTCTCCGGACCAGGCCCTCCCAAACTGCGTTTGGGTCCCTCCCTCTAGTGCCGAGGGCGGCAAGTCCTGCGAAATGCGATGCCATTCCGGCTCATGGCATTGACAACGTGAATTTTGATTCATTTTGTACAATTAATGCTCCAGCTCCGAAGTTTTCGGCTTAGCTGGGCGGCCACGATGA
>JAXDUM010000045.1:0-50251 GCA_034089285.1 Candidatus Cryptobacteroides sp.
TGCCTGAACAGGGATGGAAGTGTCTATGACACGGACAAGTTCATCTGGCTTCAGGGAAGGGAAGTCTGGATGTTCGCAATGCTTTACAACAGTCTTGAGAAACGGCAGGAATGGCTTGATGCAGCCGTGCAGGGCGCAGAATTTCTCAAGAAATACGGTCACGACGGGAACTACGACTTCTATTTCTCATTGACAAGGGAAGGAAAGCCGCTGGTTCAGCCGTACAATATTTTCTCCAATACATTTGCCTGCATGGCATTCGCCCAGCTTGCGAAGGCTACCGGAAGTGCGGAATATGCTGAAATAGCCAAGGCTACCTTCAGACGCATTCTGGAAAGGAGGAGCAATCCGAAGGGACAATGGCTGAAGGCCTGTCCCGGAACCCGTCCGATGAAGGATTTCGCCCTCCCTATGATCATCTGCAACATGGCTCTCGAGGTGGAGGACATCATCAATGATCCCGCCCTCATCGAGAGAACCATCGACGAGAGCGTGCATGAGATTGTGGACGTGTTCTACCAGCCTGACCTCGGCGTCATTCTGGAGAACCTTGCACCTGACGGAAGCCTTGTGGACTGCTTCGAGGGCAGGAAAATCAACCCTGGGCACGACCTGGAGGCAATGTGGTTCCTTATGAACATCGGAATCAGGAGGAATGACAAGGCCCTGATCGAGAAGGCTGTGGAGATTTCTCTCAGCGTAATCGAATACGGATGGGACAAGGAATACGGAGGAATCTTCTATTTCATGGACCGCAAGGGCTATCCTACGCAGGAGCTTGAATGGGACCAGAAACTCTGGTGGGTGCATATCGAGAGCGCCATCGCTATGATCAAGGGCTACCGCCTCACCGGCAATGAGAAATGCCTGCATTGGTTCGAGCGTCTCAATGACTATCTCTGGAACAATTTCAAAGACCATGAATATCCTGAGTGGTACGGCTACCTGAACCGCCGCGGCGAGGTCCTGCTTCCTCTCAAGGGAGGAAAATGGAAGGGCTGCTTCCACGTTCCGAGAGGCCTCTACCAGATATGGAGGGAACTTGAAGCGATATCTGAAAGATAATTATCATTAACCTTATAAACAACAACTGCTCCGTAATTGAGGCTATCAAAGTGCAGCTTGACTATGAAACATCTCCTGTCCATATTATCAGCATTGCTCCTGGTGATTCCGGCATTTTCCCAGACCAGAATGAGTTTCAACCGGAAGGGCGAGTTCAAGATTGTCCAGTTCACGGACGTGCATTACATTCCGGATGACCCCCGCTCCGACATTGCATTGGAGCGTATACGTGAGGTATTGAAGGTGGAGAAGCCTGATCTGGTGGTCTTTACCGGGGATGTGGCTTGTGGGAAACCGGCGGACAAGGCTATGGAGACCGTTATGCGCCTGGTCTCGGAACGGAAAATCCCGTTCGCATTCACATTCGGAAATCACGACAAGGAGTTCGGCTTCAGTAATGAGGAGCTCTATGACCTTATCCATACAATCCCTTACAATATGCTGCCTCCGAGGGATGGCGGCTGCATAGATTTCGAAATCGAGCTGACCGGAAGGGACGGACATCTGGTCAATGTCCTGTATATGATTGATTCCCAGTCCTATTGCTGGGAAAAGGACCAGTATGAATGGATTCTGCCGGAGCAGATTGAGAGATTCCGCAAAGTGAGCGCAGATTACACCGGTGCCAATGGAGGCACACCTGTCCCGTCCCTCGCATTCTTCCACATTCCTCTCCCCGAGATGGGGCAGGCGGCCGAGGACCAGCGTACTCCTCTCTGGGGTACCAGGATGGAGAGAGCCTGCCCTCCTGTCCATAATTCCGGAATGTTCAAGGCAATGACGGACTGCGGCAATATCCTGGCCATCTTCAACGGCCACGACCACGACAATGATTATGTGGTCAAGTACGGCGGCATCTATATGTGCTACGGCCGCTATACCGGCGGCAACACGGTCTATAATCATCTCCCGAACGGCGCCCGCATAATCCTCCTGAAGGAAGACCGGCCCGGCTTCGAGACCTGGATTACCCTCAAGGGCGGCCAGCGCATCAACAGGATGGTATTGCAGTAGGTCTCCGCTCAGGCCTGGGCCGACGACCCCGCAAGCCGGGCGATGGCATCATTGACAAGGTCGAATCCGAAGCGGGACATCAGCTTGTCCATCCTTTCGGCGATTTTGTCATTGCAGAGATTCCCGATGGAGCCTTCGTGGGTGTGATGCAGCTGTCCGTGGTATTCGAACTCTCCGGCCTGGACCGACTTTCCGACCTGGCGGTAGGCATCCCTGAACGGCATTCCCTCATTGACAAGACGGTTCACTTCCTCCACGGTGAAGGCCAGGCGGTAACGTCTGTCCTCCATTATATGCGTCTCGACTTCCATATTCTCCACAGCGTAGCAGGCTATGTCGAGGCAGTCGTCCATTTCCCCGAACATGGGCAGGAACTCCTCCTTAAGCAGCTGACAGTCACGGAAATAACCGGATGGAAGATTCGTCATCATAAGACGCAGGCTGTTCTGCACTCCGCAAATGCGGTTGCAATGCGAACGGATCAGCTCGAACACGTCCGGATTCTTCTTGTGCGGCATTATGCTGGACCCTGTTGTCATCTTGTCCGGGAGATGGATGAATGCGAAATTCTGGCTGGAATAGAGGCAGCAGTCTGTGGCAAGGCGGCCCAGAGTCTCTGCGACGGAAGCGTAGGCCGAAGCAATGATGCGCTCGGTCTTTCCCCGGCTCATCTGGGCATATACTGAATTGTAATCCAGGTCTGCGAATCCCAGAAGCCGGGTGGTCAGCGAGCGGTCCAGGGGAGCGGAGGAGCCGTAGCCGGCGGCAGAACCGAGAGGATTCCGGTTGGTAACCTCCCAGGCAGCCAGAAGCTGGACCATATCCGCCGTGAGGCTCTCAGCATAGGCTCCGAACCAGAGCCCGAATGAGGATGGCATTGCTACCTGGAGATGTGTATAGCCCGGCATCAGCACATCCTTGTACTGCTCACTCTTTGCCTGGAGAAGCCGGAACAGTTTCTGAACCTTCTCTGCGGTCTTCTGTATTCCAGCCCTTGAGAACAGCTTCAGATCCACGAGAACCTGGTCGTTGCGGGAGCGGCCGGTATGGATTTTCTTCCCGGCTTCGCCAATGCGCCGGGTAAGCTCGGCCTCGACCTGGGAATGCACGTCTTCCACATCGCCGTCAATGTGGAAATTCCCTTCCGATGCGTCTTTGTAAAGTTTCCTGAGCTCCGGCAGGATGGCTGCAAGGTCTTCCGGCGACAGCAGGCCTACCTTTTCCAGCATTGTGGTATGGGCAATGGAGCCCAATATGTCGTAAGGTGCCAGAAGCAGGTCAAGCTCCCTGTCCTTTCCCACGGTGAAACTGTCGATCAGGGCATCATTGTCAAAGCCCTTGTCCCATATTTTTCCCATTATAATTCAAGTCCTTCAAGCAGTTCAACATAAACATCCACAGCCCCGGCGATTTCCGACTTCAGGATGTATTCGTCGGCGGTGTGCGAGCGGGCCGAGTCGCCGGGCCCGATCTTTACCGACGGAAAGTCCAGCAGAGTCTGGTTGCTCGTGGTCGGTGACCCGAAAAGTTCAATTCCGATGTTCCCTGCCCGCTTGACCACAGGATGATCCGCATCTATGTGGGAACTTCCGTGACGCAGGGAGCGGGGAACGACTTCGCAGGAAACGGAGCCTCTTATGATGTCCATCAGCTCGGCATTGGAATAGAGGCCGTTGGGCCTGATGTCCACGACGAATCTGCAATTGTCCGGAACAACATTGTGCTGGGTGCCGGCTGAAATCATCGTGACGGACATCTTCACGGCGCCGAGATAATCGGAGACTCTTTCGAAGCTGTGAGTCCTGAACCAGTCAATGTCCCTGAGGGCATTGTAGATGGCATTTTCGCCTTCATCCCTTGCAGCATGGCCGCTCTTTCCGCGGGCGGTGCAGTCCAGGACAATGAGCCCCTTTTCCGCAACGGCCATCTTCATCCCGGTCGGCTCTCCCACTATCGCCAGATCGATTTTTCCCAGTTCAGGCAGAATGCTGTCCAGCCCTCCTTCACCGCATACCTCCTCCTCTGCCGTGGCCGACCATATCAGTCTGTACGGCCTGCTTCGTGGCAGCAGGCGGACGTATGCCTCCAGCAATGCCACCAGCGAGGCTCCGTCATCATTGGTGCCAAGCCCGTAGATGACGTCCCCCTCTTCAACGGGGGTGAAAGGGTCCCTGCTGTAGCCCGCCGCCGGCTTGACCGTGTCAATGTGGGCGTTCAGCAGAATCACCGGCCTTCCGTCGCCCCGGCCTTCCTCCTCAATCCAGAGATTGTTACCCTTCCTCACCGGCTCCAGGCCGAAGCCGGCAAGCCTTTGCTGCAGATAGTCAGCAGCGTCTTTTTCCTGCCTGCTGGGCGAGGGTATGGCAACGAGCCCCTTCAGGAGTTCTGTCAGTTCTGCATTATTCATGATTTCAATGTTATCAGGGTGCCCCCTTCAGGAGCCGTTGCGGAGGTGATCCGGACGTTGTGGACCCCCGCATTCAGGGCTGAGAATGCATTGTCCAGCTTCGGGAGCATGCCGCCGCTGACTATGCCCTCTTCCTTCAGAGAGGAATAGCATACCGGGTTTATGCTTTCGATAATATTTCCTTCCCCGTCCAGGACTCCCTCCTTTTCGAAGCAATAGGTGAGGGTGACTTCAAAATCGGGCGACATTGCCCTGGCGATTTCAGATGCCACCGTATCGGCATTGGTGTTCAGGAGCTGGCCATGCCCGTCGTGGGTGACAGGGGAGATTACCGGGACGAATCCGTCCGAGACCAGACGGGTCAGAATCTCATTGTCGACCTTTACCGGATCCCCGACGAAGCCGAAATCCACGCCTTCCTCCGTCACAGGCCTGCGTACAGCCTTTACAAGTCCGAAATCCGCCCCGCAGACTCCAAACGCATTCACGCCCTCGGCCTGGAGCCTGGCCACGATGTCCTTGTTCACCAGGCCGGCGTAAACGGCAGTTACCACTTTGAGTGTATCTCCGTCAGTAATCCTGCGGCCACCCGACATGACTGTCCTTATTCCGAGTTTCCCGCAGACATTGCTTGCGGTCCTGCCTCCCCCGTGAACCAGGATCTTCAATCCCTCCATCGCGGCGAATGCTTTCAGAAAGAGCGCAAGGGCAGCCTCGTCCTCTACCACAGCCCCGCCTATTTTAACAACATTGATTTTCATTTGCAGGAGTTGTCTCTATTCGTTTTTCAATGCTTCCAGCATCCTCTTCATCACCGTCTGGATGCTGACGACCCTGTTGGCGGCCTCGGGTATGACAATGCTCTGAGGGCTGTCGATAACCTCATCCGACACTATCATGTTCCTTCTCACCGGCAGGCAATGCATGAAGTGCGCATTGTCGGTTACGGCCATCTTTGCCGCGTCAACAGTCCAGGACATGTCCGTGGAAAGAATCTTGCCGTAGTCGGCCGGATTGGTTACTCCCGGGCAGCTCCAGTTTTTGGCATAGATGAAATCAGCCCCCTCGAAGGCCTTCATCTGGTCGTACTCGACCTTGGCATTGCCGGCAAAGAGCGGGTCCAGCTCGTAGCCTTCAGGATGGGTGATGACGAAGTCCACATCCGCCGCGTTCATCCATTCCGCGAATGAGTTCGGCACGGCCTGAGGCAGGGCTCTCGGATGCGGAGCCCAGGTCAGGACCACCTTCGGGCGGGCCTTCTTCCTGTATTCGTCAATGGTGATGAGGTCCGCAAATGCCTGGCAAGGATGCACTGTGGCTGATTCAAGGCTGATGACAGGCTTGCCGCTGTACTGAAGGAACTGGCTGAGAATGGTCTCGCTGTAGTCGAAATCCCTGTCCTTCAGGCCTGCGAACGAGCGTACGCCAATGATGTCGCAGTAGCTGGCCATTACCGGAATCGCCTCCCTGAGATGTTCGGACTTGTCTCCGTCCATCACTACGCCAAGCTCGGTCTCGAGCTTCCAGCTGTCCTGTCCGATATTGAGGACAATGGGGTTCATGCCGAGGTTGTACGCCGCCTTCTGGCTGCTGAGCCTTGTCCTCAGGGAACTGTTGAAGAAAATGAACAATACAGTCTTGTCCTGGCCCAGATGCTTGTATGCGAATGGATTGGCCTTGACTTCGCGGGCTTCTTCGAGGGCCTTCGCAAGGTCGCCGATGTCTTGTACGTGGAAAAATGATTTCATGATCTTGATGTTTTGGGAGTTTGGAAGCCTGTTGCAATGTGCTGCTGTCATATCAGTTCCTTCAGAGCCTCGACGAATCTTTCCGCCTCGGCGATGCTGAGGCATAGAGGCGCCAGAAGCCTGAGTGTGCTGCTGCCCGAAACTCCGGTGAAAATATGTTTCTCCTTGAGAAGCCTGCTGCGGATTTCCTTCACCGGCTCCCTGAATTCAATGCCTAGCATGAGTCCCTGCCCGCGGACCTCCTTGATGATGTCGGAGGCGGGGATTGCGGACTTGAGATAGTTGCCTGTTGCGAGGGCATTGTTCACGAGGTCCTCCTTCTCCATTATCTTCAGCACGGAAATGGCCGCAGCCATTGCCAGATAGTTGCCTCCGAAAGTGGTTCCCAGCATTCCCTTCACCGCCTTGAACTCCGGGGAAATCAGGATGCCGCCGCAGGGGAAGCCGTTTGCGATGCCCTTGCCCATGGTGATGATGTCAGGCCTGATTCCGTACCATTGGTGGGCGAAGAATTTTCCGGTCCTTCCGTAACCGCTCTGCACCTCGTCGAGAATCAGCATTGTGCCGTATTTCCTGCAGATATCGCTGAGCTGGAGCATGAAGTCCCTGTCGGGGATATTGATGCCTCCGCAGCCCTGTATTCCCTCGATGATCACGGCTGCAACATCTCCTGCGCTGACTTCCTTCTCCACCGATTCAATGTCGTTCAGGTCACAGAAACTGACCTTGTGGACAGCGTTGAACGGGGAAATGATGTTCGGGTTGTCCGTGACTGCTACGGCCCCGGAAGTCCTGCCGTGGAAACTCTTGCGAAAGGCCACTACCTTGTCCCTTCCGGTATGGAATGAGGCAAGCTTGAGGGCATTCTCATTGGATTCCGCTCCGGAGTTGTCCAGGAACAGGCTGTAGTCAGGATAGCCGGAGGCCTCCCCGAGCCTTTGTGCAAGCTCTTCCTGAAGCGGATTCCGGACACTGTTGGAATAGAATCCGATGCGGCTGACCTGCTCCGAGATAGCCTTTACGTAATCCGGATGGCTGTGTCCCACGGAAATGACGGCGTGTCCTCCATACAGGTCCAGGTACTCCTGGCCCTTGTCGTCCCACACCCTGCAACCCTGTGCCTTGACAGGGGCCACGTCGAAAAGTGAATATACGTCGAATAGTTCCATTTCAAATCGATTGTCAGAAATTTTCTCAGAATGCCGATGCCTTGAGTTTCAGACCGAGGCTCTCGTCGAGCCCGAAAACAAGGTTCATATTCTGGACAGCCTGCCCGGATGCTCCCTTCAGGAGATTGTCTATCACTGAATTGATAAGCAGGAAGTCCCCGTGCTTCTCAATGCTGATCAGGCATTTGTTGGTATTGACCACCTGTTTCAGATCCACATTGCGGTCGAATACGTATGTGAATGCCGCATCTGCATAGAAATCCCGGTAAAGGGCTTCGGCCTCCCGTATGTCCAGCCCGCATCGGGTGTGTACGCTGGCCAGGATTCCCCGGGAGAAATTCCCTCTGACGGGGATGAAGTTAAGATTGCCCCCGTATGCCGGCTGAAGCCTGCGGATGTTCATCCCTATTTCTTTAAGGTGCTGATGTTCAAATGCCTTATATACTGAGACATTGTCATTGCGCCAGCTGAAATGAGTGGTCGGCCCCGGCTTGACTCCGGCTCCGGTGGAACCGGTTATTGCCGTGACTTCCACATCTCCGTTCAGAAGGCCGGCCGAGGCGAGGGGCAGGACTGCAAGCTGGATGGCGGTTGCGAAACATCCTGGATTTGCAATGAGGGATGCCTTCCGGATACGTTCCCTGTTCAGTTCCGGGAGGCCGTAGATGTACCCGGCGCTTTCGTCCCTGTAATCCTGCGCGAGGTCGATCACTTTCAGCCCGTCCGGCCTTCCGTTTTCCGCCCAGAATTCTGAACTTTTTCCGTGGCCTCCGCAGAGGAACACCACGTCAACGCTGTCCAGCGGGGTGTACTCGCAGAATTCCACATTGCAGTCCCCGAAGATCCCGGAGTGCACTTCCCATACTTTTTTTCCTGCATTGCTGGACGACTGGGCGAACCCCAGCTCCACTTCCGGATGATTTGCCAGAAGTCTTATGAGTTCGCCCGCAGTATAGCCCGCGCCGCCTATTATGCCTGCCTTTATCATATTGTATTACAGCTCTTTTTCAATTTTTTCCGCTTCGTCCTTATGATTCAGGTAATAAGCCCTGAGAGGTGTGGAGCATACCTTGATGAAGCCCTTGGCATCGTCCGAGGTCCAGCCTTTCTGCATCTCGCCGTACTCGCCGAGCTTGTTCTTCACGAGATCGTCCGGAGAATCCACTCCGACTGTTTCGAAATGCTTTGGCGACAGCTTCATCACCACGGTTCCGTTGACATTGCGCTGGCTGCTCTCCAGCATTGCCTCGATATCCCTCATTACCGGTTCGAGATACTGGCTTTCGTGAATGAACATTCCGTACCATACTGCCACCTGCTCTTTCCAGTACTGCTGCCATTTGCTCAGGGTGAATTTCTCGAGGAACTTGTGCGCCGCTATTATCAGCATTGCCGCCGCAGCCTCAAATCCCACGCGCCCCTTGATTCCGATGATGGTGTCTCCCACGTGCATGTCGCGGCCGATTCCGTAAGGGGAAGCGATTTCCTCGACTGCCTGGATGGCCTTCACGCCGTCGGTGTATTTCCTGCCGTTCACCCCTACCAGCGTGCCCTGGGCAAACTCCAATGCGATTTCTTCGCTGCCGGTTTTCTCGACCTGCTTCAGATAGGCCTCCTCCGGAAGTCCCTGCCTGCTGTCGAGTATCTCGCCGCCGCAGATAGATGTTCCCCACAGGCCGACGTTGTAGGAATATTTCAGCTTTGCAAAGTCGGCTGGGAAGCCGTGTGCATTGAGATAGTCCACCTCGAACTGGCGGCTGAGGGCCATATCCCTGGTGAGCGTGATGATTTCCATCTCCGGAGCCATGACCATGAATGTCATATCGAAGCGCACCTGGTCGTTTCCCGCTCCGGTGGAGCCGTGGGCGATGGCGTCCGCCCCTATTTCCTTGGCATACTTGGCGATTGCCATGGCCTGGAAAATGCGCTCCGATGATACCGATACCGGGTATGTCCCGTTTCGGAGTACATTGCCGTATATCATATATCTGATGCTCTTCTCATAGTATTCGCCAGTGACGTCAAGGGTAATGTATTTCTTCGCCCCCAGTTTCAGCGCATTCTCCTCGTTCTGCTTCAGCTGCTCCTTTGAGAAACCGCCTGTATCCGCGCATGCGGCATAGACCTCGTATCCTTTCTCGTGGGCCAGGTAACTTACAGTGAACGAGGTGTCCAGGCCTCCGCTGTAAGCTACAACCACCTTCTTCGGAACCGGCCTGTAAAGCATGCCGGTACAGAGGCAGCGGGTGAAATTGTTGCGGGTGAGAATGTCGTAGTTGATGCAGCTTTCACATCCTTTCCAGAAGGTAGGGTCGGATGTCAGTTCGTCGAATGTCACCGGCACGTAGCCCAGTTCGGTGTTGATTTTCATGACTGCCGCCCCGGTGGTGAGGCCGAAAATCTTGGCATTGGGAAACCTGCTTCTGGATATCTCGAATGCCTTTTTCTTAATGGCTTTCGCCAGTCCTTTCCCCCGGAATTCAGGCTTTACGATCAATCCCGAATTGGCCACGAATTTCTCGTGGTCCCAGCTCTCGATGTAGCAGAATCCCGCAAATACGTCGGCCTTCATCGCAATGATGGCCTTCCCCTCGCGAATTTTCTGTTCAATGTATTCCGGTTTCCTCTTGGCGATGCCGGTGCCCCTCACCTTCGTTGCATCTTCGATTGTCTTCAGAATTTCAGGGATGTAGGGAATGTGCTTTTCAGTAGCAACTTCAATGATGAAATCTTCCATCGTCCGTTTCATTTTTACCGCTCCTACGGTGTCTTTTTGTTCGTTTTTACAGAAAGTTTCAGTTAATATGCATAAATATACATTGTATGCACAAATATACGCATAATTATCCAAATCGCAAGGGGGATTGCTGAAAGATGAGTAATATGATGCGCTATTCTGCAGAATTAGTATCCTTATTGGCATTTTTTTTCGTCTGTTTGCTGATTATTACAAAAGAATACAATATATTTGCATTAATAGAAAACATAAAAACCAATGAAAAATTCAATTCTTATCCGCACTTTTGCGGCTTCAATTGTTGTCCTCGCCGGACTTTCATTTGCCGGATGTACTGAGGATGAAAAACCTATCGAGAAGAACCTTCCGGAGCTTCAGGAAATCACCCTTGCTCCCGGCAGTTCACAGGAAATCAGTTTCTATGCTTATGGAGACTGGACTGCTTCTGCAAGCCAGGATTGGTGTCAGCTGTCAGCTGATGCCGGTGCAGCGGGTGACAATACCATAACTGTTACTGCTGCAGATGCTTTCGCCGAGGCTGCTTCTGCAACTGTGACTCTTACTATAGGAAAGGACAATGATGTTGTTACCTTCAATGTCAACAGATCTGCAAAACAGCGCGAATTCTCTGTTTCAGTGGACAATGCAGCCGTTACGGAGCTCGTTTTTGACCTTGAGGCAAATGCACAGGTTACCGTTACTGTAAATGCCAATTTCTGGTGGGAACTTGACACCGAGTCTACAACCTGGCCAGGCTGGCTCGCAAAGCCTGAAACCAAGCCTAACGGACAGGACGGCACCGGTTCATTCACTCTTGCCATCGATTCAGATGCAATTGCAGACTATTACGATGCCAAGACTGGAAGCATTACTTTCTACGACGTGAATGATGCGACCGTTACATTCTCTATAGATGTCAAGCATACAGTTGAGAAACCGATTCCTGGGGCCAATGATGTGCTCACTGCAGAGTGGGGTAAGCCGCTCCGTCTTACTCGTGACGGCTATTTCTACGATGCAGCAGGCAATGTCACATCAAAACGTGTTGCCAAACTTACCCTCAATCCTGAGGCGGGCGTAGATTATACAGCTGTGATTGTAGGCAAGAAGGAGGCACCAGGCATTGACGGCTCTTCTTCAATTCACGAGGGAATAACAGGCTGGTGTACCCTTTCCAAGGTTGACGGATCAAATGAATACAATATCAATATCGCAGCCGGTGATATTCCGATTGCCGGCAATGTAGGACCAACAGATCTTATTTTTACCAAGGTATTTGCAATTGTGGCTCCTTCTTCTTCAATTATGGGTACTACCGGTCCTATGCTTCTTTTCAGTATTTTCGGTTCTCCGACTGCTACGGAAGTAAAGCCTGAACTTGCAACTTACGCTGTTACAGTAGATATTGACCTTCCTGCAGAATAATTCTCAAGAATATTGAAATCTGATGAGGAGATTCCTATCATTCGTCCTTATGCTCTTTACGTGCATAGGGACGATTGTTGCTCAAAATAATGCCCGTACAATCAGCGGCCAGGCAAAGGACCAGGATGGAAATCCCATTCCGGGAGTATCCGTGTTCATAAAGGGTACGGCCATCGGGGTCAACGGCGATATAGATGGTAAATATGTGTTGCGCATTCCTTCGGTGACATCCCTTCCTGACAATCCTGTCGTCGTCTTCAGCTTCATAGGCATGAAGCAGGAGGAAATTGCCCTAAAGGACCAGACTGTCATCAATGTTGTTCTGCATGATGATTCTTCTCTTGACGAGGTGGTCGTGACAGGATACCAGACTGTAAGCAAGAGAGATATGGCGGGTTCGTACCAGCAGATAAAGGCTGAGGAGATCCTGATGCCTTCATATACATCCATTGACCAGATGCTGCAGGGAAAGGTTGCCGGTATGGTTGTAACCCAGACCAGCTCAAGAGTGGGAACTTCTCCGGATATCAAGATCAGAGGTACGTCCACCATTCTCGGGAATACCGCTCCTCTGTGGGTGGTGGACGGTGTAATCCAGCCGGATCCGCTTACTATAGATCCGAGCGCATTGATGACAGACGACCTGTCCAATATCATTGGAAACCAGATTTCCTGGCTCAATCCTTCAGATATCGAGACAATCAATGTCCTGAGGGATGCGTCTGCTACGGCAATCTATGGCTCCAAGGCGTCGAACGGCGTGATTGTCATAACTACCAAACAGGGAAAAACCGGTAAGACGACTGTAAAATATTCCGGAAGCGTCACGGTCAGGGCCAAGTCCAATTACGGACAGTTCAACTTGATGAATTCCCAGGAAAGGATTCAATTCAGCCGCGAGGCTTTTGAGTCCGGCAGTTCGTATTCCGGGTCGTTTGCTCCTATCAAGCAGAAGGATACATACGAGGGTCTGTACCGGATGTATCTTGACAAGGACATCACCTATGAGGAATACAGAGACGGCTACAGAAGGCTCGAGACCGTCAATACTGACTGGTTTGATATTCTCACCAGGACTGCTGTGAGCCACAATCATAACCTCAGCCTGGCCGGCGGCACGGAAAAGATTGTCTACAATGCTTCGGTTTCCTACGGAGACAACAGGGGAACTGAAATGAAGAATGATGCCTCAAAGATGAGCGCAAGGTTGAGAATTGGAGCAAACCTCCGTCACAACATACATCTGGATGCATCCATAATAGGCTCATTGGACGAGACTTACGGTTATGGCCCAGGTGTCAGTCCGATGGCTTATGCAACGACCACGAGCCGCGCTATTCCGGCATATGAAGATGACGGAAGCCGGCTTTTTTACCGCTATCCTTCGAATTACACTTATGGGGTACTGGGCTTGGATCTCGGATACAATATCCTCAATGAAATAGAAAACACCTATGCCAGATCCAAGAGTACAAGGCTTAATGCCACCCTGGATTTCAGATGGGACATTATCAAGGGATTGACATATCAGTTTACCGGTGGATACTCGATAAACAACAACCGCAATGAATCTTACGCCGGAGAGAAATCCTACTATGTCGCCAATAATTTCAGGGGATATGACTACGGGACCAAGATGGACGGCGATCCTGAGTATGCGGCTGCCGTCATTCCTTTCGGAGGCGAACTCCAGACTTATGACAAGATGGAGTCCAACTATAATTTTCAGAACAAGATACTCTATCACAAGACGTTCAGAGACTCCCACCGTATTAATGCGATGATTGGTCTGGAGATTCGCTCGACAAGATATGATGCTCAGCGCAACACATTGTGGGGCTATATGCCGGACAGGGGAAAGAAACTTGCGCAGGCTGTGGATCCTGACAAGTTCCAGTCAATGAATTCTTCCACCCTCCCTGTTCACGGAATTTTCTCCCAACTCTACCGTGGAGCTTGGTCTTACCAGGGTATGGAGAATAATTATCTCTCCTATTTTGCCACAGTGTCGTATTCATTCAGAAACAGATATGTTTTGAATGCGAGCATAAGGAATGATGAATCCAACAGGTTTGGACAGGATGTCAACAAAAGGTTTGACCCTATGTATTCTTTCGCATTGTCCTGGGATGCTGCGGAGGAACCTTTCCTGAAGAATGCGAATTGGCTCGACCAGCTGAGGATAAGGGCGTCTTACGGTATTCAGGGCAATGCTCTCCAGAGTGTCAGCCCGGATCTCATTCTTGCATATCAGGGAGTTGTAGGGCATTATAACCAGTATGGAAATTCAATCAGGTCTCTGCCTAATCCTGAGCTTTCATGGGAGAGCACCAAGAGCTGGAACATAGGATTCGACCTCCAGCTTCTGAAGTGGATCACATTGACTGCGGAATATTATACCAGAGCCTCTGATGCAATTGTATATCAAGAGGTTGCGAAAGAGTATGGATTCTCGACATTGGCGCTTAACGGTGGAAGGGTGAAGAACAAGGGATTCGAGTTCACCCTGAATATAACCCCTGTTCAAACCAAGGACTGGAGCTGGACTGTCGGCCTGAATTCATCGAGGAACTGGAATACGGCCAATGACGTGGATTCAGGCCTCAAGCAGGTTTATGACTTCATCCACGGAGCCTCCGGACGTATCCTCAAGCAGGGTTATCCTCTTTCCGGATTCTGGTCGTATTCGTTCAAGGGACTCAATGACGAGACAGGATATCCTGAATTCAACCTTGATTGCGGTGAGACTGACGATCCAACGGATTTTCTTGTATACAGCGGGCAGAGGGAGGCCTCTTTCACCGGCGGATTGACTACGAGGCTTAGATGGAAGCAGTTTACTTACAGTGCTGATTTTTCTGCCCTGCTGGGAGCAAAAAAGAGATTGCCTAATCCTTTCTCAAGTCTGGAGAGACTTCCTTCACCTTATTCCAATATGGACAGGGAACTTTTGGACAGATGGACAAAGCCAGGTGACAATACGACGATTCCTGCTTTTTATCACGGGGGTACTTCATCCTACATCTATCTCCCTAACGGAGATTCGGGTTCAATGTATGACATGTGGGGCAATTCGGACCTCAGGGTCGTGGATGCGTCATTCCTGAGATGTACCCAGATGTCGCTCTCGTGGAATGCCGGAAAGGGAGTATGTTCCGCTCTCCACATCTCCGACCTTATGATGAGCCTTACCGTGAACAATATTTTCGTGATTTGCGACAGCAGGTTCAATGGCTTTGATCCGGAACTCGGCAATAGCGTGATGCCGAAAATTGTTTCATTCGGTATTAATGTTGGATTCTAAATGATTGGATATGAGCAAGATAAATAGATATTTAGCATCACTGTCAATCATTCTTCCGCTTGCGTCCTGCTCAGGATTCCTTGAGCCGAAGTCGGAGAACGAGTTCGTTCCGACGTCAGTCCAGGACATTGATGAGATGCTGCTTTACGAGACATACAACAATGCCAGGTCCATTGCGACCATACCTTTCTTCGACCTTTTGAGCGACGATGTGGCGGTGGTCAGGTTCCAGAGTACTGAGAACAATCTCCTGACACAGGTGCATCTGGCATCCATCAAGGCATTGTACACGTGGCAGCCTGACGCATACAAGACGCTTGAGGAGGATCGTGTTTCAGATGAAGTATACGACATTTATGCGGGCTGTTATGCGAGGATCCTGGGATGCAATGCGGCGCTGGACTATATCGGAAAAGTCAGCGGAACTGAGGAGGAAAAGTCTCGGGTTATGGCCGAGGCGCATGCTTTGAGGGCCTTTTACTATTTCCATCTGGTCAACTGCTATGGACACCCTTACAATGCCGATCCTGAATCTCCCGGAGTTCCTCTCCATCTGGAAAGCAAGGTTTCTTCCGTATCAATTCCGAGGAATACAGTATCCGAGGTCTATGAGCAGGTGCTGAAGGATCTCCTCGAAGCCGAGTCTCTTTATGAAAATGTTCAGGAGGAGGACAGGTGGAAGTCCAATATGAGGGTCAGCCTGCCGTTCGTCCAGCTCCTTCTTTCCAGGGTTTACCTTTATATGGAGGACTGGGAAAAAGCTTCCGGATATGCCTCGAAAGTCATCGGAAACGGCAATTTCAGACTGAAGGAAATTGCGGAGTTCCCTCAGGACGGATCATATCCGTATTACCATACTTATACGAATCCCGAAGTAATCTGGCCATACGGTAATGCCGCAGAGTTCCGTGATTTCGTTGACCCGTATATGATCAACATTGCTCTCGGGGGCAAGGTTTCCTTTGTCATTGCAAGTCCGGACCTTGTCAACAAGTTCAGTGCAGGAGATGTGAGACTGTCAGCCTATTTTATCAGGGATCCGCGTTCGTCAGCCTTCAAGGCCTATGGCAAGCAGGCGGTTACCGGAAACAGCAATGATCCTGATGCCAATTATAAGTTTGCAAGGAGTTTCAGGATTTCCGAGGCTTACCTTAACATGGCTGAGGCGGAGGCTATGCTGTTCAAACTTGGCAAGGGAGATACCCACCGGCAGGAGGCTGTCAGACTTCTGACATTGCTTAGAAGCAAGAGGATTTCTGGTTCATCCGAGACCGATATCGACCAGAGAACTCCCGACATGCTTGTAAGGAGTGTGCGTGATGAAAGGCGACGTGAACTTTGCTTTGAGGATCACAGGTGGTTTGACCTGAGGCGGCAGGGTATGCCGGCCATTGCGCACGAGTGGAAGGGGGACAACAGCGACGCGACGGTATCCCGTTATACCTTGAAACAGAATGACCCGATGTACACGTTGCAAATCCCTAAGGAGGTGATGCTGAAGAACAGCCTCCTTGAACAGAATGAGGGTGGGCCTGCAAGAGTTGACTGATAATTGCATTTTTATGAAATCTGTATACAGAATACTGATATTGGCATGTTTGTCAGTTCTGCCGGTTTCCTGCTGGAAAGAACCGGCTATTGAGCCCGAAAGGCAGAACGACGACCTTTTGTTCGAGTTTCCGCAAGGGACTGGGGAAATTGACCGCGAACTTCAGAGGATACAGGAGGATTTTGACACGTATGTCATTTACAAGGACATTACATCCAATCTTCTGAACAGGACCTGGATAAATCTCTATCCGGGAATGACACTGGAGGCGACCCCCGTTCCTGACAACCTTGTGGCGCATTACGTCAGTTTCATTGAGGATAATCTTTTCAGGTATTTTGATTCTGCCAGGCACAGGGGGTTGTTCCCTAAGTACATATTCCTTGTGGATGGCCTTCACCGTGAGGAAAATGGGGTTGCAAAGGCGCAAATTCCGGTCAAGACTGACGGAGTTGACTTCTGGGCGGTGAGTTTCCAGAGCGATGATGAGGGGAATCTTCTTAAATATGATGCGAAGACAATGCGGATAAGCCTGGTTTATCAGGCGATTGTGTCAGCATTGGATGACGGTCAGATAGAGATTCCGTCATCATTCTATGAGGGAATCAACTACAAGGATCCTGTGTATGGCGATCCGAATCATGAGTGGCATTATCAGACAAGGGGCTTTGTGAAGTATGTACAGCCGACTTTCGAGTATGAAACTCCGGCTACGGATATTACCGTGATAGCGATGGCAAACTCAGATTTCCTTATGTATGTGAGGAAGATTCTTTTCTCGACTCCGGATACTTTCCGTACCGAGAATGAGAAATACAGTCTTGTGATGAAACGCTATCAGATAGTTCTTAACCTTTTCGACGAGTTCGGCATTGACTTGAATGCCGTTGCTCTCGGAGAATGAAACTTTATGGAATGAGATTGGGAAAAATTTACATTGCAATGGTCTTTATCCTGTCATTGGTACTGGCAGGTCCGGACATCCATTGTTATGGGAAGTCAAAGAAGAAGGCTGGAGTGGAGTCTGCGATATCCCCCATGCCTACGGATTATGAAAAACTTTTTGAAGGTAAGAAATGCGTTTCTGAAAAAGGACTTCTGACACTGCATGACGTCGAAGGAAGCCTGCTGGTCGAAATTCCTCTGTCTCTGATGGACAGGGATTTCCTCATCGGTTCAACAATCAGCGGGATAACTGACAACAGGCTAGTGTCGGTCGGTGAAAAGCCGCGGCCTCCGATGCTGGTTACTTTTCTGACAGAAGGGAAGAAATTGAATATGTGCAGGAGACGGTTCGACCTTGTAGCCGAAGGTGATGAATTCTCAGAGAGTTTGAGGCGGAATACTTTGCTCGGAATCATTTCTCAATATGATATAAAGGCTTACAATCCGGACAGCACTGCGGTTGTTGTGGACATGACGGAATTGTTTTTGGGAAATGTTAAGGATCTGAGTCCTCTCCAGGAGCAGAACCCCGCTGCCTCTGTGACTGTTTCTCCGGTTTTCAAGCGTGAACTTTCCTTGCTGGAGGATATAAAGGCCTTTGATGACAATGTCAGCATCAGGTCGAGGCTGTCATACTCTGTCACTATGAAGGACAATTCCAGACGGCTTGTCATGCTGGACAATGCGCCGGTGACAGTGGAGGTCACCAGAAGCATAATGCTCCTGCCTGATGAGAAGGCCTTTCCAAGGTATGCCGATCCTCGAATTGGCGTTTTCTTTAGCAGGAAATCGCGTTTCGGAGGGCCTCAGCAGGGTGTCGGTACGGAGTATTATGCGCAGAGATGGAGACTTCAGCCGTCCGACACTGCTGCATATTTTGCGGGTAATAAGGTAGAGCCGGTGAAGCCGATAGTATTCTACGTAGACAATGCGTTTCCGGATTCCTGGAAACCTTATGTGAAGAAGGGAGTCGAGGTATGGAACAAAGCCTTTGAACGTATCGGTTTCAAAGATGCGGTTCAGGCAAGGTATTTCCCTGAGGGTGACCCCGAGTTTGATCCGGACAACATCAAGTACAGTTGCGTCAGATACTCTCCTTCAGAGGTGGCGAACTCGATGGGCCCGTCCTGGACGGATCCTCGGACCGGGGAAATCATCAACGCTTCCGTATACATATATCACAATGTCGTGAAACTCCTTTCCTCATGGATTTTCGTCCAGACCGCTCAGGCTGACGAGTCTGTCCGGACTGTTACCATTCCGGAGGAAATCATTGGCGAGGGCATTGCCTATGTGGTGTCGCATGAGGTAGGGCATTGTCTTGGTCTTATGCACAATATGGCGGGATCTTCAGCCGTTCCTGTGGATTCTCTTCGCTCTCCGACATTTACACAGAGATATGGAACGACATATTCAATAATGGATTATGCGAGATATAACTATGTTGCTCAGCCGGGAGACAAGGACAGGGGAGTGCGGCTGTCTCCGCCAGAAATGGGAGAGTATGACTATTATGCGATTGAATGGCTGTACAGACCTGTCCGTGGCGCAGAAACTCCTGAAGATGAACTGCCTGTTCTAAGGAAGTTCATCTCCGACCGTTCCGGAGACCCGGTTTTCAGATATGGGAAGCAGCAGGTAGCCGCCCGGGTTGACCCGAGTTCTTTTGAGGAGGATCTCGGGGACGATCCTGTCCAGAGTGCAAGATACGGAATTGAAAACCTGAAGTATATCGCATCCTGCATCGACTCATGGGTCGCATCTGAAGACCCGGACTTCAGTTTCAGGACCGGAATACGCAAGGAGATGGTATCCCAATATCAAAGATATGTCACAAGGGCTTTGTACAATATCGGAGGTGTTTATCTCAATGAAAGATACGAGGGAGATTTGAGACCGAGTTATTCGGTTGTTCCCGCATTGGAACAGAGGAAGACCGTCGGTTTTCTGCTGTCCGAGGTGGACAATCTGGGTTGGCTTGATCAGATGTCCATAGATGGAGGATGGCCTCTTTCTTCACCAGTTGCCGAAACAATGGGTGTCGCCTTGTTCAAGACCGTGATTCAAAGATGCGGTAGTCTGTGGTACAGTGCTCCGCTGATGCGCGGGGACTCATATGGGCAGGAGGAATTCATGAAGGATCTCGCAGATTTCGTCTGGAAACCGACTCACGCCAGGGAGCCTCTTTCGGATGTCCGCAAGGAAGTCCAGAACCAGTTCATCAGCTATCTTCTTACCAATTCCGAGGTCGCTCAGGCCGGAGTCCCTCAAGCAATGCCGTCCCAGAAGCGTTTAGTGGATGAGGAAGTAATGGGATTCGGTCAGTTTGCAGGTATGCAGGGAGCCATCCCTGCGACCAGACATATATGCTACCATTATCTGATTGAATCGCTCTCTGTCCTGAGAGCAGCCTCCAAGTCCGGAGATGCCGGAACAAGGGCTCATTACGCATTTTTGATCAAGAAGATAGAAAAGGCTCTGGAATAAGATGAAGAAGTTCGTCCTGACATTGCTCCTGATACTTGCCGCCACTTTTACCGGCAAGTCTGATTCTCTGATGCACATTTCGCTCGGAGATGGCAGGCTCGTGGCAGATATTCCGGAATCGATGACAGGTCGCAGACTCCTTTTCGCTTCAGTTATAGAATCAATTTCAGATCCTGGTGAGGGCGTTGCCGGACAGATGTCGGACAATTGCATCCCGATCATGTTCACTGTTGAAGGCGATTGGCTGAATGTCAAGTATCTGAATGCTTCACGCTTCGGCTGGCCCGGTGAAAATGAAGCAACGCAGGCGGACTTCAAGCGATATAAGATAGTTCCGGGCTCGCCGGAAGGGGTTATTCGCGCAGATTTGACAGATTTGTTTCTCAATCACCTGAACGAACTCTATCTGTTTCCCAAGAATGCCTATAATTCTCAGGGCGGGACCGTCATGAGAAAACATACGCTGAAGCCTGACCGTTCATCTCTTTTATCCGCTGAGGTTGGAGACAGCATCGCCTGTGTGAGATGTGACCTTTCCTATTCGATGGAAGGCTACGTCTATGGGATGATGAAGATAGTGGGGGATTTCTCAGTGAGAACAATTGCAAGGAAGATGATTTTCCTGCCTCGTTACGATTCGGATATTGCTCCTCTTGAGGCGTCACCCTATTTGGGTACGGCCAATGTCGAAAGGGCCGGGTTTGAAGGAGGTTCAGGCGTATTGAAGAATGTTTCGTACATCAGCAGATACAGGATTCCGGAGCGTAATCTGGCATTTTTTCTGGATCCGATGGTGCCGGATAAATGGAGGCCATATGTGGTTTCCGGAGTTGAGGCATGGAACACAGCCTTTGAGGCAGCCGGGCTGGGCAGGGTACTGTCAGTCCTGCCGATGAACTCTGAACAGCAGAGGTACTCACCATATTGTTCCAGGATTATTTACGCAACGTCGGGGATGCATTCCGTCGAGGCTTTGACATTGACGGAACCTTTGACCGGTGAAAGAATCAGTTCTACAATCTGCATTCACGATGATGTGATTGCGGAGTATGCCTCGGAACTGAAGCGTGCGACGGCTGCATCCTGGCCCGATGTGCGTCAACGTAACCTCCCTGACTCCATAACAGGTTCCATTGTCAGACTGCTGGTAATGCAGGCCGTAGGCAAATGCCTCGGACTTGCTTCCAATTATGCCGCTTCTTCGGAGTACCCGGTGGATTCTTTGCGTTCGGCCTCATTTACATCAGAATATGGCTTGGCTGCATCCGTGATGGAAGCACCGGTATTCAACTATGTTGCCCGGCCCCAGGATGCAGGCGTCAAATATGTCCAGGATGTAATCGGCCCGTATGACATTTTTGCCATAGGGAGAATTTACGGAGGGGACAAGTCTGCTCCAGGCAGGTATTGCAGCTATTTTTCCTCCCGTTATGATGGACGTCCTTCCGGTGATCCCTTTGTTGCTAAAGGTGATCTCGGAAACAATCATTTCAAGACGTTGGAATACTGCTCCGACAATCTTAAGGAGTTGTTTCATAATGCCTTGACGTGGTTTTCATCTGAAGGCGAGGATTATTCGGAAGTGGAATCAATATTGGAGGGCGCTGCTGATGACTATGCTGTCCGAATTGTGCATCTTCTTGGCTATGCAGGAGGATTCAGGTCCTTCCTTTCATCCGGCAGCGGAGTTGTTGCAAGCCGGGTTCCTCTGCCTGCCCGGATGCAGTCAAGTGCAGTTGGCGAGGTTGTGTCAAGGCTCAGGGATATGGACTGGATTGATGCTGCAGGCCGCGGAGTATTGCAGTATGGGACTGTAGAGTTTATCGCAGACGTTTACAGGACCAATGTTTTCAACTCTCTGCTGAACCGCATCGATGATGTTTCGCAGGCGTGTCGGGATTACGGGAGCGGCTATTCTGTCGAGATGTTTCTACGGGATGTGAAAGATGCCGTCTTCGGAAAGTCGTCGTTAAGGATGGATCTGAAATCCTATGAAATGGTATGGCAGACCGCTTTCGTGGAGATGCTTGCCGGCAAGACGGGTGATTCGGAATGCCTTGCCGCTTTGGATAGTCTGAGGCGCTTTGTTTCCATGCGGTCGTCGGATGCCGGATCCTCAAGTGACAGAAGCCATTATGAATATTTGAACTACAGGCTGAACAAATTGTGTGACAAATGATAGATTGTAAGATAATTATGAGAAGAACTGCTGTATTTCTCCTGATGATGGCCTCCCTGCTTCTCTCCTGCTCAAAGGAGGAGAGCCGAAAAGGAGGTGATATCTCTCTTTCTTCGGATGCGATTATTATTGACGCCGATGCGGGCCTGGGCATTCTTGAGATTGATGCCGAGTCCGACTGGTACATTGACTGTATCCCTGAATGGTGTGGTACAGTGCGTCCCAGCAGCGGTACAGCCGGCGTTACGGAAGTCAGAATACGAGGCCGTTTCTATTACGATACTGAAGACCGCAAGGCGGATCTGAAGGTAGTAAGCGGTGATCGTGAAAAGATAGTCACACTTACCCAGACCGGTAAGAGAAAGATTGAGATAGTTCCTGATTGTCAGCGTGTTTCCGCCGACGGTGGCGATGTGTCCCTTGCCGTGAATTCAAGTTTTGAATATGAAATCAGCATTCCGGAGACATCGTCTTTTGTAGAACTGATAAGTTCTGAAAGGCCATTGTCCGGAAATGTCCGGTTGAGATTCGAAATCAATGAAGGTGCTGACAGGGATGCGGAGATCATTTTCGCGGATAAAACCTCGTCGTTCGAGAGAGTTCTTGTCGTTCCGCAGGATGGAGACCCATATTTTCAGGACAGGGCTTCTCTTATGGCGTTGTATGAGAATACTTCAGGCGGAGAATGGATATCCGGAACCGGATGGGGCTCAAACCAGAGTATTGGATTATGGTATGGAGTTACGACTGAAACTGTTGACGGCAAGACGCGCGTTACAGGGCTTGACCTGTCAGATAACAATCTTACAGGGAAATTGCCCGAGTCTCTCTCCAGGCTTACGGCGTTGAAGCACCTTGTGCTGAGCGGAAACAATCTGTCAGGTTCCATTCCGCAGGAAATAAGAGATATGCCAGGCTGGGAAGGATTTGACCCGAAGGTCAACATTTTCCCTCAGAAAGAAGGCTACGGCTTCTCATATTATGACGGTGAGGTGACTCTTATCCAGCAGTCCGACAGGCCGAAGGGAATAAACGTGGTATTCCTGTGCGACGGTTTCACCGAGGAGGGTCTTGTATATGGCGGAGTCTTTGACAACATGGTGGATGAAGCCGTGGCAGGCCTTTTCGGCACCGAACCGATGAAATCTTACAGCAACTATTTCAATGTCTATACTGTAGCTTCCGTTTCAAAAGACAGCGGCACGGGAACACTGACGGCTAGAAATACCGCACTGGGAACATATTTTACGCAATCCATAGGCGTTACAATGAATCTCAACGACACTGCAGCCTACGGTTATGTTGCCAAAACGGGTATAACGGATTACCCTTCTGCGATTGTAATAGTACTCGTGAACTATGCCTCCAGGCTTGGCGGCGTCACGCTCTCGTACAATGATGGGAGAGCCCTTACTATTTGTACGAATGCTCCTGCTGACCCGACAATCGGCAATACATATGGACTCGCCGGCCTTATGCGCCACGAGGTCACAGGCCACAATCTGGCCAAACTTGATGAGGAATATGTGACACAGAGCGGATTCGTGACAGATGCCTTCGCTTCCTCTCTTTCTCTTCTCCATGCGGCAGGCAAGTCAATGAATATCGATACGACAAATGATCCTTCCAAGGTGATCTGGAAGCATTTTATCGGTCTGGAAGGCTATGAAAAGGTCGGTTGCTATGAGGGTGCCATATTCATCGGGGGTGGCGTTTACAAGCCGGAGCAGATGAGTTGCATGGTCAATAATCAGGCATATTTCAATGCTCCCAGCCGCGAGCAGATTGTGAAGAGAATCAAGGAGTTGGCTGGAGAGACCTACAGTTTCGAGGAATTTATCGCCAACGACAAACTCCGCGGTCATTGAATTATTCCGTCTTGCTAAACAGGCAATTATTGACTAATTTTGTAGACATATGGCACAGTCGGTTTTGATAACAGGGGCAGGAGGACAGCTTGGAAAGGAGATTTCCAGGCTTGCGGCGGCTGTGTCGGGACGGGATGTCAGATTCGTGTTCACGGATCTGAAGGATGGGGATGGAGTGCAGGCACTGGACATTGCGGACGAGGATGCGGTAGGGGTCTTTCTCAGGAAGGAGAAGATCAACGTCGTGGTGAACTGTGCGGCATATACGGATGTGGAGAAGGCCGAGTGCAATCCGGAAACTGCCGATCTGCTCAACCACGTGGCGGTGGCGGGGATAGCCGAGGCGGCCAGAGAGGTCGGTGCGACATTGATCCAGATCTCTACCGATTATGTGTTCAGCGGGGATTCCTGCGTGCCGTACAGAGAGATGGACGAGACTGGGCCGACAGGAGTGTACGGGATTACGAAACTGGCAGGAGAAAGGGCTGTCATAGATTCGGGATGCAAATACATTATCATAAGGACGGCCTGGCTATATTCGCCTTACGGGAAGAATTTCGTCAAGACAATGCTGAAGCTCACTTCGGAGAAGAAGGAACTGAAAGTAGTGAGCGACCAGGTGGGGACACCTACCTCCGCCGCTGACCTTGCTGCATTGATAATCAAGATAATATGTGACGATATGACTGGCCGGGAGGGAATCTATCATTTTTCGGGTGAGGGAGTCTGCTCCTGGTATGATTTTGCGGTGGAGATTGCGAATCTTGCGGGAAATGACGGATGCGATATACAGCCCTGCCGTTCCGAGGAATATCCTTCCAATGTCAGGAGGCCGCATTATTCAGTTCTGGACAAGAAACTGGTCAAGGACACCTTCGGGGTGAAGATTCCGCATTGGCGGGCCTCGCTCGCCGAAGTGATTCGCAGAATGGAAAAAGGTGATTGAGATTTGGACTCAACCACCTTTTTCATTTTCCGCAGGCCTGATTATTTCACTTCCGGAAGTTTTGCAAGACTTGCCGCAATGTCCTCGTCGGTCGGAATGACATCCGACATCGTGCCGTCATTGAAACTCTCGTAGGCCTTGAGGTCGAAATATCCGGTGCCGGTAAGGCCGAATACGATGGTCTTGGCCTCTCCGGTCTCCTTGCATTTCAATGCCTCGTCGATAGCTGCCCTGATGGCGTGGCTGCTCTCAGGTGCAGGAAGCGTGCCCTCCACCCTGGCGAACAACTCGGCAGCCTCGAATACTGAGGTCTGCTCCACAGCCCTTGCCTCCATCAGTCCGTCGTGGTAGAGCTGGGAGAGAATAGTGCTCATTCCGTGGAACCTGAGTCCGCCTGCGTGGTTGGCTGACGGGATGAACTGGCTTCCGAGGGTGTACATCTTGGCCAGCGGGCAGATCATTCCGGTATCGCAGAAATCGTAGGCGAACTTGCCCCTCGTGAAGCTCGGGCAGGATGCCGGCTCAACGGCAATGATCCTGTAGTCTGCCTCGCCCCTCAGCTTCTCGCCCATGAACGGGCTGATGAGGCCTCCCAGGTTGGAGCCGCCGCCTGCGCAGCCGATGATGATGTCCGGCTTGATGCCGTATTTGTCCAATGCGGCCTTGGTCTCGAGACCGATGATTGTCTGGTGAAGGAGGACCTGGTTGAGGACTGATCCGAGCACATATCTGTAGCCTTCATTGCTCACGGCAGCCTCCACAGCCTCTGAGATAGCGCATCCGAGACTTCCGGTCGTGTCGGGGAACTCCTCGAGAAGCTTGCGGCCGACATTGGTGGTCATGCTCGGGGAAGGGGTTACCTGCGCGCCGTATGTGCGCATTACCTCGCGGCGGAACGGCTTCTGCTCGTAGGAACATTTCACCATGAATACCTTGCAGTCCAGGCCGAAATATGCGCAGGCCATACTCATTGCGGTTCCCCACTGACCGGCTCCGGTCTCCGTGGTCACTCCTTTCAGGCCCTGCTTCTTGGCATAATAGGCCTGTGCGATGGCGGAGTTGAGCTTGTGGCTTCCCGAGGTATTGTTCCCCTCGAACTTGTAGTAGATTTTTGCCGGGGTTCCGAGCGCCTTCTCGAGGAAGTAGGCCCTTACGAGAGGGGAAGGACGGTACATCTTGTAGAAGTTCTGGATTTCTTCCGGGATGTCGAAATATGCTGTGTCATTGTCAAGTTCCTGCCTGCAGAGTTCCTCGCAGAATATCGGGGAGAGCTCCTCCAGGGTTAGCGGCTTGCCGGTACCCGGGTTGAGAAGGGGAGCAGGCTTTTTCTTCATGTCTGCCCTGACATTGTACCATTGTGTAGGGATTTCATTCTCGGCGAGATAAATCTTGTAAGGAATTTGCTTTTCCATGATTTTGAGGCTTTATTTGTTAATATTCGGTTGTTTCTGAATGTGCAGTCAAAAAAGAAAGGTTCCCGTCGCAGCTGCGGCAGGAACCTCTATGTATCACTATGCATACAAAACGGTGCTGACCTCCTACGACTCATTGAGCTGTAACAGGCGCCACCACCAGGTATTGTTGCAAGTAAATCCCATTTCTTTTTCGTTTGCGGTGTGCAATTTAGAGATAGTTTTATAATAATCCAAGACTTTTTTGAAAAAAGTTGGTAACTTTGCCGCCCATGAAAACAGATTATACCTCTATAAAGGCGGTTGTGTTCGACGCCGATGATACGCTCTGGAGCAATGAGCCACTTTTCCGCGCCGCTGAGCAGGAATTCTATGATACTCTCGCCGATTTCGGGGAGAGAGACTGGCTCGCATCCGAACTCTTCCGGACCGAGATGGCCAATATGGCGGAACTCGGTTACGGGGCCAAGGCCTTCATCATCTCGATGGTGGAGACTGCGGTCAGAATAAGCGGCGGCAAGGTTGACGCAGCCAGGATACAGAAACTTGTGGACGCCGGGCGAAGAATCATGAGGAATCCTTCCACGCCATTGCCAGGGGTCGTGGAGACATTGACAAAACTCAGGGAATCAGGCAGATACAAAATAGTACTCCTGACCAAGGGAGAACTTCTCGGCCAGGAGCTGAAAATTGACAGGTCGGGTCTGAGACCATATTTCGACCTGGTGGATATTGTCTCTGAAAAGGTTCCCGAGGTTTATTCGGATCTGTGTGCCAGGCTGGGCGTCACCCCGTCCGGGCTTCTGATGGTGGGCAATTCCTTCAAATCCGACATTGACCCTGTCCTCAGAATAGGCGGCAAAGGTATTTACATACCGGCCGAACAGACATGGCAGCACGAAATCGTGGATGAATACGAGCATCCGTCCCTTCTGCGTGCCGATGATATCAGGACTGTGGCAGAGGTTCTGCTCTGAAATCAGCCTGCAGCATATCCTTTCGGTGCAGGGACACCCCTAGCAGAGTGCGCTGAAAGATGGCCTGAACCCCTCCCTGATGGCTCCGGCAAATAATGACATCACTTCCTCAGTCGTGTAGCCGAAGAACCTTGTCCCGATGTCTACCATGCAGTTCACTTCCTTGATATCCAGCTTGTTGTCACTCATTACGAGGTCCACGACGAATCTGAAGAGGGCCGGCTTCATGTCCGGTCTGAGGTTCAGGATTTCAGAAAGCGACCGGGTGAAGATTTCTACAGGATTTGCCTTTGCCACCTCGTCCAGAACGTCCTTCGGGAAGAGATGGAAAGAGGAAATGGTCTGTAGAATCTGCTCTACCTCCTGATGGGAAACTGTGCCGTCAGCATTGGCTATTATGAGGCCGGCGGCGGAGATGAAATATGGCAGTTTCATATCCACCTCCTCAGTCCTGATTCTTGCCATTGCGGATATCAGGCTGCTCATTATCCCGTCAAGCTCCTCCTGGGAAGAGGAATAGGCGAATGCGGCCAGAGCCTCCACCCTGAGGGCATCCAGAGGGTGGTCGTGATTGCTGAGACTCAGGACATTGCCCTCTGTCACGTGGCGGAGAGTCTCTCGGTTGTGACGGATGAAGGCTTGTACGTCAATGTTCATTCCCTTCAGGTTCAGACCTGAATGCATCTTGAAGAATGCGGACACGCAGGTCGCCAGATCTCCGACTGCGAGGAAGCCGTACCTGTCCGCCACCAGTTCGCAGAGCTGCTGCCAGAAGTTCACCTTCAGCCTCATCAGGAGAGGAGACATCCCCTCCAGGTCAGGATAGACGAATCTTATGAGCTTGTTCAGCCTGTCGTTGCCGTCGATCTGATGCCCGAGTTCGTGACCTACCACGAATTTCAGCTCATCTTCGGACATCATCTCAATCAGGGCCGAGTTCAGGTCAATGATGAGAGGCCTGCCCTTGGTCGTGCCGAAATATGTGCAGGCATTGATCTGGGGTGAATTCGTGATATAGAACTCCACTTCCCGCTCAAATCCGAGATTCTGCCTCACTTCCTCAAGGACTGAATACAGGCGCGGCATCACCTCAGGCTCGATCCTGAGTTTGGTGACTGCAAGATGGGCCCTCATGGCAGAATCGTCAAACTCCATCGCCCCGGTGTATTCCATCACCTGGTCGATCACGTCCCCTTCCAGGGCATCGTGAATCTGGGCGGCGAGGACCTTCTCCTGTTTCAGCTGCGGGTCGAATCTGTATCTCATTTCAGAGGGATGTTGAGGTCCTTGTAATTCCTGGTGGACACCACCTTGCCTTCCCCGTTGAAGTCATATACTGAGAATGAACCGTCAGCGTGGTGGACTATGCTGGTTCCGGCCTGTTTCCCGGCTCTGTATTCCCCGTATTCAACATTGCCGTTCTTGTAATAGTACACGCCGAAGCCTTCCCTGTCGTCATTCTTCCACATTCCGTTGTAGATATCCCCATTGGAATAGTGATATATGCCGAGTCCGGACATCTTTCCATTCTCGAAACCGCCTTCGTACCAGCTGCCGCTCGGCCAGGTATATTTGCCCTGACCTGTCCTGGAGCCATTTTCGAAAACTCCTTCATACACGTCGCCACTGTCCCATACCATCCTTCCGAATCCGTGGTACTGTCCATCTTTCATCGGCCCTTCGTAGTAGCCTCCGTTGAATGCCTTTCTGGTGACATTGGAGGCAGGATCCGGAGACGCCTCTCCCTTGAATATCCTTATTGCCTCCTCGAGACTCATTGAAGGAAAACTGCACCAGTTCCCGATGTTCTGCCAGAGTTTAACTTCCTCCTCAACGGCTTTTCCGTCAGCGCAGATGATTGTGCCCAGACAGGCACAGACCTCTCTTTTCTGCTCATCGTCCATGTCGTCCAGAATTCTGCACGCGTCGAAAAACTTCATCGTGTCAACTTCTTCCAGCATTGTCTTGAGTTCGTCGCTGGTCACGCCGAAAGCCTGGAGCTCAGTGGAGATGATCTGATATTCGCTTTCTGTTGCCTCGCCGTCGGCCTTGGCGATGTCAAAGGCCATTTTCACCATTGCGGTGAGCTGCTTGATTGAAAGGTTCATATTGCGTTTATGTTTTGTTGTTGATGGAATATGCCTGAATCAGAGTCTGTTGTAGTCCGGAGAGAAAGTATCCCCGTATTCCGGGTCGCCTTTCTCGAATCCTCTCTTCAGCCATCTCACGCGCTGCGCGGATGTGCCGTGGTTGAATGAGTCCGGAACCGCATAGCCCCTGGCCTGCTTCTGGAGATAGTCGTCTCCGATGCGTGAGGCTATTGCAATGCCCTCCTCGATGTCACCGGGCTCAAGTGAGTTGAACATCTCGTTGTCATGATGTGCCCAGACGCCGGCGTAGAAGTCAGCCTGGAGCTCAAGCCGTACGCTTATTTTGTTGGATTCGGCCTGCGAGGAGGCCTGGCTCATCGCCGTGTGTGCCTGCCTCAGGGTGCCGAGAAGGTTCTGTACGTGGTGTCCGACTTCGTGTGCGATGACATATGCGTAGGCGAAATCGCCTGCAGTGCCGAATTCCTTTTTCATTGATGTGAAGAACGACAGGTCCAGATAGACGGACTTGTCCGCCGAACAGTAGAACGGGCCTGTGGAAGCTGTCGCCCCGCCGCATCCTGACTGGACGCTTCCGGAGAAGAGGACCAGTGTCGGAGGCTCGTAGCGCAGACCCATCTGCTTGAATATATCCGTCCAGACATCCTCGGTGCCCGCCAGAATCTGCTTTGCAAAAGTTGCGAGTTCTTCTTCCTCCGCTGTGGGGGTGTAGGTCTCTGAGTATCCTTCTCCTGTGCTGACCATATTGAGCACCTCAAGCGGATTTCCGCCCATGAGCAATGTTATCAGGCCTATCACGATTACTCCTCCGATGCCGATTCCGGCAGCCTTGCCGCCTTTGCCGCGTATGTCCCTGACATTCCCGCTGACACGTCTTCCGTCTAGTCTCATTCTTTATAGATTAAGGTTGTTCCGTAGGGCGAAACAGATTAACTGACCAGTTTTTCCAAATGTATGAATTTGAACCAATATTTGCAAATAAATGCGTATATTCGCTTCCCCAAAAACATATCATTATGGTAAAGCATATTATACTGTGGACACTCAGGAGCGAGCTGCCCGAAGACGAGAAGAATAGCGTGAAGGCCGGAATCAAGGCTGGCCTGGAGTCCCTGAAAGGCGTAGTTCCGGGGCTGGTTGATGTAAATGTTGTCATTGACGGACGTCTCGCCTCGTCCAATGCCGATGTGATGCTGGACTGCACACTGGAGTCCGAGGAGGCTCTGAAGGCCTATGCCGTGCATCCTGCCCACGTCGCCGTCGCCGACAGCAAGATTCGGCCATATACTTCAGTGCGCTCATGTCTGGACTTTGAAATCTGATCGTTGGACAGTTATGGATAGAAGAAAATTTCTGGAACTCTCCGCTTCCGGGCTGTTCCTGTCCGGGCTTTCTCCCGAGATTCTTGCAATGCACTCAGCCTCAAGGAGGGGAAGGTGCGGCAAGGATGGATCCTATTCCGTGGTAATGCTTGGGGATACGCATTATGACACTGCTCCCGAGAGCGTTTATCACGAAGGCTATACCATTGCCAATGCCGAACGGGAGGCTGCTCACCGGAAAGAGTTTGTCAGGGATGCCGAAATGTGGGAGAAATACTCTCCCAGGCTGCTGAAGAGGGCTGCCTGCCTTGTCGATGACGATACCAGGCTGGTTTACCAGACCGGTGACATCATTCAGGGCGATACCGGAAACATAGAGACTCATCTCCGCATGCTCGACGATGCCTTCAGAAGGATAAAGGCGGAGTTCCCTGATGTTCCGCTTGTCACTGTAGCCGGGAATCACGATGTACGGGCCAAGGACGACGCATTCGCTCGTGAGGCATATCTGAATTATATGCCGGCCAGAATGTCCTCGGAACTTGGAGTGCAGGTCGATTCGTCCGATTTCTCTTTCCGCGTCGGACCTGACGCCTTCGTTGTCATTGACTTCAACAAGCCTGATGATGAGAAGGTTGCAAGCCTCATAGCCGAGGCTTCAGATGCAAGATATCTCTTCGTGCTGATCCATTGTACGGTCTTTCCGTACGACAGCACAAAGTATTTCCGGTGGTATTATCACGGCAAGGACAAGAATCCTGCAGCACGGGACCGGATGAGGCGGATATTGGCTGAAAACAATGCCATTGTGCTGTGCGGACATACCCATACCACGGAGTTCCTGGACTGGTACGGGGATGGAGGGCGTATTACCCAGATGACAATGAACAGTGTATGGCGCGATGAATCCACCGGCATCTATGACATTCAGTCCGAGGGACCGGAGCAATATGGCCGGAAGGCCGCCGATCCTGTTTTCGACGAGTTCAGGCCGGGCCTGAAGGCATATTACCGTTCCCTGGCCGCAGGCTCATACAGAATGAGAGTGAGCGACAGGGGAGTGACGGTGGATTTCTATCCGGGCGACTCGACCCGGGCGGCGCACAGGTTCGTGCTGAGATGATGAGGACGGAAGTTTGATAACTGCCAAGTTGCAGATAATCGCAGAATATATTATATTTGCAGTTCAATTGATGCCTCCATAGTCTAATGGATAGGATTTCAGATTCCGGTTCTGACGGTAGAGGTTCGAATCCTCTTGGGGGTACAAAAGCGGAAGGTGCATGCCTTCCGCTTTTGTTTTCCTCCTACTCTATTACAATTACTAATTTGTCAATATTTGGTTAAAATAATATTATTTTAATTATCTTTGTTCAAAAATTGATACTATGAGTTCAGTATTCACGGAAATTACCCAGTTGTCTGAAAAGGATTGCTTCCATATCGTTGAGCGTCACAAGACGGAGTTTACATATCCGCTTCACCGCCACAAGGAATTCGAGCTGAACTTTATCGAGCATGGGGCCGGAGTCCGCCGGATTGTGGGGGACAGCGTGGAGGAAATCGGTGAATATGAACTCGTTCTGGTCGGCTCCGAGGGCTTGGAACACGTATGGGAGCAGGGTAGTTGCAACTCCAAGGACATCAGGGAAATCACTATTCAGTTCTCCGATGATCTTCTCAGCAGCAGCCTGCTGGCAAAAAGCCAGTTCGCATCCATCCGGAAAATGCTTTCCCAGGCTGAGCACGGGCTCGCATTCCCGGTCTCCGCAATCATGAAGGTGTATTCCGCCCTCGACACTCTTGCCGTGGAGCAGGAGAAGTTCGTGCAGTTTCTCAAATTCCTGTACATATTGTATGAGCTATCTCTTGCTGATGATGTAAAAGTATTGTCTTCCAGCTCATTCGCCAATACGTCGCGCAATAAGGAAAGCCGGAGGGTCCAGAAGGTTAAACAATATATCAATGACCATTATGCCGAGCCTTTGCGCCTTAAGGACCTGGCCTCTCTCGCGGGAATGAGCCCTGTGGCATTCAGTCGCTTCTTCCGCGTCAGGACTAACCGCACTCTGTCAGATTACATAGCCGACATCAGGCTCGGATTCGCCGCCAGAATGCTGGTTGACACCACCAGGAACATATCCGAAATCTGTTATGAATGCGGCTTCAACAATCTCTCCAATTTCAACCGCATGTTCAAGGCGAAAAGAGGCAGCACTCCCCGGGAGTTCAGGGAAATGTACAAGAAGCATAAAGTCACTGTATGACAGTGCGGAAGCCTTTCTGATTCATTCTTTCGGTCGTGTTTAATTAGTATCATTATCTGATAAATTTATATTTGTTTGCCCCACCGTATCAGTGTAATTTTGCAGAGTCGAAATAACACTGAAAAGATTCTATTGACCCTATATAATATTAACACTAAATTCAGCAAAATGAAAAGCAAACTGTTCACTTGCTTGACGATGCTCTTTTTGAGCCTGTCGCTTGTGGCCCAGCCTAAGAAAGTCAGCGGTACCGTCGTTGACAAAATAGGTCCGGTCATCGGCGCGAGCGTCGTTGAGAAAGGCACCTCCAACGGTGTCATTACAGACCTGGATGGTAACTATACCCTGAATGTCCCTCAGGGGGCAGTCCTGGTATTCTCCTCCATCGGATATAAAGATGTTGAGGTTACGGTAGGAACTTCTTCCGTCTATAACGTGACTCTCGAGGAAGACCGTCTCCTTCTTGACGAGGTCGTAGTCGTGGGTTACGGTACAATGAAGAAGAGCGACCTTTCCGGAGCTTCCGTGTCAATGAAGGAGGAAGACCTCAAGGCTACCATCATCACATCCCTCGACCAGACTCTCCAGGGCCGTGCTGCAGGTGTTCAGGCAGTTACGACTTCCGGAGCCCCGGGTTCCTCCTCTTCCATCCGCGTGCGCGGCCAGGCTACCATCAATGCCAATGCGGAACCGCTCTATGTGATAGACGGTGTCATTGTACAGGGAGGTGGAAATTCCGGTGCTGATTTCGGCCTCGGAGATGCGCTCGGAAACGGCAAAGTTTCCACCATTTCACCTCTCTCTACCCTCAACCCTGCCGACATTGTAAGCATGGAAATCCTCAAGGATGCCTCCGCAACGGCAATCTATGGTGCACAGGGAGCGAACGGTGTCGTACTCATCACCACGAAGCGTGGAAAGTCAGGCGATGCCAAGATTTCATACGACGGAATGTTCGCCGTTTCGCAGCAGACCAGGCGCCTGGATATGATGAATCTCCGAGAGTATGCCCAGTTCTACAATGACCTGGTTTCCGTAGGTGAACTCTCCAAGCCGAATGAGGTATATTCAGATCCTTCGATTCTCGGTGTGGGAACCAACTGGCAGGATGCCATCTTCCGTACCGCTCTCCAGCACCAGCACCAGCTTTCCGCATCTGGCGGAACAGATAAGGTACAGTATTATGTGTCAGGTTCTTATGTGGACCAGGAAGGAACCATCATAGGCTCCAACTTCGACCGTTTCAGCGTGCGCACCAACATTGACGCACAGCTCAAGAGCTGGATCAAGCTCGGACTCAGCGCAACCTTCGCCAATACCAATGATGACCTCAAGCTTGCTGACTCGAGCGAGGGTCTCATCTACTACTCCCTGTCCACCATCCCTGACATTCCTATTTACGATGTGGACGGAAACTATTCATCTACAGTCCGTGAGGGATACAACAATCCTAACCCTGTCGCCCTCGCAATGGAGGACCAGATTCTCCTGAAACGCCAGAAACTCACGGGTAACATCTATGCGGACATCACCCCGTTCGTAAACTTCAAGCCTCTGAAGAACCTCGTATGGCGTACTGAGGTCGGCTTCGACTTCGGATGGTCGAAAGGTGAGAGATTCGAGCCTGCGTTGACACTCGGTTCCTGGTCAAGGAAGAGCAACCGCAGCAGCATCCAGAACAACCGCAACACTTACTGGCAAATCAAGAACTATCTCACCTACAACAATACTTTCGGCAAGCACAATATCAGTGCGATGATCGGACAGGAAATGTGGGAGTCAAGATGGGAATACATTTCGGCAGAGGGAACCAATCTTCCTTCCAACGAGGTGCACAGCCCTGTTCTCGGCACCGGTACTCCGAAAATCGGTTCCGGCTTCGGTAGCAGCGCAATGGCCTCCATCTTCACCCGTGAGACATACAACTTCGACAACCGCTACTATGCTACTTACACTTACCGCTATGACGGTTCGTCCAACTTCGGCCCGGACAACAGATGGGCAGGCTTCCATTCCGTAGCCGCATCATGGAGATTCTCCAATGAGAAATTCCTCCAGAATGCCAAGAAATGGTTCAGCAACGGTAAAATCCGTCTCGGCTGGGGACAGACAGGTAATTCCAGTATCGGCAGTTACGCCTGGGGTTCCGCCATCAGCCAGATGCCTTCAGGACTCGGCATGGGCTACCGTCCTGCCAATATCCCGAATACCGCCATCCGTTGGGAGAAACAGGAGCAGTACAACGTAGGTCTCGACCTCGGCTTCTTCCAGGACAGGCTCAATCTCACAGTGGACGCATACTACAAGAGGTCTGACGATATGCTTATGTCAATGCAGCTCCCTTCCTACATGGGAACCCAGGGCAACGGTTCATCCCGTCTTGAGGCTCCTAAGGGCAACTACGGAAGCATTCTCAACAAGGGTCTCGAAATTACTCTCGACGCTCATCCGTTCGTAGGTGAGTTCCAGTGGGACAGCAACTTCCAGATTTCATTCAACCGCAACAAACTCCTTTCCCTCAGCGGAACCGAGAATGCCGCCCTCATAGGCTACGGCCAGTGGAACGATGTTGTATGCATGTCTGAAATCGGCCAGCCTCTCTACAACTTCTACGGCTATGTAGTGGAAGGCGTCTATGAGTCATTCGAGGATATCCAGAACTCTCCAAGGGCTGAGAAATATCCGGCCGACGGCGTGTTCAACAGAGCCAACACCGTATGGGTGGGTGACCTCAAGTTCAAGGACGTCAACGGAGATAACAAGATTGACGTGAACGACCGCACCATCATCGGATCACCGCTTCCTGTATTCACATTCGGATGGACCAATACCTTCCGTTACAAGGGCTTCGACCTCAGCATCTTCCTGAACGGTTCCTACGGCAACAAGGTCATGAACTACAATTCCATCAACCTTACCCACATGAACAGCGCATGGATCAACCAGCTCAATGCCGTAGGCGGCAGGGCCAAGCTTGTGCCGATTGATGCCGACAAGGTATATGAGTACGGAAACTGGTATGATGACATCACCAATGTCAGGGTGGCAAACAAGGGAACCAAAATCCCTCGCGCCAGCATCAATGACCCTAATGACAATGACCGCATAAGCGACCGCTACGTAGAGGACGGATCCTACTTGAGAATCAAGAACCTAACCTTCGGTTACACCTTCCCGAAGAAATGGATGGAGAAGGCCAGGATTGAGAACCTCCGCCTGTATCTCAACTTCCAGAATATCTATACTTTCACCAAATACAAAGGCTATGACCCTGAGGTCGGTGCATCCACACAGGACTCCACCGGTCTGACCTTCGGTCTGGACAACGGACGTTATCCTGCTCCGACTATGTATTCATTCGGCCTTAACATTACATTCTAATATCTGACAATCATGAAAATCAACAGAATATTCGGTAGTATTGCGGTCGGCCTGCTTGCATTGGGGACAGTCTCCTGCGAGAAATTCCTCGACCGTCCGTCAGAGGACTCCTACAACACCTCGAACTTCTATCTGAATGACGAGCAGTGCATTCAGGGTGTGAACTATATCTACAACTCACCTTGGTATGACTTCCAGCGCGGTTTCATCAAAATCGGTGAGGTCATGTCGGGAAATATGTACTGGGGCAGCAGTCCATATCTGACATTCACTACAAATGCCACTGACGAGGACCTGAAGAATATGGCCTATTCACTCTGGGCTGTCAATGGTCATGTCAATGCCGTCCTTGTGAATATCAATGCATCCGACGGCCCTTCCAGGGCAGTCAAGAACCAGTGTCTTGGCGAAGCCCTCACACTCAAGGCTTTGGCCTACTTCTTCATGGTAAGGACTTTCGGCGAAGTGCCGATTGTGCACAACAATACTGAACTCCTTGGCTCAAATAACTACAACAATATCTACAAGGTCACCAGGAAGAATGTGTATGAGTACATTATCATGACCATCGAGAAAGCGATGTCCCTCCTTCCGAAGAAGACCTCCGGCTGGAACAGCCGCATTGACTATTATGCGGCTGAGGCATTGCTCTCAAAAGTTTATCTGACAATGGCAGGCATTGACGGTGTCCTTGACCAGGAACTGCTCAAGAAGGCCGCAGAGTATGCCAAGGACGTGATTGACAACTCAGGACGTACCCTCACCCCTGTCTATTCCGATATCTTCCGCCTTTCTCCTTCTCTCTATAACCAGACCGGAGAACCTCTCATCAGCTGGATGTGGACAGTGGACGGCAATCAGTGGACCCGCCAGAACACACTCCAGTCAGACCTTGGAATGGTCGGTTTTGATGAGTTCGGCGATGTATGGGGCCAGTGGGGCGGACCTTCTGTGGACCTGATGGATGCGTTCGGGGTATCTCCGGTGGATAATCCTTCAGCAAGGGCTACAGAGAAGGACAAACGCCGCAAAGTTACCATGATGATGGCCGGAGATGAATATCCTTATTTCTGGCAGGACAAGGGAGGCTTCGATGTTGTCCGTTTCATGTATGACGCCAATTACGGAGCCGGTGGTCCGGGCGAATTCTGCGGACCTTGCGGAGCCCAGAACTGCAAGCATCTCTACGGAAACAACGCTGACCACGAGGCCGCTCTTGGCAAATCTGCGGACAGGATGGCTTACGAACTGCCTACACATATCCTCCGCCTTTCAGATGTATATCTGATTTATGCCGAGGCTAGCCTTCTGACAAGCAACAGTGCCGCTGCACTTGAATATGTGAACAAGGTCCGCGAGCGTGCCGGAACATCGCTTCTCACATCTGTAGCCATCAAGGACATCTGGAAAGAGCGCCGTCTCGAACTTGCAGGCGAGGGCGACTATTGGTACGACTTCGTCCGCCGGTCATATTACGACATGAATGGCGTGATCGACGAAATCAAGGCTCAGCGCAGGAATCCATGGTGGAATCTCAATTCAGTTTACAAGACCTGGTACGAGTCAGGCAAGAAGACCTGGGTGGTTGACGAAAGCGAATGCAGGTATGACAGCGATACCCCTGCTCCTAATGTTACAGCCTCGTCATTCACCCTGCCTTTCCCTCAGGAGGACGTGGTAAACAATCCTCACCTTCTCGAGCCGGCACAGGAAATCAATGTGCGCGAGACATATTCCTATAACTTCTAATAGCATAATACAGAATGAAAAAGATATATTCATACATTGGTGCGGCAGCATTGGCCATTCTCGCAGTATCCTGCGAAGACCAGCCGGATGCGTTCAAGCTCGCTGACGGAGTGCCTGTGCTTCACTACATACGTCCTGTGGACGTGAACTCCGCCGATTCCCTTCTTACGGAGGCCTATATGGAGTCCCAGCTCTGCTTCGTGGGAGACAATCTCCGCAGCATCCGCGAGGTGTGGTTCAATGACCAGAAAGCGGTTCTCAATACCAGTTTCATGACTGACCATACTCTCATCCTCTCAGTTCCGAAGAACATTCCGGGTCTTGTGAGTGACAAGATTTATATGATTACTCCTTCCAGGGATACCGTGACTGCTGACTTCCACGTGCTCGTGCCTGGCCCGACCATCTCCTCAATGTCCTGCGAGTATGCTCTTGCCGGCAGCGAGGCCGTCCTTTACGGAGACTATTTCGTGGATGATCCGAATGTGCCTCTCTCCCTTACTGTAGGCGGTGTTCCCGTGGCGAAGAAGGACATCAAGATCACAAAGAACGCATTGACATTCGTGGTTCCTGAGGCTCCTGAGGGACCTGTGGAGGTAAGCACCATCTATGGCGAGACCAAGTCCGTATTCAATTACAAGGATACCCGGGGCCTGATTACTGACTTTGACGGTACTACTGATGTGGTTCCACAGGGATGGAATATTGCTGCATCCTACAGCAGCGAAGGCGGTATCAGCGGTGACTATGTGGTTCTCGGCCCTGCCGACCTCGACGAGGAAGGTGGCTGGCAGGAGGCTCTCAAGCTCCCGTTCTGGTGCGGAAACTGGAAAGGTGACCCTATGGGCATCACATCCGGCGCAGGTATTCCTATCTGCAACTTCATTGATTTCAGCGACTTCAAGAACATGGCCTTCAAGTTCGAGCTCAATATTCCGGCAAGCAATCCTTGGTCATCGGGTTCAATGCAGATTGTCTTCACGAGCGCTGCAAGATGCGCCAATGACAGCTGGCAGAACAATACCTACATCCATACCTCTGCAAAGGGAGGACTCGACCTTTGCCGTGCCCTCTACACCCCTTGGGCCGAGACCGGTTCATTCGATACCGGAGGTGAATGGATAACCGTCACCATTCCTTTCAGCGATTTCAAATACAATGCTGACGGAACCGAAGGCCTTGTTCCGCTTCAGAGTCCTGAAGATTTCGCCAGCCTCATCGTATGGCCTTGGAGTGGTGGAGTCAAAGGTACGGAATGTACCCCTGTCTTCAAGTATGACAATCTCAGAGCAGTCCCTAACAGATAGTATTTATGAAGAAGATTTTCAATATATTCAGCCTTATTGCTGTTTCCGCAGCCCTTCTCTGTGGCTGTAAGGGTGAACTGGTGGATACGAACCAGTATGCGGAGGCTGGCGTAGCCCTCAATGTCTATGGACCGCAGCCTGTTATGAGAGGCGGTGAACTCCGCTTCCTCGGAAGCAATCTGGACAAGATTACGGAGGTGATTATTCCCGGCGTAAGTCCGATTACCGACATCAATGTGGTGAAGGCCGGCGTGCCTTCCGAAATCAGGATAATTGTTCCTAAGGACGGTCCGGAGCCGGGTGTGGTCACACTCGTGGCAGCAGACGGCAAGGAAATCGTCACAAAGACGGCTCTCACATATCTTGAGCCTATCGAGCTTGAGTCATTCTCTCCTGCTTCAGTCAAGGCTGACGATGTCCTGACCATCAAGGGAGACTATCTCAACCTTATTCACGAGGTGATTTTCAGCGAAGATGTCATTGTATCGGAAAAGGCATTCATCTCCCATTCCCGTTACGAAATCAAGGTGAAAGTCCCAGTAGAGGCGCGCACGGGCGTGATCGGAGTCGGTGACATTGACGAGACTCTCGAGGAGAATGCCGATCTGATCCCGAACATCATCTATTCCGAGGATGAACTTGCAGTGGCACAGCCTGAGGTTACTTCAATGACAGCCGCACGTTTTATTGCCAATGCATCAGTGAAGATTTCCGGCCGCAATCTCAATTATGTCGCAGCACTCAATCTTCCAGGTGCCCCTGCCACTGAATTCACTGTCAATGCAGCTGGAACTGAGATTATATTTGATCTCCCTGCAACTGCCCAGGACGGCACTGTCATCCTTGTGGCCAAATCAGGAGTCGAGGTGGAAGCCGGTGAGTATGAGACAGTTGTCCCTACATCTCTCGTTGCTGCCCCGTCACCTGTGAAGGCTGGAGCAATCCTTACCATCAGTGGCGATGACTTGAATCTGGTGACCGGCGTTGATCTTCCGGGTGCTGCCGGAATAGACTATGAGACAGCCGAGTCCATCACACTGACAATGCCAGACACCGCAACCGAGGGCGATGCCACCCTCCGGATGGCCAATGGCAAGAGCGTGACAGTGGCATTCACTCTCGTAAAACCTGTATTTGAAGCATTCAGCGAGAATCCTGCTGCGGCAGGCTCCGACATTGTAATCAGCGGAACCGACCTTGATCTTGTGAAGAGCGTGACATTCGGAGGCAATCTGACCGTCGAAGTTGAGGCTGCCGAGACCGAAATCACCGTGGCTGTCCCTACCACTGCCGAGACCGGTATGGTAAAACTCAATCTTGCCAATGGAACAAGCGTTGACTGTGAGTCACTTACGGTGAACAAGCCTACAGCCTGCTTCATTACCGAGCTGCCTTCCGCTGAGACCGAGATTTACGGCGGAACAGTGCTTGTAGTCCCTGTCGAAAATGAGGACAAGCTTGAGAGCGTAGAGGTGAACGGCGAGAGCGTCAAGTTCCTGCTCAATGGCAAGACATTGTATATCAACCTTCCTGATATGGCCGGAAAGGGTACTGTCGTGAAACTCATCTCCTCCAACGGTGCTGTGGAATATACTATAGACTGCATCCCTAACAACATCCAGAAGAAAGTCATCTGGAGCGGTTCATGGGACTGTGGTTCCTGGAGCGGAAATCAGGATTTGGCTTGGGGCGGCTTCGACTGGTCAAGCGTGGACCTCTCTGCAGGAACCGTCACGATGATATTCGATTTCACCCAGGACAGTTCACAGGGATGGTGGCAACTTGCTCTCCGTCACGGAGACGGCTGGGCTGATCTTCCAGAAAACTCGTTCTTTGAACTTGCAGCAGGACAGAGCCAGCTTGAGGTCCCTCTGACCCAGGCAATGCTCGATGACCTTATTGCAAATGGCGGACTCGTACTGACCGGATGCAACTATACATTGACGAAGATTACTCTCAAGACTGAGATTCCGATGGACGTGACCCTCTGGGAAGGCGAGGCAATCGCTGACGATTGGAAAAATCAGCCTTCTCTGCTGAGTGATGGCGGAACCGAGCTGGTAGCCAATGGTGCAAAGGCCGGCAGTAAAGTCTCCCTCTACATCACTCCACTCGAGGCTGATTGGAAACTTGAGATTGTTGAAGGCCATTGGGGACCGACTTATGCCAGCATCTGCTCGGTCGGCAACGATACTGAAGATGGCAAGTTCACAGAATATGATTTGGCTGCCAATGGTGGTTGCTATACATTCGAACTGACTCAGGAAATGTATGACAATGCCATTAAGACAGGCGGTTGGGGCGGAGTCTTCGTGCTGAACGGGGACAATGTCAAAGTTACCAAGGTTACTTTACTTCCTTAAGTTTTATCCCGGGCGGGCCTGACCGCCCTCCCGGGAACCAATTATAAAAATGAAAAAGCATACACTTTATCTTCTCGGCGCATTGCTCTGCCTCGCAGCCTCCTGCCAGAAGCCGGACGGCCCTGCCGAAGAGCCGGTAAAGGGCCCTGAACTGGTGTCATCCGTGCCTGCTGATGGCGCTAAGGATGTTGACTATCTGAGCCTTACAGCGAAATTGACCTTCGATGTCAATGTTATGTGCCCGACATCCAGGCGTGGGGAAATATCGTTGTCCCCTTCGGGCGAAATCACCTCCATTGACGCATACGGAAAGGAAGTGACCATTGTCCTGGGTAATCTCCAGCCTGCCACAGAATATACTCTCCTCCTGCCGGAGGGGACTGTAACCGGGTACAATGACAACCCTGCCAAGACCTTCAGCATCAGGTTCAGGACCAGGGACAAGGCCGAGTCGGTCATTTCCGCCGAACTTGTCACTGCCAATCCGAGTGCTAATGCCAAAAAACTGTATGATTATTTCAGGAGCATTTACGGCGTGAAGACCATATCCGGAGCCATTGCAAAGGTGAACTGGAACACGGTGGAGGCCGACTGGGTCAACAAATGGACGGGAAAGTACCCGGCCATGGCCACATTCGACTACATCCATCTTTTCGCCTCGCCGGCCAACTGGATTGACTATTCCGACATTTCTCCGGTAAAAGCCTGGTTCGGGAAAGGCGGCATTGTCAGTGCCTGCTGGCATTGGAATGTACCTTATTCCGAAGGCTCTTCAGATTACACCTGTACTCCGGGCAGCGGAACCGACGGTACAACCTTCCGTCCGGCCAATATTTTCAAGGACGGAACCTGGGAGAAAAGGACGGCTGATGCAGACCTCGCAAAGATTGCCGGATATCTGAAACTGCTTCAGGATGAGGGAATTCCGGTAGTGTGGAGACCTCTTCACGAGGCTGCGGGCAATACCTATACCTACAAGACCGGGGCCTGGTTCTGGTGGGGAGCCGACGGGGCGGAGACATATGTGAAGCTTTGGAGATATATGTTTGACTATTTCAAGTCAGCAGGCCTCAACAACCTGATTTGGGTATGGACAAGCCAGACCTCCTCAAAGGATGACATTGACTCTCCTTTTTATCCGGGGGACGAGTATGTCGATATCATTGGTAAGGACATTTACAATGTGTCTTCCGCAGCAAAAGTGGCTGACAACTTCACCCTCATTCAGGAACTCTACCCTAACAAGATGGTTACATTGTCGGAACACGGCGGACTCCCTTCAATGTCGGATCAATGGTCTGCCGGGGCTCATTGGCTCTATTTCATGCCTTGGTATGACTATGACAATGATTTGTCAGAGGGCTACAGGCACCAGCATGCAGACATCGCCTGGTGGAAGGCCAGCTGGGGATGCAAGGATGTCATTGGCCTGGACGATTTGCCGAATGATTTGTATAAATAGTTGATTATGATAAGAATTGCATTAATGTTCGCCTCATTGGCCTTGACTATTTCATGTCAAAGCAAGGAGGCACCTGAGCCTGGGAAAGTGGACTTGACCATCAGCCCTGAAATCATTGAGGCCGGGGCTGCGGGAGGAGAGTGGAAGGTGAAAGCCACTTGTAGTGAAAAACCTTACATTGTGGGCCAGAGTGACTGGTGCAGCGTGACTGCGTCCCCGGTCAGGGACAATTCCTGTGAACTGACAGTGAACGTCGCTGCCAATGACAGTTATGAGGCCAGGTCCTTCCAGTATTCCGTAGTCTGTGGCGACCTGAAGAAATACCTGAAGGTCAATCAGGAGGCTGCCAGGGAGGATTTGTCCTTCCTCGACACTCCTTCATTGCCGGACAATGACGCCATCTCCCTGTCCCGGAAACTCGGCTACGGCTGGAACCTGGGCAACCAGATGGACGCCGTGAACAACGGGGTTTCCGGCGAGACCTTCTGGGGCAATGAGAAATGCACGCAGGCTACGTTTGACAATTTGAAGGCGAAGGGATTCTCCACCGTACGCATTCCTGTGACCTGGATGGGACATATCGGGGATGCACCGGATTATATGATTGAATCATCCTGGCTGGACAGGGTGGCCGAAATAGCTGGTTATGCTAAACAGGCCGGACTGAACGCCATTGTGAATATCCATCACGATGACAGCCCTGAATCCGGATGGCTCCGCGTGCGCGACGCAGCCCGGGACGAAGCCTTCAAGACAGAGATGCTGGCACGCTACAAGGCTGTCTGGGAACAGATTGCGGAGAAATTCGCCGATGAGGGGGACTGGCTCATATTCGAGGGCTACAATGAACTTCAGGACGGCGGCTGGGGATTTGGAGGAAACCTCACGGACGGAGGAAAGCAGTATTCAGTGATAAATGAGCTTGCCCAGGCCTTTGTTGATGCTGTCCGCTCGACTGGAGGAAACAATGCAGGTAGGTATCTCGCAGTCCTCGGCTATTCAGCAAATCCTGCTCTCACTGTCAATAATCTCAAGCTTCCGGAGGATCCGGCGAAGGACAAGCTTATTGTATCCGTGCATTTCTATGACCCTTCAGGATATGCCCTGGGCCAGAATTCCGCCTATACTGAATGGGGTCATGCCGGAACTGACGGCAAGAAGGATCCAAATCACAGCGAGAAGAATGTCATTGATACATTCAAAATGTTGAAGGATAAGTATTTGGACAAGAATATCCCGGTATATATCGGCGAGTGCGGAGCGGTAAACCGTGTGGATGATCGTGCGAAGGCATTCCAGCAATACTGGTTCGAGTTCGTCTTCAAGGCCGCGAAGGAATACGGCCTCTGCCCTGTGGTCTGGGATAATGGGGCAAAGAGCACTGGAAATGAGTCTTTCGGCTTCATTGACCATTCTGACGGAAGTTATATCAATGATTCAAAACCGGTGATTGACATAATGTACAAGGCGTTTGGAACCTCTGGCCAGGCATATACTCTCAGGTCAGTTTATGACAATGCGCCGCGTTAAGATCTCTCCATTGCGGCACGATGTGCCTCCAGTCGAGATGACACTGCTTGTTGGCACGAGGTGCCTCCAGTCGCATTTCCCCTCTGTCATCCCGAGCGAAGTCGAGGGATCTAAATAAAAAATTAAACAAATGATTTACGGACATTTTGATGACAAAGCAAGGGAGTTTGTCATAACCGACCCTGCGCTTCCATGGCCGTGGATAAACTATCTTGGCACGGAGGACTTCTTCTCCCTGATATCGGCGACTGCCGGCGGCTACTGCTTCTGCAAGGATGCGAAGTTCCGCCGCATTACCAGGTACAGGTACAACAGTGTGCCTGCCGATGATGGCGGGAGGTATTTCTATGTCAATGATGGCGGCACTGTATGGAGCCCGGGATGGAAACCCTGCAAGACTCCTCTCGACTTCTATGAATGCCGTCACGGAATGGGCTACACCCGTATTGTCGGTAGCAAGAACGGGCTGAAAGTCAGCGAGTTGTTCTTCGTTCCGAAGGGTTTCAGGTGCGAAATCCAGAAATTGACGCTCACCAACGAGTCTTCATCTCGCAAGGATTTTGCGTTGTTCTCATTCGTGGAATGGTGCCTGTGGAATGCAAGCACCGATATGGAGAATTTCCAGAGAAACCTATCCACGGGCGAGGTCGAGATTGAGGGCAGCGTCATTTATCACAAAACCGAGTACCGGGAGAGACGGAATCATTATGCCTTCTATGGAGTCAATGTGCCTGTTGACGGATTTGACACCGACAGGGAGAGCTTTATGGGGATGTACAACGGATTTGATTCCCCTCAGGCCGTTCTGGAAGGCCGCTCCCGCCAGAGTGTCGCTCACGGATGGAGTCCTGTTGCCTCGCATTGCCTGAGGCTGAGCCTTGCACCGGGCGAGACCCGCGAACTGGTATTCGTCCTCGGCTACGTGGAAAACCAGCAAGAGGAAAAATTCATTGAACCGAAGGGTACGGAAGTGAATTCCTGCTCTGCAATTATAAATAAGACAAAGGCTTACGAAATTCTGGAGCGTTTCAATACGCCCCTGAAGGCCGATGCCGCTTTCGATGAACTCAAAGCGTATTGGGACGGTATTCTCGGCAAGTTTAATGTCTCTTCACCTGTCCCTGAACTGGATAGAATGGTGAATATCTGGAACCAGTACCAGTGTATGGTCACCTTCAATATGTCCCGCTCCGCCTCATTCTTCGAGAGCGGAATCGGACGCGGAATGGGCTTCAGGGATTCCAACCAGGATCTCGTCGGCTTCGTTCACCAGATACCTGAAAGAGCCCGTGAACGCATCCTCGACATTGCCGCCACACAGTTCCCGGACGGGGGCTGCTATCATCAGTACCAGCCATTGACAAAGAGGGGCAACAACGGTATTGGCGGAGGTTTCAATGACGACCCGCTCTGGCTTCTTTTCGGTACATTTGCCTATCTCAAGGAGACCGGGGACTTCTCGATTCTGGATGAGATGGTGCCTTTCGACAATGTTCCTGGTAGCGAGAAGACCCTTCTGGAGCATCTCAGAATCAGTTTTGCATTCACCGGGAACAATCTCGGCCCGCACGGACTGCCACTTATCGGTCGTGCCGACTGGAACGACTGCCTGAACCTGAACTGCTTCTCGGATGACCCGGACGAATCTTTCCAGACAACAGAGAACAAGACGGAAGGTTCCAAGGCTGAGTCTCTTATGATTGCCGGACTCTATGTGGTTGTGGGAAAGGACTTTGCACGGTTGCTGGACCGCATTGGACAGGATTCTTCCGAGGTGTTGGCCGGGGTTGAGGCGATGGAGAAGGCCGTGGAGGAATATGGCTGGGACGGGGAATGGTTCCTGAGGGCTTACGACTACTTTGGTCGGAAAGTGGGCTCGAAGGAGAATGACGAGGCGAAAATATTCATCGAGAGCCAGGGCTGGTGTACGATGGCCCGCATCGGAGCCGACCGTGGAATGTGCGACAAGGCACTTGACAGTGTAAAGGAAATGCTTGATACTGAGCAGGGTATAGTTCTGAATAATCCGGCCTTCACGAAGTACATAAAGGATTACGGTGAGATTTCCTCCTACCCGCAGGGATATAAGGAGAATGCCGGCATTTTCTGCCACAACAATCCTTGGGTGATTGTGGGAGAGGTGCTTGCAGGCCGCAGGGATGATGCGTGGGAGCATTATTGCAAGATTTCCCCGGCATTCATCAAGGACCAGGCATTGCACAAGGTGGAGCCTTATGTCTATTGCCAGATGGTGGCCGGTAAGGATGCATTCCGTCCGGGCGAGGGCAAGAACAGCTGGCTGACCGGTACGGCGGCCTGGAACTGGCTCACTGCCTCTGAATATCTTCTGGGCATAAGGCCTGAGTATGACGGCATTACGGTGGCCCCTTGCCTGCCAGCCTCGATAGGGGAGTACAAGGTTCACAGGGTGTTCAGGGATGCGGTCTATGACATTACCGTGCGGAATACCTGCTCCGGGAAGACGGCGTTCCTGCCATACGAGCCGGGACATCACGAGGTGGTATTGGAACTGTAGATCTCTCCACGCGGCCTTCGGCCTTGGTCGAGATGACACCCTTCCCATCTGTCATTTCGAGCGGAGGCACGAAGTGCCGCAGTCGAGAAACCTAAACACAAAAGAATAGGATAAAAACAATAAAACAATGAAACCGACAGCGATTTTGACAACAGCAATGATACTGGCAGCCTCCTGCACGCATCAGGAAGGCCGCTTTGATGAGAATACCTCAGCCCTAATGGCCCGATTGCAGGACAACATCGACAAAGGCGTGATGATGTACGGCCACCAGGATGACCTGATGTACGGCCATACCTGGAGGGTTGACCAGGACGAGGCGGAGTTCCTCCGCTCCGATGTCATGGAAGTGTGCGGGAAATATCCTGCAGTCTATGGCCTTGACCTCGGCGGAATCGAACTCGGTTCAGAACAGAACCTGGATGACAATTATTTCGCGGCAATGAGGGCCTCTGCCATTGCGCATCATCAGCGTGGCGGTGTAGTTACATTCTCCTGGCATCCCCGCAATCCGCTGACCGCTGGCGATGCCTGGGATGTTTCATCGAAGGAAGTGGTTGCCTCAATCCTGGAAGGCGGCAGCCGTCACGACCTTTTCATCGGCTGGCTCGGCCGTGTAGCCGATTACTTTGAGTCATTTAAAACCTCTGACGGACAGATGGTTCCGATTATATTCCGGCCTTGGCACGAGCATACGGGCAGCTGGTTCTGGTGGGGACGCGACCTGTGCAGCGTGGAGGAGTACAAGGCATTGTGGAAGATGACATTCGATTATTTGAGCGGCGAGAGAGAACTTCGCAATCTGATTTGGTCCTATTCCCCCGGTGCAGGCGGCGTTACAGAGGAGATTTATATGGAAAGATGGCCGGGCGACGAAATGGTGGACATGATTGGAATCGACTGCTATCAGTACAGCACTTCGGAAGTCTTCATTGCAGACTTGGCGAATGCCCTTGACATAATGAAAAAGATAAGTGCGGAGCACGGAAAGATGATGGCTGTGACGGAGGCCGGCTATGAGGGGATACCTCAGGCAGATTGGTGGACCGGGACCCTTTATGAGGCCCTCAAGGACTATCCGCTGTCTTATGTGCTGACCTGGAGGAATGCCTGCGACAAGCCGGAGCATTTCTATGCTCCTTTCCCGGGACATCTGTCTGCAGATGATTTCAAGGCTTTCGCCGCCATGCCGGGTGTGGGAATGATTGACTAATAGTGTCTTCTAAATAACAAACAATGAACTTCAAAGAACGTCTTGAGTGGCTTGAATCACAACACGAAGCCCTCATTGCAAGAAAAAATGAGCCTATTGAAGGCAATGGAATTTTCGAGCGTTACAAATACCCGATAATCACCGGCGAACACGCCCCGCTTTTCTGGCGTTATGACCTCAATCCGGAGACCAATCCATATCTGATGGAACGCTTCGGCATCCACGCCACGATGAACAGCGGCGCCATCAAATGGAACGGAAAATACGTCCTCGTTGTACGTGTCGAGGCCGCTGACCGCAAATCTTTCTTCGCGGTGGCAGAGAGCCCGAACGGAGTGGACAATTTCCGTTTCTGGGACCACCCGATTACAATGCCGGAGTACGGTGAGCCTGCGACCAACATCTACGATATGCGTCTCACCGCCCACGAGGACGGCTGGATTTACGGCATTTTCTGCGTGGAGCGCAAGGACCCTTCCGCAGCACCGGGAGACCTGTCCTCTGCAGTTGCTGCTGCTGGGATTGCCCGTACGAAGGATCTTGTGAACTGGGAGAGGCTCCCTGACCTGAAGAGCAAGTCCCAGCAGCGCAATGTCGTCCTGCATCCTGAGTTTGTGAACGGCAAATATGCCCTCTATACACGTCCTCAGGACGGATTCATTGATGCAGGAAACGGTGGAGGAATCGGCTGGGCCCTTGTGGACTCAATGGAGAATGCGGAGGTCAAAGAGGAGAAAATCATCAACAGCCGTTTCTATCACACCATCAAGGAAGTCAAGAACGGCGAGGGACCGCATCCTATCAAAACTTCCAGGGGCTGGCTCCATCTCGCTCACGGTGTACGTGGCTGCGCCTCAGGTCTTCGATATGTGCTCTACATGTATATGACATCATTGGAGGACCCGACAAGGGTAATTGCTGACCCGGCAGGTTTCCTGATGGTGCCGGAAGGGGAGGAATACATCGGCGATGTGATGAATGTGCTCTTCTCCAACGGATGGATTGCCGACGAGGACGGGAAGGTGTTCATCTACTATGCTTCCTCGGATACGAGGATGCACGTGGCCACCTCCACGGTTGACCGTCTCGTGGATTACTGCCTGAACACGGAGCCGGACGGACTCAGGACCGGGGAGACAGTCAGGCGGCTGAATGCTCTCATTGACCGTAATCTGGCATTGTGATGAATATTTGCCCTGTTGTCAGGAACTCCCTGATTATCATATTGTTACTTATCTCATTCCCGGGTGCTTCACAGAGCATTCGGGAATGTGTGCTGATTGATGAAGGATGGAAATTCTCCCTAGGCGACGCGTCATCCCCGGAGAAGGATTTCGGCTGCGGGACTGAGTATTTCAACTATCTCACCAAGGCTGCGTCAATCCACAATGCCGGCCCGTATTCCGACAAGTTTGACGACAGCCGCTGGCAGGAAATCAACCTTCCTCACGATTGGGTGACCGACCTTCCGTACGAGGCAGCGGCAAGTCATTCCCACGGTTACAAATGTGTGGGATGGAAGTATCCGTCAACCAGTGTCGGCTGGTACCGCAAGTGGATTGAGATTCCTGAGGAGGACAGGGGCAAGCATCTCTTTCTCCGTTTTGACGGAATCTTCCGCGATTCCCGCATCTGGTTCAACGGCTTCTGGCTAGGAGGTGAGCAAAGCGGCTATGCATCCCAGGTATATGACATTACGGAATATATCAGGTACGGAGAACCCAACCTTTTGTGCGTACGTGCCGATGCGTCTCTGGAGGAGGGCTGGTATTATGAGGGAG
>JAXDUM010000046.1:0-9673 GCA_034089285.1 Candidatus Cryptobacteroides sp.
CGCTGTCACACTATTTGTCGTAAATCTGAAGAGAATAATGAAAATACTGGGAAAATAAAGAGAAATCTCTAGAAATATCTGAACATCAGATAAAATAACCCTTTGAGAATCGCAAATCCATAACGGAAATCAAAATCTCAAAGGGTTATTCATATATGCGATTCTCAGATACGTAAATTGTGTGGACCTTTTTCAGTGGCCTCTATACGCCATCCGGCGGCTAAAGTTCAAGCGCTGCGGGGAGCTCGCCCTAAGGCTCTCCTTGCGCTTGACTTTTGCCTGGGGATACGTGGCCGTTCGTGCAATTCATTCATCCAGATGCATATCTGCGGGCTTGCTCCTGTATTTCATCCAGGCGGGAATTACAGCGTGGCCGTTCGTGCAATTCACCTGACAGTCAATATGCCACTACAGATATCTTTAGCGATACCCCGGCTGTCAGGTGCCGCCGAAATGAGGGGGCCTGCACGCGGCACCATGCCCACAAGTATCTGTGGCAGTGTATCCACTGTCAGGTTTGCACGAAGCGGCCGTATCTCCTTCCGGCTGATGGCACAGCGTTTAGAAGTGAGCCGTGGATAATTTGGCCCGTGAGTCGTGGATGTATTACCGTCACTCGAACAGTAAATGAAAAACAGTGAACAGCTCTTGATGAAATTTTTGATTAACGTATTACATTTTTCAAAATAATCGTTATATTTGCGTTCAGAAGGCTGAATGAGGCGGCCTGAGGAGGTCCAAGTTGTTTTCAAGGACTGCCAGACAAGGACTGCCAAGATAAGGATGCGACAGAAAAGGACCGGCACTGCAGAAGGGCAATGGCAAAGGGAACTGTAGAAGGACACGGCAGAAGGGCAATGAAGATGGAGCTGAAGAAGGAAAGGGGAAGAACAATGGAGAAGGGCAATGGCGAAGAGCAATAGCTAAGGGCAATGAAGATGGAGCTGATGATGAAGAGGAAGACAGAGATGGAGAGGGAGACGGAGAGTGAGAGGGAGATGATGATGGAGATGATGGAAACGAAAACGGAAACCGGAAAAAGGAAACGGAAAATGGCAATGGAAAAGGACAATGACAAAAAACGCGGAGGGCGGCGCCCCGGCGCAGGACGGCCTAGGGGTGACAGCAGGATGATTTCGTTCCGGGCTCCGGGACGGCTGGCGGAGCAGCTGGACAGCATCGGGAACAGAACCGAGTTCATCAGGAATGCGCTCGAGAAGGCAGTACGGAAAAACGAAGCGTCCGCAGTACGGAAAAGCGAAGCTGAAACAGCCCTGAACATGATCCCGGCAGAGAAGACCAGATCATTCTCCCTGCCATATTTCGACATCCGGGTCGTGGCGGGGTTCCCGGTCCCGCTTGACAACGACGAGAGATCCCGGGACATTGACATCCTGACGATGCTTTGCCCGCATCCGGAGGCATCGTACCTTATAAGAGTGAGCGGAAATTCAATGATTGACGCAGGCCTTCTGGACGGCGACATTGTCATCGTGGACAAGAGCAACCGCAATCCGTCGCCTCACGAAATCGCGATGTGCGAGCTCAACGGCGAATACACCCTCAAGCATTTCGTTCCGGAAGACGGACAGGGCTGGCTCGTCCCGGCAAATCCGGACTATCCCCGCATACCTGTCACCCGGGATGACGATTTCAGCGTCTGGGGCACGGTGACCTACATAATCCACAAGGCACGGGAACAATGATAGCCCTAGCTGACTGCAACACCTTCTTCGCATCGGTGGAGAGGGTCTTCCACGCCGGCCTGAGAGGCAAGCCGGTGTGCGTGCTGTCCAGCAACGACGGCAACATCGTCGCCCTTACCTCCGAGGCAAAGGCCCTTGGCATAAGGCGCGGAGCCCCGTTCTTCCAGGTGAAGGATGTCATCGAGAAGAACAATGTAGCGGTATTCTCAGGCAACCTGATGCTCTATGATGCAATGTCAAAGCGGATCCAGAGCATAATGCGCAAGACCGTGGAGCGTACCGAGAGCTACTCCATTGACGAGCAGTTCCTGTATCTCGACGGATATGAGAAGAACTACGACCTCGTTAAACTCATGCGGGGAATGGTACGGCAGATTGCCCTCTGGACCGACATTCCCGTAAGCGTCGGCATTGCCCGCACCAAGACATTGGCCAAGGTGGCAAGCAAGTTCGCCAAGAAATACAGGGGATACGAGAGCGTCTGCATGATAGATACCGAGGATAAGCGCCGCAAGGCATTGTCAATGTTCGAGCTGGCCGACATCTGGGGCATCGGGCCACGGAGTTTTGCAAAGCTTCAGGCCCTCGGCATCACCACTCCCCTGCAGTTTGCCGACAAGCCCGGAGACTGGGTCCTCAGGCAGTTCCACAGGCCGGGATACCAGACCTGGCTGGAGCTGAACGGACATCCCTGCATAGACACTTCAGAAATCATCCGCCGCCAGACCATATCCACCAGCCGCAGTTTCGGGAAAATGATATCCGACGCAGAGCAGCTCAGGGCCTCGGTCGCAACCTTCGCAGCCAGCTGCTGCAACACCCTGAGGGCTCAGGAATCGGCCGCCGGCAGCGTATCCGTATTCGCCTGCAGCAACAGATTCCGGGAAGACCTGCAGCAATACAGCAACATCGCCACAATGCGGCTGGACTCCCCCTCGTCAGACACCCTGGAAATCACCGAAGCCGCCATCAGGCTTGCCGACCGCATTTACCGACCCGGAATACAGTTCAAGAAATCGGGAGTCATCCTCTCCGACATCACTCCAGGGCTCACCCACCACATCCTATTCGACCCCATTCCCAAACGGGATGAACGGGCGGAGCTCTCCACCGCCATCGACCGGATGAACCGCAAATACGGATTGAAAGCCGTGAGCCTCGCCGTAGCGGGATACGGGAATGCGGACTGGAAGAACAGAAAGGACCGCCTGACCCCGAACTACCTCACCGACATTGACCAGATAATGACGGTGGATATCAGCTAGGCAATCTTCAGATACGGCTCGAAAAACGCCTCTATCTTAAAGAACAAGGCACATGCAAATCCACTTCATTTATTTGTGTTAAATGTTTTAATATCTTATTTTTCAATGTTTTACAAAATTAATAATTCTCTTTCTTTCCACTTAAGACTCCACATGGCGAAAAACGGAAACCGATTATTGATAATTTTGCATTGACCGTAACGGGATTCGGAATTTCCGAAACCGGAAGAAATAATACTTTAATTAATAATCTACCGTATGAGAAAATATCTGACTATGGTTCTGCTGCTGACTGCCGGCATCAGCGCATTCGCACAGCAGCACTCATTGAAAGGTACAGTGATCGACTCTCAGGGTTACCCGGTTCCGGGCCTCACCGTCATGGAGACGGGCACGGCAAACGGAGCAGTCACTGATGCCGACGGAAACTACTTCATCAATCTTACTTCTCCGCAGGCTACTGTGGAATTCGATGCCCTGGGCTACAAGAAGGTCACGGAAAAGGTAAACGGCCGCAGCACCATCAACCTCACAGTCGAGGAAGATGCCATTGCCCTTGACGCAGTCGTGGCCATCGGTTATGGCACAGCGAGGAAAAGAGACCTCACCACAGCCGTGTCGACAGTATCAAATGAGGACATGAAACTCCGTCCGGTGACCGAGGCCTCAGGATTCATCCAGGGAAAGGTCGCAGGTGTCACCGTTCAGCAGACCAGCGGACTTCCAGGAAGCGGAATGACGGTGCGCGTCCGCGGAGCATCCTCCATCGCATCCTCCAATGACCCTCTCTATGTAGTGGATGGAGTCCCTGTGGGAACAGGAAACTACGCAATCGCCTATCTCTCCCCTCAGGACATTGAGTCCATGCAGATACTCAAGGATGCATCTTCAGCGGCAATCTACGGTTCCCGCGCAGCCAACGGAGTCGTCCTCATCACCACAAAGCAGGGAAAGCGGAGCAAGGGCCCGCAAATCAGCCTGAACGCATCAGTAGGCCTTTCGAATGTCGCCAGGACATACGAGGTCCTCAATGTTGAGGAATACCGCGAACTGATGGATGAACTCGGCACTGTGGCTCTCCCTGACGGACTGAAGGATGAGACAGACTGGTTCAAGGAGACCTACAAGACAGGCATCAACCAGAACTACCAGCTTTCCGTATCCAATGCCAATGACAACATGAGGTATTATATCTCAGGCGGATATACAGACGAGAAAGGTGTGCTTCCGGTAGCCTACAACAAGAGGTTCAACATCAAGGCAAGCTTCGACTCAGACCTTTTCAAATGGATAAATGTCGGAGCCAACCTCGCATTCTCGCATTACAAGAACAACGGAATCATCTCCGGTACAGGTTCCAACCGCGCCGGTGTCGTTCTCTCCGTAATCAATACTCCGACTTACGCCAAGCCTTGGAGCGAGACCAATCCGGACTGGTACTGGACGGAATTCTACGGAGCCAATCTCACAACACCTTCAGAGAACCTCGCCCGCACGGAGAACAACTACTCCCAGACCGACAGGCTTCTCCTCACCGGCTATGCGACAATCAGGTTCCACAAGAACCTCAACTTCAAGTCCACTGTGACAATGGACCGCAGATGGACCCACGACTACTACTTCCTTGACCCTATCAAGACCTCCTACGGACGTACCCAGCACGGAGAGGCGTCATCCACAAGGGCCGACGACATGAGGATGGTGTACGACAACATCTTCACATACAACAACAGCTGGAACAATATCCACAACTTCGAGGCTATGGCCGGAACTTCAGCCACCACTTCAAGATGGGAAAACCTCAGCGGTTCCAGAAGCCACTTCTCCCCTGATTATGACAATGTCATCTTCGGTATCAACGGAGGAAACAAGGGCGGGCTCAGAGGCCAGTCACAGGGACTTTCAAAATGGGCGATAATGTCATATCTCGCCCGTATATCCTACAACTACGACAGCAAATACTACATAACCGCCAACTTCCGTGCCGACGGTTCGTCCAAGCTCGCTCCAGGTCACAGATGGGGACTTTTCCCTTCAGTATCCGCAGCCTGGAGGATCTCAGGGGAAGAGTTCATGAAGAACGTGTCGTGGATTGACGACCTCAAGCTCCGCGTGGGCTGGGGCCAGCAGGGAAACCAGTCCGGTCTCGACGACTATGCCTGGGTACAGATGTACGGAATCAACTACACTGACTGGACAAAGACAGAAAATGCGGACTCTACCCCGACCCTCGGAACAAAGACCAACATCGGAAACAAGGATCTCACCTGGGAAACCACTACTCAGACCAATGTCGGAATCGACTGGTCAATGTTCAGAGGCAGGCTGAATGTCACTCTTGACGGATATTACAAATACACGAAGAACCTCCTGATGAACGTTCCTCTCCCTGCCCCGAATCCTTCAATCTACAGGAATGAGGGCGAAATGTCCAACTGGGGTCTCGAGCTTGCAATCAGTTCGGTCAACATTGACAGGAAAGACTGGAAATGGACCACTGACTTCAACATTTCCACAAACCGCAACAAACTCGAGAAGCTGACCCTCCAGCAGGTTTACTACTACACCCAGACATCCGAGGCACTCAGCGAGTACGTAGTCAGGATGACTCCTGGCGAATCCCTCTCCAGGTTCTGGGGATACACCGCCGAAGGCGTTGACCCGGAGACCGGCATGATCATCTACAAGGACATGAACGGGGACGGCAAGATCAATGTTTCCGACAAGCACTACATCGGCGACGCCAATCCTTGGTTCACGGCGGGAATGACCAACACCATCAGCTGGAAAGGTCTCAGCCTCAGCTTCCTCCTCACGGCATCAGTGGGCAACGACATCTACAATGCCTCCAAGATTGAGATGATAGGTATGTACACCGGAGCCAACCAGATAAAGGATGCTGTAAGAAGATGGAGGGTTCCAGGTCAGATCACCGACATTCCAAAGGCTGGCGAACTCGACAACCTCAGGGCTTCCACAAGATGGGTGGAGGACGGTTCTTATCTGAAATTCAAGAACATAACACTTTCATACGACATCACCTGCCCGAAGCTCAGGAAAGCCAACATCTCAAGAATACAGCCTTACATCACCCTTGACAACATGGTGACATTCACCGGATACTCGGGCTACGACCCTGAAATGAGCCAGTACACCTCCGCCACGAACACCGGAATCGACTGGGGAACATATCCTTGCGTAAAGACTGTGCTCTTCGGAGTTAATGTTGAATTCTAATGAATCTGGAAATTATGAATAGGAAATATTTATTGCTTGCATCAATTTCAATGATGGCCGCCGTTTCCTGTGACCTGGACCTCTATCCGGAGACCAGCTACAACGAGGGCAACGTGAACGTTGAGTCAGGTAGCGGTTCCGAGTCCCAGTACACGACGAGAACCGATATGGAAGGTCTCAGGAACTCAATCTATGAGTCCTGGACAAAGGATATCCAGGAGAAGGGATATCTCGACTGGCTGGTTTACGGTGAATGCCGTGCGGACAACGCATACGGCGGAAACCCGAGCACCGGAGAGCTCATGGCAATCGAGGCCAACCGTCAGGACGGCGAGAACAAGAACGTCCAGCGTGACTGGGACTGGTATCTCGGCCAAGTCAGCAACTGCAACAACATCATCTTCAACATTGACAGGATCAAGGAAAGCGACCCGTCAATGACAGACCAGGAATGGAAGGAGTGGAAGTCAGAAGCCTATTGCTGGAGAGCCTGGAACCTGTTCCAGATGTCGCAGCTCTGGGGTGACATTCCGCTTGTGAACTCCATTCCTCCGGCTATCACCGCGGAGAACATAGAAGAGGTTTACCACGAGTATTACCCTGCCAGGACAGCCCGCAAGGAAGTTTATGAGAAGATGATTGAGGAACTCACATTTGCAGCCGAGAATGGACCTGCCGTGAACTCTTCCAACAAGAACATTTTCACCAGGGCATTTGCCCACGGCATGCTCGCAAGGATATATGCCGAGGAAACATGCCGTGACTGGAGCAAGGTCGCAGAGCACTGCGCAGCAGTGGAGGGAATGGGCTTCAAGCTCGTTGACGACTATGGCCAGATGTGGGCATACGATGAGAATGACGCCGTCCGCAATACATCTGAATCCATTTTCGAGGTGTCATTCACAAGAAGCAGCGGCAACTGGGTATGGATGATGTTCCACCGCAACGCCTACAATCCTGACGACAGTTACAGCTGGATCAAGTGGATTACCCCTTCCCGAGACCTTATCGCAGCTTACGAGAAGGAAGGCGACACGGAAAGAATGAACGCCTGCATCTGCGAGGACGAGGCTATTTGGTCTAACTACTATCCCGGCAACAAGTACAAGTTCATGCACAAGGTTCCGACCAATGCCTCCAGCATCATCCTTATGCGTCTCGGAGAAATTTATCTTCTTCACGCAGAAGCACTTGCAATGACAGGAGACCTCAGCGGAGCGACCTCATACGTGAACAGGATAAGAGAGAGGGCAGGACTCAAGGCCGTCTCGGTGCCATCTTCTCAGGATGCCGCCATCGACGTGATTCTCAATGAGCGCAGACTTGAACTCGCATTCGAGGGATTCCGTTTCTTCGACCTCTATCGACACGGTCTCGAGAAGGCCAAGGCCATTCACGATGCCATGCCGCAGAAGGACAGTTACTGGCAGCCAAGACTGCCTCTGACCGAGGAAACCGTCCTGATGCCGATTCCGCAGACAGCACTCGACAACAACCCGAGCCTTGTCCCTAACAAAGGATATTAGAATATGAATATGAACTATATCAATATTTTGTTGGCAGCACTCCTTGCTGTGGCCTGCAATTCAAATGAGAGCAATTCTTCAGGTCCGGGCAACCCGTCCGGCCCGGAGGAACCGCAAGTCACAGCCAAGGACATCAAACTGCACATCACTTCGGCCAACAAGACATTGCTCTGGTCAGAGAGCGGATTGGATTTTGCGAAAGCAGGCAGCATGAGCCCGAATCAGATCCGGTTCACAGATGACCCGGAGGCCGCCACTGTAGAGGGATTCGGACTTGCCATCACCACTGCAACGGCATATAATCTTCTGAAAATGAGCAAGGAAGACCGTACTGCCTTCCTTACTGAACTTTTCTCGGAGGAAAACGGAGCAGGCTCAAGCCTAATCAGGGTCAGCATCGGGGCATCCGATTTCTGTCTCAATGACGAGTATACCTGGTGCGACACCGAGGGGCTTGAAAACTTTGCGGTCCACGGGGAGGACAGAACCTATCTCTTCCCTGTCCTCAAGGAAATCTATGCCATCAATCCAAACGTCAAGATCATAGGTTCTCCATGGTCCTGTCCGAGATGGATGAAAGGCGGCGGTTCCTGGGGATATGAAGGATATGACGAGGCAACGCTGGAAAGGAGCTACCCTCAGTGGACCAGCGGCAGGCTGAAACCTTCCTGCTATGCCGCATACGCAGAGTATTTCGTGAAATGGATACAGACAATGCAGTCAGAGGGTTTCCGCATCCACGCCATTACCATGCAGAATGAGCCACTGAACCATGGAAACTCCATGTCAATGTATATGCCATGGAAGGACCAGCTCAGATTCATAAAGGTGCTAGGACCTGCACTGAAGAATGCGGGGCTTGGAGACGTAAGAATCCTGCTGTTCGACCATAACTACAACTATGACAACAAGCTGGACCAGGTGAACTATCCGCTCAACATCTATGCTGACCCGGAGGCTTCACAATGGGCCTACGGCTCAGCCTGGCACAGCTACGGAGGCAGTGTCTCGGAGCTTGACAACATCCGTACGGCAAACCCGGACAAGGCGATATATTTCACGGAAGCCTCAATCGGAGAATGGAACTACGATTTCGCATCCTGCCTGATCAACGACTTCTCCTCGATTTTCCTGGGGACATTGTCCCGGGGCGGTTCGGGAGTGACGCTCTGGAATCTCATGCTTGACGACAAGAAAGGGCCTTACAGTCCTCACGACGGCTCCTGCAAGACCTGTTACGGAGGCGTTACAATCAATTCCGCCGACTACAGGACCATAACGAGAAACACTCACTGGTACAACGTAGTCCATGCATCCTCAGTGGTGAAACCGGGAGCCAGGAAGATGAAGATCACAGGCTTCGAGGTTCCTTCCGGAGTCGAGGTCCAGGTCTTCAGGAACCCGGACAACACTATCGGCACATTGATCTGCAACAAGTCAGATTCAGAGCAGACACTCGTATATGGAGCGATGAACTATACCGTCAACCTGAAGATTCCGGCAAAGAGCATTGCTTCAGCAATCTGGAACAACAAGTAATTTACCGACATCATGAAAATCAATATCAGAAACATAGCATATCTTTGCACTGCGATTGCAATCGCATCCGCCTGCAAGGAAGAACCTACGTTTGTCCGTGCGGATAAAGGACCTGAAATGACCGTCCTCTCCCAGACCGAGTCAACCTATATGGGAGCGGAGGTCAAAGTATCCGTAAATCTTTCGGACAAGGATTTTGCACTATCCACCATAAAGGCCTATCTCTATTACGGTGAGACCGAAGTTGCATCGACTACAATAAGGACCAAGACTGAGGGCCAGTATGACGTGGTGCTCCGCGCCCCTCTCCTCAAGGACATTCCGGACGGAACCGCCTCGCTCGTCCTCAAATCCCAGAACGTGGGCCTCGGGATAAGCGAGACCGAACTTGGCGTCGCTC
>JAXDUM010000047.1:0-19037 GCA_034089285.1 Candidatus Cryptobacteroides sp.
GTTTCCGGTCTGTTTTGGCAACATTACGGATGGGCAGGCGTGGTAGGAGCAGGAGTTGCCTTTACCTTGGCTTCCTTGTTCGTTAATTGCTTCCAACCAAGACTGCATAAGGATGCAGACCACGGCAATCAGGACAGTTGCCAACTCATTGCCTGAAAACGGAGTAATTCTTCTAACTCTCTTGATTTCAAAGAGGTATATTCCTTATACAGATTTACTGAAAATCATTGAATCCTGAAAATAGCGCGCACTTCGGAGGCAATGGCAAGATTTAGGAAATAATCCGCATTTTCAGTAAATTTGCAGGTTGGACAGTCACCGCTTCGGGGCCGCCGTAAAACTTGCATAACAGTATGAAAGACATAGAGAAATACAGTAATGACCTCACCGCCAGCCTGCTGGAGATCTGTACTGATACCGGACTGCTGAAAGGGACACTCCTTTCATCTCCCGACATTGACGAAGCCTGGCTGCGTTACGCCCCATCCTTCTATGGAGATGCCGTCCGGAACTTCAATGCATATCCTGAATTCTGCCTTGGCTGTGCCGGCTTTCTCGGGATGGCCGTTGCCTTTCTCTGGGACAGGGACTGGAGCCGGTATATGGATGCAGCCTACTCGTACTTCCAGGGAGAGCGGGGCTTCGATGACATGGACGACCATATCGCCGATACAATCCTGCAGGACCGCAGGCACAGCGTACCGGCCATGCAGTCCTGTGCCGCCAATGCCTATCATTTCCTGCTGCGGGAGCATCCGGAGCCTGGAACTGCGGAAGCCTACAGGATGTTTCTGGCCACTGCCGAAGTGATGTTCAGGATTGGAGCCGCTGTAGAACTCTGCCATCTCGGATACAAATTCGAGAAAGTTAGCCTGACATAACCTAATTGTCTGACTATGAATATCCTGAAAACCGAAATGATGCAGGCGGCAGACCCTTCTTTGGTGGAGGGCTTGTCGCGCTTTTTCAAAACCGGGAAAGGGCAATATGGCGAGGGAGACTTATTCCTTGGCATCAGGGTTCCCGTCACCAGGGCGATAGTGAAAGGGTGTTGGAAGGAGGTATCTTTCGCCAATCTGGAGGAATGCATATCCTCCGAGTACCACGAAATCCGGCTTGCCGCCCTGCTTTGCCTGATCCGCATATTCAAGTCTTCAGGAAAGGATCCTGCCCGCCAGAAGGAATGCATCGACTTTTATCTCTCGCACACTGCGCATATCAACAACTGGGACCTTGTGGATTTGAGTTGCTACGAACTGTTGGGAGCCTGGCTTGTGGACAAGGACCGCTCTCTGCTGTACGACCTGGCCAGAGACGGAAAGACCATCTGGGAGCAGCGTATCGGTATCGTAAGTACCCTTGCCTTCATCCGCCGGGGAGAACTTGACGAGTGCTTCGAGATTTCCGACATCATGCTGGCCGGGAAGGGAAGGATGCACGATTTGCTTCAGAAGGCCACAGGATGGATGCTCAGGGAAGCGGGGAAGCGCGATCAGGCCAGGTTGGTCGGGTATCTGAGGCAGAAGTGGAACTGTATTCCTGCAACCATGCGCCGGTACGCTTGTGAAAAATTGTCCGATATCATTTGAATATGTATCATATAGAGTACAATTGCGCCCGATGAAGAAGAAAGCAATGTCCCGTGCGATGCTGTTCATCCTGCTGTTCGGCATCGTGAGCATGTTTTCGGATATGACCAAGGAGAGTGCCGAGAGTATCCGCGGAGCTTTCCTTTCGCTTATGGGAGCCTCGGCGGCGACGATAGGTCTGGTATCCGGACTGGGAGAACTGGCAGGGTATTCCCTGCGCATTGTCTCCGGCCGCCTGGCGGACCGTACGCGAAAGTATTGGCCCATAGTCATAACCGGTTATTGTCTTGAACTGATTACAATTCCAGCATTGGCCCTGGCAGGAGAGAACGGCTGGGTCGCCGCCTGCATCCTGCTGGTTATCCAGAAGGCGGGCAAAGCAATCAAGAAACCTGCGAAGGACACTGTCGTATCTTTCGCGGCATCACAGGAGGGAGCCGGCAAGGCATTCGGACTGCAGGAGTTGCTGGACCAGTTCGGTGCGGTTCTGGGGCCGTTTCTTCTCTATGTGACAATGCTTTTAAAGACCGGAGGAAGCACTTTCGAGCGTTACAGCTTCTGTTTCCTTGCTCTTTCAGTCCCCGCAATCATAACCCTGGCCCTTCTGTTGGTCACAAGGCATAACTTTCCCAATCCGGAGCGTTTCGAGCCGGATGCCAGGGAATATGTCCCACTCAAGGCCGATACGTGTTTTGTATTGTATCTCATAGGCATAGGCCTTTTCGCATTCGGTTTCCTGGACTATTCCCTGATTGCAATGCACGTGAGCAGAACCGCTTCCGACGTCATTTCAGCAGAGGTTCTTCCTCTTCTGTACAGCGCCGCAATGCTGGTCGATGCCGCGGCCGCTCTTCTGTTCGGCTATCTTTATGACCGCCGGGGAATGAAGGTGCTGGTCGTTTCAGCCATTGTCTCCGCCCCATTCAGTTTTCTGGTTTTCCTGGGAAATTCGTCCTTGACCCTGATTGCGGGAGTGGTGATGTGGGGAATCGGCATGGGCGCACAAGAGTCGATACTCAAGGCAGCCGTTACCGACATGACACCAAAATCATCCAGGGCAACCGGGTTTGGAATCTTCTCCCTCGCATTCGGCATTGCCTGGTTTCTCGGAAGCTGGACACTCGGAATCCTCTATGATGTGAACATGACCCTGATGGCTGCGGTCAGCGCCGCCTGCCAGCTGCTTGCCATTCCGTTCTATATCCTTTCCTCAAACCTTATGAACAAATCCCGCGGGACAGCATAGGCTGAGCCGCGGGACAGGCACTGCATTGCAATGCAAAACCGTTTATCACCGGGTACCGAAAGCACTGTTCCAGAATGGTTCATTCCCTGAAACCATCCATGATGACGGTCGGGCGCCCGTCGGAGGTGAAAGCTCCAAGTCTGTACCGGGACGGCCTGCACTCGGGCTCCCAGTAGAAAATGCCGAGACAATGACCGGTGGCACGGGATTCCCTTATGATTCTCCGGAGCTGGTCTCTACCCTTCTCCATGACTTCCGGATGCTCCTCATCCACCTCAAAGCCGGTTTCAACTATCATTACAGGCGTATGATATTTTTCCCAGACGTGATTTATATTGTCGATGCAATGTGTAATGACCATTTCCTCATCAGTCTCAAGACCGGAATCAAGTGCCCAATACGGGTATAGAGACATCCCTACGACATCCCACTTTGCACCATATTTTGCCAATGTGTCCAGATTGTTGTCATACAGGGGCTGATGGAAACCGTTGTCCAGATGCACAATGACCTTGGCCTTTGGGAAAACAGACTTTACGGCATCATATCCGGCTGAGAACAGACCGGCATACTGCCGCGGATTGTTGCGGAGATGTCCCACTGACTCCAATATGGTTACACGCCCGAGCGAATCAGGTATCGGGTCTCCCCATTGGTCACCTTTCACTGTCCACAGAAAGCCATTGGAGGTTTCATTGCCGACCTGTACCCACTTCGGATTTATATCATTGTTTTTCAGCATCTTGAGCACATCCACAGTATGCTGCGAGAGCAGTTCCCTTATTTCCTCGTATGACTTGCCGCTCCAGGAGGCGGGAATATTCTGCTTCTTCGGATCGGCCCAGAAATCACTGTAGTGGAAATCGACCATCACCGCCATGTCGAGATCACGGGCCCGTTTAGCCTTGACCAGAAGATCCTCGCTTCCATTCCAGTTGCCGTGGCGGGAAGGATCCACCCAGACACGGAAACGAACTGCATCCAAGCCGAGCTCCTTCATCAGTTCAGTACACTCGCGCCGCTCGCCGTCAGCATTGCAGAAGTACTGACCGTCGGCTTCGTACTCGGTCGCCCATCCGATATCGGCACCCTTCCAATAATGCCCTGTGCAGGAGGCCAGCAGCAAAAGGGCAGGAATAGAAAACAATCCGGCAAACAGGTTCATCTTCTTCATATAGGGTCAATTTTTCATTTTACAGGCTTTCCAGTTCAGAGGCGATGATATCCCTCGCAGAAATGGCCCAGTCAGGGAAATCCATATCAGGCCGGAAACGGTTCTTCTCGAAATCCAGAAGTATGTCAAGGTCAAATCTTTCAGCCTCGACCGCAGCGTCGAAACGTGTGGCGTCGTAGGCATTGCATTTCTGCTCGGTATGCGAAGGGACCATCATCAGGGGCTTGCCCAGGTACATTGCCTCGCAGATGGATTCAAAGCCGGCAGTGGAAGCATAGGCCCGGCATCCTGCCATCTGGCGAAGGAACTCCTTGTCATCCAGATAGTAGAATTGCAGATTCGGGTCAATGACCTTGACCGGAGCCTCGTCTTTGTTGTCCCAGAAGAAATGCAGAGGTATCTCAGGATGCCTCGAATGCCAATCCTTCACCTCCTCTGCAAACCCTGCATTGAGAATATATCCCAGGATATAGTCTCCCTTCCTGAAATCCGGACTCTGCCTGTATGCCAGCACTTCCGGGCGAAGGAGAGGCGGAACCACCTTGATTCTATGCTCCCCATCGTCAGGCATTCTCCTGAACGACAATGCCAGAAGCTTCACTGCCCCGTTGGCTATTGCCCGGCTGAAGAGGTTGAGACCGACGTGCTTCTCGTAGCCGATAAGCGGAAAATGAAAGTCTTCGTGCAGGAAAAGGAACTGGTGCCCGATGCATATCATCGGAATGTCGCCGTACGAGAGCTCGTGCACAATGGTACCGAGCAGCTCGTAGAAATTAACTATCACATCCGGTCTGGATTCCTTTATCTCATTGCGTATCAATGATAAGGAAGGAATAAGCCTGGGCGACATCGCAACATTGAAAAGCAATGTCTTCAGGGCATCCGGCCTCTTGTCCGATGCCGCCGTCACGAAATTGACGGATTCGAAATATGCGAGTGGAGCCTTGACTCCATTGGTGAAAAATGCCGGCAATGTCCTTGACGGGCTCTTTCCAACAAGCATCCTGACGACATCGTGACCACGGGAAAGCAGCATCTTTTCCATTGTGATGGCCTGTGTCAGATGCCCCCTTCCCTCACCTTGTATGATGAACAGATACCTCATGGCTGCGGTTTCACGAAATCATTGTACCGGAGAATGCTCCAATTTCCGTCGAAATCCTCGACCAATGCGGAGAGGGACTCGACCCAGTCTCCGGAATTGAGGTAATGAATCCCGCCCTTGAGCATCTTGTCCTCAGGATTGTGGATATGCCCGCAGATTATTCCGTCACAGCCTCTGGCCCTGGCGAACGCTTCAAGGTCGGACTCGAATCCGGAAATCAGCGATACGGCCTGCTTTACCTTGTGCTTGATAACCTTGGAGAAAGAGTAATACTCCTTTCCGTGACGCATTCTGGCGCGGTTCCACATGTTGTTGAACTTCAGGAGGAGATTGTATCCAATGTCCCCGAGCCTGGATATCCAGCGGAACCTGGCCGTGATGCTGTCGAAAGCGTGGCCGTGAATCACAACGTAGGAATGTTTCTCCTCCCTGAGGATGTACTCGCTCACGAAACTGATGTTGAAGAGCTTGGAAGGGACAATAGGGTCCAGGAAATCATCGTGGTTTCCGGAGACGTATATGACCTCGGTGGAGTGATTCTCCATCATTTTCATTATCACACGGAAGAATGCCGAATGAGAAGAATTCCATTTGTCGTCCGAGTTGTGCAGCTGCCAACCGTCGATTATGTCACCGTTCATTATCAGCCTGTCGCAATCGACGGAGCTGAGGAACTCCGACACTTCCCTCACCTTGGAATGGGGAGCGCCGAGATGCACGTCAGAAATGACAACTGTCTTATAATGGGGTCTTTCCATATTGCAATGTCATCTGGACGGAGCATCCGCCGCATAATCCTTGATCTTCTGTTCGTCAGCGGCTGGGCATACAAGGAGATTGCCTCCGCGGCAGGCTACCACATAATCCTTCAATCCCTTGACAACCACCTTTCTACATTCCTCGACATGCACAATGCAGCCCTCGCTGTCGATGAGCCGGACATCATTGCCCACGACCCTGTTGCCATCGGGACCTTCCGCAATATGGCTCCCGGCGGAAGTCCAGCTTCCAAGGTCGGACCAGCCGAGATCGGCGGAAATGACATATATGGAATCCGATTTTTCCATCACCGCATAGTCAATGGAAATCTTGTCGCATTGAGGGAAGAATTCGGCGAGAGCCGTCTTTTCCTCCTCCGTGCCGAATGTCCCGGCGATCTTATCCATCATTCCGGCAATCTGAGGTGCATGTCTCCGCATCTGGTCCACTATGGTGGATACCGACCAGACGAAGATTCCGGCATTCCAGAAATAATTGCCCGCAGCAAGATAGCGTTCGGCGGTCTCCCTGTCAGGTTTCTCTCTAAACTCATTGACTTTCACAACATTGCACTCCTCTTTAGAGGACGAGCAGATGTAGCCGTAGCCTGTCTCCGGCCTGTCCGGATGGATGCCTACCGTGACTATGGAAGAGGTTGAGGCCGTGAATTCCAATGCCTTGGAGATGATTTCCGAGAAGAGTTCAGTCTTCAGGACAATGGCGTCCGAAGGGGTTACCACAATATTGGCCTCCGGATCCTCCCGCATTATCCTCCAGCAGGCATAGGCGATGCACGGGGCAGTATTGCGCGGCACAGGTTCGGCCAGAATATGGTCAGCCGGCATTTCCGGCAGCTGTTTCCTTACGATATCGACATAGTTTTCAGAGGTCACAACCCACATTCCGGCAATGCCGGCGACAGGGCGGAAGCGTTCCACGGTGAGTTGCAGAAGAGATTTTCCCACGCCGAGCAGATCGATGAACTGCTTCGGCATTTCCGGCGTGCTCACGGGCCACAGACGGCTCCCGATGCCACCGGCCATAATTACGATATTGGTATGCTCACAGCCTTTCATGACAAAACCTTTCTTATTCGCCCCAAATTTAATGAAAATAATCGGGTAAACAAGAAAGGCTTGTCAAATGTATCTCCGGGGACTATTTCTTCTGCCCCGGATAAGGAACGACCATGCATCGCCTGGTCCATTCGTCGTAAGCCTCAATCATCCTTGCAAGGATTTCAGGATGCTGATCCGCAATGTCATGCTTCTCGCTGCGATCCTCATTGAGGTTGTAGAGCTCCCACTCAGCCTTGACTCCAGGACGGACTATCTTCCAGCCGTCGCGGGAAATCAGCGCACTTTCATTGAAGTGCTCGAAGCCGAGATAGTCGTGACCTACCCTTGTACCGTATTTGAAGAACGGCACTATCGCAATGGTCCGGATGGGACGATACAAACTCGTCTATGACATGCTCGGCAACGGAGAACTCTATGATCTTGAAAAGGACCCTTCCGAAATGAGGAATCTATATGGCTCGCGGAAATATGGAAAAATCAAGGAGTCCCTTCTTGAGGAACTCCTGAAATGGGAAATCGCCACTGAAGACCCGATACCGGTTCCGCGGAACAGATACCGCTTCAAGCGCTTCGACCACAACTATCTCTTCACGGAATAATCCGCCATTATCACAACTTGTCCGTGAGGACACATCGCCCATCACTGGACATCAGCGTGCAATCACCGGGACGGGTGCCTTGGATGAAGGCCTGGAGGCCTTGACATAAGGCCACCCGTCCTTCCATTCGATCCTGTCCATCATCAGCGTGCGTCCCTTCGGCCCGTCAACGATGAAAGAGTGGTAGAGCATCCAGTCATTGCCGGCGGCGTCCTGGACAATCTCGGAATTGTGTCCAGTCCCGACATACTTCCCGTAGCCGTGGATCAGCACCTCGAAATTGTTCTCCAGAAGCGGTCGGCCCTCCTTGTCCACATAAGGTCCGAAAAGGCTGTCGGAACGGCCCACGACAGTCCTGTAGGTGCTTTTGACTCCTTCGCAGCATGTGCCCACGGAACCGAAGTAGTAATATTTCCCGTCGTGTTTGTGGATATATGTTCCCTCGAATGCTGTCCCGGCCACCAGCTGAGGCTTGGCACCAGGCTTGACAGAGAAGCCGTCCTGTGAGAGTTCAATCCAATATATACCCCTGAAACTTCCCCAGAAAAGGTATTTATGTCCGTTCTCCTCAATGTAGAATGGGTCAATGCTGTTCTTGACACCTATTTCATTGCTCCTGAACAGCTTGCCCTTGTCGACGAAAGGTCCTTCAGGCCTGTCTGCCATAGCGCAGCCTATCCCGCAGGTCCATTCCCCTCCCCAGACCGACATTGAATAATACATGACATATCTGTCTCCGACACGGGTCACATCCGGAGCCCAGATATTGGCCTTCGGCTCGAATGAAGGCCGGGTCTCATCCGTGAATGCAGTCCCTACCCTCTCCCAATGCACAAGGTCACGGGATCTCATTATCGAGACATTGCGGGCTGTGCCATAGGCATAGAACCATCCGTCGTCAGCCTTGACCACGGACGGGTCCGGCATCGCCTCGAAAGAAACCGGGTTGGAATACATCTCTCCCCGTACATATTCGGGAGTCATGCAATCTTTTCCCATGACAACCTTCTTTCCGCGGACCTTCATATCGGCGATGTGCAGTACCCGAGGAGCCACCACGCTGTCGTTGAGATGGGAATGGAATACGTATCTCATATTGCCGTCCCTGTCGGTGAACGGAGCCCCGTGGCCTGTACCCTGGAGTCCTCCCGCGTGCTGGAGAACCGGATTGGACCGGCTCTTCCTCCAAGGTCCGAAAGGATTGTCGGCCACGGCAAGACCCACGCCGTACTCCCTGCTCTTGAAATGGTTGGCGGAATAAAGCATATAGTAGCGTCCTCCGCGCCTGAACACTGAAGGACCCTCGGCAACCTTTGCCTTGACATCCTGAGCCAGTTCCCAAGGCTCGCCTACCCTGATGCATTCACGAAGCGTCTCCTCCTTGATGGAGAGGAAGTCCGGATTCATCTCCGCGCACCAGATGACATTGCCCCCGGTGAAACGTACGAAGTAGATGTACGGAGTGCCGTCCTCGTCGATGAAAAGGGACGAGTCAATGCTCTTCTCCTCCCTCACAGGTTTCTTCTCCTTCTGGATGAAAGGGCCTTCCGGACTGTCAGACTCCGCCACACAGATATGTTCCTGTGCCGTATAGAACATGTAGAACCTCCCATTGAGCGGATAGACTTCAGGAGCCCAGAAACCGGTCTCACCATAGCTGTCGTCAGGATTCAGGGCCTGGGAAGCCAGTCTCCAGGTACTGAGGTCGTCGGACACGAAACAGGAGATTCCGCCCCAGGGAGCAGGGCCGCCTGTACCGTAGGCATAATACCTTCCCCCGTGGAAGAGAATGTAGGGATCGGCGATTGTCAGGCCACCGGACTTCCCGGCGGCAAATACTGAGAGCGAGGCCGACAAGCCGGCCAATGCGGCTGCAAGGCCGCGGAGCAGATGGAAAATGCGTTTTGTCATAGTTCAATGATTCCTTTCATGAAATCCTTGGGCAATGCCCCATATTTGTTCTTGAAAACTTCCAAGAAATAGGAAGGAGTGTTGTACCCGGTCATATACATCACCTATATTCCCTATCGGGAGTGAAAGCACGAAGCAGTTGTCCTTCTGCGAGGCGTCCATTGCGAGACTGCCTCCGAGGGATTCCGCCAATGTCCTGGCGAGGGCAAGTCCGAAATTTTTCATAGCCGATGCAATTGAATTATCCCCGCAATTTATCAATTCCCCATCTCAAATGCAAGCAAAGCACGAATAAACATCACAATGGAACTTTTCGGACATCCATGTCGCACGGACTTTGCAATCCGTAAGTGGAAAAATCAAAAATAATTGTATATTTGTAGAATGTATATGAAAAACGATTAAATATTCAATATAAATGGACAACAGATTGCAAGAACTGACAGACAAGCTCTACAACGAGGGTCTGTCCAAGGGCAAGGAGGAGGGCGAGGCTCTTCTCGCCAAGGCAAGAACCGAGGCGGACGAAATCATCGCTGGGGCGAAGAAGCAGGCGGCCGAAATCCTGGCCAAAGCCGAGAAGGACGCCAGGGATTACACTACCAAGGTCAACGGCGACCTGAAGATGGCGGCTTCCCAGAGCATTCAGGCCACAAGGAAAGACATCGAGGACCTCATTGTCCTCAAGATGAGCGGCGAGGCCGTGGGCAAGGCCCTCTCTGAAGATGCCTTCATCAGGGAAATCATCAAGGCCGTGGCAGCCGGATTCAGCGCCGATGAGGCAAAAGACCTCAGTATCGTGCTTCCGGAGTCTCTCAAGGATGCCCTCGAGCCTTTCGTGAAGAAGGAACTCTCGACCATTCTCGGAGCCGGTGTATCAGCCACATTCTCCAAGAAGATCGCCGGCGGATTCACAATCGGTCCAAAGGACGGAAGCTATTTCATCAGCCTCACCGACGAGACTTTCAGGAGCCTTATCTCAGAGTATCTGAGGCCTACCGCCAAGAAACTCCTCTTCGGAGAATAATCCATTCCCATAATGAACAACTACGAATATCTCATCGCAAGTCTTCCCGACATCACTCCGGAATGGAAAGACACTGGAGAAATGTCAGGCGACGCCTTTGTGGACTGGCTCCGCGAAGGCTGCTCGGATAGCGACCGCAAGCTGATCGACTTCCTCAGGGAAGGCTTCGCTGCGGAGAATCTCAATAAAGATTTCTATCTCAGGGCATTGTCGCACAGGGACAGATTCCTCAGGGAGTATTTCCGCTTCGACCTCAACGTTAGGAATGCCAAGGTGGAATATCTCAACAGGGAACTCGGCAGGGCCGCCGGCACGGACATCTTTCTCACGGATGAGAACGGGTTCGAGGAGGAGGCCAGGCTGGGAGCCGTGCTGGGAAGCGGAGACATCCTCAGCCGGGAGAAGGGCATTGACGATCTGATGTGGGAGAAAATCGAGAGTCTTACGACATTCGACTACTTCGACATTGACGCCATACTCGGATTCATCGCGAAGCTCAATATTGCAATGCGCTGGAACAGGCTCGATCCTGAAACCGGACGGGAAATGTTCTCACGCATCGTCAAGGAAGTGAGAGGCTCCTTCACAGGGGTCAGGGAGGCGGCCGACAAGGCAGTATTCTGAACCGGACAGTCCGCCGCCAACAGACAAAGTGATAATAAAAACACAGAAAGATAATGAAAACAACAGGAAAAGTAACGGGCATCGTCTCGAACCTCGTGACCGTGGAGGTAAACGGTCCGGTGGCCGAGAATGAGCTCTGCTACATTACCTTGGGTGACACGAAGCTTCTGGCCGAGGTCATCAAGGTGAAGGGCAGATATGCCTCCGTGCAGGTGTTCGAAAGCACCCGCGGACTAAAGAACGGAGACGCCGTGGAATTTGAGGGCAGGATGCTCGAGGTGACACTCGGACCTGGCCTGATGTCCAGCGTTTATGACGGTCTCCAGAACAACCTTGCCACAATGGAAGGCGTGTTCCTCAAGAGAGGTGAATATACCCAGCCTCTGGACCACGACAGACTCTGGGACTTCACCCCGATTGCCAAGGCGGGTGACAAGGTCATTGCCGCAGACTGGCTCGGAGAGGTCAAGGAAGGCTGGCTGCCTCACAAGATCATGGTGCCGTTCTCATTCAAGGGAGAATATACTGTGAAGTCAGTGGCTGAGGCCGGACAGTACAATATCGACCATACCGTAGCGGTACTCACCAATGCCGAAGGCGAGGACGTGAACGTGACAATGGTTCAGAAATGGCCTGCAAAGGTAGCAATCAAGAACTATGTCGAGAAGCCAAGGCCGAACAGGATAATGGAGACCGGAGTCAGGGTAATCGACACCCTCAACCCTATCGCCGAGGGCGGAACAGGCTTCATCCCGGGACCTTTCGGATGCGGAAAGACCGTGCTCCAGCACGCCATCGCCAAGCAGGGTGACGCCGACGTGATCGTGATGGCAGCCTGCGGAGAGCGCGCCAACGAGGTCGTGGAAATCTTCACCGAGTTCCCTGAGCTCATCGACCCGCACACAGGACGTCACCTGATGGAGAGAACCACCATCATCTGCAACACTTCAAACATGCCTGTGGCTGCCCGTGAGGCATCCGTATATACCGCAATGACAATCTGCGAGTACTACAGGGCAATGGGCCTGAAATGTCTTCTCCTGGCCGACTCCACTTCCCGCTGGGCACAGGCCCTCAGGGAAATGTCGAACCGTATGGAGGAGCTCCCTGGAGCTGACGCATTCCCGGTTGACCTCTCGGCCATCATCTCGAACTTCTATGCAAGGGCCGGAATGGTAGTCCTCAACAACGGACAGACCGGTGCCGTGACCTTCATCGGAACAGTGTCACCTTCGGGAGGTAACCTCAAGGAGCCTGTGACCGAGTCCACCAAGAAGGCGGCACGCTGCTTCTACGCCCTTGAGCAGAACCGCGCAGACCAGAAGAGATACCCTGCCGTCAACCCTATCGACTCCTATTCCAAGTATCTGGAGTATCCTGAAATCAAGGAATTCCTTGACGGCAAGATGGAACCGGGCTGGGTGGAGAAGGTGAACAAGGCCAAGAACATCATCCGCCAGGGCCGCGACGCGGCAGAGCAGATCAACATCCTCGGAGACGACGGCGTGCCGATCGGATATCACGAGACATTCTGGAAATCGGAGCTTCTCGACTTCGTCTTCCTCCAGCAGGACGCATTCGACGCAGTCGACAGCCTCTGTCCTGTAGAGCGTCAGAAATATATGCTCAATCTCATTCTCGACATCTGCAAGCTTGAATACGGCTTCAGGGACTTCGAGGAGTGCCGCAACTTCTTCAAGGAGCTCATCAACTATCTCCGCCAGATGAACTATGCGGAATTCCACAGCGAAGGATTCGAGAAATATAAGGAAACAATATCTAAACTTCTGGATAAATATGGCAAATAAGGCATTTCAAAGAACATATACACAGCTCGACGCCATAACCAAGGCCACAGTGGGCCTGAAAGCGACAGGAGTTGCCAATGACGAGCTCGCCACGGTGGGCGGCCGTCTTGCCCAGGTCGTAAAGACCAAGGGTGATGCCGTTACCCTCCAGGTATTCGCCGGAACCGAGGGCATCCCTACTGACGCAGAGGTATCATTCCTCGGAAACCCTCCTTCATTGAAGGTGAGCGAGCAGCTCTCGGGAAGGTTCTTCAACGCATACGGAAAGCCGATTGACGGCGGTCCTGAGGTTGAAGGCGAGGAAAGGGAAATCGGCGGACCGTCCGTGAACCCATACAAGAGAAGGCAGCCTTCCGAGCTCATTCCTACCGGTATCGCCGGCATTGACCTGAACAACACCATCGTCTCCGGACAGAAGATTCCTTTCTTCGCCGACCCGGACCAGCCTTACAACCAGGTGATGTCCGACGTTGCCCTCAGGGCTGACGTGGACAAGATTATCCTCGGCGGCATGGGCCTTTCCAATGACGACTATCTCTTCTTCCGTCACGCATTCGAGTCGGCAGGCGCCCTTGACAAGATCATCTCCTTCGTGAACACCACCGAGGACTCCCCTGTCGAGAGGCTTCTGATTCCGGATATGGCATTGACTGCAGCGGAGTATTTCGCTGTCGACAAGAATGAGAAGGTGCTCGTCCTCCTTACGGACATGACCCTGTATGCGGATGCATTGAGTATCGTGTCCAACCGTATGGACCAGATTCCATCGAAGGACTCGATGCCGGGTTCATTGTATTCCGACCTCGCGAAGATTTACGAGAAGGCCGTGCAGTTGCCTTCAGGCGGCTCCATCACCATCATTGCCGTGACCACCCTCAACGACGGAGACATCACCCACGCCGTTCCTGACAACACCGGTTACATTACCGAGGGACAGCTTTATCTCCGTGCCGATGCGGATTCCGGCAAGGTCATCATCGACCCGTTCCGTTCGCTTTCACGTTTGAAACAGCTGGTTCAGGGCAAGAAGACCCGAGAGGACCACAGCCAGGTAATGAACGCCGGCGTGCGTCTCTACGCTGATGCCCAGAATGCGAAGACCAAGCTGGAGAACGGTTTCGACCTCAGCGACTATGACCATAGATGTCTCGCATACGCCAAGGAATACGCCACCAGACTCCTCTCCATCGATGTCAACATCACCATCGACGAGATGCTCGACACCGCCTGGGAGTTGTTCGGCAAGTATTTCAGCAAGGCTGAGACCGGTATCAAGCAGGCACTGATTGACAAGTACTGGAAAGATTAAAAGTTAAATGTATGGCAATAAAATTCCAATACAATAAGACTTCCCTGAACAACCTCGGCAAGCAGCTGAAGATGCGTCAGAAGGCCCTCCCTACCCTTCAGAACAAGGAGTCGGCCCTGCGCCTCGAAGTCCGCAAGGCCAAGGAGAAATCGGAGAAGCTTATTGAGGAACTGGATGCCTCGATGAAGAAATACGACTACCTCGCCGCTCTCTGGAACGAGTTCGAGCCGGGCCTTATCAGCATCACCGATGTGGATCTGGTCACAGTGAAGCTCGCCGGAGTCAAGACGCCGGAGCTGAAGGAAATCCATTATGAGATCCATCCTTTCAACGCCTTCGTCAAGCCGGCCTGGTATGCCGACGGAGTTGCGATTCTAAAAGAGCTCTCCCGCCTCGGCATCGAGTCGGAAGTCTATCAGGAGAAGAGCCGCATTCTCGACTACCAGAGGAAGAAGACCACCCAGAAGGTGAACCTCTACGAGAAGGTGCAGATCCCTGGTTATCAGGAGGCTATCCGGAAAATCAAGCGATATATGGAAGACGAGGAGAACCTCAGCAAGGCCTCGTCCAAGATCGTGAAGAGCCGCCACGAGGAAGAAGAAGCTATGGAGGAGCTGGGAAATGATCAGTAAGATGACCAAATACTCCTTTATCCTTCTGTCAGAAGGTCAGGAGACATTTCTGGAGAGACTCCAGGAGCTTGGCGTGGTGGACATCACACGTTCCTCCAGGCCGGTGGATGAGAAGTCGTCCGCATTGCTGGAGAAAGCCGGCCGCCTGAGGACTCTCATATCGAAGCTGTCCGCCGTGGACTGCGGCAAGGATGCCGATTCCGGGATGATCAGAAAGGCAGCCGCAGACTGTTCCGGCCTTGATGCCGATGCGTTTGCAGAGCTTGCGGCAGGGACATTCTCCCGAATCGGCGAGATCGAGACTGAAATCCAGGCTACCGGCAGGGAACTCCGCGAGAGACAGCCTTGGGGCGATTTCGACAGGGAATCTGTGGCAAGGCTTGCAGAACTCGGATACGTGTTCCATTACTACAAGATGGGCACGAAGTCATTCGAGGCTCTGGACAAGTCCAAATACGCCCTCCAGGTTATCAACAATGACGGCAAGAACGTCCATTTCGTAGTCGTGGCTACCGCTGACGGGGAATATGACTTCCCTGCCCAGGAATGTCCTGCACCGGCAGGCTCCTGGAAAGAGTGCGAGGCAAAGCTTGAGGGCTTGAACGCAGAGCTGGTCCGCTGCAAGGCAACTCTTGCAGGACTCGCTGCGGAGTCGGGCAAACTTGCCGCTGAACTGGAAAAGACCGGCTCGGAACTGGACAGATATCTTGCCGGCGCGACCGGAGAACAGGCTGCGGAGAACCGCATCATCACATTCACGGGATTCGCCCCTGTGGATGATGAGGAAAGGCTCTGCTCCGAACTCGACAAGATGGATATCTACTATGTCAAGGAAGAGGCCGTGGAGGAGGACAATCCTCCTATCAAACTGAAGAACAACGGTTTCAGCAAGCTGTTCGAGTGCATCACCGGAATGTACGGAATGCCGGTTTACGGAGAATGGGACCCGACCCCTATACTGTCGGTTTTCTTCTTCCTGTTCTTCGCAATGTGCATGGGCGATGCCGGCTACGGTATCATTCTCATTATCTACGGCATTCTTCAGGACAGGAAGATCGTGAACATCAGCATGTTCGACGGACTCGGAAAGCTCATTTCCGTACTGGGAATCTCGACCACGGTCGTGGGATTCTTCCTCGGAACCGCATTCGGAGTCAGTCTGACTGAGGTATCCTGGATTCCTGATGCCCTCAAGTCCGTTATGCTGACCGGTGACATCCAGGTCGGGGGCTCTACATATGCCCTCCAGATGGTACTCGCATTGCTGATCGGAGTCTTCCACATCTGCCTGGCAATGACCATCAAGGCCGTCCTCTATACAAAGAGGTTCGGATTCAGGGAGAACATAAGCACCTGGGGCTGGCTGATTCTCATTCTGGGCGGCATCATCACTGCAGTAGTGGCAATGCTTGGTCTTGTGCCTGAGCAGGCCGTGAAGATCATCGTCATCGTCATAGGCGTGGTTTCCGCTCTCGGAATCTTCATTTTCAACAAGCCTGGCCGCAATCCTCTCATCAACATAGGAGCCGGTCTCTGGGACACCTACAATATGGCTACCGGAATCCTCGGTGACGTGCTCTCCTACATCCGTCTCTATGCCCTCGGCCTTGCAGGCGGAATGCTCGGAGGGGCCTTCAACAACCTCGGTTCAATGGTGCTCGGCACCAACCCGACCTGGGAATGGCTTCCTTTCGCGGTGATCCTGCTTTTCGGCCACGTGCTGAACATACTCATGTCCTGCCTCGGCGCTTTCGTGCATCCTCTCCGATTGAATTTCGTGGAGTATTTCAAGAACAGCGGCTATGAGGGCAAGGGCCTCAAATACAACCCATTGAAGAAATAATAATTAAAAACACACAAAAATATGCTTAACACAATTCTTGGTTATCTCGGTCTCGGCCTCATGCTCGGCCTGGCCGGTGTAGGTTCCTCAATCGGAACAACAATCGCGGGCAATGCCGCAGAAGGCGCACTGAAGAAGAATCCTGAGAAGTCTTCCAGCTACATGATTCTCTCAGCGATGCCTGCTACCCAGGGTCTCTACGGCTTCGTAGCCTTCCTCATGTGGCTCGGCAAGGATTTCGCCGCTGACGGAGCAATGCTCTTCGGCGTCGGCATCTCAGTAGGCCTCGTATGCCTCATGTCAGCCATCCGTCAGGGTCAGGTCTGCGCCAACGGTATCGTAGGCATCAGCCAGGGCCACGACGTCCAGACCAACACCATGATCTACGCCGCTCTCCCTGAGTTCTACGCAATTCTCGCACTCGTTGCAGCGCTCATGATCTAATGTCATTCCCGGCCTGGCCGGGTAACTCATCATAAAACAAGGGGCTGACCCAAAAGGTCAGCTTCTGTTTTTTGAGGAGGGTAAAGTTCCGTAAGGTGATGTTGGAAAAACTAAATCCCTCCCACTCCTGCGGAGCGGGCCCTCCCGTTCACAAGGCGAGGCCACTGAAAAAGGTCCTCACAATTTACGTATCTGAGAATCGCATATATGAATAACCCTTTGAGATTTTGATTTCCGTTATGGATTTGCGATTCTCAAAGGGTTATTTTATCTGATGTTCAGATATTTCTAGAGATTTCTCTTTATTTTCCCATTATTTTCATTATTCTCTTCAGATTTACGACAAATAGTGTGACAGCACCCTGCAACTCCATAGCTGATATCCCATAGGACTCAGCTCTATCATATCCATGTGCGTGCTTTATTTCAGAATTCTTTGCTTCTATCTTATACCTCTCTTTTGATAACCTCCTAAATTCAAGCGTATTCTGAAATTCCAATTGTTCCTGGTGTTCTTCAGACAAAATACGAATATTAATATTTTTACTTGTCGCTCCCAGCAAGCATTCTTCACGCAATTTACAGATTGAGCATCTTCTGTGACTCCATCTATATCTCAAAGTCTTATTTTTATTTCTCGATTGCTCTCGTTCGTCTTTACGTTCAACACCTTGTGAGGAAAGTACGCCCATTGGACAGATATATCTGTCAGCATCTTTGTTGTATGTAAATTGATCATCTAGTGAACTTTTGGCAATGACATGTCCCTGAGTTATCATCTCATTAAGTTTGGCTACCACTGCAATATTCTTTTCCTTTGCCATAATGAGATTATCTTTTCCAGAATACGCGGCATCTCCAATAATTGTGTCTACTTGTACTCCTGTCTTTTCTGTCTTCTCTACCAATATCGGGAGTTGCTGCCCATCGCTTTTCTCACCAGTTGTAACAGTTGCTGCTGTAATTATCCTTTCAGGAGTCATTGCTATATGAGTCTTATATCCTAAGAACGACGTCTCTGCAGACTTGTGTCCAACTCTTGCATCCTTGTCATGAGAAATTGGAGTATGAGAGTGGATATCATCGATAGCTTCTGCGAGATAGTTGATGCTTTCCTGAAGTGCAGGATTATTAGACAGTGTTGAATCTGACGCAACATACTCCATCAATTTCTCACAATCAGCCAACTCATCCTGGAGTCTAACATTGTGATTATACAATGGTAATTTGTCTTCATATTCATTGTCCCAATCTTTGATTCGTGTACGTAATGTTCTACTCCTATGTTTAAGGACATCAATTGGAGTGAGCGGATTGGCCCTTGATATTGTATGGGTAGCATCAACAATGATAGACTTACTTGTGATAATACCTTTTTCAATCGCGACACCAACAGTCTTTGCTATCAGCATATCAAGGAGATTTACATCCTTCAATCTTTGACGTCTGAACTTTGTGAGAAGGCTTGGATCGATAACATTATCCTCTGGCATTAGGCCAAGAAAACGCTTATATGATAGATCGTAACGAGAGTGTTCTACAACATCCACATCTGAGAAGTTGTCAATGACCTTTATCATGAGATACTTGAAAAGCATGATTGGATCAGCAGCCTTTCTACCATTGTCTAAACAATACTTATCCTTCAGTTCATCGTAAATGAAGCTAAAGTCGATTAGTTCATCGATAAGTCTATATTTATTGTCTGCTGGAATAAGCATGTCATACAAAACAGCATGTTCACTAAACTTTATTTCTCCCTGAGTATTAAGCATAACCTATTGTAAATCAATACTTAAAGATACAAAAACTTTATCAGACAAGCAAAAAAAGAAGACACTATCTTGATTACAAGATAATGTCTTTCGTATAGTTTTTCAGTGGCCTC
>JAXDUM010000048.1:0-34633 GCA_034089285.1 Candidatus Cryptobacteroides sp.
GGTGTTGAAGACGATGTTGTCGCTGCCGAGTCTCATTATACCAAGCCCGAAGAGGTTATCGACTTCGTAACCAAAACAGGTGTTGACTCTCTCGCTATCTCTATCGGCACAAGCCACGGTGCATACAAATTTACTCCCGAACAGTGCACACGCGACCCCAAAACCGGCAAACTCGTGCCTCCTCCCTTGGCATTCGACGTGTTAGACGCAATCATGGAGAAACTTCCGGGCTTCCCTATCGTTCTCCACGGTTCTTCTTCAGTTCCACAGGAGTATGTTGACATCATCAACGCCAATGGCGGCAAGCTCCCTGATGCAGTAGGTATTCCTGAGGAGCAGCTCCGCGAGGCTTCCAAGTCAGCAGTCTGCAAGATCAACCTCGACTCTGACTCCCGTCTTGCAATGACAGCCGCTGTCCGCAAGGTATTCGCTGAAAAGCCGGGTGAGTTCGACCCGCGCAAGTACCTCGGACCTGCACGTGACGAGATGAAGAAGCTCTATGAGCACAAGATCATCAACGTTCTCGGTTCCAATGGAAAGGCTGAATAATTCGGCTTCATCAAAGATGCTCCGCAGATTCCCCGCAGGGGAGAGCATCTGAGATATATGACAGGCGGAAAGTCCGCGGGTTTGTCCCGGACTTTCCGCTTTTTCTGTCACCTTGTCACTCTCCGTGGCCGGACCATACTGAAAAATACATTATATTTGCAGCCGTTCCGGTGCATAATGATGAAGCATCGGACTAAATGCTGAAAAACGAATGATGAGAAGAGTAGTAATAACCGGAATGGGCATTTATTCCTGCCTCGGCACCACGCTGGATGAGGTGAGGGATTCATTGTATGCCGGGAAGTCCGGAATAGTATCCGACCCGGAAAGGAAAGAGATGGGGTTCAGGTCGTCCCTTACGGCTTATGTGCCGGAGCCCGACCTCAGGAAAGAGCTCAGCCGCTCGCAGCGGGTGTTCATGCCGCAGCAGGCCAAATATGCATATTGTGCCACCAGGGATGCCCTGAAGGCCGCCGGCATTGACCAGGACTATCTCAATGCGCACGAGGTCGGCCTCCTCTATGGCAATGACAGCTCGACGGTTCCGGTGGTCAACTCCGTGGATATAATGCGTGAGAAGAAGGACACGACCCTCTGCGGCTCCGGTGCCATCTTCCAGTCGATGAACAGCACTGTGACAATGAACCTCGGCTGCATCTTCAAGCTCAAGGGCATCAACCTCACTGTCTCCGGGGCCTGCGCAAGCGGTTCCCACGCCATAGGTCTCGGTGCGCTTCTGATCCAGAACGGGCTGCAGGACATGGTGGTCTGCGGAGGTGCCCAGGAAGTCAATCCTTTCGCAGTCGGTTCGTTTGACGGAATATCGGCATTCTCGACCAGGGAGGACAATCCCGCCGCTGCCAGCCGTCCTTTCGACAGGGACAGGGACGGACTTGTGCCGGGAGGAGGAGCCGCCACAGTCATCATTGAAGACTACGAATCCGCCGTGAGAAGGGGAGCCCCGATTATCGCGGAGGTGCTGGGCTACGGCTTCTCGAGCAATGGAGACCATATTTCATCCCCAAATGTGGACGGCCCGAGCCGCTCCCTCGAGATGGCTGTCCGCCGTTCCGGAATCTCCAAGTCGGAAATAGGCTATATCAATGCCCACGCCACATCCACGCACGTCGGCGATGCCAATGAGGCCAAGGCGATTTTCAATGTCTTCGGCGAACGTACGGTGGAGGTGACCAGCACCAAGTCCCAGACCGGACACGAGATGTGGATGGCGGGGGCGAGCGAGGTCATTTACTCGATTCTGATGATGAAGAATGACTTCATCGCCGCCAGTCTGAACTTTGAGAATCCCGACGAGGATTCGGCAAGGCTTCTGATACCAGGCCGGCTGGTGCACAAGCATTTCGATACCTTCCTTTCCAATTCATTCGGATTCGGAGGAACGAATTCGTCCCTGGTAATCAGGAATTTGCAGCTGTAGGGCCTATGGACGGTAACATTTTGTCAAGCGGGGAATCAATTCTCCGTCTTCTGCCGCAGAGACCGCCTATGATCATGGTCGACACTTTGTTCAGTGCCGGGAGCGACAGCGCAGAGACCGGGCTTGCGGTCTCGGAGGACAATGTTTTCTGTCTGGATGGCTGTCTGATCGAGCCGGGCATCATTGAACATTCCGCCCAGAGTGCTGCGGCTTTCTCGGGATACAGATATTTTGAGGCGGGGGAGGAGCCCCGCATCGGTCTCATCGGGGAAATCAGGAATTTCCGCATTGAGCGTCTGCCAAGAACGGGCGAATGCATAAGGACGAGGGTAAGGCTGCTCGGGGAGGCGTTCGGAATGTCATTGGTCGAGACGGAATCCTTCATTGACGGAGCCCGCATTGCTGGCGGGCAGATCAAGATTTTCATACAGGAGGATTGAGATGGACAGGACGGTGGCGATAATAGGAAGCGGTCCCGGCGGACTTGAGTGCGGCTGCATTCTTGCGCGCAGGGGATTCAGAGTCATTGTCCTGGAGAAGGCCAAGGTGCCGGGAGGAGCCCTTCAGACATTCACCAGGAAGGACTCCCGGGGAATGACGCATACCTTCGACACCGGTTTTCACTATGTCGGAAGTCTCGGCGAAGGGGAGCCGCTCGGCAGGCTGTTTTCGTATTTCGGGCTGATGAACCTGCCCTGGAGGCCTCTGGACGGGGATTTTGCCGCAGAGGTTCTCATTGGAAATGAAAAATATGCGCTGCCGACAGGCTACGGGGCATACGAAGATAGTTTGTGCCGGGCTTTTCCGCATTGCCGTGAAGGCATCCGGAAATATGTGAGGCTGCTGAAGGATGTCAGGGACAATATTTTCAATGCCTTCCGTCCGGAAACCGGGATGAATCCTCTTTTCGGGGTTTCCGCCGCTGAATATCTTCAGGAAACATTGGCGGAGCCTGAACTTGTCCGCCTGGTCTCCTGTGCCTCGGCATTCAATATGGACCTGCGTCCCGAGAGCCTTCCTCTCTATGTTTTCGCTCAGATAAACAGCTCATTCATAAGTAGTTCCTGGAGACTGGGCCGGACGGGTGGCAAGACTGAGGGCGGAGCTGCCGTTGCCGCGGATCTGATAAAGACTCTGGAAGGCGACGGCGGAGAGCTGATGACGGGAGCTGAAGTGACGGCAATCCGCACGGACGGCATCGGCAGGGCCGTTTCACTGGATGTTCGGAAGGACGGCCATATGATGGAGATGCCTGTGGACTATGTCATCTCGGATGTGCATCCATCCCTTTCGATTGGGATGGTGGATGAATGCAGGGCTCTCAGGAAGATTTACAGGTCAAGGATGACGGGTCTCGGCAATACCCGTGGAATGTTCACTGTCAATGTCGCCCTCAAGCCGGGGGCAATGCCTTATCTGAACCGCAATGTCATTGTCACTGGGCAGAACTGCGATCCATGGCATATCTCCGGCCGGGGTGGAGATGAGGTGATGGTGCATTTCAATGCGGCCGATGTCTCCGACGGTTTCGCCGGCTCGCTTGACATCCTCACGCCTATGGAAGGGATGGCTCTGGGTGGCAGGGATGAGGCGTACGGGGAGATGAAACGTCAATGTGCGGAGAGATGCATTGGGCTGGCTTCCAAGGCGTTGCCGGGACTGGACAATGCGGTTGACCGTTATTGGACCAGCAGTCCGCTTACCTGGAAGGATTTCACGGGGACGGCAGGAGGCTCCGCCTTCGGAGCATTCAGGGATTGCCGGAATCCTCTGGCGACAGTCCTCTCGCCGAGGACTCCGCTGGAGAATCTCTTCCTGACCGGGCAGAGCCTGAATCTCCACGGAATCCTCGGAGTATCAATGACTTCGGTTCTGACCTGCTCTGCAATGCCGGGTCTGGAGAACCTTTCTTCGGAAATTTTGGCAAATGATTGATAATTAAGATAATATGATAAGCAATGTACTTGTGACCGGCGGCAGCCGCGGAATTGGAAGGGCTGTATGTGTCAGACTTGCCTCAGAGGGGCGCCATATCATAATCAACTATGTCTCCAATGAGGCTGCTGCCCGGGAGACTCTCTCCCTGGTGGAAGCTGCCGGAGGTACAGGTGAACTCCTCAGGTTCGATGTAGGCGATATTGCAGAGACGTCGGCTGCGCTGAAATCCTGGCAGGAGGCCCATCCGGACGAATACATTGACGTTCTGGTCAACAATGCGGGCATCCGCAGGGACAATCTCCTGCTCTGGATGGAGCCGGAGGACTGGTTCGGGGTTATGAAGACGAATCTGGACAGCTTTTACAATGTCACCAGGCCCGTCCTTCAGCCGATGGTCATTCATAAATGCGGCAGGATTGTCAATGTGACTTCTCTCTCTGGTCTGAAGGGCCTGCCCGGCCAGACCAACTATTCCGCCGCCAAGGGTGGAATAATCGCCGCTACAAAGGCCCTGGCTCAGGAAGTGGCCGCCAGAAAGATAACTGTCAATGCTGTGGCGCCTGGTTTCGTGCGTACCGATATGGTGGAGGGCCTGGACGAGGCTGAGCTGAAGAAGACCATCCCTGCCCGGCGTTTCGGCGAGCCCGAGGAGGTGGCCGACCTCGTTGCCTTCCTGGTTTCCGACCGTGCCGCCTACATCACCGGCCAGGTAATCTCCATCAATGGTGGGATATATTAAGAATAACCAGCATCATCTTATGAATGCTTCCCGGTCCATATTTCCTTTCCTATCTGTCCACAGCTGCGGCTGCGCTCAAACTTCGTAAGAGAATCTGACCTCGAAAGTATTATCCGAATTTGAAGTGACTGGGGATACGAAAGCCGAAGGCGATAGAAAAGGGCTACTGGCCCGTATGCGGAGCGCAGCGACAGAAGGGGATTGGGGAAACCGTTCCCCGTGCCTTGGGGCTGTCACGAAGTGACTGGGGATACGAATCCGAAGGCGATAGAAAAGGGCCAGTAACTACTGGCCCTTTTCTATCGCCTTTTCGCCATAAAGCTGATACTGCCGCGGCGAGCACCCCGTAGCCGATTTGAAATACTTGCAGAAAAACGACGAATTAGGGAAATTCATCTTGTCGCTGACCTGCTGGACCGAATAATCATTGGAAACCAGCAGAACCTTCGCCTCCAGAATAACGCTCGCCTTGATGATGTCTCCCGGCTTCTTCCCGAGACTCTCGGTAATGATCCTGGCGAAATATTTAGGCGAAAGACAGCATCTTCCGGCATAAAAGGCCACAGACCTCTCGGTGCTGCAATACTCGTGCACATCATTGAGGAATCTGACTGCAAGCTCCTTCTTCCTCGAAATATTGGTTTCCTCTATGTTTATGTCCACCTGGTCCGACATTATCGAAGCGAAAATCGCACTGGCGAAATAGAAGAAACCGATGGCAGCATCCTGCGCATACTTTTCCTTGATGCCGGAGAAAAGCCAAAGCCGCTTGAACAGGGAATAACTCTGGACGAAAGCCTCCCTCACGCTCTCCGGATAATTCACTATGCCGATTCCGTTGTTCTTAATGAGCCATTTGCGGACTATGCCGGCACTCTGCATTATCGCCTTTCCGAAATTCCTCTCGGAAATGGCGCCGATTATCAGCTTGCAGTCAGGCGTGAACACAATGTGCTCCACAATGGCTCCGGGCATGCATATCAGTCCGCAATTCCTGACGAGCTCATAATCCTTCTGATTGATGGTAAAACTCATCTTCCCTTCCAGACAGATTATGCAGAAAGCAGCCATCAGCTTGGCAGGAACATCTTTCTTGCGCGGATTGTCCGGCTTCATTTCCGCCCATTCGCTGTCCAGATTGTCATCCAGCACGACAATGTCGCCGACGCAGATAGCATGTTCCGAAAGCTTGAAATTGCCGAACTTCACCCTTTTTACCGAATCATTTTCCTTGTTCATCTCATCACTCCCTTTTCACACCGACCAAAAAAACAGACACCACATCCACTCGCGACGGTCGGTGTGACAGCAACAGTTTTTAAGGGCGGCTTTAAGTTATACACTGCCAAATATATCATTACTTTCCGAAAAATCAAACTTGCAGGACTCAAATAGTGCATTATTTGACCAACAATTCGTATTTTTGTCAAATGGAAATGACAGATTTATTCAAGGAAATTCTATCCGTGGATTCCACCAGCGGGATGGAGAGGGAATTCGCGGAATTGATGGAGCCGGTATTGCGCCGGGAGTCAGGCGTCGGAGGAGCATCAGGCAGGATGCCTCTGATACGCAGGCATGAAGTGGGCGACGGAACACAGAACCTCCTCTGCACCTGGGGCTGCCGGGAGAATGAAATGCCGAAGGTATGCCTCTGCACCCATCTGGACACTGTCCCGCCATACATTCCGCCGGCATTCAGTGAAATAAGTGCCGGAGCCGTGCTGCCTGACGGAAAAACCGCTGAGACTGACGACATTCTCATAACGGGAAGAGGTTCCTGCGATGCCAAGGGCCAGATTGTTTCAATGATGACAGCCTGTCTGGAACTGGCGGAATCAGGATTCGAAGGAAGTTTCGGCCTCCTGCTCCTGGCCGGGGAGGAGACCGGTTCATATGGCGCAAAGGCCTGGACAAGAGACTGTCCCGGAGGGGACTGGATCATAGTGGGAGAGCCGACTGACAACAGGATGGTATACGCATCCAAGGGAACCAAGTCCTTCCGCATCACAATGCGCGGCAAGGCCTGCCATTCGGGCTATCCGCATCTCGGTCACAGTGCCGTATTGGATTTCAATGATTTTGTCAATGCGTTGAAAGACAGGGAATTGCCTATTGACCCTGTGCTGGGGGAAACCACCTGGAACATAGGCTGCCTCTCGGCAGGAAATCCGCAGAACATACTCTGTCCTGAACTCTCGTTCAGGCTGTATTTCAGGACCACGGCAACATCGGACGACATTGTCTCAGCCCTTCCTCAGGAGTGGGCAGAAACATTCCCCGGCATTGAAGTCGAGGCATTCGGCGGTGACACCCCTATGAAATATGACGTGCTTCCTGGTTATGATACCGCGCCGGTCTCATTCGGAAGCGACACCCCGAGGCTGACCGGCTTCACTCACAGGGCGATGTGCGGGCCGGGCTCTATTTTTGTAGCGCATACCGACCGGGAATATGTCCTGATGAGTGAGCTCAGAAAGGCTGTCGAACAGTATAAGAGAATGATTTCAAGCATTACAGCATTATGATAATAATGAAGTTCGGAGGGACCTCTGTCCAGAATGCGGAGGCCATCCGCAGAGTCATAGGCATTGTCCGCAGGAGAATGGCTGAGAAGCCGCTTGTAGTGGTTTCAGCATTGTCTAAAGTTACCAGGCAGCTGTGCAGCATTGCCGAGGCGGCACAGGGAAGGAGGGAGGACGAATTCAGGGAGCTTCTATCGGCATTGCGGAAAAGGCATTGCGACCTTGCCGCCGAACTGCTTCCGGAAGGGTCTGCATTGCTCCAGGACTGCCTTGAACGTATCGGACAGCTCTGCGACGAACTCGAGGACTTCGTTTACGGCGTATTCCGCATTGCCGAACTCTCTCCGAGAAGCTATGCCCGCATCGTTTCCACGGGAGAGCTGCTCTCCTCGGTAATCGTCTCTGCCGCAATGAATGCCGCAGGCCTGTCCTGCCACTGGGCCGATGCCCGGAGAATGATGGTGACCGACTGCAACTACATGTCTGCCGCACCTGATCTGGAGGCTACCGAGGCCAATGTAAGGAGGGAATATCCCGCATTGTCCAAAGGAGCGTCAGTGGTCCTGACCCAGGGCTTCATTGCCTCATCTGTGGAAGGCTTCCCTTCAGTGCTCGGCTTCGAGGGCTCGGACTATTCGGCCGCCATATTCGGAATGGCCCTGAATGCATCCAGAGTGGAAATTTGGACCGATGTGGACGGTATCCGCACCGCAGACCCGAGAATCGTTTCCGATACCGGGAGGATAGCCAGGCTGTCTTATGACGAGGCTGCGGAGATGGCTTCTCTCGGTGCCAGGGTGCTTCATCCGCTGACCATCGGACCTGCCAGAAGGCGGGGCATCCCCGTCGTCGTCCTCAATTCCGCAAACCCTGAGGGCCAGGGCTCCGAGGTCTCTTTCAGCGGGGAAGGCGCAGGGCCGAAAAGCATTGCCCTCAATGAGGAAGTGGAATTTCTCAGAATCACTTCCCCGAAAACCGGCGGGGCCGCCGCGATGCTTGCCGACGTTTATCAGGTTCTCGCTTCCGAAGGCCTGAAGAGCGGACCGGAAACCGTCTCCGAATCATCGCTCAACATTGTCCTGGAGGTGGGTAAAACCGCTTCCGACAATGCTGTAAGGCGTCTCAGGGAGAAATATGAGGTCCAGGTCCTGACTGACAAGGCCCTCGTATCCGTGGTCGGCCGGGATGTAGCCTCGTCGCACGAAGTGCTGTCTGCCCTGCTGCGGAAATCCGCCCCTGTCCATATGCTGTCCGCAAGTCCTTCAATGCTGAGCGTCAGCGTGGTAGTGGACAAGGCCGTAGCCAAGAGCATTGTCTCTGCACTTCACTGCGAATATTTCGGTTGACCTTGACAGAAATAATAGTTATATTTGCAGGTTAACATTTGGATGTGAAAACTATATGAAGGTACTTATAAGCGGCTACGGCCGTATGGGAAAGATGGTAGAGAGCGTCCTCAGGGAGCGCGGTGTCGAGTGTGCCGGCTGGAGCGAGGACATCACCTCTGTGGACAAGGAACTTGCACGTGAATGCGTATGCGTGGACTTCACTGTTCCGGAGGCCTTCAGGGCCAACTACAATTTCATCGCGGAAAATTTCAAGGCTGCCGTCATCGGGACGACAGGCTGGTATGATATCAGGGAGGAGGTCTCCGATTATTTCCGCAAATGCGGGACTCCGATGATATGGGCCTCCAACTATTCCGTGGGGGTCAATGTACTCTCCGCCGCAGTTGACATCGCATCGAGGCTTCTTGCGAAGGCAGGCGGATACGCCCCGTACATAGTGGAAAAGCATCATTGTCATAAACTGGACGCCCCAAGCGGCACAGCCAAGACATTGGCAGCCTGCGTGGATGCGAATATGGGCCTGCACACAGATGTGGCCTCGGTCCGTGTGGGAGAGCTCGCCGGCATTCATACCGTAGGCTTCGAGGGAAGCTGCGACAGGCTCACTTTCGAGCACGAGGCATTCTCGAGACAGGGCTTCGCTGAAGGTGCGGTAGTCGCTGCCGGAATGGCCGACGAGATCGCGGAGAAAGCCGCAGCCGGGGAGAATGTTGAACTGGTCAATGATTTCAAGGATTTGTTTTTAGGCTTATGAGAAGAGAGTACAGAGGTCTCGGGACGGCGCTCGTAACCCCGTTCAGGGACGGCAAGGTGGATTATGATGCCTTCAGGGCACTTGTCAGGAGACAGGTCGAGGCCGGGGTAGATTTCCTGGTCCCGCTAGGCTCCACTGCGGAAACCCCTTGCCTCGAAGATGAGGAAAAGGTCAATATATTGAAAATCACAAAGGAAGAGAGCAATGGACTTCCGATAGTGGCCGGAGTCGGCTCCAATTCCCCGGCCGCCACGATACGCAACATGAGGCTGCTCGACCCTTTCGGGGCGGATGCCTACCTCGTGGTCGTGCCATTCTACAATAAGCCGGAGCAGGAGGGTATCTATCAGTATTTCAAGACAATAGCGGAGGCAACCGACAGGGATGTCATCCTCTACAATGTGCCCGGGCGTACCGGTACCAATATGAAGACCTCGACAGTCCTCCGTCTGGCGCAGATTCCTAATGTCCGTGCCGTCAAGGAGGCATCGGGCAATGTGACCCAGATTATCGATATCCGCAGGCAGGCTCCGGAGGGATTCACTGTCCTGAGCGGCAATGATGACCAGACCCTGCCACTGATGGCTTCCGGCTGCGACGGTGTCATCAGCGTGGCGTCCAATGTGGCACCTTCGCAGATGAAGGCCCTCGCGGATGCCGCAGCGGCCGGGGACATGGAGAAAGCCGTGGCTCTGAACAATGAACTCATGCCTCTCTATCACGCCTGCTTCGTCGAGAGCAATCCAATCCCGGTCAAGGCCGCCCTTTCAATAATGGGCTTCTGCACCCCTGAGATGCGTCTTCCGCTCACCGAGGCCGTGCAGTCGACCAGGGATCTCCTCTCCGGCATTGTGGGCAGTTACTCCAAATAGATACTATTATGAACAGCGAAATGAATGAATTCCTCAAGGTCTGCCAGGGCCTCGAGGCCGGAAAGATAAGGGTTGCGGAGAAAGTTGATGGTGAGTGGAAGGTCAACTCCTGGATCAAGGAGATGATACTCACCGGTTTCCGTCTCGGGAAGCTGACCGATATGTCGGAGGGCGGATTGTCCTTCATTGACAAGGACACCATACCTGCAAGGCGTTTCACCGTGGAGGACAGGGTCCGTATCGTCCCTGGCGGAAGTTCTGTCAGGAGGGGAGCATATCTGGCCCCTTCCGTGATCATGATGCCTCCTGCCTATGTCAATATAGGAGCCTACGTGGACGAGGGCTCAATGATTGATTCCCACGCACTTGTGGGTTCCTGTGCCCAGGTCGGCAAGAACGTCCATATTGCGGCTGCCGCCCAGATAGGCGGAGTGCTTGAGCCGGTCGGCGCATTGCCTGTGATCATTGAGGACAATGTCTTCATCGGAGGCAATTGCGGAGTGTATGAGGGAGTTCTCGTGAAGGAGAGGGCCGTGCTCGGTTCAGGCGTGATAATCAACAAGTCCACAGCTCTTTACGATGCCGTGAACGGATGCTGGATACGTCCTGACGCAGATGGCAGGATGGTAGTTCCGGAGGGAGCCGTCGTTGTGGCCGGAAGCAGGCCTGTTACCAAGGGCCCGGGAGCCGAGGCCGGCATTCATCTCTATACTCCTGTGATTGTGAAGTACAGGGATGGCAAGACAGATTCCTCCATCGTGCTTGAAGACTTGTTGAGATAGTCTATGGATTACGGAAAATTCTTTTCAAAGGATACGGAAGCCTTTGTTGGATCTCCTACCAGGGAGATATTCAAGAAGGTGGATATCAACAGCATATATTCCCTTTCCGGGGGATATCCCGCACCCGATGCCCTGCCAGTGGATTCAATGGGTGAGACAATGCAGGATGTTCTGGCCAAGTATGGCCCCAAGGCATTCCAATACGGTGGAACCCAGGGAGTTATAGAACTCAGGCAGGCGATTTCGGCCCGTTTCGGGGAACCGCTTGAGAGAGTTCAGATTACTACTTCATCGCAGCAGGGCATTGACGTATGCGCCAGGGTCTTCCTTGACCCGGGTGATGTGGTATTGACTTCCAATCCTACATATCTGGGAGCTCTCCAGTCCTTCAAGTCCTACAGGGCGGAGATGGTAGGAGTGACCCGCAGAACTGGCATTGAAGAGTTCAGGGCGGCCTACGAGGAGGCCATTGCCGATATCAAGTCTTCCGGGAAACGGCTGAAACTGATGTATATGATTCCCGACTTCCAGAATCCGTCAGGGGAGACATTGACATTGGAAGAGAGGAAGGTGCTTGCGGAACTTGCTGAAACATACGACTTTATCATTCTGGAGGACTGCCCTTACAAGGAACTCAGATACGAAGGTGAACCGGTGGATTCCATATATTCCATTGCTCCGGACAGAACCATTCACCTCGGATCATTCTCCAAGATAATGTGTCCTGGCCTGCGTCTCGGATGGATGTTCGGCCATCCAGACCTTCTACATCAGGTTTATCTCTGCAAACAGTCCCTGGACCTCTGCCCTCCGGTATTCGACCAGTACCTTGCTGCTGAGTTCCTGACTTCAGGAAGGCTGGATGCCAATCTGAAGAAAAGCATTGAGTCATACAGGGCCAAGAGGGACATTATGCTTGAGGAACTGGAGAAGAATATGCCTGAGGGCGTGAGCTGGACCCATCCTGAGGGCGGTCTCTTCCTTTTCCTGACATTGCCGGAAGGCTTCGACTCGATGGCGTTCTACGACACTGCGCTCTCCGCCGGGGTCGCATACGTTGCCGGAAATATGTTCTTCACTGATTTTGTCGAGGCAATGCATAAGGGCGGCAGCAGGAAGGGTCTCAATACAATGAGGCTGAACTTCTCATTCATGACTCCTGACAGGCTCAGGGAAGGTGTTCGCCTCCTGTGCAGGATTGTCTCGGAGAATCTTGCCTCGAAATAATGGGCTCTTGGATTTGACTAAGTTAATATTCTGAATATCAATGAAATTCTACAAATATCACGGGGCCGGCAACGACTTTCTCATTGCCGATGGCAGAGGTGCTTCGATTGACCTAAGTGCGGAGCGTATTTCCTCATTGTGCGACCGCCATACCGGATTCGGGGCGGACGGTCTGATGGTGCTTGAGGAGAGCGGAGACTATGACTTCCGTATGCGCTATTACAATTCCGACGGCTCCGGCGGCATGATGTGCGGCAACGGGGGCAGGTGCATTGTGGCCTTCGCTGCGGATCTCGGTTACAAGAATTTCCGTTTCGAGGCCCCTGACGGCCCGCACGAGGCGGAACTTCTCTCCGGCGAGGCTGAGGCTTTCACCAATGCGGCGAGAATTGTCCGTTTGGGAATGAAGAATGTAAGCGGAGCAAAGCCTTATTACGGGGACAGGTCCTGCGACTGGTTCCTCGATACAGGTACAAGACATCTGGTAAGATTCGTGGAAGATATTGACAAACTGGATGTTGTGGGGGAGGGCCGCCCGCTGAGGCATGATCCGAGGTTCGCCCCGGTGGGGGTCAATGTGAACTTCGTGAAGGTCAATGCGCCCCGGGACATTGTCGTGCGCACATACGAGAAGGGGGTCGAGGACGAGACCCTTGCCTGCGGAACCGGCATCACCGCCTCCGCCATGGCCTCTTGGATAGCCTACCGCGTTGCAGTCAGCCGGGCGGACTCCTCTGCCGGTTACAATCGCTCGGGAGAACCGGACACGGTCACGGAACCTGAACCTGTCGTCTGCTCCGTACGGGCCCGTATTGCCGAACTCAATGTGACCTTTACCCCATCCCTGATTCTCCGCCCCGGCGAAAGACCGGAATTTTCAGCTGTGGATGTATTCCTCACCGGGCCGGCTGTATTCGTGGGTACGGTGGAATGGTGACTAGATGTTCCGCATATGTATATAACAGAAGGGAGGTGAAATTAGTCATCTCCCCTTCTTGCAATAAAGTAATGAATTCATTGCTGTCCGGTAAAAGTTCCGGACGATTATTATAAAGTTTAACAATCAAACAAACTGGGCTCGGTAGAACCATCCAGTTCATTGACAATATTGCAGTTAGGTTTTGCAAAGAGGTCTTTAAGGTTGGTAGTATCTGTTAATGAGATGCTTACAATGTGCAGCATCTCGTAGATGGAGCGTTCAATGTTCATCTTTTTCTGCACTATAGCCATCATACAGTAGGCTATGATCGCAGAGTAGATCTGAATGCGGACTGCGTTTTCTGACGTGCCCCAGAACTTTTTTATCTTCAGATGTTGCTTGATCCACTTGAAGAACTTATGCAAAGCTTCTCATAAATAACATTATAGGAAGCAGCGAGCGGGCATATCGAAGAAGAAGACAAGCCTATGACAGTCATTTATTAAGATTGTGAAAAAATTGCAGGGTGTTAATTAAAAATATTTGGTGTAAAATATTTTTTATATTACCTTTGTTTCGACTCGTAAATAAAATGTGCGTTTTATCATTGGAAAGTTTACAAGTTTGCTTTCAAATCGAAACAAAAACAGGAAGTTTAGAACATTACCAAATGTGATTGAAACTACGTACCAATAATGTTATTTATATGAATAAACTTTTGCATCTGACAAGTTGTATCCTCCTCTTCGTTTCCGCCTGCGTTTCTTGTGGTGATTCTGGGGAGGATAGAGACAACAGTTCTCAAGGAAGCGGTGACTTCAATGTATCCGGAATTGTACTGCCTTCCACTATCGAGTCAGTCAAGGGTGGAGAATGCACATTGAAGACAGTTGGGACCAATATTCCGAGAATTGGCGATGTAGTGGTTCTGACATCATTGACTTCAAGCTTTGATTGCGAGATTTCCAAAATAGGAAGCGGGATGTTCTCCTTTGTCCTGAATGAGCAGGTTAATACAGACCGATACAGTTTCGCAATAAGGCGCGCCGGGCAGAAGAAAACCATCGGAGATGTAAACATAAGCATCATTTACGATGTTGATATTGACATTGAGGATGGCACTACTGTTTATGGAACCGTGCTTTGCCAAGGTGAAGGCGTAAAGGACGTGGTGGTTACCGACGGTATCGAAGTCGTCAGTACCGATGAAAACGGAATCTATCAACTCATGTCCAAAAAGACCTATGGTTGTGTCTCGATATCCATTCCAGGCGGATATGAGGTGATCACTTCCGGAGTCCTGCCAAAATTCTATGACAATCTCACGGAAACGGCCTCAATACCGGAGCGCCACGATTTCCAGCTTGTAAAGGTCCCAAACGACAATTACAAGCTCATCGTCCTCGGAGATATGCATCTGGCAAATCGCAACAACGACATAAAGCAGTTCCGACAGTTTACGTTAGAATTGAATCAGTACATTATTGACAATCCCGGCACGAAATTCTACGCCATCACTCTCGGAGACATGACCTGGGATTTGTATTGGTATTCGAAAAGCTATTGGCTGCCGAACTACATTCAGGAAATCAATGCCCTTGACGGAATCCAGGTATTCCATACTATGGGAAATCACGATAACGACATGCATTCCAAGGGAGATTTGGCAACGGCTTTGAAGTATTCGGAACAATTGGGCCCGACCTATTACTCATTCAACCTTGGCAATGTACATTACATCGTCTTGGACAATATAATATGCACCAATCCGGGAGGAGAGTCTTCCGTAGTGCGGACTTATGATGTCAACCTTACTTCAGATGAGATTTCATGGCTCAAAAAGGATTTGGCATTTGTGCCTAAAACAATGCCGGTGGTGCTTACAGGACACGCTCCTTATTACAAACCTGATGGGACCTATCGCATGTCTTCGACAGCGCATCTTGAATCTGCCCTAAGCGGATACAAGGCGGAATTGATTACCGGACACACCCACGTAGTATATAACGTGGATGCAGGAGATATCCGGGAACATAACTCAGGTGCCATCTGCGCATCTTGGTGGTGGTGCGGAAAACTTACACCAGGCCTGAACTTGAGCATTGACGGTTCTCCGGCCGGTTATGGTATCTGGGATGTTAACGGGACCGATATCAAGTGGAGATACAAGGGGACTGGGTGGCCGGATGATTACCAGTTCAGAAGTTATGACCTGAACAATGTGGCGTTTACCTGGGACGATGTCCCGAATATGCCGGAATCTATACGAAACTCCTCGATGATGAAGAAATATATAGAAGCCTATCCGGCCAATTCCAACAATCAGGTACTTATCAATATATGGAACTGGAACGATGACTGGTCGCTTGAGGTCACGGAGAACGGCAAGCCTTTGACATACAGCAAGGTTACCGCTTACGACCCTCTCCATATCGCAGCCTTGAGCGTAAAGAGATTCAACGACTCGAGTATTTCATCCGATCCGAGTTTCCTAACTGAGACCACCACTCACTGCTTCAAGGTGACAGCCTCATCGGCAACATCAACTTTGGACATCAAGGTAGTCGATGACTTCGGAAATGTCTATCGCGAAATAATGACCAGACCTAAAGCATTCTCCACAGATGCTTATTTGTACAAACCATAATTTATTCATTATCTTTAAATCTAGCGGATATGATTCAATCGTATGGAAAGTCCATCCTGACCTCGATTGCGGTTCTGTTGGCGTTATTGTCAGGTAGCCCTGACACCTCTGCCCAGAGCCAGATCAAGGGTACAGTGTATGACACGGACAAGACACTGCCACTCGTAGGCGCTTCTGTCGTAGTCGAAGGCAAGAATGCCGCATCTATTACAGATGTTGATGGAAAATTCTCCATCAACGCCAAGGAAGGAGATGTGCTGAGTGTACAGTTTATGGGATATTTCTCACAAAAGGTCACAGTCGGCAAATCGTCTGTCTATGAAATTATAATGAAGCCTGATTCAGAGCAACTGGATGAGGTGATCGTAACAGCGCTCGGAATGAAAAGAGAGAAGCGTTCTCTTGGTTATGCTGCTACAGACGTTTCAGGAGACGCATTGAACACAGTACAGAACTCCAACTGGCTTGGCGGTATGGAGGGTAAAGTCGCCGGCGTTCAATTCAACAAGGCTGCCGGTCCAATCGGCTCAACCAAGGTGATTGTCAGAGGTGAAACTTCCCTCGACGGAAACAGTTCTGCCCTTTTCGTAGTCGATGGTATTCCGATTACATCAGGAACCGTCTCCAATGCGTCCGGCTCCGGCTACACCAATCAGGACAACCCTATCGACTTCGGAGACGGTGCTTCCGACCTCAATCCTGATGACATTGAATCCGTGACAGTGCTCAAGGGTGCCGCCGCAACTGCGCTTTACGGTTCCCGCGCAGGTAACGGTGCCATCATCGTAACCACCAAGTCCGGATCGAAGGCAAAAGGCATAGGTGTCACATATTCTTCCCAGTTTACCGCAGACAAGGCAGGATACTGGCCGGATTTCCAGACAACCTATGGTTCAGGTTCCGACCTGGGTCTCAACGAGTACAATGGATTTACGGCAGAGCATAATCCGGAGGGCCTTAGCAGGAACTACAGCCGTTATGCCTTTGGTGAAAAATATGATGCCAACCTGATGCGTTATCAAGCAGATGGAATGGATTATACGACAGGAATGGCCCACAGGACACCTTGGACATACAAGGATGACTGGTACACCGGTCTCTTCCGTACAGGTTGGACATGGGACAACTCAGTGTCAATCGAAGGAGGAAACGGCAAAGGGACTTCCGTGCGTCTCTCTTTCAAGAACACGAGGAATGAGTACATCCTGCCCAATACCGGCTACAAGAGAAAATCCATTTCCCTCTCATTCAGGAGCGAGATAAACAAGTGGATGAAGGTCAATGCCAATGTCAACTATTATTTGACTGATTCCGACAATATGCCTTCCTCTGGATATTCAAACAACTCCGTGGTATATCAGCTCGTCTGGAATAGGACTAACGTTTCGATGCAGAACTACAAGGACGAGCATTTCCAGGGAAGATGGAATGCCGAGACCTACGGAAATGACCCTGACCTGCTCATCGGCAAGAACAATTACTATAACCCATACCGTGTCCTCTATGCCATGAATAACACACAGGACAAGGACAGGGTGTTCGGTACCATAGGCCTCTCCATCAATCTCTGGAAGGAAAAGATTACCCTCGACCTCAAGACCGGAGCCGACTTCACGAATGAATTCCGCACACAGCGCAAGCCGTTCTATACTTACAACTATCCTCAGGGATGGTACAGGGAGCAGAGCAATTTCATCCTTGAGATGAACTCCGACTTTATGCTCAAGTATTCAGACGCATTTGCCGGTGACAGGTTCACCGTAACAGTAGGTATCGGCGGAAACAACATGACATATAACCGCAGAAGCTGGAAATATACCATAGATAAACTTGACATAGAGGGAGTATATAATACATCCAACTATCCTGCAGGCACCAACCCGGATTATAGTGCCTATCGCTCAAAAAAGGTCGTAAATAGCCTTTATGGCCTTGTTTCCCTCGGTTGGGACGACTGGGTATATCTCGACCTCACTGCCAGGAACGACTGGTCTTCAACCCTTTCACCCGGCAACTGGTCATATTTCTACCCGTCAGTCAGCGGCTCCATCCTCATTGACAAGCTCGCCAATTTCCAGGATTGCTGCCCTGCGATTTCTTTCTTGAAACTGAGGCTCTCATGGGCAAACGTGGGTAAGGATACGAATCCATACGCCATCACTTACAATTACACATCGACGAACTTCCCTGGCGGATACAGACCGGGCGCAACATACCCTGATTATTATCTGAAGCCGGAGAATGTGGAAACTTGGGAAGCCGGTATCGAGGCGAAGTTCCTGAAGAACCGAATCGGCTTCGATGTGGCAATTTACCAGACTGACGTTACCGACCAGATATATGATGTGCCTTACGACTATATTACCGGTGCGAAATACTATACTACCAATGTAGGTCTCATCCGCAACAAAGGTATCGAGATAGCTGCAAGTTTCGTCCCTGTCAAGACACGTGACTGGAGATGGGTAGTCAACGTGAATGCATCCAGGAATATAGGCATCCTCAAGGAAATGTACGACGGTTGGGACAATTCTCTTCCTTTCCAGGAAGATATGGGAACCACCATCGGCAGCCGACTCTTCGTTTACGACTATGTCGGCAAGAGAATGGGCCAGCTTTGGGGTATCGGTCTCGACAAGACGCCTGCGGGTTCTTATTACATCGATGATGCCGGAAACAAAGTTGACTGCTCGAATCAGGTCAAAATCGGCGAGGACGGACTCCCGTCAATGTCAACAGACCTGCAGTATTACGGGAATGTCAACCCGGACTGGCTCGGCGGTATAAACACAACTCTTACCTGGAAGAACCTCACGCTCAACGCTACATTCTCAGCCCAGATTGGAGGAAAGACACACTCAGTCACCGCCGCCATCCTCGGCTATCAGGGAAAACTCAAGAATACTCTCGAAGGACGTAATGACGGGCTTGTGGCTCCGGGAGTCAATGTTATCGGCGTTGACGAGGACGGCAACACCATATGCCAGAAGAATGAGATTCTCACAACCGACATCGTCAAGTATTATTCCAATTACAAGGCCAATCGTTACAACTTCGAAGAGTATATCTACAATACTTCTTTCTTCAAGATGAAGGAACTATCCATCTCGTATGACTTCCCTAAGTCCTTGATGGCCAAGACGAAAATTCTTCAAGGAATCACAATTTCGGCCTATGCGACAAACCTTTTCTGCATAACAGACTATCCGTTCTATGATCCGGAGGTCACTGGCTATGTGGGAGCAAATACCAAACGAGGAATTGAGGCTGGCGCCTTCCCTTTGTGCAGATCCTTCGGTGGAAACATCAAGATAAGATTCTAAAGTTATGAACAGATTTACAAATATATTTCTTTCAGTTGCCGTCCTGCTGGCTTTCTCCGCCTGCACGAAGAACTTCGAAGAAATCAACACTAATCCTAATGGTATTGGTTACGGAGATATCCAGGCGTACAACTGCTTTGAGCCTATTCTATATGGAGTTGGCTCGAAGATTCAGGAACAGGCTCAGTATTATAACAACGAGCTGATTCAGATGAGCGCATTCACAGCGGGCCAGACCCAGCATATAAAGGAGTACATCATCACCGGCGGAAACAGCCAGACCCTTTGGGACACTTACGCAAGATACGGTGGTGACAGCAACCATATGATCGAACTGGCACGCAAGTGGAACGATCCATACTACGAGGCTTTGGGCCTTATATTCAAGGTATACAATCTGTCCATCTTGTCATCCCTTTTCGGAGATATTCCCTACAAAGAAGCGTACAAGTATTCAGAGAACAGGACACCGGCATTCGAGAGCCAGGAGGAACTTCTGTCCGATATGATTGAGGATTTGGACTCGGCATCCGTCATTCTGCTCAGGAAGCCATCCCAGCTTAAAACAGGCCTTGACGCTATGTACAATGACAATATGGCCAAGTGGGCCAAATTTGCCAATTCGTTGAGAATGAGGCTGCTATGCCGTTATTCTGGTATAGCCTCCCTCGATTGCTGGTCCAGAATCCAGGAAATGATTGACAATCCTGAAAAATATCCGGTAATGTCTTCAAATGATGACAATGCGACAGTTCCGTTCCAGAATCAGGACCCGTATATGTCATATTGGGGTACCTCCAAGCCGGACCAAACAAGTTTCCAGAATTATAGGTTCTCCGAGAGAGTAATCTCAATGATGGTCCAGTTCAATAACGATGGACATTCCGTCTTTGTGGATCCAAGGCTCCAGATGTTCGGAAAGTACAGGAACGGCGAGTGGAAGGGTGCTGTTTCTGGATGTCCAGCCTCCCAGAATTCGACTGTGGATGTAGGGACCTCATACGCAAGTTACGACTTTATGTGCAGAGCCGACTTCCCATCTTTCCTCATGGAATACTCCGAGATACTCTTTATTGAGGCAGAGGGCGTAGCCAAAGGAGTTCTTTCGGTTGAAGGCAAGACGGCCAAGGAACTCTATGAGGCAGCAATGGACGCCAACATAGAGAAATGGCGTACGGTTGGAGCAGCCGCCCCTTCTCCAAAGACAATCAAGGCATCTGATTTCGAGAAACTCCTGGCATCACCACTGGCATCTTGGGACGCCGTTGCCAACGGTACCAGCATTTACAAGAGTGAGGAAGAATTGATACTCTCACAGAAATATCTCTCATTGTACTATTGCGGATTCGAGCAATACAATGAATGGAGGAGAACCGAGTATCCTATTCTTACCATCGGCTCAGGTACAGACTCCAACGATTATGAGCTTCCTACAAGATTTGCTTATCCTAACTACACAGCCACTTCAAACAAGCTCAATGTACAGAAGGCCCTTGAGCGTATGGGAGGAGACGACGATATGCACACCGCTCTCGACTGGTCCTACAAGAAACTCAGCGGCGGGCAGCACAGGAATCCTTATAAGGCACAATAAAACGAATGATGAATATGAAAAAGTCAATATATATTCTTTCGTCTCTTGCTCTGGCAGCTGCCATTGCGTTTTCCTGCAAGGAAGAAGATGAGTTCAAGATTGTTGGAGCACCGTATATAGATGTGACAGCCGGAGGAAAGCAGGTTGCCACCATTGATGATGCGGCACAGTATACTTTGGATCTCGAGCCGAACGCATATTCGGCAGCGGCAAATCCGGCGCAGCACGTGGTAGCCGCTACCAAGTTCGAGGTAAGGTCCAACCTAAGATGGAAAATCGCGCCCGTAGAGGGAGAGGAGAACTATGATTGGGTCACTCCTTTCCCGTCAGAAGGCGAAAAGGACGGGTTATTCCTGTTCAAGACCACGAGGAACACTTCACAGAATGATTTACGCGAGGCATACTTCAATATTTACGTGGACAAGGGCCAGGGATTCGAAGCCTTGCCTGGAATGATTGTAGTCAATCAGGCTGTCAGCCCTGACTTTTTCGAGACCAGTGCGGCGGTGTTCGAGTCGGAGTTCACTGCAAAAACATTGACCCTCAATATATTCTCAAACGTAAATTGGACGTATAATCTCGAGCCTATGTCTGATTATGCGACAGAGAATGTCGAGTGGATTACTGACGGGAACAATCATATTGAATCCAAGCAGGTCGATACACTGAAACTCAAGCTTGCCGCCAATTCAGGAGCAATCCGTGGTGCGAATCTCAATCTCCGCTTCAGATTCTCCGGAATGGAGAAGGATTCCCTCATTGTGATACCTATCACTCAGTATGGCGAAAAAGAAGTTTCCGTGGAGGGCTTCCCGGTACAGTGGATTATCGGTGTGGGAAATACAGCAGACAAAATCAATTTCCTGGATACATTCCCGAAGGACGGCTATATTGATGCCGTGACAGGTTCAGGCAAGATATTCTATATCAGCGATCCAGCCAAGGTGGATCCGGACAACAAGTTTGCAAGAGTCGTGGGAGGTGGTGGAGACCCGTATGTCACCGGTGCCTGGCCTGGCGACTATTGGGAGTTCCGGACAGACTCCCCTGTTGCAGCGGGAACCATTCTCCGCATTTCTTTCCAGGCAGCTACTTCAGCTACCGGCCATAAATTCTGGCGGCTTGAATACAAGGATGGAGATAAGTGGCTTGTTCCGGCTTCATTGAGGCAGACTACTGACGAGCCTGGAAGCGAGATTGTCTATACCCATGCTATGAAGACATCGTCATCTGACAAGGTGGACGTAAGCGCTGTGGTAAAGCTTGAGAATACTACTGATTATGCAGACTTCCGCTTCGTATGCGCAGCCAACTGGAAAAGTGAGGGCGGAGCATTGGCAAAGCCTAATGGCGGAACAATGCGTCTTTCCCTCGCCAACACGGCCTCTGATGAATGGCAGCCTACCATCAAGTGCATTGCAGCTGGTTCAGAAGTGATTACAACTGCCGACATAACCGTTTCCGGGCTTGAAGACGGGGTTCTCACTTTCGAGGGAACGCCTGCGGCAAGCAAAACAATCAAAGTTACGTCCTCTGCAGATTTCTCAGTAAGCAGCAATGTCAGCTGGCTGTCATTTGGCAGCAATTCAGGTGTCGCTGATACTCCTGTTGACATTGAGGTAATCTGCGAGCCAAGCACCAGCACGGAGATGAGAAAAGGCCAGATTGACATCGTGTCAGGCGTTACTCACAAATATATTACCGTGATACAGTCAGCAGCAGGCGGAGAGCTTGATCCTCTCATCAGCGTTGTCACTGACAAGAGCACATCCGCTCTTCTCGGAGAGGGTGACAGTTTCGATGTCACTGTCCAGTCCAATATTGATTATCAGTTAGAGATTTCCGACTCCTGGATTACCGAGGCTGAGGTTCCTTCTACCCGTGGTCTTGTTGAGAAGTCATACCATTCCTTCACCCTGGCAGCTAACCTGACCGGCGCGACCAGAAGCGGATACGTTCGTTTCTACAACGAGGACAAGAACATTGAGGCATATGTGATGATCAAGCAGGACAACTTCGAGCCAAGGATTGACGTGAGTGCTCCTTACACATATCTCGGCGTCAGCGGTCTCGGTGGAGTTGTCAACTACAACATCGATGCGAATGTTGATTTCACTGTGGCAGTTGAAGGCAGCTGGCTAACTCTCCCTGCGGCTGAGGGACAGAAAGGCACCTATCAGATTCCAGTAACCTTTGAGGCCAACACCGGTGAGGCGAGGAGTACGACCGTAACCTTCAAAAATGAGGCTTATGGCTATACCAAGACTGTCACTGTGAGGCAGTTTGCTACAGGTATCATTTTCGCCGATGACTTCAGCTGGTTGCAGCCTGTAATCGACGCTGCCAAGGCTACTGACCCTGGAGACTACGATACCGTAGGTAACAAGAATCTGAGTGCAAAGGCTCCTAACATTTACGCCACAGCTGCGCTGAATGAAATTTTCGCACCGCTGCGTGATGCCATCGGATATTATATTCCGGGCAAGGCGGATGGCGCAAACAATGTAGTATATCCGCAGGAATGCTACCTCAAGATGGGCAAGACTAAATCCAGCAGCCAGACATCTATAACTTTGCCTCCTGTAGATCCTGCAGGAAAGGATATCAATGTCAATTTCAAGTGGGCCAGAATGGTACAGGGCTCAGGTACAATTGACGACTATACGCTTACACTTGTAATCAAGGGTAATGGAAGCTTTGAGAACGGTACCAAGTACAGTGATGAGCTGAGCACTCCGCAAGGAAAGAATGAGATTTTCTGGACTGATTTCTCAGTCAAGGTAATCGGTGCTGACAAGGATACCAGAATTACTCTCTTGGCGACAGCCCTTCTCAACAAGGAGACCGGAGCCATCGACTACACCAAGACCGGTGGCAAGCGTATCTTCCTCGACGATATCGTAATCGCTCCGGCAAAATAGTCCCGGCGTATTGAATAATGAGAGGGTGACTGAAAGCCGTAAGACTGACAGTCACCCTCTTTGCGTATCTATGCGTTTGCCGCTACTTGTACAGTTTGAGCTCGCTTATGCAAGGGTAGAGATAGTCGTTTCCATAATTGACACTGTCACATTGGTGTAATTTCATTGCATATTTGAGAAGGGACCGGTTCTCCGGCCCCTTCTCCGTTGGTTTGGCCCTCTGCCATCCCGACCGGGCGAACGGTTTCATATTGACTTGAAAACGGAATGTAATACGATAAAACTGCGATTTCTGATAATTTTGTCGTATATATGCGATAAAATCGTTATTTTTGCACTATGGAAATATTATCAAGGCCGGAATACATACATGAGATACGCCGGCATCTCGGAAAACAGACAATAATAGTGCTGACAGGTCAAAGACGTGTCGGCAAGAGCTTCGTTCTGCTGGATCTCAAGAGACTGCTTTCATCGGATTCGCAGAATAATGTAATCTTCATAGATAAGGAAAAGAAAGAATGGAAGGAGATAAAGAATGATTCGGACTTGAACGATTACATTGATGCCAGAATAGATTCCGCGAGAACCAACTTTATTCTTATTGATGAGGTTCAAGAAATAAAGGACTTCGAGGATAGTCTTCGCAACTACAGGACAGAGAATGGGGTGGAAATTGTTGTCACTGGAAGTAATGCGGAAACCTTGTCGGGCGACCTGTCCACCAAACTTGGCGGTCGTCATCACGAAATTTATGTTCAATCTCTATGCTATCTGGATTTCCTCAGGTTTCATTCTTTGACGGACAGTGATGAGTCCCTGCGGAAGTTCATTGACGTCGGCGGTCTTCCTGGTTTAAAGCTATATGATTTGGCTGATATTGACGGACTTAGGACTTATTGTGAAGATGTTCTCAATACCGCTTTGATGAAAGACATTATCCTTAGGCATAAGGTCAGGAATGTGCCTTTCCTATATAATCTGGTGAAGTTCCTTGCTGACAATACAGGAAAGCTGATTTCGGCGACCTCAATCAGCAAATACATGAGGGGGCGAAAAGAGTCGGTTTCTACTGATCTTGCACTCAGATATATCAAGTATCTGAGTGACGCATATATAGTTCACAAGGTTGAACGCTTTGAAATTCGGGGCAAAAAACTGCTGGAGAGCAATGATAAATATTATTTCGAGGATGTTGGAATACGCAATACTCAAACTCTGGTAGGCCGTGATAAAGATATTGAGAAAGTAATAGAGAATATCATCTATCAGCAGCTTGTACATGACGGGTATAAGGTTCAGGTCGGCCAGCTGCAGGCAGGTGAGATAGACTTCGTATGTACGAAAGGCACTTCCCGAGTTTACGCTCAGGCATCATATCTAATAGCCGGGGAGGAAACCAGGGAAAGGGAATTCGGTGCTCTGAAGAAGATTAAGGATAATTATCCTAAATATGTTATATCCTTGACGCCGATGGTGACAAGAACTGACGATGAGGGAATAATCCATCTAAGTCTTCGCGAGTTTCTTGTAAAAGGTTTCTGACTTCTGGCTTGACCGGGCGAAACGGGTGAAGAAAGGCTAGCGGACATTTGCGAGACAGGATAAATAATGCTATATTGCGGGAACACTAACTGATGACGATATGAGAAGAGTATTTTCCTCAATCATTGTCCTGTCGGCCATGCTGGCGGGAATACAGATGGCTAAGGGCGCAGATGCCGATGAATCATTGCCTTACCACAGGGATTTGTCCGTATTGAGTGTGGGGAAGCTTCCTGCGCGCACCACATTCATGACCTACGGGGACAGGGAAAGCGCAGCCACATTCGACTATGGCCGCAGCCCTTATTACGAGTTGCTGAACGGAGAGTGGGATTTCCGGTATGTGGAAGGGGAGACGGAGAAGAAAGGGAAGATCACAGTGCCGGGAAACTGGGAGGTACAGGGCTATGGCACAGCCATTTACGTGAATCAGCCATATGAGTTCCTGGGTGGGCATCCGGCACCTCCGTCATTGCCGGACGTCATTCCTTACGGGGTTTACAGCAGGACATTCAGGGTGCCTGAATCCTGGAAGGGGAGGAATGTCTACCTCCACCTCGCCGGCGCCAAGTCCGGTGTGTATGTATATGTCAACGGCAATGAAGTCGGCTATAATGAGGATTCCAAGGACCCGGCCGAATTCCTCCTCGACAAATATCTGGTGGACGGGGATAACGAATTGGTAATCAAGATTTACCGCTGGAGCACGAGTTCCTATCTCGAATGCCAGGATTTCTGGAGGATCAGCGGTATCGAGCGCGATGTCTTTCTCTGGTCCCAGCCTGAGCTCAAGATTGAGGACTTCACCGTGGTCTCAAGTCTGGATGAGAATTACTCTGACGGCATCTTTCGTCTTAAGGCATTGATACAGAATGATTCCGATGCGGGCGCAGACTTCAGGCTCGGCTATGAGCTCGTCGATGCGGCAGGCAATGTGGTAAGCAGCGGCTCGGCTGACGGTTCCGCAGGGGCGGCCTCCGGTACTGAAATCAGCTTCGATGCCGGAATAGCCGATGTGCTGAAATGGACGGCCGAGACTCCGAACCTCTACCGCCTCTTCATCACCCTGAGCCGCGACGGAAAGGTCTCCGAAGTGGTTCCGTTCAATGTCGGCTTCCGCAGGTTCGAGCTCCGGGGCAATCTTTTCCTCGTGAACGGCCAGCCTGTCAAGTTCAAGGGCGTCAATGTCCACGAGCATAACGAGAATACAGGGCATTATGTCCCGAGAGAGCTCTGCCGCAAGGACCTGGAGTTGATGAAGGCCCACAATATCAATGCGGTACGCCTCTGCCACTATCCACAGGACAGGCAGTTCTACGAACTCTGCGACGAGATCGGCCTTTACGTTTACGACGAGGCCAACATCGAGTCTCACGGCCGGGGCTACAATCTCAGCAAGGGTCATACCCTCGGCAATGCTCCGGAATGGCTAGATGCCCACATGGAGCGCACCAGGAACATGTTTCTCCGCAACCGGAACTATCCTTGCGTCACCATCTGGTCTCTCGGAAACGAGGCCGGCAACGGATACAATTTCTACAATACCTACCTCTACCTCAAGGCTCAGGAGAAGGATCTGATGAACCGTCCTGTCAATTACGAGAGGGCTCAGTGGGAATGGAACACGGATATGTATGTGCCTCAGTATCCGGGAGCTGACTGGTTCAATGCCATTGGCGAGAGGGGTGCTGACAGGCCTGTATGCCCTTCCGAGTACTCGCACGCAATGGGAAATTCCAACGGCAATCTCATCGGCCAGTGGGAGGCGATCTACAGATATCCTCATCTTCAGGGCGGTTTCATCTGGGACTGGGTTGACCAGGGTATTCTGGTGAAGAATGATGAGGGTCGTCCTTACTGGGCCTACGGCGGGGACTTCGGGGAGAACCAGCCTTCTGACGCCAATTTCTGCTGCAACGGAATAGTGAACCCGGACCGCAACCCGCATCCGGCAATGGCGGAAGTCAAATACGCCTACCAGAATTTCTCATTCGAGCCTGCTGATGGCGGCAAGGTGAAGATTTTCAACAGGTTCTACTTTACCGATACCGACGATTATTCATTTACAATGACGCTTCTGAGGGATGGCAAGCCTTGTCAGCAGAAGTCTTTCCGCCTTGACCTGGAACCTCAGACCGGGACGGAGGTGGACCTTTTCGCATTGCCTGAGACGGCCGGGGAATATTTTGTAAACCTTTCTGCAATAGACCGTTCCAGCCACGAGGTCGCCAAGGGCCAGATTTATCTCGGAGGGAAGTATGAGGTGGCTGAGGCCAATGCTGACGGACCGGCTCTTAAGATTGACGAGTCGGATTCCGACCTCACAGTCAGTTCGTCGAGATTGGCTTTCAGCATTGACAAGGCCACCGGCAATGTAACTTCCTACAGGGTCCGCAATGTCGAGTACATCAAGGACGGTTTCGGCTTCAGGCCTTCGTTCTGGAGGGCTCCGACCGACAATGACTACGGATGTGCGATGCCTGCCAGGCTTGCCGTATGGAAATCAGACCCGGCGGTGAAGTCCGTCAATGCTGAGGTGACCGGCAATGAGGCCAGTGTCAAAGTGGTTTATGACCTTGAAGCAGGCAATTCATTCTCAATGGATTACACGATTTTGGCATCCGGAGCTCTGAAGGTTCTCTGCCGCTTCGGGGCATGTCCGGAAGGTACACCTGGTCTCCCGAGAGTCGGCCTGCGTTTCAGGATTCCGGCGGAGTATTCCAATGCCGGCTGGTATGGCAGGGGACCGGAGGAGAACTATGTTGACCGTAAGGCCGGCACTCTCATCGGATGCTACAGTGCCGATGTCAGGGATCTGTATTATCCTTATGTCCGCCCTCAGGAGAACGGACACCACACCGATGTGCGCCGGCTTTCCCTTTCGGCCAAGAAGCACGGACTGACCATCACATCGGATGTTCCGTTCGAGTTCAATGCTCTCCGTAACAGTATAGAAGACTTTGATACTGAAGGATTTGTACGCCCGCAGTCCCATGTCTGCGACATTGTCCCGAGAGACTACGTGGAGGTTTGCCTCGACCATCTCCACCGCGGAGTGGGAGGCTATGACAGCTGGGGCTCCGAGCCGGAGCCATACCACTGCGTCCCTTCCGACAGGGACTATGAGTTCTCATTCCTCATACAGGTGCGATGATGCTGGCTGTATTTTGAAAATTACTTAGTAAATTTGTGAAATTGTATTATCGTAAATGGAGGCGGAGTTTAATGAACCATTCCTGGAAACGGATGAATTGAGCAAGTTATGGTAGAGTTTAAATTTTCACAGTTTGGCGAGAACTTCGGCACAAGGGAAATGGGTGCCAGGATACGCCGGCAGCTTCTTCCGCTGTTGGAGGGAGATGAACGTGTAGTATTGGATTTTACCGGAGTCAATGTTGTTACCAATTCCTTTGCGGACGAGTGTCTTGCGAAGCTTCTGCTGACAATGCCTCTGGCAGAATTGAAAAAGAGGACTACATTCCGTGGACTGAATCCGCTAGCTGAAAAAAGTGTCCTTGTCGCTCTTCAGCGCCGTTACCGTGTCATTAAAAGTCAGGGTGGTGAACCGGATTCTATGAAATAATCAGTCATTTCCGAAAACAAGCTATGGATATTGCAGTTACCATTGCCATAATCGCTGCGGTCGTCATCATTGCGATAGCGACAGTCTGGGTTGTCTCCTCAGGCAAGTCCAGAGACCTTATCAGGCGGCAGCAGCTTGAAATTGAGGAGAAGAACAGCGAGCTGGCTTCTCTCAGGACTTCGGTCGAGGAATTGAGAGGGGAGCTTGGCCAGCGGGACCTGGCCCTTGCCAAAGCCGAGGAAGCTGCAAAGTCTGAGGAAAGGCTTCGCGAGGACGGGGAAGAGCGCCACAGACAGGCCTTGAAGGAGCTGAAGGACAATTACGACAAGTCTCTCGCAAAGCTGGAGGAAGCCCAGAAAAATGCCATTGAGGCTGCCAGAACGGCCCTGGCATTGGAAAATGAGAAGAATCTCAAGGCCCGCGAGGAGGCCCTCAGGAAAGAGGCTGCCGAGACAATGAAGAATATCACCGGCGGTCTTGACCAGACAATCAAGGGAATGACGGAGGCCTTCGAGGAACAGAAGAAGTCCCACACCGAGGCCAGCACCTCCATCAAGATCCAGTTTGCCGAGACAGTCAGGCATCTCAAGGAGCAGACCGAGACCATCGGAAACACTGCCGAGGATCTGGCCAAGGCTCTGAAGGGACAGAGCAAGGTGCAGGGAATTTTCGGAGAGACCATACTGGAGAATATTCTGAAGGCCGAAAATCTGACGGAAGGACGGGATTATGATTCCGAGTTCTGGCTGCGGGACAGGAAGGGCAACCGCATTGTCAATGATGAGACCGGCAAGACGATGAGGCCCGATTTTGCATTGCATTTTCCTGACAATACCGACATCCTCATTGACTCGAAGGTGTCCCTGACGGCCCTTGCGGACTATTTTGCCGCCGAGACAGACGAGGAAAGGGCTGCGGCGTCGGCGAGGAATCTGGCCTCCATAGAAAACCATATCAGGGAACTGACCGGCAAGGAGTATCAGAAATATGTGGCCGGCCGCAAGACCCTTGACTATGTGATAATGTTCATCCCGAACTACGGGGCCTACCAGCTGGCCAAGATGGAGGACAAGGATATCTTCGCCAAGGCGTTCCGGCAGAATGTGCTGATTACCACCGAGGAGACCCTGATTCCTTTCCTCCGCCTGATCCGCACCGCCTGGGTGCAGAAGGAGCAGATGGAACATATCGACGAGATTGTGAAGGCTGCCACCGATATGGTCGAGAGGGTCGGGATCTTCTTCCGCGAGAATGAGAAGATTGAAAGGAATCTGGAGGGTGTACTGGGCAGTTTCCGGGAGAACAGCAAGCGGCTGGTCGATGGCAACCAGAGCATAGTGAAGGCTGCCAGGAGGGCCATCAGTCACGGCATAAAGGCTCCGACGGGAAAGAATGCCCTGCCCGGGGTCGGCTCGGAGGATGAAACGGACGGGCAGTCCTGAAGCGTCTTATTATCCGACTGTTACCATCCACAAAAATCACCTGCATCCCATTCTTTTGGACGTTTGTCAAGCTCGGTCTTCACGGATTGTACGGTAATCTTGCCCTGCATATATTGGAAATTAAGGTTCTCTATCAATTCTCGTCTTTCATCCATCATGGACATCTGCATGCATGCAAGTTCACGAGGAAGGTCAGACCAGTATCCATCAATCTGTTCACACCTGTTACGGTACATTTCAAGAAGATTTATATATGAATCTTGAACAGACTTCAGCAGTGATGGCTCATTGCAGCTGTCGTACAATGCTTTGTAGGCGTCAATCAATCTGTAATCGGATAACATTACCCATCTCCATGCCGATATATTCATGTCATATTGGGTACCTGCGGAATACGAATCAAGAATACAGTCAACGATTCTGAACAATGTTGCGACATCTGCCGTATCTACCTGTTCTTTTCCGTAATGTTCGGCAATTAAGGCATTTGCCACTTCATGCCATGCAAAGGCCGCATTGGCTTCACTGGTTGGGAATCGTGTTGCCGCGTCATAAGTGCCATAAAGCTCCAATATTAAAGGAATCTCATTGCCATATGCTGAAACAAGACTGTTATTGACTTCTTCATTGTTCAAGTTCAAGACCTCCAAAGAGCAAGTATCTATCAGCTGGATTATGGAGTCTGATGATGCGAGCATCAACTCAATGGAATCGGCCGGGCATGTAACATACTTGCTTATTGCGTGAACAAGTTCCTTATTTGCAAAGGATTCATGTACATCTGCTGAGTTTGGATTACTGCTTGACAGCAAGCAGATTCCAAATATCGTCAGATATAGCGCTCTACATGTTTTATAAGCTTTCATGATGTTTGTTGCTTTATAATGTGAGCAGAAGGTGTGGAACGATTGCGTCGATCATACTCTGGGGAACGCCGCATTCTTTTGCTGATGAAGGCCATTTCGCAGCCTCATCGCAGACCTGATCGATAATCTCCGATGCGTTCTTGATGTTGTTTGCCGCTGCGCATGCAAGCAGATCCTTTCTGGTCAGGTCGTCATACTTCCCGTTGATGGACATCTGGTGTGTCCTGGTCCATAAGCCGGACGGATTGTATGCGAATCCCATGTCGTACGCAGGCGACAGTCTCCACCGTCCATCCGGGCCCATCAGGAAAGATATGTTCTTGGTGTGGTCATCCTGATTCCGCAGGACGGTGTTGAATACCATTCGGCGGAACATCTCCTGGGCCTGGGAATACGGCAGATGAAGGGCCCTCATCACAGAGAATCTATCTCAAACTTCATGTTCTCATCGGAAGCCGGGCCTGTGGCAGGTTCGTATTCCAGGGCTCCCATGCAACGCTGTCCGAGAAAGCATAGCATTTCAACAGGATTTCCAGAGGTCCTTCCTGTCAGGGTGAGCCATCGGTCGAACAAGGCACGGCCATATGTGTCCGGCAGGGAGTCGGCCAGCATGCCGGGAAGGCCGTTGAATGTGTCTCTGTTCAGGTTCCCGAACGAATATATCCTTCCCTGTTGTACAGGCATCATTATGGGTGATGGCTCGATTCCTTTGTCTGCAAAATTCTTGTCGTATTCGAATCTGGCAACGTTGTATGATTCATCCCATCGGAATGTTCCCATGTCCATTCCGAACAGCTTCACTTTTGCTACATCTACCATTCAGATTCCTCCTTGTTGACTTTCAGTTTACCCGCAGCCCTCTTGCGCATCTTCTTCTGAGACTTGTTCATCATCTCATAATACTCATTGGGACTGAGCTGCTCCTCTTCAAAAAGGGAGCTGATTGCCTCCAGCATTCCGAGCATTCTTAATATCCGGAGCAACGTGTCAAAAGAACCGATCTCTCCGTTCTCAACCTTTTTGACGGAGGATAAAGAAATGGAGGCGGCTTCTGCCAGACTTTGCTGTGTAATGTTTCTTTTAAGCCTGATAGCCTTCAGTTTCTCTCCGATCCGCTTGCATAACTGCATGTCCGAGAGTGTATACATGTCGTTCATAATGGCTTAATATTAAACTATTCTGATGTAAATATAGTCATTATAGTCTAATTTCCAACTATTACAATGAGAAACGACAGAAGGAGTGTCTACTTTTTGCGTCTGGTACAAAGTCCTTTCTTAAAATGGGGATTTTGCATAGTATATAGGTTTTAAAAACGGGGATTCTGCATATAAATCTTAAGATAAAAACGGGGATTCGGAAAAATTTGCATATATTTGCAATGCTGAACCTTATAAAAATGGGGAAATGAGAGTTTTCAGAAGGAAACTATATGACAGAATGCTTGAGTGGAAACGGACGAGTGACGGTTCCACCGCACTTCTGCTTAAGGGTGCACGCCGTGTCGGAAAGTCCACTCTAGTGGAGGAATTCGCAAAGAGGGAATACAGAAGTTACATACTTGTTGATTTCGCAGATGCTCCGACCGCACTCTGGGAGGCGGTAAACGTCATTTCCGAAAGGAATGACTTCTTCACGAGGCTCCAATTCATTTATGGCGTCAAGCTCTATGAACGTCAGTCCGTCATTATCTTTGACGAGGTTCAGAAATGCCCGAAGGCTCGGGAGGCAATCAAATACCTTGTGAAGGACCACAGATACGACTACATAGAGACCGGCTCCTTGCTTTCCATAAGGAAGAACACAAAGGATATTGTCATCCCGAGCGAGGAGACGCGCCTTACGATGTATCCGATGGATTATGAGGAGTTCCGCTGGGCCATTGGGGATGAGGTGACCGTGCCAATGCTCAGAGAGTCCTTTGATGCGAGACGCCCTTTCGGTGACGCCCTGACACGCAAGCTGCTCAGGGACTTCAGACTCTATATGCTAGTCGGCGGGATGCCCCAGGCGGTGAGTACATATCTGGACACGCTCAATCTTGCGGATGTGGACAGGAAGAAACGGGAGATCATCGATATCTATATTGATGACTTTCAGAAGATAGACCCCTCAGGAAAAATATCCAAGATGTTCAGCGCCATCCCTGCCCAGCTGAGCAAGAACGCGTCACGTTTCCAGCAGAGCAGCATTGTCGGAAGGGGCTATTCCAGTGAAACCGTGGATGAGTTCCTGAGGGACCTGGAGGACAGTCTTACCGTGAACTTCGCACATCATTCGGACAATCCGGAGGTGGGGCTTCCATCACATACCGATTATGGACAATACAAGTTGTATATGGGTGATACGGGGCTGTTCATCACCCTTGCCTTCTGGGACAATGCCTTCTCAGACAATGTGATTTACGAGAAGCTGCTCAGCGACAAGCTTTCAGTTGACCTTGGTTATGTCTATGAGAATATCGTGGCTCAGATGCTTGTAGCATCAGGGCACAAACTCTTCTATCATACCTGGAGGTCGGAGACATCGAACCATAATTATGAGGTGGATTTCCTTCTCTCTAAGGGGACCAAAATCCGTCCCATAGAGGTCAAGTCCTCCGGGTACAAGAAACACAAATCGCTAGACGAGTTCTGCAGGAAATACTCCGGCAATGTAAGTGACAGGTACCTTCTCTATACCAAGGACCTGCGCAGGGACGAACAGACTCTCCTCCTTCCTGTCATGCTCACTATGTTCCTGTAATCCTGCGAGGTGACAGCTACATATTCCGGAGCATGTTCGGTCACTTTTCCCTGTCTTACTATTACCTTTGTTATTTCAATAGCGAAATACAAAGGAAGACAGATATGGCTGGAAAGATCAAATCTATGAGCTGGATCAAACATCTCTTAAAAAAACAGCATTTGTGACGAAAGCGTCCGGCCCAGCACGTATAGCATAGCCTGAATCTCTTCCAGATCTTATGGCAGTGTCACGGATTTCAGCGACATTTGATTACAGAATGCTTGAGACTCTATAATCCTGACTGATGCAGACTCCACGAAATTGTCTTTCTTCTTGAAGCAGAATATCAATCTCGTTTTATCTGAGTTGTATACTACTCCATATGTCAAGCAACTCAACTTGCTGTGGTACCGTCTCCAGTTGAAGGGTTGACGGAATGATTAGTTTGCCAATGGCATCATAATCCCTCAATCTGAAGCTGTTCAGTGCAGCACCATCCCCGAGCAATGTGGTTATTCTTTCGGGGATTTCAACAACATCAGCATACACCTTTCTCATGGTAAAATCCTACCCGATAAGGATGACTCTCACCTTCGCCCCATCCGGCTCCTCACAGTTGATGCCGAACTTGAAGAAATCGAATCCATTGAAAGAGTTTTCAATATAGCCAATATCAGCCATTGTAAGACTCCTGCTTTCGATGAACAATATGGTTCTGGACGGTTTTGGTAGCGGCAGCATCTTCCACGCCGCCGTCACTGCTTCCAGAACTTCGTTAAGAGTCTCACCCTTTTTGTCTATACATACCGCAGGATTCGGGCAGGTAAGTTCGAAATCTTTCTCATCCAGAGCAATGAAACCAGAATGTGAACAAATGTAGTCTATTGCAGATT
>JAXDUM010000049.1:0-16740 GCA_034089285.1 Candidatus Cryptobacteroides sp.
ACTATCTCGCCCCTGAGGATGTCGGTCTCCGTATCATACGAGCGCACCCTGCACTCCAGGGCCATAGGCAGTTCCTCGACAAGTGGAGCATCGACGAACTCGGACTTCTCGGCATGGAATCCGGCCCTTGCGAACTTGTCCGGAACCTTGTTGCCAGATACCAGACCGACGTAGTCGCAGGCTGCTACCCGGGACGCCGTTGCGAAGCTCACTGTGAACGCTCCCCTCTTCTGGAGGTTCTCGGCGGTCTTGTGGGTGTTGCTGATAGATATCGAGATCTCGTCCGAGTCGCTGATGCCGCCCCAGGCAGCGTTCATGATGTCGGGAGTCCCGTCCTCATTGTATGTGGCTATCATCAGAACCGGCTGAGGAAAGAGCCAGTGCTGGGAGCCAAAATTCTTTCTCATATGCAAAAAGATTACAAGTGTAAAGTTAAGCAATTGCCCGGTGATATACTAATTTTCCTTCAGTATTTACGACGTGGCGGTATAGGCGCCTGAGGTGCAGGCTGCAGTCAGGGCAAAGATTCAGGTACAGATTTGGCAGATAGAGAAAATAGTTCTATCTTTGCCGGGATGAATTGAGGTATGGTGTAATGGTAGCACTACAGATTTTGGTTCTGTCTGTCCAGGTTCGAATCCTGGTATCTCAACGATAAAGGGTGGCGCAAGCCACCCTTTATCGTTGAGATACCTATCGTCGTACCCCCGTGCTTCGCACCACCCCAAGGGGTATTGGGAGAAGCCTTGCTTCTCCGTTCGCTGACGCTCAGGGTGAGTGGCGGTTCGCCACCCTTGTTTGTTGAGAAAAAATCCATTATGGATGAGGAATTGATACCTCATTTCTCCGGACAAGGCCACCCCAAACTTCGTTTGGGTCCCTCTAGTGCCGAGGGCGGCAAGTCCTCCGAAATATGGTATCAAACCCCTCCAGAAACATTTCAACATCAAACTCTTGCTATTCTGTTCTTTGATTGAAATGGATAAGTTATTAGTCTTTGCTTGATTTATAGATATGAATAATATAACTTTGCAGAACTAATAAACATTTTTAAACCATGAGTCATTTATTTAAAATTTTGGTTATTTCGTTATCGTCAGTATTTCTACTGAACTTTCTGAATTCGTGGTTAAAAAAGGTTCTAATTTACTAATATTTAAGCAATAACCAAATGACAAGATATAATAGTTTAATAGTAATAATCCTTGTCGGTTTGAGCTTTATCTCTTGTGACCCTGGAAAATGGATGAATTACTATGGGTATGACTTCTACATCCGCAATGATTCGGGAGTTCCCGTAAAGATGGATTGGGGATCAGGGTTGAAAAGAATTGAACCAGACGATTCTGTGTTGCTTGTCCAAGTGTGGGAAGTGATTGGAAATGGAGTAAGGGGATTTGATGTTATGCCTGACAGTAAGTATTGGAGCAATATCGACTCGCAATATTATCGTATCAACAAGGTATCTCTTTATTCGGAGGATGAGTCATTGATCAGAGAATGGACATTGGAGACAAAAGATGATGGAGGTCATCAACTCTTTTCAGAGGAGCATTGGAAGAGATATGACTATAAGTTAAAAATCGAGTCGGTCATCAGAAAGTGGATTTTTTATATTACGGATGAGGATTTGTCCCTTCCTTAGGAATCTTTAAAAAGAGGCTGACCCAAAAGCCCATCAATTGTCATTATGACAGACTTTTTGGTCAGCCTCTTTGCATATGTGGCGTAATGGCACTTCATTACTTCTGAGAGAAAAAATGTCAACCGCCTCACGAAAAATTACTCCGCCAATTTCAGGCCATCGACCTTGTTCCAGCGGCCGCGGGTGAAATCAGGAATCTTCACAGGCTTGCTGCCGTTTGCAATGGAAGCGGCAGTAAGCTCACCCAGGCAGGACCACTCTGCGGCATCGTAGACGTCCATATCGAGAGGCTTGCCGTTACGCAGACACCACACAAGTCTGTAATCCATGATGAAATCCATTCCGCCGTGTCCGCCGACCTCGCGGGCCTTTTCCTCAATTTCCTTGGCAATAGGATGTTTGTACTTTGCCATCAGGGAATCACGAACCTCGCGCGGAACGTATGAATGGCTGGAAAGATTGTCATACTCAGCAGCGGCGTCAGCTATCTGGTCAGGCTCGAAGGCAAATGCCGAATTCGGATACTTGTCAGCGAAGCCCTTGGTTCCGACAAGCTGATACATACGGTCATACGGTCTTGGCGTATAGACATTGTGCTGGATGAGAACCGTCTTGCCATTCCTTGTCTTGACCAATGTCGAAGTCTGGTCACCATTGGCAAAAGTATCTACACCCATCTTCTCCTTGGCAACCTCAAGTCCTACGACAGACTTCGTATCCATTGACACCAGATACTCGAGCTTGTCGCCACGGTGAATATTGAGGACCTGGCAGTCCGGGCCGAAACCGTGAGTGGCATAAACATCTCCGCTATGCTTCTGGTTGAAGTCGAGTCTCCAGTTGTTATGATAATAATCCCAGAAAGGCTCGAGATTGTGGATGTATGCGCCCTCAGCATGGAGCACCTCCCCGAAGAGACCCTGCTGTGCCATATTGAGGCAGGTGAGCTCGAAGAAGTCATACACGCAGTTCTCAAGCATCATGCAATGCTTCCTGGTACGCTCTGATGTATCAACGAGCCTCCAGCATTCCGCCACGGACATTGCCGCAGGCACCTCCACTGCGACATGCTTTCCGCATTCCATCGCATAGACTGCCATTTCCACGTGGGTCTGCCAGTTGGTGCAGATATACACGAGGTCAATGTCATCCCTCTCGCAGAGCTGCTTCCAGCCATCCTCTCCCGAGTACTCGGCAGCGGCAGGCTTGCCCCTCCCGGCAAGAATCTCCTGAGACCTGGCAACCCTGTCGGCCTCAAGGTCACAGAGAGCCACGACCTTGGCACCGTCAATATAAGTAAAACGCCTGACAGCATCCGGTCCTCTCATTCCAAGGCCTATGAAGCCGGTGCGCACAGTGTCGATAGGATCTGCCGCAAACAGAAGCATATCCTCCTGCCCCTTGGCCGGGGCCGGCTCGTCAAACACGATTACGCCATCCTTGATCCGGTATCCGTCACCGGATGAGCAACAGGCGGACAGGAGTACCGCACAGGCTAGAAACAAAACTGATTTACGAAACATATTATCCTCCTTTATTAATGAGTTATTCAATCTTCACTCTTAAAGCATGCGAACCCGCCGGATATTCACGGGCTGATTCCTCCCCGGGGAGAGTGACTGTGGCAACCGACCCTTCAGGAATCGTGAAGTCCCATATCCATTCATCTCCTTCATAACGCCAATGACTCTCGATCACACCGGCGGCCGAACGATATACGGCATCTAGATGTCCGAGCCTGCGATCCGGAACCGGCTTCATTATGATACGCCTGAAGCCTGCCTCATTGATATCGGTGCAGATTCCGGCGGCATATTCCCACAGCCATTGGCATACGCATCCGTATGCATAATGATTGAAGCTGTTCATACCGTTCGGGCCCATTCCTTTGTCGATGGTGTAGCTGTTCCAACGCTCCCAGATTGTAGTAGCACCATTGTCGACGGAATAGAGCCAGCTCGGATTCCTGCGCTGGAAGAGCAAGTCGTATGCTATGTCATTCATCCCGTTCTCCGACAATGTCGGAAGCAGTATTGAAGTGCCCAGGAAGCCGGTCTGGAGACAGCCGTCGTGCTCCTCGAAATTCCTGCGCAGCCTGGAGATGACAGCTTCTTTCGCCGGACCTTCCACCACGCCGTTCTTCAGTGCGAACAATGCCGGAGTCTGCATGGTATTCAGAATCTCAAGCCTGAACCGGCCTTCGGCATCCATGAACTCAGTCCTGATATAATCGACAGCCTGCTTCCTGACATTCTCGAAATATGCGGCATCCCGTCCTGTAGCAGCGGCCATATCCCTCATCATACCGGCATCCAGAGCCCAATATGAGGCGCAGAGATAATTCCAGTACTGAACCGCCTCCGGCAGAAGATATCTCTTCCCGTCAGCATCCCGGCCCCATATACCTCCGCCACAACTCTCAAGCGGCTCATAGCTGAGCCAGTCCGCCCATTGGAAATTGCCATTTTCGGCCTTGAGAGCCTCATGATCGTATTTTGTCTCGGTAATATGATTGAAGAACTTCTCCATCGACGCCCAGTTCTCCTCGATGATGGAGACGTCCCCGAACTGTTTCCACACTGTCCACGGCACGATGACACCGGCATCGGCCCATCCCAGCCTCATCATTGACGAAGGCTCCGCTCCGTACTGGGCAAGAGGAGCCACTCCCGGATAGCCTCCGAGTTCGGTCTGGGTGTCACGCATGTCCCTTGTCCACTTGTGGAAGAATGGAGCAGTATTGGCGAAGAATGTTCCCGTCTCCGTAAACACCTGGGTATCAGCCGTCCATCCAAGCCTCTCATCCCTCTGCGGACAGTCTGTCGGGACGGAGAGATAATTGGAGCGCTGGCCCCATACCGTATTGGAAATCAATTTATTGACAAGATCATTGCCGGTTGTCAGCACGCCTGTCTCCAGATTTTCGGCAATCGAAGTCACCGGAATTGATCTGATCTTCCTTATTGTCACATCACCATTGGCGGTAATGGAAACGTATCTGTATCCGAAGAATGTGCACATCGGGGTGTAGGTTTCATATCCCTTCCTGCCGGCAAATGTGTAATCAAGCCTGATTCCCTTGTCCTGGATACGGAGATTGCGGCGGTGAACACTGCCCTCCGGGCCGTCCATCCCACGCGAATGCGCTCCGTTGCCGTCATTGAGAATCTCGGAAGGAAGACAGGTCAGACGTGTTCCTTCAGCAGCCCTGAACTCGAACGAAGGCACTGCCGCACAGTTCTGGCCGAAGTCAATGACAAGGTTCTCGCCCTCGGAGATGGTCATAGGCTCTCCCGCCTTGTACTCCCTGTCAATGACAATCTTGCCATACTCAGTTTCGGATGAACCGGTGACTTCCTTCCACACATAAGATCTTGCAGGTGCCAGCGCGAGGTCATGACGGTGATATATTTCAGCCCCGCAGGTCGGCAGGATTTCCCCACTGAATTCAGTATTCACCTCAGGGGTTGAGAGCAGCTCGGGAGTTTCATATCCAGGCAGTTCCCTGGCATCATATTCCTCTCCGTCAAAAATTGCCGAATGTTTCACCGGACCGGCTATGCCAGCCTTCCAGCTGAGGGTATCCGTGCCGAAGAGCTTCCGCTCCCCATCTTTGTACTCCACCTCGATGACCGAACGGAACGCACATCTGCGGCCAATCATATGGTCGCTTCCGGCAGGGGTCACGATCTTGTCAGCCCACCAGCCCGGGGTCACCTGGGCAGCAAAAACATTGACAGAACCCCTTCTGACAGCATGAGTCACGTCATATGTGAATGACCTTTTAGTCTTGAACGGATGCGTGAAACCCGGTTTCAGCACCTCATCCCCGACAATGTTCCCATTGACATAAAGCTGGTAGACTCCCAGTCCGGCTGTCATCCAGCGCACGGACTTGACGGCCTTGCCGCTTTCGAGCCCGAACACGAACCAGCTGGCGCCGTCCGCAGCCCTGTGCCCGTCGGTAATCCTTTCCTCAACGACGGGAGCATCGGCAACGGAAATCCATTGCGAGCAATCCCAGCCATCCTCAATCGGATCCGTCAATTCAAATCCGGCAGACCCTCCCGAACAGGACAATACAAAAAGCGCAAGCGAAGCCGTAAAGGCGAGTGAAGAGAATTTCATGAAATGCATAAGTTGGCTAAATATTCAATGGCTATCCACAAATATAAGTAATTTTGACGGAGGAGCAACTTGTTTTATGCCGAATAAACAATAACCGCATACTGAAACCCGTCCGAAAAATGTGCAAGGGGGATGGCGCCGTCCGGAAGACGGAGGCCAGAAGGGGAATAGTCCATGCGCAGGACGAAGCGGCCGGAAGGGACGGAGTTTGAGCGGATGTCACGGACAAGGCGGAGGCCGCAGTCTGGAGAATAATCGAGATGCCGGTCGAAAACGCGGCGGGCAAGGAGGCCCATTGTCATGCGGGCATTGATTTCAACGCAGGGGGCAATGCGGAAAGAATCGGCGGCATCCTTGAAAATGAACATGTCCACGCCAAGATAGCCCTGATATACACCGAGATAATTCCTTCGGAAAAAGGCGGTGAGGGCAGACTTCAGTTCAATGAAAAACTCGCTTGGAAGATAAGCGGAAAGTTGGGAAAGAATCCATTCGTCAGTGCCGAGGACATTGCCCTTGTACATGCCGTTCTCATTGAAAAACAATGACATGCCTTCAAATCGGACTTCATCGCCGAAGATACTGAAAAGCATTGCGAAGTCGCGGGCCACATTCTCCCGCCTTTCAATGATTACGCTTCCCTGCTTGCGGATGACATTCCTGCACCAGCCCAGATCATTTTCCGACAGCTCCCCTGCTCTGAGCCAGCGCAGGCCCTTGCCGCTTCCTGACCAGGGAGCCTTCGCCACTGCATCCCCGAAGCGGTCGGCCAATGCCAGGACATCTTCGCAGGAGTGAGCCTCGAAGGCGCGGGCCGAATCGGCGAACTGTCCGGGACAAGGCAGGCTTTCAAGCAGGAAATCATTGGCATGCAATGCATTGCGCCTGTGCGACAATATTTTCACATCCTCCAGGAACCTGTCGGAAGGCAGAAGGTCAGGCGAGATTCCATCCCTGATCAGCCGGCGTTTCAGAACAGCATCCCAGCCCCATGGAATGATGCCGTCCCCGGTCTCAATCCAGGAATTCAGGCCAGCGCATTCCCGGCCGAACCGCAATGCAGACTCGGGAGGGACGAAGTTCGGGTCGCCGTTGGCAAGGCAGAGGTCATGCTCCGGATTGAAAATATTCATTGAAATGGATTTTTCAGATGATTACAAATTTAACCATAATAATTATTGTTCACTTGGAAAAATTGATTTATTTTGCAGGAATGAACGGAAAGCCGTCAAACGTGACAGAAACGTCTGTAAGCAACGAACTGTTTTTCTCCGGAGTGGAACAACTTCTTGCGGAGGGGAAATCAGTGCGCATCAAGGCGAAGGGCCGCAGCATGGAACCGTTCATCAGGGACGGGAGGGACGAGATAGTACTCTCGGCCGGGACTCAGGCCCGAAAGGGCTGCATTATACTTGCGAGAACGGATGAAGGCATTGTTCTTCATAGAGTTATAAACATTGAAGGCAATGCTGTGACACTTATGGGTGACGGGAACCTGTACAAGACGGAATCCTGCTTGAGAGAGGATATCATCGCCGTGGCCACAAGGATTGTTCGGAGAGGAAAGGAGATTGACCCTGAATGCTTTATGGAAAGATTCAAGGCGAGAATCTGGATGGTTGCAAGGCCCTTGAGGAGGCCGTTGCTGAAAACATGGAGAATATTCTGCAGATGAGGATGAAGGACAGCATAATCTGGCTGTGGAAGTCAGCAAAAGGATGGCGGCGGGCGATATTGCTCGATGCCTTCGCCGGCTGCGTCAGAGTCTGCGCCACATTGGCATTCATCTGGTCCAGCAAGGCCTTGATAGACATTGCCACAGGCGCAGGAAAAGGTTCCGGACCCGTATTGGCAGGTGTCATGGCCGGCTGCATGGTACTCCAGCTTCTGTTGTCGAATTTCCGCGTGAAGATCAGCGCAAGGAACGAGATAGGGCTGCGCAACAGCCTGAAGCACAAGATTTTCTCCCATATCATGGAGAGCCGATGGACGGGAAGGAATTTCCTGCATACCGGGGATGTGATGAACCGGATCGAGGAGGATGTCGCATCCGTCAGCAGCATGATTTGCCTGTCGATTCCATCCTCCCTGGTCACTGCATTCCAGCTTTGCGGTGCACTCTGGATTCTCGCCGGCATGGACTGGAAACTCGCTGCGATTCTGTTCGCTATCATGCCGGTCGCAGTGCTGCTGAGCAAGGGCTTCGTCAGGAAAATGCGCGGGCTGACATCTGACATCAGACGCTCCGACAGCCTGGTACAGAGCCACATACAGGAAAATATCCAGCATAGGACATTGATTTCCGCATTGGAGTACACCTCGAGGAGCACAGACGAGCTGAACAGCCTCCAGGAGGGATTGCAGAAGAAAATTCTGGACAGGACGGACTATTCCATCTTTTCCAGGACAATGGTTCAGGCCGGATTCTCGGGAGGATACCTTTTCGTAATGCTCAGGGGAATAAAAGGTCTAGCGGCCGGGACGGTCAGTTTCGGAGAAATGGCGGCATTCCTCCAGCTCGTGTCCATGGTGCAGAGGCCGGTCGTGGACCTGAGCCGGCAGATTCCGGCATTCGCAAGGACATTGTCGAGTGTGGAAAGGCTGTGCGAACTGACCGGAATGCCATTGGAGGAGCAGGGCGAACCGATAAGACTCAACGGTGTTCCGGGAATCAGATTTTCCAATGTAACATTCTCCTATCCTGACGGTTGCGAGCCCGTACTCAAGAATTTCACATACGATTTCCGGCCAGGTTCAATAACGTCTGTGACTGGCGAGACAGGAGCGGGAAAAAGCACCATGGTCAGGCTTGCGCTGGCCCTGCTCTCCCCTGATGAGGGCTCGGTCACGATATACGACGGGGAAAAAGAGGCGGCCGCATCCCCTCTGACCCGCTGCAACATAACCTATGTTCCTCAGGGCAACTCATTGATTTCCGGGACAATACGGGAGAATCTCCTGCTCGGCAACCCGAATGCGGATGAAGCGGAGATGAAGGAGGCTCTTCACAATGCAGCCGCCGATTTCATACAGGAACTTCCGCTTGGGCTCGACACTGTCTGCGGGGAATCCGGAACGGGACTGAGCGAAGGCCAGGCCCAGAGAATCGCCATTGCGCGAGGTCTGCTCAGAGGCGGCAGGATAATGCTGCTCGACGAGCCCGCCTCGGCATTGGACAATGCCACAGAAGCTATTCTGATGGAGAGATTGAAGGAAGGGGCGGCCGGAAGGACCATTATCATGATAACACACCGCGAGGGCGCTGCGGGGCTCTGCGAAGGCAACATTGAAATCAAATAAGATATGACAGGTTTTGATTCAAGCATCTATCTGGACACGAGAGAGTCCATCACAATAAATACAGACAGGGATTACGACACCCTGGTCCGGGAGGTATTCAACTCCGTGACATGCGGAAAGAAGGTATCCGAAATCGGGGGAGGACGGATTCTGGCGGATTATTCTTCCTGGAACCGCAACCGCTTCATTGTCTGCGATATATGTGAAATTCCTTCCGAATACCGCTCCAATCCGGACGGGGCCCACGAATACCGCATCGACATCAGGTCCGGCGAAGGCTCCAGCATGGCCGGAGATGCCACAGCGGCCCTGATCTTCCTCGCAGCCTTCTGGCTCGCAGGCAAATACTTCACGCTGAACAGCATTGTCCTTCTCATCGCCGCCCTCTTCCTTGCCATTGCCTGCTCCGTCCTGCTCTTTGTCCTTCCGAAAATGCAGAAATTCGGGATTGCGGAGGCGGCAGAGGTCGCCGGCGAGATCAGGAGAGGGATACTGTCCTGATTTGATTATTCTTCATTATGGACTGCAACAACGACTACATATACTCCGACGCGGAGGCATTGTTCTCCGTGGGAAAGCGTTTTCTTGAGGGCGACTGCCTCGAGAAGGACCCCGTGAAGGCGAGAGACCTTCTCTCCCGTGCCGCATCCCTCGGTCACAGGAAAGCGCAGGAACTTCTTCTTTCAATGGAGGAGACTCCTTCTGAGGATTCTCCTGAAGCCCGGGTCTGGGACGACATGGTCTCCGGACGGGAGTACGATGCGACGCATCCATATCTTCTTGAACGGCTCAACGCCACCAAGGACAGGATCTGGGAGTACAACAAAATGCGTCCTTCAATGCTGAAGGAACGGAACGAGCTGCTCCGGGGCCTCCTTGGAAAGAGTGATGGGGACACCTTCATCAACCAGCCGTTCTACTGCGATTACGGAAGCAATATCCGCGTGGGCAGACGTTTCTTCGCAAACTTCAACTTCACGGTGCTGGATGAAGCCCCGGTGACTGTCGGCGACAACTGTTTCATCGGTCCGAACGTCAGCATCTATACAGCCTGTCACAGCACTGACCCCGTCGAGAGGAACTCCCGCAGGGAATGGGCGAAGCCTGTGACCATAGGCGACAACGTCTGGATAGGCGGCTCCGTGACCATCCTTCCCGGGGTTACCATAGGAAGCAATGTGACCATAGGAGCCGGGAGCGTCGTGGTGAAGGATATCCCGGACGGCTGCGTTGCCGTGGGCAATCCATGCAGGGTCGTGAAGAGAAACATCCGATAAATCGCAGTTTATATGCAACGATAAATATATTTTCTGCATCTTTACGGAAGTGTAAATATCGGCTTTGCGTTATTAACGAAAAATTCCAATCTGATATGAAAGATCTTATCCTCAAACTCTTCAGAATTACTCTTGGACTATTGGGAGTTGCAATGATTGACTCCTGCACTGCAAAGGTAGAATATGGTTGTCCTCATGCTGACTTTGAAGCAAAGGGCGTTGTTACTGATGAAGAAGGCAAAGGAATTCAGGGAATCCGTGTTGTCATCAGTGCCGAACATCCAAACCCTAGCTATACAGGTACGCCGATTGCGGATACATTATGGACAAATCAGAATGGTGAATATGACACTGGAGAGACATACCAAGAGTCATATGTCTATAATGTATTTGCATATATGGACAGTGTCAAGCTCGAATTCGAGGACGTTGATGGACAGGAAAATGGTGGCGAATTCCAGAAGGTTTCCATTGAAGTACCCGTTTTCAAAGTTAAGGATGGCGATGGTAACTGGTATGATGGAGCTTATGAAGCAGGAGCCAATGTGACTATGACAAAGAAATAAATTCATGTCCGGATTATCCATCAAGCAGAAGATCGCACTTGAGCTGCAGCGTCAACTTGTGCGGGACAATATCGAAAAGCACCCATTGAGGCAACTTTTCTGGGAGAGCACACTCCGTTGCAACATGAAATGCCGTCATTGCGGCAGCGACTGCAAGGTGTCATCTCTTCATCCGGATATGCCGTTCGAGAACTTCGCAAAGGTACTGCGCCGCATCAAGGAGAAATATGACTCTCATAAGATCATGATTGTCATAACCGGTGGCGAACCATTGATGCGTAAGGACATCGAACAGTGTGGACGAGCGATCTATGACATGGAGTTTCCATGGGGCATCGTTTCCAACGGACTCCTCATGACCCCAAAGAAGATTGAAGGACTCCTACGGGCAGGTATGCATTCAGCAACCATAAGTCTCGACGGATTCCAGGAAGAGCACGAGTGGATGCGCGGGATTCAGGGCAGCTTCAAGAATGCATCGGAAGCTATAAGGATACTTGCGAATGAACCTACCATCAAATTTGACGTAGTCACTTGCGTGAATAACAAGAACTATGAATCCCTTCCGCAGTTCAAGGAGTATCTTATTTCTCTTGGCCTCAAGAGCTGGCGTCTGTTCACGGTATTCCCTGTGGGACGCGCTGCTCAGGATCCGGAGTTACAACTAAGCAATGAAAGATTCCGCGGACTTATGGAGTTCATCAAGCAGACCAGAAAAGAGGGCAGGATTGCAGCAAGCTATGGATGCGAAGGCTTCCTCTGTGAATATGAAGGGCAGGTCCGTGACCATCTTTTCACTTGTCAGGCAGGCATATCCATCAGTTCAGTGATGATTGACGGATCGATCTCAGCCTGTGCAAGCATCCGCAGCAATCTGGCTCAAGGCAACATCTACAAGGATGACTTCATTGATGTATGGGAGAACCGTTACCAGCCATATCGTGACCGTTCCTGGATGAAGACTGGTGAATGTGCAGACTGTAAATATTTCCGCTATTGCCAGGGAAACGGCATGCACCTGCGTGATGAGAATGGAGAATTGATTTTGTGTCACCTGAAAAGATTGGAATAATACGAAAGGATTGTTTTTGCGATTTTGCAGAATGGAAGTGAACACGGAGAGTATTCAGTTGAACAGGTCGAAGTGTCAACTATAGAATTTTGTCTTCACAAATATAGAACAAATTAATCACATAATCAGCCAAATCTCATATAATTATGGAGATTTGGCTGATTATAGCCATTTTTTGAATCAAAAAAAACAATGCTTTCTTTCAATAGCGTAACTATATGCTGGACCACCCCGAGGAATATGCTGCTCTGAAGGACAAGGAGAAAGACTGGATGTCCGTACGCTTCGGCTACTTCGTCCTTCTGTCCAACAGGAAACTGGAGCCCGTGGATCTGCTCTCCGAATACTTCGGCAGAACGGATATAGAAGGCGTCATCAAGACGAGCAAGGAGTATCTCGGCCTCTTGCCGTTTGCAAGGTTTGTCATATCGATGATTCAGTAATAGGATATAGCAACTCTCATTCGTCAGAATTTTTGCAGAATATTGCTGAACGAACGTCGGAATTTGTGTGACATCAAAAGGATAGCGCCATTGAACTGTCGCAAATTCAAGGGAATAAGTTTTGACATCGCCTTTCCTGATCGGAGTGGCGATGTCTTATTCAATGTTTGTGGTATCGATAAGTTGATTATACCTCTGGATAATCATAACAATCTCATCCCCATACAACTCAACCTTCTTTTCTCCGATTCATGAAATGGTTAGCAATTCCTCGCATGTCATGGGCTGGCGTGTAGCTAAATCTACAAGAGTGACATTGTTGAAGATGACGTCAAAACCATCCTTTTCAATTTGGAAAACTTGGATTGTCGTAGTGTTGACATTCGGCGTCTTACGCTCTTTCCGCCCCGCTTCCGTGCTGCGGGTGGCACGTCCGCCGGCGTGGTCTTGCCAGATGCTTGAGGGTGAGCCTCTTACTTCATGAACTTGAACGCCTTGTCCAGGCACTTCTTCTTTTGCTCCAGATTCGGATGCACGTACAGATTCAGCGTCGTGCCGATGTTTGAATGGCCCAGCAGCACGCTCACTGTCTTGTAGTCACAATTGCTCTCAATGCATCTGGTCGCAAAACTATGCCGAAGTCCATGGAACTTGATTCTCGGTATTCCTAGCTCCTGCATCAGCGCCTTGTAATAATTCCGGTACGTCCGAGGCTCAATCGGCTTGCTCTCATTGCTCAGGACATAGTAGTCCGGATTGACAATGCCACACAACGGCTTCAGCATCTTCATCAGGTTCTTCGTTATGGGAATGTCGCGAACCGAGTTCACGGTTTTCGGCATTCCCTCTATCAGGACCGTCCTTCTGGGTTCTTCGTCCATCACATACACCCGCTCCAGCGTCCGGCGAACATGTATCACACTCTCGCGGACATCAATGTCTTCCCATTTGAGAGCACAAATCTCCCCTATTCTCAGTCCCGACGACAAGCACACATACACGCCCAAGTTCTTAAACGTAAAGTTCCCCTGAATGTAGTTCATGATCTTCCTGTGATTCTCAATGCTAAGCACCTCTATTGCATCTTTGCCCTGTGATGTAGGATAATGGAGCTGCCAATCTGATTTCCAGTCAAGTCCGAGCTTTGCCCCATACCTGACAACCATCTTCAGCACAATCACAATGTCTCGTACCGTTTTCTGGCGCATACCGGATTCCAATTTGTTGAATACGAACGCCTGAACATCATCCTCGCTGATTGTCGTATTGCCTTCAAACGCAGGCAGGATATGATTTTCCAGGATTAAGATGTAAGCAGCGTATGTTGACTGCTTCACATACTGTTTCTTGTCCCTCTTCCAGAGGTCTGAAACTTCTTTGATTGATTTCTCTGTCATAACTCTGTAATAATTAAGTCTATATACTATAGAAATATAAGGGCCGTCAAGAGCCAGTATCTTCAAAGTTCCAGCTTTGAGATTCCCGGAGTTTAGTGGAGAGTGGGAGAAAGTATTATTGTCATCTGCTTGTGAAATAAACCCTATGACAGGTTCTCTCGATAATCAGTTTTTGTATATTGACCTAGAATCTGTGGTTAAAGGGTCTCTTGTAAAGCGGCAGATAATTGAGAAAGATGGTGCGCCAAGCCGGGCACAGCGTGTTCTAAAAGAAAACGATATTCTGTATCAATGTGTTAGACCATATCAATTGAATAATTATATTTTTGAGGGCGACACAATTCAGTGTGTCGCTTCAACTGGATATGCTCAATTGAGAACGACGCAGTTCCCACTATATATTTTTCAAGCACTTCACACCAAGCAATTTACGAATCAAGTTCTTGAACGCTGTACAGGTACAAATTACCCTGCCATCAATAGTTCAGATCTTGGAACAGTAGAAGTACCGATCTGTTCTTTGCCTGAGCAAGTAAAGATAGGCTCTCTCCTTGCCCTTATTGATTCGAGAATCAAAACTCAAAACAAGATAATTGAGGAACAGGAAACCTTCTTGAAGTCACTTGCAGACAAGCTATTCTTGCAAAACAATCATTATTGCCAACTTTCCGAAATTGTCAACATTGTAAAGGGGAAGCAACTCAACGCAGATACTCTTTCAGAGACCGGTGACTATTATGTTATGAATGGCGGAATCACGCCATCAGGATATTACTCTGAATACAACGTTCCTGCTGGTGCAATCTCTATAAGCGAGGGCGGCAATTCATGTGGATATGTTCAGTTCAATGAAAAGCCATTCTGGAGTGGAGGACATTGTTATTCCCTACAGTGCAGAACTAATCTTGTGGACTACAAATACATCTACTATTACTTGAAAACGAAGGAAGCCGATGTCATGGCCCTCAGGATTGGTTCGGGTCTTCCAAATATCCAGAAGAAAGATATCGAGAAATTTACGATATCATACCCTTCGCTACAGTTACAAAAGCAATTTGTAAAAGCACTGGATGCATTATCTGGAAAGATCAATACCGAAAAAAACTTGCTAGAGAAATATTGCCAGCAGAAAAGTTATTTGCTTTCCCAAATGTTTATATGAACATACGAGACAGCAGGTACTCTTTCTGCAACTCATATTGCTTAAGGAGTTCTGTATCCGATTTGATTTTTGCCTCTATCTTCTCAAGCCCAGAAGCAATTCGAACTTGTTCATCGTAAGAAGGGCAGTAGATAACAGCCTTTCCGTAATCCTTGAAGTAGATGTGAGGAATTGCTAGTCCTGTTTTGAATGAGGCAAAGTTGAAATTCAACAACGCATAATAGACATATGGCAAATATACGCCCTCCTTTGCTGTCAAAGAACACAATGTGCCTAGAAATGCATGAGCTCCGGTGGCATACTGGCAAGTCCCGACTCCAGAACCGTCCTTGGTAACAAGTATCGAATCAGACTCTTCAAGTGCTTCGTTGCTATACCCGCATAATCCAGAAGCACCGAACACTGGGAATGGGCCAGAGTTCTCAAGTTCGCTCTCTTTCATTGCAGATGATCTCGCTACGACACAATCATTGATGGCCATATTTGCCACTTGGGAGGAGATTAAACTATCCGCAAGTGACTTCCTTTGAGATTACTATTTCTCAAAGGAGCGCACTAAGGCAAAGACTAATATACCAAGGCAGCTCAGATAGAATACCTCTTTTATGTTTCGCTGAACTAAAAAATGGATATGCCTTCAAAAGCAATACATACACAGAGACTGGTAATCATGCAATTATTACAATCTCAAACGTAACGGGCGAAAGATACATAAGCACAGAAGGATGTAATAAAATTCAATATATCCCTTCTGATATTCAAGATTATCAAATTTTGCATTTTGGTGATATCCTCATTTCAATGACCGGTAATGTTGGCAGAGTATCAATGTGTGCTAAAGGAAGCTATTTGCTAAACCAGCGCGTAGGTTTACTGAAAATCAAGCCAGAATATATTGAATCTTCCGAGTTCATCTTTCAGTGTTTAAGAGATCTATCTTTCACGAATGCAATGAAAAATAAAGGGCAAGGTGCTGCTCAACAGAACATTGGGAAAGGTGATATCGAAAGCTATGAGATTCCTTGGTTTGATGATGCGAGGTATATGAAATCCGTGGCAAATCTATTGTTGGAATTTGACAATGCGGTTCTAGTTGAAGAAAAACAATACGTGAAATATACAGTGCAGAAAGCTTGGCTTCTTTCTAAACTATTTATATGAACATCTTGCCAAGCAACGTTTTCTTTTCTTGAATGAATAGTTTAAACATATGTGTTTCATTCTCAATTTTTTGAGACAAAACACTTAAATCATGCGCTATTCTTTGTTGTTCAGGAACTTTGGGCAACTTTATCTCCATATCAGCTAAAGTGCCTAGGACAATATATGGAGTGTTACCAGTGTTCTTTTCAGATTCGATTCGTTTTGAGAGATATGCTTCTAGATATTGACGCAAGTATTGAATATCCTCGGAGAAATCCGATAATACATAGGTTCGTTGATATGCATTAAATTTTCCACAATAATAGTGGATATGGCCTAGATTTGCTCCATTACCAGAAACTAACAGAGCTTCTGTATCAAAGGCATATCGGTCTATCTCATATACCTGCTCCGCACACGTGAAGAATGGGTAGCCGCCTCCTTCTACCATGGCATTAGCATCAAGCTTACCTGTCGTTATTCTACAACGTGAATTTTGATTCATTTTGTACAATTAATGCTCCAGCTCCGAAGTTTTCGGCTTAGCTGGGCGGCCACGATGAGGTGCGTCCTTCTTCCGGGAGGTGTATTTCGGGGCACAGCCATC
>JAXDUM010000050.1:0-40388 GCA_034089285.1 Candidatus Cryptobacteroides sp.
GAAGAATGAGCCGGAAGAGTAACCGCAGACAGCTGCGACACGCTCTCCGGCTTTTTCATTGCCGCAGGCCGCAGCCGCATCAGACATTGCCGAATCAGCCGGCCCGGACATACTGCCCGCAGCCGCAACTCCGGCAAGTTCAGGAGAAACAATCACAAGAGCCCTTGACTTGGCCTCCCTGCCAAGTTTCAAATCAGTGAAGATATCACTGAGCTTGCGCCTGCCCTTCATTCCCATAGGCCTCATCCAATCTCCTTTCCTCCAGGTCCTTACAATGAACGGCATCTTCAATTTCCCGGAATCAAATGCCAGAATGCCGCGTGCAGCCAGATCCCGGGCCTTGGACACAGGGTCCTCCCCCGCCGCCTCCGTGCTGACACTGAAGCGCATACCGTCAAATTCATATCTTCCATCCGTCCTGACCACGGAGCAGGACTCGTTTTCCGACAACATTCCGGAGAACGGTCCTGAGGCAGGGCCTCTACGGAACCGCACTGGAGACACGGCTGGCCTATCCTGACGCAGCCCCTTGACTACCAGCATTCCAGGTTCAGTAACCAGCCTGAATTCCGGCGCCTCGAAAACCTTTCCGGACAATGTCTCCCCGGATTCCAGAAGCCGGATAACCGGCTCCAGCCTCCTGTTTCTGAAACCATATTTCTCCAGAAGGCGGTAAAGCACGTATCTCCAATGCCTGACGGAAAGAAGCCTTTCGACATTGATTCTGAGCCTCTCCCCTTCCCTGACCGGCTCGATGACATCTCCCGCATTGAGCAGGAAATACTCCTCCGCGATCTCGTACTCCTGCGCGAAGACCTCCATCTCACGGGCAAATGCATTAAGAAAGGATGGATTGATTTCCTCGAATACAGGGAAAACATTGTGTCTCAATTTATTGCGCTTATAAACAGTCTCCCTGTTGGTATGGTCCTCCCTGTACTTTACCCCGGCAGAAGCCGCGTAATCCTCGATCTCCTTCCTTGAGAAGCCGAGCAGAGGACGGATCATCCTCACATTCTCCCCTCCGGGTGCAGGAACATTGCCGTCGGCCCTCATTCCCGTGAGACCCCTCAGGCCGGTTCCACGCAAAAGATTGAGAATCAATGTCTCCGCATTGTCATTGGCATTATGGGCAACGGCCAGGACCTGATAGCCGTTCTGCTCGCATACCTCCAGGAACCAGTCATATCTGAGATCGCGGGCAGCCATCTCGATGCTGACAGAATACCTCTCCGCATAAGCATAAGTATCGAAATCCGCCCGATGGAAACGAACACCCCTGGACTCAGCCCATTCCCTGACCAGAGCCTCATCCCCGTCACTTTCCTCGCCACGAAGATGAAAATTGCAGTGCGCAACGGCAAAGTCAAGCCCGCATCTGTATGCGAGCTCCGCCATGCACATCGAGTCAATGCCGCCACTTACGGCAAGGAGGGCCGTCTCCCCTTGAGAAATCAGCCCTCCCGCAATCCTTTCAAATGATTTTTCCATCAGTTCTTTCTTGATGCAATCGTATATGAGAATCCGAATGCAAGCGATTCCTTGAACTGGATCATTTTCTTTCCATCCGGATATTTCTCAAGAATCTTATCAGTCTTTACCATCACCTTGTCATCGTAGATGAGGTTGGTGGTGAGTGTCAATGAGAAATACTTCGCAATCTTCCAGTCAATCCTGTTATCCCAGTTCACGCGGACGTTCTGGGGCTTGTCCAGATAGTCGGAGAAGAGGACGAGCTGGGTTGAATAGGCGAAATTGTCATTGACCTTGAGCTTTGCGTCAATCTTGAGCTGGGCACCGAACTCGAACCTGGCGGACTTGTAATACTCTCCAAGATTGTCAGGATATGCCTCCAAATCCCTGTACTCCTTCTTTCTCTCCATACCGTTGGCTTTTCTCAATTCTTCATCCGTAGTGATGACAAAACCTCCGGTGAGAGGTGCCAGGTTGACAGTGAGCCACTTGGTAGGCACCCAGTCAATACCGAGCGCAATGTTGGTGTAGGCAGGAGACAGGAAGCCCGACTTCTTCACACGAGCATCCTTCCACTCCCTCTTGCCCGGGTCCCAGTCCTCATCAGCCACTTCTGCAGGCTTCTTCGGAACAGGGTAATTGAAACCGTCGGAGAACTGCGACCTGAAGTTGAACTGGGCCGAGTAATTCAATTTGTTAGTGGCCTTGTAGCCGAACTTGCCCTCATAGTAGATGCGGTCGTCACTCTTCTGGATAACCGGCTTGTCCGCCGAATACAGGAAGCCGTAGTCGAGCTGGAGACGGTTGTTGAAGAAAAGATCGTTCTTCTTGTAGTTGGCGCTTGCGTCAATGAACGACTTCAGCGTGAAGTTGTTGTATCCGCCGGCGGCCCAGTTCGTGAATGAAGACTGGCCGAAATCCAGCTTGGTCAGGAGCGAGTTCGTCCAGTAGCGGGGTTTCTTCACCTTGACCTCCGCCTGAGGGGCGCCTGCAATGGCCTTTGCCGCCTCTTCAGCAGCCTTCTGCGCATCCGTGATCTCCTGGGCGCCGGCGACGCAGCAGAATAGCGCCGCCAGCAGGGAAATAATGTAGAATCTTTTCATCGCGTACAAAGTCTCTGGCTCCGCCGATACGGAACTCGGGGATTAATATGAAATTGCGAATACGACCCTCTCGTGGGAAGGCTTTCCGGAGTAGATGTCCACTCCCTCCTCCTTGCAGACAACGCTGTCCACAGGGATGCACCGGATAGTGGCCTTGGTCTCCTCCTTGATCTTCTGCTCGGTCTCGGCCGTGCCGTCCCAATGGCAGAGAAGGAAGCCGCCCTGCTGTATCTTCTCCTTGAACTCCTCCCAGGAGTCGCATTTCTGGATATGAGTATTCCTGTAATCCAATGCCTTATTGTATATGGTATTCTGAATATCGACGAGGAGGTCCTCAATGTACCTGTCCACGCCCTCGAGCGGAATGGTCTTCTTCTCGAGAGTATCGCGCCTGTGAATCTCCACTGTGCCGTTCTGGAGATCGCGGGCTCCCATTGCAAGCCTTACCGGCACGCCCTTGAGCTCCCACTCGGCGAACTTGAATCCAGGACGGAGGGTATCCCTGTCGTCAATCTTCACGCTGTGTCCCGCAGCCTCGAGAGCCGACTTGACCTCGTTCATCTTGGCGAGCACGGCCGAATGCTCCTCGTCGGTCCTGTAGATAGGTACCATGACCACCTCGATCGGCGCGAGGGCAGGAGGGAGAACGAGTCCGTTGTCATCTCCGTGAGCCATCACGAGAGCGCCCATAAGCCTGGTGGAAACTCCCCAGGAGGTAGCCCAGACATACTGGAGCTTGCCTTCATTGTCAGCAAACTGCACGTCGAATGACTTCGCGAAGTTCTGTCCGAGGAAATGGGAAGTGCCGGCCTGGAGTGCCTTTCCGTCCTGCATCATCGCCTCGATGGTGAGGGTATCCAGAGCGCCTGCGAACCTCTCGTTCGGGCTCTTGTGGCCCACGATGACAGGCATTGCCATATAGTTCCTTGCAAAGTCGGCATATACGTCCACCATCCTCTTTGCCTCTTCCTGAGCCTCCTGTGAGGTGGCGTGGGCTGTGTGGCCCTCCTGCCAGAGGAATTCGGCGGTACGGAGGAAGAGCCTGGTGCGCATCTCCCAGCGGACTACATTGGCCCACTGGTTGCACATTATCGGAAGGTCCCTCCAGGACTTGATCCAATTCTTGTATGTACTCCATATAATTGTCTCGGAAGTAGGCCTGACAATGAGTTCCTCCTCGAGTTTGGAGGCAGGGTCGACCACTACTCCATTGCCTTCAGGGTCATTCATAAGCCTGTGATGGGTCACCACGGCGCACTCCTTGGCGAAACCCGCCACGTGCTCGGCCTCTCGGCTGAAGAACGACTTGGGGATGAAAAGCGGGAAATAGGCATTCTGTGCGCCTGTCTCCTTGAACTTGGCGTCAAGGATTTTCTGCATTTTCTCCCATATCGCATATCCGTACGGTTTGATGACCATACATCCCCTCACCGGGGACTGCTCCGCCAGGTCAGCCTTGACCACGAGGTCGCTGTACCACTGGGAATAGTTTTCGGAGCGTTTAGTTATCTGATCAGCCATTTTGCAACAAAGTGATTTTGTTTATTAATGATTAATTCTTAATATTGCACCGATTATGCGGGTACGAAACTTGCATGATCCGTATAGTTGCACAACCGAAGTGCAAAGATACAAATTTTAATGTTAATGGAGGACCTATTATGAAGAAAACTGACATCCTGAACGCATTGGGATTCCTGCTTGCCATAACATCCTGTGGCACAGCCTCCCAATATGCTTCCAACCAGCAGTACCAGGACGGATTCTACAGCAGGCCGTCCGTGGCTGAAACCAAAACCGCAACATTGGCTGCCCGTTCCAAGGTAAGCGAGCTTGCCGATGAGACTAGGAACTCGCAGATATTCCTGAAGGCCGGGGAAACCGACACCCTCTATGTCCCGGAAAATATGTCCACAACGTTGAATTTCGACAAGGAACAGGGACTTACATCGGTGACCGTAACCAACACTCCGGCATATTCGCTCTATCCTGACAGCTGGTACTGGTCCAATCTCTACTGGAACACCTGGACCAGGCCTTATTACAGTTCATGGTACTGGGGAGCAAACCCCTGGTACTACTCGAGCATCTACTATGACCCATGGTACTGGGATTCCTGGTACTATGACCCGTGGTACTGGGGACGTCCCGGCTATTACTGGAGCTGGTACCGCGACCCTTGGTACTATTATCACGGATGGTACTGCGACCCGTGGCATCACCACCATTACCACACATATTACGACCATTGCTGGAACACTCACGGCTGGTACAGCGGCGGAAACGGGAAATACATCAACAGGACTCTGACATCCCGCGACGCCATAAGGGACGGAATGGGAGTCGCATCCACTTCCGTCAGAAGGACTGCAGCCGGGACAGCCTCCAGGTCGAACACGGCAGCAAGCGCTGTGTCCAGAAGTTCCGGAACCTCATACTCATCCGCGACAAGGGTAAGCCGTTCCACTGCCGCCACAAGGGGCACATTGTCATCTGACAGGACGGCAGCTTCAAGGAGCTACGCTTCAGGCACGGCGGCTTCCAGGGGTACGGTTGGCGGAGACAGGACAGCGGCAAGCCGCACATCGGGAACCGCAGCGGCACGTCCGGCCGGCACTGCAGCCTCCCGCCAGGCAGGCACAGGCAGCGGCACAGTGTCAAGGTCCGGCTCGACAGGTTCATACACCCGCCCTGCCACAAGTTCATTGCCTACATCCCGCAGGCCTGTCTCTTCATCCACAGGCAGCAGAAGCGGCAGTTCATACTCCGGCCAGACAGGCCAGACATACAGAAGTTCAGCTTCAGGCTACGGTTCAGGCTCCTCTTCGTACAGCTCAGGATCGTCCTTCCGCTCTTCAGGAAGTTCATCATCGTACAGGAGCTCATCGTCAAGCAGCAGCTCGTCATCCTACCGCAGTTCAGGCAGTTCTTCATACAGCAGAAGCTCATCCGGTTCATCATACAGCGGAAGCAGGAGCAGCGGCGGATCTTACAGCGGCGGCGCAAGCAGGAGCAGCGGCTCCTCAGGCAGGCGCTGAGCAATCCTGAAAAAGCCAATGCCTGCAGAACGCATATAAACACATCAGAATAATGAAAAAGATTACCGCTACAATATTGTCTGCGGCCGCATTGTCCTCAATGTGGACTGCCAGCGCCCAGACTGTCGGGGACGCATTGCGTTTCAGCGACAACAATTATTACGGCACTGCCAGAACCATTGCGATGGGCAATGCCTTCACCGCCCTCGGAGGGGATCTCGGCTCGGTCGGCATCAATCCTGCCGGCTCTGCAGTGAACAATTTCTCCCAGGTCACTATTACCCCGGGCGTAACCATTTCCGGCAGCAGGGCCCAATATCTTGCTGAGCCGTCCCTCAATGACAAATACGGTCCGGCCTACAAGAACAGCAGCACGAGATTCACCGTGCCGAACGTCGGAGTGATGATCAACTGCGACACGAGGAGACGGAGCGGACTGAAGAATGTGACATTCGGTTTCGTGGCCAACGGCACATCCAACTATATTGACAATGTCTCTGCAGCCGGAAGAAACGGGGAGACGACATTCGCCGGTTCCCTGGCGGAAGGGGCTAACGGCCTGCCTGTCAGCGGACTTGATTCGGGCTCATCCGCATACGACAACTACGACTGGCTTTCGGTCATGGGTCTCCAGTCCGGAATGATTTCCACATTCGGGGACAGGACTGATGAGTATGCAGGCATCACCGAGTCAATCTACGAAACGACCGACGGCAGCGGAAACAAGTTCTACGACATCACACTCAGCGATGTCATCGACCAGCGGTACGGACGCCAGGCGAGCGGAAGCAAGTACGACATGGTGTTCAACATCGGCTTCAACATTTCCGACAAGGTGTTCTTCGGGGCCAATCTCGGACTCGTATCCTTCGACTATGCGATGAACGAGTATTTCAAGGAAAACGCAGTGGACCCTGCCAATTTCGGCATTGCATTCAGCGACGGAGGAACAGCATACTTCGAAGGCCTCCGGTACAGATTCGACTACGATGCCATCGGAGCAGGAGTATATGGAAAGTTCGGAGTCATTGCGGTACCTGTCCCGGGCCTCCGCATAGGAGCCGCCATCCAGACCCCGACATCGACCAGGATCAAGGAGCATTGGCAGCTTGCAGGAGACACTTATTTCACTGACTCGCAATACAATGCCAATGCGCAGTCCCCTCAGGGAGAATACACCTACAAGCTCGTCTCCCCTTTCAGGTTCAATGTCGGAGCAGCCTACACCTTCGGCAATATCGGACTTGTCAGCGCCGACTACGAGATGTGCAACTACAGTTCGATGCGCTACTCTGAGGTGGATACCAATGACAACAGCGCATTCGAGGGCACTAACGACCAGATTTCAGCCTGTACCGGAGCCTCCCATATGCTGAGAATCGGAGCCGAGATCAGACCGGTGGCCAGCCTTGCGGTCAGGGCGGGATACAACCTCACCAGCACCGGAGAGAGGCAGCTTGATGAATTCGGGAAAAAGCAGATGCCGAAGAATGCCGGCAGACATGCCGTCTCGGCCGGTCTGGGATTCAGTTCCAAGGGCTCATTCTTCGCAGACCTTGCCGTAAGGGGCAATTTCCTGAACAGGGAATACATCTACCCTTATGCGAATTACATCTTCGACGGAGCCGGAAATCCTGTCAAGCTCACCCCGGAAATCCTCAACAGGAGAAGTCTCTGGGATGTTGTCCTGACATTCGGGTTCAGATTCTAGAATCTGATACAGGAAAGGGAATCCGGACCTTCATTGAAAAGCAGGTCCATGATGGACAAATCGGACTTGAAGCCATACTTCGCAGCGAATACCTGCCAGTATGGCTTTTCTGTTTTCAGGATGGAAGGACGCTTTGGATGGATGAGTCCGCGAAGGTCCCTGACATCCGAAACAGTCTCCCCCGGGCGCTCATATTCCGTGGTGAAATCAATGTCGGCGGCAATGCCCATTTTCTCGAGAAAATAACGCAGCAGGCTGAGATTCAGGTCAAAGAGCCTTTCCGGCCGGGCCTCCAGAATGGCGAACAGGCTATCCTTGTAATACTCGAAATAGGGCGAAGACTCGTATGCGGAGACAATGGCCCTCTCCATCCTTGGAAGCCAGTCCCTGTCCCAGTCCACCTTGATTTCCCTTATCGGAAGAGAGCTGGTACCTCCCTCGTGGACCACAGGGAGGGTGAGATTCTCCACTCCCCCGGCGGCATAGATGCGGCAGCGGTTGCGGTACGACTGCTTCTGATAGTTCTCACAGGCCTCCAGACGCAAACGGGCAGGCACCAAAGAAACTACCCTGCCGTATGACAGGGTAAATTCTTCAGCGATTGCCGCGAAATATGATACAGGCGGCATGAATGCCGTTTCAAGCAGCAGCATTAATCGATATCTCCTTTCTCTCCCGGATTGTTGGCCTTGATGATGCCTCTCTTGGAAGAGCGGATGAAATTGAGAATGGTGGCCTTCTCCTCGCTGTCAGGGAAACCTGCCTCAACCTTGGCGCATCCGTCGGTGATATTGTATCCCTGGTAATAAATCGTGTCGTAGATATCCTTGATGTTCCTGACCACGTCGGCGGAGAATCCCCTTCTGCGGAGGCCTACGATATTTACGCCGGCATAGCAGATCGGGTCCCTGCCGCAGAGGGCGTAAGGTGGGATGTCCTTGTTGATCTTGGACATTCCGCCGACCATCGCGTGGCAGCCGATCTTGGTGAACTGGTGAGCCTTGGCTCCGCCGCCGATGATGGCCCAGTCAGCGACCTCGGTCTCGCCGGCAATGCCGACATAGCTGACGAGGATGCAGTGGTTTCCTACGGTACAATCATGGGCGATATGCACGTAAGACATTATCAATGTGTTGCTTCCGACCTTGGTGATGCCCTTGCCGCTGGCCTTGGTGCCCCTGTTGATGGTGACACATTCACGGATGGTGACATTGTCTCCGATCTCCACATAGGTTACCTCTCCGTCAAACTTGAGGTCCTGCGGAATGGCTCCGAGAACGGCTCCCGGGAAGACTTCGCAGTTCTTTCCCATCTTCACGTAAGGATAAATCACAGCGTGCGGATGTATCTTGCAGCCGTCTCCGATTTCTACATTTTCGTCAATGAATGCGTATGGCCCGACCTCGACGTTGTCTCCGAGAATCGCCTTCGGGCTGACGGTAGCAAGTGGATGGATCTTGTTCATGTTGATATAGTTTTATTTTGCTGCGCCGATGGCCTTCCTGATGGCCTTGGCGACGTTGGTATTGATTCCGTGTCCAGGCTTGTAGCCTGTGATGTGAGCCTTGAGATATCCCCCAGCGAGCCTGAAGTCGCCTATCATGTCGAGGAGCTTGTGCCTTCCGCACTCGTTAGGGAAACGGAGCTCGAGATTGTTGAGGTAGCCGCTCTCGTTGACCTTCAGCTTAGGCATGTTGAAGAGGGCCGCCATCCTTTCGAGCTGTTCGTCGCTTACGGGATGCTCCACGATGACGATGGCATTGTCCACGTCGCCTCCCTTGATGAGGTTATTCGCAAAGAGATACTCAATTTCGTGGAAGAAGACGAAGGTCCTGCAGGTTCCGATCTCCGCGGCATAGTCCCGGGACGGGTCCCATTCCGCCGTCTGCACTCCGAGTACTCTGGAGTTGAAATCCACGGTAAGGCCGTAGGACAGGTCATCCGCCGGAGTGACCTTGACCCATGAGCCTGTCTTCTCATCCTTGAGTTCTATTTCTTCATTGATTGCAATATACTGACGTTCAGCATCCTGCTCGACGGTACCGGCCTTTGCGAAAGCCTTTACATAATAAGAGGCGCTGCCGTCGAGAATCGGGACTTCCACATTGTCAATCTCCACGACCGCATTGTCTATTCCCATTCCGGTAAGAGCGGAAAGAAGATGCTCGACAGTGGACACGGACGCATCGCCGCTCGAAAGCAGGGTGCATCTCGCAGTATTTGTAACATTCTCCGCTACGGCATCGATATATGCTTCAGGGCCGATGTCCGTCCTGAGAAACCTGACCCCGGTATTTTCCGGCGCCGGGCGGACCGTCATCTGGGCCACCCTTCCCGTATGAAGTCCCTTCCCGCTGAAAGAACAGGACTCAGCCAATGTGCGTTGCTTCATATAAATTTCAATAATTGTGGGCGGCAAAGATAGGGAATTTTTACGTGCTATCCAACTGCCGGACAAAGTAACATCAGTAATGGACAATTACTTGGACTCTCCCTGCTGCTTGAAGATGGCGTAACTGCGCATGAAACTCTTCACCGGAAGAGCCGGCGAGCCCAGGAGAACCTGGCCCGACTTGCGGATGTTGCCGATGATTCCGGCCTGTGCGCCGATTGTGGTATTGTCAGCGATTGTAAGATGTCCGGCAATGCCGACCTGGCCTGCCAGTATGCAGTTCCTGCCGATCTTGGTGGAGCCGGCGATGCCGCATTGCGCAGCCATCACCGTATTGTCGCCGATCTGGACATTGTGGGCGATCTGGCAGAGGTTGTCTATCTTCACGCCGTTGCCGATGATGGTGGATTCCATTTCCGCGCGGTCGATGGTGGTGCAGGCTCCGATTTCCACATTGTTGCCAATGATGACATTCCCGAGATGCTCGATCTTCTCCCAGGTGCCGTCTGGCTGCGGAGCGTTGCCAAAGCCGTCAGAGCCGATCACCGCATTGGAATGAATGATGACATTGTCCCCGATCACCATTCCCGGGTAGATGCTCACTCCCGGATAAATGATGCAGTGCTTGCCGATGACGGTATTGTCACCGATATAGACGTTCTCGAAGATCTTCGTGTAGTCACCGATGACGGCGTGGTGGCCGACATAGGAATGACTTCCGAGATATACTTTCTTTCCAAATTTGGAGGTAAGGAACCAGGATGACCTGAATCCCCTGTGCCTTCTGTCAGTACGCTTCTGGGTTGCAACGTATTTGAGAAGTTCCGCAATCGCAGTATATGCATTCTCTACCCTCACCATCGTGGGCGTCACTTCCTGTTTAGGAACGAAATCCTTGTTTACCAGCAGGATGGATGCTTTGCATGTATATACGTATTCCTCGTATTTGGGATTTGCAAAAAAACAGAGCTGACCCGGTTTGCCGTGCTCAATCTTGGCGAAGGAAGTGGCCTTCGCTTCCGGATTCCCATCCACAGTCCCTTTCAGGACACCGGCCAGCTGTTTGGCGGTAAATTCCATAATCAACTATTTTAATTTCTGCAAAGTAAACATTTTTATGCTGAAACTGAAAATCTTTTACAATATTTTTCGTATCTTTGCACCCGTGAGTTGAGATAGGGGACGGGGAGTCTCCTATTTTTTTATGATTTATTTTGGTATCGGATGAATATCGCATTGATTATCAAAGAAATGGAACCCGAAGTGGCCAAGAGGGGCTGCTTCATCACCGACGTTTCCGTATCTGCGGACAACGACATTGTCATAGCCATCGAGTCTGAGGAAGGCACAGTGGAAATGGATGACTGCGTCGCCGTGAGCGAAAGGTTCCAGGAAATCTTCAACAGGGATGAGGAGGACTATGCCCTCACCGTAACCTCAGCCGGCCTGGACCAGCCGTTCAAGATACTGAAGCAGTACAGGAAGGCTGTCGGCAGTCTGGTAGAAGTGAAGACCAGGGACGGGCGGAAGCTCATCGGCACATTGACTTCGGCCGAAGAGGATGCATTCACATTGGCTTACGAGGCCAGGGAGGCCGTTCCCGGAAAGAAGAAGAAGGAGATGGTCAGGCACGAGGACAGGTTCGCCTACGGGGACGTGAACTCCGTGATGCCGCACATCACCGTGGAATGACCGTCACAGGAAATATGCTGAATGAAATATAAATAAATAATAACACAATGGAAGTAGACAAGATCGACCTAAAGACAGCGTTTGCACTTTTCAAGGACGAAAAGCACATTGACCGTCCTGTGATGATGGGAGTGCTCAAGGACGTATTCATGACCCAGTTGACCAAGACTTTCGGTTCGGCTGACAACTTCGACGTCATCATCAACGTGGACAAGGGAGACTGCGAGATCTACCAGAATCTCGAAGTCGTGGAGACCGTCGAGAATCCGAACACCCAGATTTCCCTTGCGGAAGTCAATGAGGAAGGAGACGACTACGAACTCGGAGAGACATTCACGAGAAAGGTGGAGCTCAAGGATTTCGGAAGAAGGGGCATTCTCAATATCCGCCAGAACCTTCAGGGAAGGATCATGGACATCGAGAAGGCCAATCTCTACAACAAGTACACCGACAAGATTGGAGAGATCTTCACCGGCGAGATCTACCAGACCTGGTCCAAGGAGGTGCTCATCCTCGATGAGGACGGAAACGAGCTCCGCCTGCCGAAGTCGGAGCAGATTCCGGGAGAGCATTTCAAGAAGAACGAGACCGTACGCGCCATCATCAAGAGCGTCGAGATGAAGAACAACACCACTCCTTACATTGTTCTTTCCAGGACATCGGACGAGTTCCTCAAGAAGCTTTTCGAGCAGGAGGTGCCTGAGATCTACGACGGTCTCATCACCATCAAGAAGGTGGTCCGCATCCCGGGCGAGAGGGCCAAGGTTGCCGTAGAGTCATACGACGACCGCATTGACCCGATCGGAGCCTGCATCGGCGTGAAGGGTTCGCGTATCATCGGAATCGTGAGGGAGCTCCGCAACGAGAACATCGATGTGCTCCAGTGGACATCCAACACCCAGCTTCTCATCCAGAGGGCTCTCAATCCGGCCAAGTTCACATCCATCGACATGGGCAGCAGCGAGGAGGACAAGATCAAGGTATTCATGCTCCCTGAGGAGGTCAAGAAGGGTATCGGCAAGGGCGGATGCAACATCAAGCTCGCCAGCATGCTCGTCGGGCGCGAGATAGAGGTGTGGAGAGAGCTTCCGAAGGACGGTGATGAAGAAGGAGGCGAGGAGGAGGATGTACTTCTCAGCGAGTTCAGCAACGAAATCGACCCTTGGGTCATCGAGCGTCTCCAGTCAATCGGCTGCGATACGGCGAAGAGCGTTCTCGCACTCGATCCGGAAGACATTGCCAAGAGGGCTGACCTCGAGGACGAGACCGTGGAAGAGGTCATCAACATCCTCAAGGAAGAATTTGAAGAGGAATAAAAACTTAAAACAAGGGGTTAATATATGGCGGAAATCAGACTTAACAAGCTTACAAAACAGTTCAATATCGGATTGCAGACACTTGTGGACTTCCTGAACGGGAAGGGTGCGGGACTGGAGTCCCTCAACCCGAACGCCAAGGTGTCCGACGAGTATCTCCCGGATCTGGAGAAGGCATTCGGCAAAGACCTGAAGGCCAAGGAGGATTCGGAGAAGGTCAGAATCAAAATCAAGGAAATCATCGAGAAGGACACCAAGAAGAAGGAGGAGGACGAGGATGAGCCTGCAAAGGAAATCGTCATTGTCAGCACAGCCCTTTCATCCGGACAGAACACGGTTCCGCAGCCTGTAGAGGCCGCAGTTTCCGAGAGCACTGCCGCGGAAAAGGCTGAGTCTGCCGAGACCGCCGCAGAACCGGAGCCTGAGGTGCATGAATCCGCACCGGAGGAAGTTCCGGCTCCTGCTCCTGAAACCGAGTCCGTGCCGGAGGAGAAGGCGGATGAGCCCGAGCCTGCTGCCACGATAGTGGAGGAAAGAGCCGAAAGCATTGATACAGAGGAAGTAATCCGTCAGGATGAACCTGAGGAGAAACCGGAACAGAAAGAGGAGACAGCCCCTTCCGCTCAGACCCCGGCGGAGACTGTCGCCGCAGCTGCCGCAGTCCACAGGTCAGACGTCAAGAAGGCGGACAAGGCCGACAGGGAAGAATTCAATCCAAAGGCTGACAAAGCCAAGCTCAAGGCCGAGCACAAACTCCAGAAAGCGGCGTCAAGCAAGGATGAGGAGGGCGATTCGTCCACTACCGGGCTCAAGATCGTGGGCAAGGTGGACCTCTCCCAGTTCGAGCCGAAGAGAGGAAAGAAGCGCGAGCGCATCAACAAGGGCGGAAGCCAGAAGGTTGACGTGAACAAGATTGACGGGGATGACAAGGGCGAGCGCAAGGACAAGAACAAGAACCGCGGAGGCCAGAACAACGGCAATAACGGCAACGGCGGACGCAAGGACCAGCGTCAGAACCAGCCTTCCGGAAAGGCGGCGCGCAGAAAAGAGAGGATGAACGAGAAGTTCAAGCCTGCAATGACGGCCGCCGAGGAGGAAGAGATGCAGAAGGAAATCCAGAAGCAGGTCAAGGAGACCTACGCCAGGATGAACGACAGCAAGAACAAGAGCAACTTCGGCGCAAAGCACAGAAAGGAGAAGAGAGAGCTCGCCTCACTGAAGGCACAGGAGGAGATGGCTCAGGAGGCTGCAGAGAGGAAAGTATTGAAAGTCACCGAGTTCGTGACCGTCAATGACCTCGCTACCCTTATGAACAACACCCCGGTGAACAAGGTTATCGGAGCCTGCCTCAACCTCGGACTGATGGTATCCATCAACCAGAGGCTCGATGCGGAGGCTCTCGTTCTCGTCGCGGAGGAGTTCGGATACAAGGTGGAGTTCGTGACCGCCGAGCTTACCAATGAAATCAATCAGGACAGCGAGCCTGACAGGGAGGAGGACCTCGAGACCAGGCCGCCTATCATCACAGTGATGGGCCACGTCGACCACGGCAAGACTTCCCTGCTGGACTATATCCGCAAGACCAATGTGATCGCGGGAGAGGCCGGAGGAATCACACAGCACATCGGCGCATACAATGTAGTACTCGCCAACGGCAGGAAGATCACCTTCCTCGACACCCCTGGACATGAGGCATTCACGGCGATGCGTGCCAGAGGTGCCCAGCTCACCGACCTGGCCATCATCATCATCGCAGCCGACGATGCAGTGATGCCGCAGACCATTGAGGCTATCAACCACGCACAGGCCGCCGGAGTCCCTATGGTATTCGCCATCAACAAGATAGACAAGCCGGGAGCGCAGCCTGAGAAGATTCGCCAGCAGCTCTCCCAGATGAATATTCTCGTGGAAGACTGGGGCGGAAAGTTCCAGTGCCAGGAGATTTCGGCCAAGAAGGGCCTGAATGTGGACAAGCTCCTCGACAAGGTTCTGCTCGAGACCGACCTCATGGACCTCAAGGCCAATCCGAAGAAACTCGGAGTCGGCACCGTGATCGAGTCCTCACTCGACAAGGGACGCGGATATGTGGCCACGATTCTCGTCCAGGACGGAACCATCCGCACGGGAGACATGCTGCTCAGCGGATGCTACTACGGACGTATCAAGGCGATGTTCAACGAGCGTGGACAGAAAGTAGATGAAGCAGGCCCGTCAACTCCGGTATCCGTACTCGGACTCAACGGAGCCCCGAGCGCAGGTGACAAGTTCAACATCATGGCCGACGAGAAGGAGGCCAAGTCCATCGCCAACAGGCGCGAGCAGCTCATAAGAATCCAGGGAATCAAGACCCAGAAGCACATGACCCTCGAGGAAATCGGAAGGCGCATCGCCATCGGCAACTTCAAGGAGCTCAATGTCATCGTCAAGGGAGACGTGGACGGTTCGGTGGAGGCCCTTTCCGACTCGCTCATCAAACTTTCGACCGAGGAGATTCACGTGAACGTGATCCACAAGGCGGTCGGAGGAATCTCCGAGTCCGACATCATGCTTGCGACCGCTTCGGATGCCATCATCATAGGCTTCCAGGTGCGTCCTTCAGCTGACGCCCGCAACCTCGCCGAGAAGGAAGGCATCGAGATCAGGCTCTACTCCATCATCTACGACGCCATCAACGAGGTCAAGGACGGTATCGAGGGCATGCTCGAGCCGGAGAAGAAGGAGGAAGTCACCTCAACGGCTGAGGTCAAGCAGACCTTCCACATTTCCAAGGTAGGTACAATTGCCGGCTGCCTCATAAAGGACGGCAAGATGACCGCCAAGAGCAAGGTCCGCCTCATCAGGGACGGCATCGTGGTCTTCACCGGCGAACTTTCATCCCTGAAGAGGGGCAAGGACGACGCCAAGGAGGTAATCTGCGGAATGGAATGCGGTATCGGCATCGACAAGTACAATGACATCAAGCCTGGAGACATCATCGAGGCATTCCAGATCGTCGAAATCAAGAGGACCCTGTAATTAGGGATACACATAAAAGAATGAGGGCCACGGGGAGTGGTCCTCATTCTTTTTTTGATGAAGCCGGGCTACTGCCTGTCGATCCCGACAACCTCGGACAGCCAGTCAAGCACATCATCTATTTCACTGCTGGCAGCATAGCCGAGAGAGTTGACACAGCAGAATTTGGCGTTTTTGGCATTGCGGAATCGCTCGATATGTCTCTGCATATATTCGTGGCCCTGAGGAAGAAGATAGAGATATGGCCCTTTTGCGGAGCGTCTGATGGTATTTCCCTTCTGCCGGTTGAGGATATAGCAGAGCTCGGCAGGATTGAACTGCTGCGGTTCGCGGAAACGGCAGCTCATGTTGCTTTCCATCAGTCCGGGATTCTTTTCGAAGAATTCCCTGAACGTGCTGACCTTCATCGGATGAGGGCTGTGGCTGAGCCTGTACATCAGAAACCTCTCCCCTGCCGCCTTGGCTGCATTGAGCATGAAGTTCTTGAAACTCAATGGCTTGTAACCATTATTCCGTGGTCTGAGGAAATAATCTATCCTGGCCCAGATAAGGGAACAGTATCGGCCGTACACCACAATCCTGTCCCCGACAAAATAATCCTCCACAACAGAATCATTAACGAGCATCACATCATCATTGAAATAGAGGAAGTGCTCGCTGAGCCCCGGAATCCTCCACAGCAATGTCTCTATGGACAGGGAGTTGAATACCGGGAGGTATTTTTCATACCCCCTGTATATCACCCTGTGGTCAACGATTTTCAGGCGGCCGCTCTGACCCGGGAAATATTTTTCCACAAAATCGCCAAGATCCGGATCCTGACCGTCCGTGACAATGAAGATATTTCTGATATATGGAGCAAACCTCAAGATCGAGGCGATGCAATAATTGATTTCTCCGAGACTGGAATATCGGATTTCGCCGGCGACATCATCTTTTCCGGACTGTCCGGACAGATCGTATCTGGCCCTCTGTTTCCGATGTTCCGGGGAATTCCCATCTACCCAGGTTACAACCGCATCTATAGGGAAATTTGCTTCCGGCATTATAGTTATTGTTTTATAGGTTACTCAAAGGTGGACAAATATACGATTTTTATCCGGTTTTTCAATTAATTCGGGGGCTCCATGCAACATTTCAGGGACAACCTGCATTTAGATGTAGGTCATACTGAATTAAAGATGGAAAAATTTAAGATTTCGGTAATCATACCCTGCTACTACGGAGAAAAACACATAGCGAGGACACTGGACAACATTGTGTCACAGAACTACGGGAACCTCGAGATTATCGTGGTCATTGACGGACTTGTTGACAATGCCAAGAAAATTGTCTCCCGCTATCCGGTCAGAATGATAGTTTTCGAGAAGAACAGAGGGGTATCGGCCGCAAGGAACGCCGGGATCGAGGCTGCGACCGGAGATTACATCCACTTCATGGATTCGGACGACGAGCTTTCCAGCGGCTACTACCGGAAGATGGTCGAGGCTGCCGGGGACGGGTTTCCGGATGCGATAGCCTCCGGCGTCTATAACGAGGCTCAGAGATTCAGGAGCCAGTTTTTCAATCGCAGGCGCATAGTCAAAGGCACCCACAGCAAGCTCACCGTCACCTGGTGCTGCAAGATGGGATGCTGCTGGAGGTATCTCCTTCGGACCGATATGCTGAGGAAGCACAAGATCGAATTCGAGACTGGGCACATCATCGAGGATCTTCCGTTTATCGTGCAGGCCCTGTATCACGCAAACGAAGTCGTGACTGCGCCCGGAGCTGTCTATATCTACAATGCCACCCCGGGTTCAATAATGAACAATATGGAAGCGGAAATGAAGGATCGACGCGAGAAGGAGTTCCTTCACGCATCCAGATTCCTGAAGCGTTTCGGAAAGGAGCACGGATTCATCGCCCCCGGCAGGTTCAACAGCCCATACAAATATGTCTTCAGGGCCTGGCTTCAGTACCAGAAATTCCTTGAATTCATGGGCTACGGATATGCAAGGCCGGTCTGAACAGGCACCGATTTGGAAATTAGACGCAAAGAGGGTAACTTTGCCGCATATCTGTATAGAGATGTGCAATGACGAAGAAATACTAAGGTCTGCTGGAGTTCGCCCCACTGCCATGAGGCTGCTCATTTTAAGGGAAATCGTAAGCATCGACCGCACGTTCAACCTTTCCGAGATGGAGGAGAGGCTGGACACCGTGGACAAATCCACCCTCTTCCGAACATTGACCCTCTTCCAGCAGCACCACATCCTCCACGAGGTGGACAACGGCAGCGGTTCCAAGCTCTATTGCCTCTGCACCTGCGGCTCGTCGCACCACACCTCCCACATTCACTTCACCTGCACATCCTGCCACAAGACGTTCTGCATCAAGGACATAACAACGTCCAGCATTCCCCTCCCCAAGGATTTTGAGGTCGAGGAAATCAACTGCGTGATGAAAGGGCTCTGCCCGGAATGCAGGCGTTTGCAGCAGGAAAGAAGATAACAGGCAGCTATCTTCGTTCCGTCGACAGCATCATGGAAGAACTCAATATTTGATCTTGAAATAGTCCAGGGCGGACTTGTATGCATCCTGCGCCGCCAAACATGTGTCGGAGAGATATCCGTTGACCTTTCCCCATTCCTTGAGTCCGCGATAATAGTAGAACTTCAGCTCTTCGGTTATGATGAAAGGAACGATGCCGTGTGCAAGGCACTCCTTGAACATGAGAAGCCTTCCGACCCTGCCGTTTCCGTCCTGGAAGGGGTGTATACGCTCGAACCGGCAATGCAGATCGATGATGTCTTCAAGTGTCACGGAAGTTTTTGCATTGTAGCCTTTCAGCAGAGCTGCCATCATTTCGTGGACCTTCTCCGGAGGGCAAGTCTCGTTGCCTCCTACCTCGTTGGGAAGCTTCTTATAGTCTCCCACTTTGAACCATGACTTCCGACTGTCACTTGTGCCGGATTTAAGAAGGAGGTGGAGCTGCTTTATCATCGCCTCCGTTGGCCTGTCAAATGCATGGTCAATGATGTAGTCAATGCAGCGGAAGTGATTGACAGTCTCCACGATATCATCAATCTTCACGGCTTCGTCCGTGATGCCGATGGTGTTTGTCTCAAAGATGTATCTGGTCTGGTCATGGGTCAGACGGCTGCCTTCGATATGGTTCGAATTATAAGTTAGGTCGATCTGCGTCCTGTGGTATATGCCACCTTTGATATGATTATTCTTCTCCTGTCGAAGTCTCGAAAGAAGGGGAGATTCCTTCGGTTTCTTCCCTTTGGCCGGCAGCATGGCCTCGGACGGAATGTTCCACGTCTTGCCCACAAGATGCGCACCGGGAATGCGCCCGGTTGAGCACCAGTTGCGTACAGTTCTTTCGGGCACCTCGAACTTGGCTGCGAACTCTGTGATTGAAATGTATTCCATATACTATCGGCAAAATACTGTATTATCTGATGTACAAATATAGCATTTCTTGCCGATATCGGCAAGAAATAGTACATATACCTATTACAATAGTCGTTGATGCTATCGTTTCGCTTGGCAAGCTCCCTTCGTTTGCGCTCCAGCGGTGCATTGACCACCTCAAAGGATTTCTCCCAATTTCCGAACAGAACATCAAGTATTTCTGCATAACTCCTGGCGGAGGGCGATTCCTCTCCGGAGTCGGGCATCCGGAGAACGTCTGATGATGCCTGTCAGTGTTCGCATGAATCACGCCATGGCGGACGGATATCTCATTTTAAAGGTATTCCTTCTCATTGAGGAAGAGATAAGAAAATTCGCAGCACTGCATCATTGAGGATAGAGTAGGCTATCAACCGCCGGAGGCTCCGGATTTCGTTCAACGGATTCCGGCACGATGTCGTGACCGGATGAAGGACAACCGTATCCTTCCCCAGTACACCAACCAGGCGATGAAGCCCTACATCGACATCGTCGACAGCATCAAGGCCAGCGAGATGTCCAAGATGAATTTCCTGGACTGAGCGGGAACAACTTTGGAGTTTAGGTTGTAACTTTGAAGAAAACGAGATCAGAATATGAAGGACGGAATACAATACATATTATATAACCTCCCGGAGGAACAGGGAGAGGTTCAGGTGGTCGTTGAGAACGAGACCTTGTGGTGCACTCAAAAGGCGATGGCGCAATTGTTCGGCGTCGGGGTGCCAGCCATCAGCAAGCATCTGAAGAATATTTTTGACGAAGGGGAACTTATCCGTGAAGTGGTTGTTTCCAAAATGGAAATAACCACTCAACACGGAGCGATTGAAGATAAAACTCAAACTCATGGCGAATATAGCAACAGATTACCGACATATACGCAGAGTGCAGTATAGACTATGACAGGAACTCGCAGGTTACAAAGGATTTTTATTCGATGATACAGAATCGCTTCCATTATGCGATTACTGGTCATACTGCTGCTGAAATAGTTTATGCAAATGCAGACCATTCAAAACCAAACATGGGTCTTACGACATGGAAGAATGCTCCTGATGGCCGAATTCTGAAATCAGATGTCAGCATTGCAAAGAATTACCTGCAGGAGAAAGAAATCAGGCAATTGGAGAGAACCGTGTCCGGGTATTTTGACTATATAGAAGATCTGATTGAAAGGGAGAATACTTTCAACATGGAGCAATTCGCGTCAAGTGTAAATGAGTTCCTGACCTTTCGCAGATATCAGATTCTTCCCGACAAGGGAAAAGTGTCTGCGTTGCAGGCAAAATCAAAGGCTGAAGATGAATATGACATATTCAATAAGACTCAGAAGATTGATTCCGATTTCGACAAGGAAGTCAGGCTTTTGAAGGACAAGATGGAATAAACCCTCAGTGGGGCTGATACAATCACCAAGGGATGGAAAGAGAACAACTGGCCGAAGCCGCAGATTCGTGAGATTTATGACCCTGACCGGGTGGAGATGGTGCTGAGTTTACACGGACTTGAAGGTGATTTGAGAAAAGATGGTACTACCCAGAAAACTACCCAGAAAACTACCCAGAAAAGTAGGGACGTTATCCTTGCTGCCCTTGAGAAGTCTCCGGATTTGACTAATAAAGAGTTGGCAGATATATGTGGTATTTCTATTGACGGAATAAAATATCAAATAAAACAGATGCGGTCTTTAGGATTGATTCGCCGCGTCGGGCCGGATAAAGGCGGCCACTGGGAAGTAATAAAATAGACCGCAGAGAGCTGTTTTCAAGACTGATGAGGATAGACTCGCATTTCTGGTGACAATTCCCGTACACGAAGGGTGTGAAAATCGGCTGAGTTCGGGTATTAGTTCGGGTATTACGAGCAAATCGGCAAAACGGATTTATCAAATAGGTATCAGTATTCGTAGTGTCAGAATTGACCTTAAGGCACCTCGTGATGGAGGATTCATAACAAAGAAAACAGAATCAACTCGCAGCCCTTGGGTTGTCTTAAAGAAAGGATAGAATATGAAGGATAAGGAGATTGTCTATCATAGCGTCAGGCAGGACTTTTCCAATGGCAAAGCAAAATCCAACAAGCATCGGATTCGTGAGCTCGAAGCGGAGGTTAAGGAGTTGGAGATGGCTGGTGCGGATGGGGATTATGTAGATGATGGTGGGTCTCATTAGACTTATAAAGTTTATAAGACTTATAGAATTTATAAGATTTATAAAAGTTATAAGTCTTATAGCTGTGGACGCCAACCTGCTTGTGAGGTGGCAGGTTGGCGCAAAACCTTTTATAAAGTCCTGACTCCAAATTGATATTAGTGCCGAAAAATGTATTATATTTGAGTTTATTTTTTGCAATTTCTCCTAATATCGCATTTAAATGGCAAAGAAGAAGGCGAAAGATGTTGGTGATCTCTTTTCGGAGCCGAAGACCGAATCACAAATTAAAATGGAAAATGCACAGGACCTTTACAACTTTCTATTTGAGGCTTGTAATATCCTGCGCGGACCAGTGAGCCAGGACAATTTCAAAGACTATATTACGCCTATCCTTTATTACAAGAGGATATCGGATGTTTATGACGAAGAAACTCAATCTGCTCTAGAAGAAAGCGGAGGCGACAAAGAATATGCAGCTTTGCCGGAACAACATAGATTTGATATTCCTGAAGGTTGCCATTGGAAGGATATCAGAGAAAGGACAGAGAATCTTGGAGCTGCTATTGTTGGCGCAATGCGAGGTATTGAGCTCGCAAATCCTGACACCCTGTATGGCGTGTTATCTATGTTCTCTTCCCAGAAATGGACTAACAAACAGAACCTTACGGATGGGAAAATACGCGACCTGATAGAGCACCTATCGACGAGAAAACTTGGCAATAAAGATTATCCTGCAGACCTTATGGGCGATGCCTATGAAATCCTCTTGAAGAAATTTGCTGATGATTCAAAGGCTCAGGCAGGTGAATTCTATACTCCGCGTTCAGTAGTTCAGCTATTGATTCGAATTCTGGATCCAAAGCCCGGAGAGTCGGTCTATGACCCGGCGTGCGGCTCGGGTGGAATGCTGATAGAAGCGGTTCATCATATGAATCACTCAAATCTTTGCTGCGGAAAAATCTTTGGCCAGGAAAAGAATGTGACCAATGCTGCCATTGCAAAGATGAACCTGTTCCTTCATGGTGCTGCCGACTTCAACATCATGCAGGGCGATACGCTCAGAGAGCCCAAAATTCTTGCTGGAGGAGAACTCGCCAAGTTTGACTGCGTTATAGCAAACCCACCTTTCTCTCTGGAGAAATGGGGTTCCGTCGAGTGGTCATCAGACAAATTTGGAAGGAATATCTGGGGAACGCCAAGTGATTCTTGTGGCGATTATGCCTGGATTCAGCATATGATCAAATCAATGGGCCCCGGCAATAGTCGAATGGCGGTTGTGATGCCGCAGGGAATATTGTTTCGAGGAAATGAAGAAGGCAATATCCGTAAGAAACTCGTTGAAAGCGACAAGGTAGAAGCTGTAGTAACTTTGGGTGACAAGCTGTTCTACGGTACAGGACTCTCGCCTTGCTTTCTTATTATACGGAACTTGAAACCTGCAGAGCATTCAGCAAGGATCCTTATGATAGATGCGACGAAAATCCTGACTCAGAAACGAGCGCAGAATATTCTCAGTCAGGAGGACGTTGATAGGATATTCCAGCTTTACACTGACTACAAGGATGTGGAGGATTATGCGAAGGTTGTTACTTTGGAAGATGTAAAGGCCAAAGAATACAATCTGTCTCCAAACAGATATGTAGATTATCATAAGGAAGAAGTTAAGCCATACGCTGAAGTGCTGGCAGAGTTCAAGGCAGCAATACAAGCTGTCAAAGATGCAGAAGCGGAGTTTATCAGAATAATGCAGGAGGAATCATGATTGTTGAAGGATATAGACAAATAGGGCAACCTATCCAGCTTGAGGAACTCAAATCATTCCTCTGGGGAGCTGCTACCAGACTTCGTGGTCAGATAGATGCTGCCGGTTATAAGGAATATATTTTCCCGCTTCTCTTTTTCAAAAGAATCAGTGATGTATATGATGAGCAATATGCTGGTTTCCTGCATGATGGCGGTGAAGAATATGCCAATATGCAGTCTCAGGAACTTGCAATAAGGATTCCAGATGGAGCTCATTGGAAAGATGTCCGTCAGGTTACGGAAAATGTCGGGCAAAGGCTCGTCGAAGCTTTTATCGCAATCGAACAGGCAAATCCAGGCGAGGAGACAGATGGTCGGGTTGTTGGAGGTCTTGATGGAATATTTGGTCCAAAGGATGGATGGACGAACAAGGCAAAGATGCCGGACCATATCATCACCGGATTGATTGAGGATTTCTCGAAGTACGATCTTTCACTTGCGTCTTGCCCCGCTGATGAAATGGGACAGGCATACGAGTATCTTGTAGGCAAGTTTGCAGATGACGCAGGCAATACTGCGCAGGAATTCTACACTAACCGGACCGTGGTTACCCTTATGGCTGAAATCCTGCAGCCGAAACCAAATGAGAGCATTTATGATCCTACTTGCGGTTCTGGTGGTATGCTTGTGAAATGTCTGGACTATTTGAGGCTTAAGGGACAACCCTGGCAGGGAGTGAAGGTCTTTGGACAAGAGATCAATGCTCTTACATCAGCAATTGCCAGGATGAACCTTTATTTGAATGGGGTTGAAGACTTTTCGATTGTGCGTGAGGATACGCTTGCTCATCCTGCTTTCGTTGACGGAAGCCATCTTCGCAAATTTGATATAGTGCTGGCGAATCCGCCGTATAGTATCAAGACTTGGGACCGAGAGGCCTTTGCACACGATCGTTGGGGCAGAAATATGTTCGGAACTCCTCCTCAAGGACGTGCCGATTATGCATTTATTCAGCATATTATTGCTTCAATGAATGAAAAGACTGGGCGCTGTGCTGTACTACTGCCCCATGGCATTCTCTTCCGAAATGAAGAAACCGACGTTAGACGCAGGTTAATTCTTTCTGATACAATTGAGGCTGTTATTGGACTTGGACCGAATCTGTTTTATAACGCACCAATGGAAGCATGCGTATTGATTTGTAATAATCATAAGGCTGATTCTCTTCGACATAAGATTATCTTTATCAACGCTGTAAAAGATGTGACACGAAAAAATGCGGAGAGTCTCCTCGAGGAAAAACACATACGAAAAATTGTTTCTGCCTACCATTCCTCCGGAGATATAGATAGCTTTAAAAGGACTGTTTCCTTGGAAGAAATTGAGAATAACAAATTTGACCTAAGTATTCAGAAATACGTTTTTATCAACGAATTAGCTTCAGATAACCTTTCTCTTCGAGATGCCATAGCCGAATGGTCATTCTCTCATTCGGTCGTTATGGATTCTTATGCGACACTCACTAATCTAATGTAAGCAATGGAATATAAGTTTGAAAATATCGCCTTCAATAGTACAGCAAAGAAATTGCCTGAAGATAGTGACCGCCAGCATTATATTGGTCTTGAACATCTTGATTCGAATAGCCTTTATGTGTCCAGGTGGGGTTCGGATGTTACTCCAATTGGGGAAAAGCTTCTGATGAAGAAGGGCGATATCTTATTTGGAAAACGCAGGGCTTATCAAAGGAAAGTGGGAATAGCTCCATTTGATGGAATTTTTTCGGCGCATGGAATGGTACTTCGTCCGAAAGAGAATATAATGGACAAAGACTTTTTCCCTTTCTTTATTGGCTCCGATCAGTTTATGGAGAGAGCGATTCGCATTTCTGTTGGAGGCCTATCGCCGACTATTAACTGGAAAGACCTAAAGGAGCAGGTGTTTGACATCCCATCTTTGGATGAGCAGAAATCACTTGCTACAAAACTATGGGCTGCTTATAAGCTTAGGGAAGAGTATAAACGCCTTCTGGCCGCGACTGATGAAATGGTGAAATCGCAATTTATCGAGATGTTCGGTTCTCGTGATTTTCTGAAGAGACTTGGAGATTATGTGTCTGTAAAGACTGGAAAGCTAGATGCAAATGCTTCAGTTGAAGGCGGACGATATCCATTCTTTACCTGTGCAGAAAAAACATTGTCGATAGATACATATGCATTTGATTGCAATGCTGTTCTTTTAGCAGGAAATGGAGAATTCTGTGTAAAACACTACGATGGTAAATTCAACGCTTACCAACGCACCTACGTCATTGAATCAAAAGACGAAAGTATACTAAGCACTAAGTATCTATATGCATGGCTTAAGGATTATGCAAATATTTTAAAAGCCAATGCAATCGGAGGAGTTATTAAGTATATCAAGCTTGGAGATATAATAAATGCTCAAATTAACCTTCCTAGTCAAGACAGGCAATTAGAGTATGTTAAAATATATGAACAGGCCGATAAATCAAAGTTTGAACTGAAAAGGAGCATTGAAGCGATAGATAAAGTAATAAAGAGTTTGATCAATAATATTTAGCCACATAGCCTTTATAACTTTGCGTAAAAAATTATGAAGGCAAAGCTGATGAATCAGGTTCTCCTGGCGATGTCGCAGACCCTGGGAAGCCAACAGATTGAGAGACTGAAAGACGTCCTCGAAGTGACATTCAAAAATGTCGAGTTCATTGAAAAGACAGAATCCTCCAATGAGACAGATCTGGAGATGGTGTCCACCTTCTTGTCCGCAAAGCGTGTAGAAGGCTGCTCAGATAAATCTATGCGCTATTACGAAAGCACTCTCAAAAACGCATTGAGTAAGATAGGAAAGGGGGTAAAGAACATCTCTACTGATGATTTGAGGAAGTATTTGGATAATTACCAGAAGGTAAGCGGAGCAAGTAAGGTAACTGTAGATAATATACGCCGTATACTCTCCAGCTTTTTCTCTTGGCTTGAAGAAGAATTCTACATCATCAAGAGCCCTGTCAGGAGGATTCACAAAGTCAAGACGGGCAAGGTCGTCAAGGAAACGTATAGTGATGAAGCTTTGGAACTGATGCGTGATTCCTGCGAAAATCCAAGAGACCTTGCGCTGATTGATATTCTCGCCTCTACCGGAATGCGAGTTGGAGAATTGGTGAAACTCAATCGCAGTGACATTGATTTCCAAAATAGAGAATGCATCGTGACCGGCAAAGGCAACAAACAGAGGATAGTTTATTTCGACGCAAGGACAAAAATCCATTTGCAGAACTACCTCCGGGAAAGAACAGATAGCGACAACGCTCTGTTTGTAACCTTACTTGCTCCACATAAAAGGTTGCAGATAAGCGGAGTTGAGATAAGATTGAGACAAATTGGTAGAGCTTTGAACATGACAAAGGTACATCCACATAAGTTCAGAAGGACATTGGCAACAATGGCCATTGACAAGGGTATGCCTATCGAGCAAGTCCAGCACTTGCTCGGTCATCAGAGTCTGGATACTACTCTTCAGTATGCAATGGTCAACCAATCCAATGTCAAAATGTCCCACCATAAATTCATTGGATAGCTATGTACCAGTCGCAATTTATCGAGATGTTTAATTTCGAAGATTTGGCCTTATCAAATCCATCAAATAGCTTTAGTGACAAATGTTATGATGACACATCGTCTGCGACTAAAGTAGCTGCTGCGGATTATCAAAAATCTGGGCGATTTGCTATATATGACCAATCTCAAGATTGTAATATAGCGGGATTCACTGATTCAGAAGAAGGGTTGTGCTATAATTACCCTGCAGTTCTCTTCGGTGATCATTCCAGAGTTGTAAAATACATCAATCAGCCTTTTTATATCGGCGCAGATGGTGTAAAAATTATTCGCCCAAAGGAAGATAATTTATTGCCTGAATTCCTATATTATGATCTTTTATATCATAACATTCCGAACACGGGGTACAATAGGCACTTTAAGTATGTAAAAATGCTAAAGCTAACTGAAGCAACGCTTGATGAACAAAAACAGTTTCTCCAGATAACTCATCAGGCCGATAAATCAAAGCAAATCGCTTTCTCAAGAGCATCATAAACGATAATAAACACATACAATATGTCCACATTTAATGAAGATAACACTGTTGAGCAGTTGCTCATAAGTGCAGCCAAAAAGTCAGGATGGCGATATGTACCGGCGTCTGATATCCCAAGACTTCAGGATGAAGTCCTTGTGATTGAATGGCTTATGGAGGCTCTCCTGAAACTCAATCCGATAACTCCGGAGCAGGCGGAACAGGTAATTTACAAATTGCGTTCTGCTGTAATGTCGGGCAATTATACATCCGAGCTTGTTAATGCCAATGACAGGTTTAGGAAACTTTTATTCGAAGAAAACAGTTACCCATTTGGAAACGACGGAGACAATATCAACATCCGATTTTTTGACGAAGATATGTCAAAGAACAACTGTGTGGTGACCAATCAATGGGAATTCCCTAGACCTAGTAAAGAAGGCGGCAAGAGGCTTGACCTCGTTTACCTGATCAATGGTATCCCTATGGCTATCGGCGAAACCAAGACCGTAGTCAAACCTTCTGTAACGTGGGCAGACGGAGCGATTGATATAGTTCATTATCAGAAGAGTGTACCGGAAATGTTTGTGCCGAATATCCTTTCTTTTGCAACAGAGGGAAAGGAACTCCAGTATGGGTCTATCGGGTGCCCGGTAGATAAATGGGGACCTTGGTTCGCAAGCGAAGAACGAAATCATGGAAGCCTGGCCGACGTGGAGAATAATGCCATTTCATTGCTGGAACCGTCTAGGCTTCTGGATATTTACAGATTCTATACAGTGTTTTCCGGAGGAGATGGCGGCCGCAAAATAAAGATAGTCTGCCGCTATCAGCAGTATTTGGGAGGAGAGGCAATAGTTCAGCGCGTTCTTAACACCTATAAAGCTGGAAAGGGACCGAGAAAGGGACTCATCTGGCATTTTCAAGGTTCAGGCAAATCCTGGCTGATGGTTTTCGCTGCTCAGAAACTCCGCCGTCAGCAGTGTCTTAAAGCACCTACTGTCGTCATCGTAGATGACCGAATTGACCTGGAAGATCAAATAACAGGCGATTTTACACGTGCTGAGATCCCGAATGTGGATAGTATAAGCAGTAAGGCTGAACTTGAGGAAAAGATCCATCAGAGGAAGATACTCATAACTACGATTTTCAAGTTCGGAGATCTTTCCGAGGGTGAGGTGATTGACGACAGAGACAACATCATCCTACTTATGGACGAGGCTCACAGGACTCAGGAAGGAGACCTTGGAATGAAGATGAGGACTGCTCTGCCTAATGCATTCTTCTTCGGTTTGACGGGTACTCCTATCAACCGCAGGGATAGAAACACGTTTGCGGCTTTCGGCGCTGAAGAGGACGCTAATGGGTACATCTCCAAATATACTTTCCAGGATTCGGTTGCTGATGGCGCTACCCTTGAACTCAATTTCAAGACCGTTCCAGTTGAAATGCACCTGAAAGAGGATCAACTGCAACAGGAGTTCGACGAATTGACAGATCAAATCTCTGAGGAAGACAGAGGAGAACTCGTCCGTCGAACAAGTGTTGAAGCCTTCTTTACCTCTGAAGATCGCATCAACGCCGTCTGCAAGTTCATTGTCAACCATTTCCGTGAAAACATTGAGCCTACCGGAATGAAAGCTCAGGTAGTGGTGTACAACCGTGAATGCTGCGTCAGGTACAAGAAGGCAATAGATGCCCTTCTCGGCAATGATGAGCAGACCGTTATTGTAATGCATACGGGTGGGGACAAGGCTGATGAGTATAAACAATATAAACTGGAACGAGACGAAGAGAAGAGATTGCTGGACAAGTTCCGGGACCCTCTGTCACCAATTAAGTTTGTGATAGTCACCAGTAAGCTTCTAACGGGATTTGACGCGCCTATTCTGCAGTGTATGTATCTGGACAAGCCAATGAAGAACCACACTCTTCTGCAGGCTATCTGTAGAACAAACCGAAAGTACAATGAGAATAAGAAGTGTGGACTTGTCGTGGACTTCGTCGGAGTGTTTGACAATGTTGCCAAGTCATTGGCTTTCGATGAGGAGAGCGTTAAGACTATTATCAAAAACCTCGATGAAATCAGAGCGCTGATTCCTACTTTCCTCAGAGAGTGTATAGATTTCTTCCCTGGGGTTGACAGAACAGTCGGTGGTTGGGAAGGCCTGACTGCAGCACAGCAATGCCTGAAGGATGAAGGCGTGAAAACCAATTTCGGACGCCATTTTGCTCGTTTGGCAAAAGCCTGGGAGACTTTGAGCCCGGATGAGTGCCTCCAGCCGTACCTAAGCGATTATACTTGGTTGGCACAGGTTTACCAAAGTGTGAGACCTGTCAGTGGTGGCAGTCTGATCTGGACACTCCTGGGTGCAAAGACCATAGAGATAATCCATCGCAATATCGATACTATTGATATCGGAACACCGCTTGAGGATCTTGTCGTAGATGCAGACGTTATTGATTCTGTTCTTGATGATGAAAAGAAAGTGCAGAAGAAGATTATTGAAGTTGAGAAGATCCTGCGGCTTCGTCTTGGGGAACACAAAGGCGACGTCAACTATAAGAAGTTCGCCGACAAACTTGACGAGCTCCGAAAGAAGATGGAAGACAGTCTTATCACCAGCATAGACTTCCTCAAGCAATTGCTTCAGCTGGCTAAGGAAATGCTTGCTGAAGAGAAGAAAGTGGATCAGCCTCTGGACAAGAGGGCTCAGGCTAGGGCAGCACTTACGGAATTGTTTGAATCAATTAGATCAGAGCAGACCCCGATCATTGTCGAACAGGTTGTAAACGACATTGACAATGATGTTGTGAATATCATAAGACAATTCAGCGATGCCTTCCAAAGCGTGACTGCAAAGCGTGCCATAAAACAGAAACTCCGCTCTATTCTTTGGGTGAAATACCAGATAAAGGATAACGATGTATTTGACAAGGCATACCAGTATATCGAGCAATATTATTAGAAAATATGGAGGGGGGAAAATTCGCTTTTCCCTCCACTCAACTCCACACAAATTCACTCAAGTTCGAGTCCGAAATCTCCCTAAAAAATGGGGTACAAAATGGGGTACGATTTGAAAAAATGCCTCTCAGATACTCTGAGAGGCATTTTCAGTGGAGATGGGCGGACTCGAACCGCCGTCCAAACACCGTACCAGGTGGCTTTCTACACGTTTATCCGGCCTTTGGTTTTCGTCCCGGGAATGCCGACAGGCGGGCTGACCCGGGCTTATCCTTTGGGGCTTGGCGGAGTTTAAAGGAGTCCCTCCGTGCATCCGGTTTGAATGATACCCCGTTTTCAGGACATAACCGGCCTAAAGCCTGCGGGATACTCGTCAGTGCCGCAGCCTTGGCGGCCTGATTAAGGTGATCAACCTGGTTGATTACGCAGCGAGTGCAACGTTGTTGTTAGCAACTGAATTTACGGCCATCGGGATTTACGTGCTGACGCGCCACGCGCACGACGTGCTTACCATCCGGAGTCAATGCTGTCAAAACCAAAACATCCCCGAATTTCCTGCAAATATAAGAAAGAGTTCGCGTTAATGCAATCAGTTTTCGCAATGAAACAACATAATTGCGATTTAAACGCAAAAGTTCCAGAAAACAGTTTCGATATATTCAATAAACTTTTCAAAACGATAATATTTAAATTTTTTGTGCTCATTCTAATAATTTATAAGCAAAGTAGCAGATTTTGCTTATAAATTATAATATAAAGGCTTAAAATCTCATCGAGGGGCAACTAACAACCCCTGCTATAAACGTTTTATAAGGGTTCTATAATCAGGTACTCAAAAAATATTGATATTTTAATTACGTTTTATATAGTTGATTATCAGCCTTATAACAAATACTTAACAAAAATATTGTAAAAAATTTTTGCAAATATTTGGATATTATGTCCAGATGCACTACCTTTGCATTCGAGTTGATGATGAGGTTCTCTCACATACAGCTCGTTGGTTATTAGTTTTAGTGTTATTAATTATGTGGTTATGTGAGCATTCGCGCGTGAGGCGCCACTGCTCATCGATTTAAAAAGGTCTTTTACAAGACCTTTTTTTCGTTTATAGAATCCCCACCCGTTCCCGCTTGGCAAAAGAGGCTCAGCCAAACTGCAGACCAGCAAAAAAGGGATGGCACAAGGCCACCCCCCAACTATCTGAAACACAACAGCTACGAGAAGGAGTACTCCAGATCGCTGAAAGATCTGGACCTTGTATATGAAGACAATCCGGACACAATTCCAAGCCTCGAGCAACTATATGCAATGCTGCTGGAGACATTGGAAAAGATTCCGGAAAACCATTGATTTCCTGCGGGCTGAATTCAAGGAATGCCTGCCGCTGCTTCTGTTTATTCTTGGGTGCGGGGGTTCCTGAAAAGGATGATGGACAGCGGCAGGGCAATGAGGGCCATTGTTGCGCTGACAGGCAGGTAGATTCCGAAATTGCAATACTCCACCACCACGAAGGTGACCATCAGCAGGGCGATGCCGATGATGGCCGAGATGCCGTACTGGATGCGGATGTCTCCGGGCTTCACGATCACGCGGGCGAGATTCGGAACGGCAAGGCTCACGAAACCCACGGTTCCGCAGATACTGACCGCACTTGTGACCAGAACGCTTATCATGAAGAGGATGAAGGCCTTCGAGGCATTGGACAATTCGATTTCGCCCTTGTAATGCCGGGTAAGCCGGTTGGCACAGACGAAGGCCGTAGCCAGGCCGGAGGCGAAGAGGAGCAGGCTTATGACAATGTCGGCCGCAGTGACTCCCTGAAGTTTGAAATTGGCGGCGCCCCAGAGATAATATTGCTTCAGAAGGTCTCCAGTCGGGGCATTTGTCACGACAATCGTGCACAGCGAGCCGACAAAGGTGCCGAAGATGATGCCGAACGTTATCAGACGCGAGGTATTCAGCCGGATGGCCACGAGAGATACAATAACTGCGCAGATGCCCTGTGCAATGAAGGCGCCGACGGTCAGGGAGCACCAGCCGGACATTGTGGCCGCTGCTGCACCGAGGCAGGCTGCGCTTCCAAGGCCGAGCGAATAGATATCCCCCAGCTGGTTTCGCCAGAGATACTGCATCTGGACACCGCCCACAGGCAGGGCGATGCCACAGATGAGAACATACAGAAGATTGAGAATCATACTATTCCAGATAAAGTCCAGCCATAGGATTGATGCCGCAGGAAGGCGTGGAGGCTACGAGGCGACCGGCCGTGTCATAGATGTACATGTCACCATCTGCGGTATATTCGCCGGCGCCCACGAAAACATAGCCGCCATTGTATGAAAGAGAGTAATAATTCTCGACAGGCTCATCGAAGAGCAGGCCCTTGTCCTTTCCCGAAGTCATGTCATAAACGTGGACGGAGCCCGTCATCTTCCAGTCGGCGGAATATTGGCCGCAGGCTATATACATCTGGTTGTCAGGACCTTCCACAATCTTTGACAATGAAGTATAGTCCAGGTTCTCCACATTGCCGTCGGACAGCGACACCCTCTGGAGTCTGGACGCGGTAGCAACATCCCACGTGGCGGGATCGTATGTATCCCAGCTGCAGACATAGAGATACTTCCCTGCGGCATCAGCAACGAGGCTCTGCGGATTGCTGTTGACTTCCAGCTTCCCGATCTCACGGAATGAATCCAGGTCCACCACGGATACGGTATTGTCGTAGCCGTAGCCGGAATTGGCAACGTATGCCCTGCCATCTCTGATGCAGAGCCCCTCCGGATACGAACCGACGGCGGTCAGACGTACAGAATAGCCGTTGTTGCGGGAGATCTCTCCCAGCCAGCCCTCGCTGTATGTGACGTACACCTTGCCATCCGAAACGGCCAGCGAGCGCGGGGAAAGCCTGGTCTCCCCTTCCATGGCCTTGACTTCGCCTATGACATTGAGTTCCAGGTCAGTGACGAAGACGACCTGAGAACAGTTCACGGAGATGTAGAGTTCATTGCCGTTCCTGACAATGTCCTGGGCCACGTCGCCGAGCTGACGGCCGTTGACATTATAGAACAGGTCTCCCGCAACTTCCTTGGTTTCAGGATTGTACAATGCTAACGAAGCATCATTGCTCCCCATGTTTCCATTGTTCAGGATAAGGAAGCCCTTGAGGGACGGTACAGGTCCCGGTGTCTCGACATTCTCGCAGGAAGCGAGAGTCAGCGCCGCAAATGCGGCGAGAAGAATGTACTTTTTCATTTCAATATGATAATTTCAATGTTAATCTCCAGTTTCTGCCCGGCATCGGGTAGTATTTCATTATCTCATAGTTCTTTCCGGCCAGGTTCAATGCCTCCGCGCTTGCGGCCAGCCTCCACTCGTGCCTGCGTCCGAAGACAAATGTCCGGTTCAGACTTAGCGCGTGGTCTGCGTAAGGCTCTATCCTGTAAGCCCTTGTATTCTGAGAAAGGCTGTACCTGGCCCCTACGGCCTGGACAGAGTAGCCGAGATTCAGCCACCTTGTCTCAAATACGGCAGAGAAATATCCGGAATACCGTGGGGTATAGGCTATCTGATGCTTGTAATATTTTGAATCCTTGTCAGTTACGTCCACGGCACGCTGATATGAGCAAGTGGCGTCAGTCCGCAGACGAAGCCAGTCCGCCAGCCGGCCGGAAGCAGAACAGGACAGATCGCAGCCCCACATATTGACCTTGCCGAGATTGCGCATGCTCCAGATGAACATTGACGGAATGGCGGCAATCTTGTCCCTGACCCTGTTGTGATAGGCGTCAATGGAAGCCGTCACGGACCATGCCCCCGGCTTTGAGTCAAAGAGCCGGTCATAGGCAAGGCCGAGATTGAATTGAAGCGCCTTTTCCGGGTCAAGGTCCTTGTTCCCCATCCTCGGATAATATGTGTCATTGAATGTCGGAAGTCTGTAACTTTCTTTGAATGAAGCCCTTAATCTCAAATCCTGGACAAAACTGAAGGATGCTCCCAACGACGGTGAGAAATGTTCCCGCCCCGGGGCCGGACTCCCCTTCCGGGTCTGCTCACGGACAATGGTGGCGAGCAGGGAGGCTACGGCATTGAGCCTGCCGCGGGAATACTTGACGGACAATGCCGTATAGGATGTCTCCCTCACAGGATACAGGCAGCCCGGAATGTTGGCGGACAGGGTGCTGATGACCAGATCCTCTGCCACGGATGCGCTCAGGAACGGTTTCGGGCTCCAGAGCAGGACTGTGGACAATGTGGCATTCCTCTGCCGGTACCTGTCATCCTCTGGCTCGGGAAGGGATGCGCTGTCATTGAGATAGCGGTTCCAGGCATCATTGTAGCTGAGCGAAGTCTTGAGTTTCAGGGGGATGCGGAATGACACATCGTGAATGACGCTGCATATCAGGCTCTTGTCCCAGAGCCGCTCGGAAGGATGCTGGGTATAGAGGATGACGGAGCCCGGCAGTCCGCGCTCGCTCATTGCCCCGGCAATTTTCACATCCAGATTTCCGCCTTTTCCCATTTCCCCGTGCACATTGGCCTCGGTCTTCAGAGACTTCACATCCGAATTAAGGCGGATTTCGTGAGTGGTGACATTTCCGTTGTGAAGGACGAAGGGATAATCTCCGTCGGAAACCAGACCACCGACTGAAACGGAGGCGTTCCAATTATCCCCAAATCCCTGAGAGACACGCACGTAAGGCTCATATGTCCCGAATGACGCAGCCCTCAGGCGCACATCGGCACGGGTTCCCGGAAGCGGGCGGAGAGTGGAGATTTCCACCGTTCCGACAGAGGAATTGAGCCTTGCGCTGCGGTAAATGTCATCGTTTCCGGCGATTTTCACAGTGATTCCGGACACGGCTTCGAGGTCGTAAAGACCGATGTCCACCTGGCCGTTCATTGCATCCGTGAGAATGACTCCGTCATAGCTTATGCCTGTGTGCTGCGCTCCGAAATTCCTGATATTCACCGTCTTGAGTCCTCCTATCCCGCCGTAGTCGCGAATGCTTACACCGGCGAATGTCTTCAACGCTTCCTGCAATGCAGCCATCCCCGACTTCTCGATTCTGTCCCTGCCGAGGCGGGAGGACGGACTGGAAGAAGATGCTGATGGGTTCCTGTCACCGGTCACTGCGGAAGCGGCCAGGGTGTCGTCCGGAACGGTCCCGGAAGTTTGGCCTGGGCAATTGACATCAGAAACTGTCGGCCGCGAGGCGCAGGTTACAGAAGCGGGAGCGTGAGCTGAAGCGGGAGTGGTTTCCGACGTGGCAGCGGTCTCCGACGTGGCAGCGGGGACAGCTACGGCAGTGGGAAACGCTGCGGCAGTGGAAACCGCCGCATACAAATCCGCATATGAAAGCCAGGCCCCCATGAGGGCCAATGCCAATGAAAAAGGTAAATGCATAATCCAACTTGCGGACCTGACCCCGGGTCCCTGGGTTTGACAATGCTGAAGGCAGGTCTTCGGACTCGTCCCGACCGGAAGCCTTCCCATTCCGAAGAACAGTGGCAAAGAATATCCGGTCACATTAAACTGATTAAACACCTCACTTGTCATCTCGGCATAGCAAGGCGAGTGGACTCACCGCTGCGGGCACAGTTCAGGTCTTTCACCTGATTCCCATTTTCACCCTTCCCGACCGCCGGCCCGGAAGGACACCATCAGCGACAATGCTGTATTTCGATGCAAATATACACATTTTCCGGAAGGCTGACTATAATTCAGAATATATAAATCGCAATGGCACTTTTTGTAAAGAAATGCTTACTGTCTGCGATTCCAGCCTCTAAGGTTGAAGGTTCACACTTTAGACATCGAAAATTCGCTGAAAATGTTCCGGTGCAGTCCTTCGTGCAATTCATCTAGGCAGGTCGATGCTATCTGAAGCCATTGTGGACGTGGTGCCCTACCTAGATGTAGTCTTTTCGGGACATCTAGGCAGGGTAAAGCCAATACAGATATTTGTAGAGGGGTATGCCTGCCTAGATGAATTGCACGAAAGCGATGCGGTCGGAGTGTTTCCCGTAAGCAAGCAATCCAGTTATGTTATCATTCGCTGTGGAGATGCTTGCTGGATAAGGATCTCGTGACATTCACCTGCACACCCACCCCACTGTTTGACGTAGCTGTGGGGCAGGCAGGCGGTGCAGATGGAAACAATTCCTTTCCATTGGGATATACGGGATGCCACACAATGCCCTAGAATGGCATGTCTTTGTCCAGATGAATGTCACGAGGGCTGGCTTTGCGCATCTGCAACATTTGGCTTTGCCGCAAGTTACTTTGTTTCACATACTTATTGCAACTGGTTCCGCAGCGTATCATTTCCGCCAATGTCGATCATGGCACCGACGCCGGAATTAAGCATCGCCGTCGGCCATAGACCGGCAGATTGCAGAACAAAATGGGAGTTGGATGAATACGTCGTGAGACGGAGTGTACATCAATACCTGTGATAAGGCTCCGACATGACGTGCAGGGTCTTGGGAATCCAGACACGGTAGCGGCCGCTCTTGTCCCAGTCATTTCCGGCAGAGGCGAAATCGCAGAAGTGAATGAGTCTGACGGATTTCTCCTCCGGGTCCTCGAGATTGGCACCGAGAACCATAGGTACCTGCAGGTCAAGCCAGTTGAAAGAGTCTCCGGCAATGCTCGGAACGGCATCCACACAGCCATTCTCATCCACCTGAATCACAGCACTTTCATCCACATAGCCATCGCCGAAGCGGCTGTCCCTGGCAAACACCAGAGGGCCGCGAATGACTGCCTGCATACTGTTCAGTTCCACCACTCTTGTACGGAGATCCATAGAGATCGCAACCACGTCGCCATCTTTCCATTTCCGGGTCAATGACACATAGCCCTTGATTGCAGTGCAGGCCTGCGGCTCACCGTTCAATGTTACATTGAAAATGCCTCCCGCCCACTCCGGAACACGGAGCGCCAGAGTGAATTCCACAGGTCTGGCCGGATGAAAGGTCACATTGACATTGCCGTCCAGAGGATAGGCTGTCTCCACATTCACTCCGACATTGACCCGTCCTGCACGGAAATCAGCCTCAAGCGGGAGCCAGAGGTTCAGCGATGCCTTGTTGTCATTGAAAGTCAATGCGGTACGAGGAATTAGGGCAAAGCCTCTCGGGCCGTTGGCATTGCAGCAGTTGATATGCATTCCGCATTGCTCCTCCCCCGCCGAGCGATGGCCTTCCAGAGGGCTGTACTTGGATATTTCGCTGCCGTCAGCCTTCATCGAGGCCATCAGGGCATTGTACATTGTCCTTTCAAACTGGTCGGCATAGAAGGCGTCACCGGTCTTTTCCAGAAGCCTTGCGCAGAACTGCATCCAGGTGAATGTCACGCAGGTTTCCATCATATGGTATGACGGGATGGTCTGACGTTCACGGCCCATATACCAGCATTCGAATGCGGCGCCGGAGCCGGCAATATTGATTTCGTCCCGGACAATGCTCTCCGCCGTCTTCCTGGCAGCCAGAAGATATTTCTCCTCCCCGATGACCTCGCCAAGCTCGACCAGGCCCTCGTAGCAGGACATCATCTCGTAGGCCTTCATTCCGTTTTCAAATGACCACCATTTCTTCGGAAAGGCTGACCTCGCAGATACCGGGATATCTTCCAACGCCTTGGTTATCAATTGAGAAGACCCTTCTTCCTCAATACTTTCCACAATCCGCTCCGCAAAATCCAGATACTTTTCCGCCCCGGTCTCCCGGTAAAGCCAGACCACCGGCTCAAGGACGGAGCAGCTCGCCATACCGAAATAATTGCCTGTCCGGGCAATGTCGGCATCCCTTGATTCCAGATCATTGATCAGACAGTCAATGCTCCTTGCAGCGGCATCGAGAACGGCCTTGTCCCCTGTCAGGTCATAGTAGGACAGCAATGCCAGAGCCGTGTATTTCCTGCCCCAGATATCCCAATGCTTCAGTCTCGCCCCGGGAGCATAACTTCCTATGAATCCGTCCGTTTCCTGTGTAGAGACAAGGTCCCTGATTCCGGCCTCGATCTTTGCCAGCAGGGCCGGGTCACCGTTGTAGCGGTACATATCCATTGCCCCGAGCATCCATTTCCCGATGAACTCGGTGCTCCAGGACTTGGTATCGTCCTTGTGGCGGAAAGGTTCCACGAGCTCGTCCACGTCCCTGGACATGACCATTCCCCTGTTGCAGACGTCAAGCCTTTCCCCGATATAGCCGCCGATTCTCACTTTCGGGCAGCCGTCATCCGCATTCAGGGTCAATGCCGGGGCGGCCAGCATTGCCGCAAGGCTCAGGAGGAGTATATTTCTTTTCTTCAGCATTGGCATAATTTAAATGAGTTCAGGCAGGAAGGAACTGATTATCAACACAATGATACCGGTTATGAGGACAGCCGCAGTCTCTCCGGAGCAGCCCTTCCATTCCTTGAGGATGATGCCCCAGACATTGGAGAATGTCACATTCAATGCCATGAGTATGCACCAGCTGAAGGTCATCAGCGACTCGGATGAGGTCAGGAAGCCCTTCCCGAGGCTGAGCCCAAAGAACTGGCTGTACCAGAGCAGGCCTGCCAGGGCGCAGAAAAGCAGGTTGGAAGCCCATACGCTGCCGTTCGCATAGTCCTTGAATGTCTTGTTGCGGGCATTCTGGAAGAGGCAGTAGGCGGCATTGGTCAGGAAGCCTCCGAAGGTCACCAGGAAGGTTGCAGGGAGGGCCTTGAAAATGTCGGCTGTGGCGTCCCCGAAGTTCAGAGGCTCCCCGAAGCCCAGGCCGATATTGAAACAGGCGCTCATGAATCCGGCGGCCAGTGCCACGGCAATGCCTTTGGTGAAATTGAAATCCTTGACCGCCGCCTTCTTCTCCTCCTCCGACAATGATGCAGACTTCATGTGACCTGCCAGACCTATGATTGCAATGCCGGCAAGGGTGGCAATGACTCCGCAGATTACTGATGCCGTAAGGTCACCGGGCCTTCCAAGGAAGAGAGGAGTGAGGATGGTACCGAGGCCGGCGCATGTTCCGAGTGCAATAGACTGGCCGAGGGCGACACCGAGATAACGCATTGACAGTCCGAATGTCAGGCCTCCGACGCCCCACAGCATTCCGAAAAATATGGTCAGCAGGACTTCCTTCGGGAATGAGGCATAAAGCTGGAGAAGCTGGCCGTCCGCAGGGACTGCGAGCATTGCTCCGGCAAACGGAAAGATGAGCCAGGCAAATATGCCCTGGACCAGCCAGAATGTCTCCCAGCTCCAGGACCTGATCTTGTTGATCGGAACATAACTGCTTGACTGGCAGAATGCTCCTATTGCTATTATGACAAGTCCGATTACGATTTCCATTTCCTATCGCTTTGAGAGAACATCCTTTTCATAGGCCTGGATTTCAGCGATGAAGGCATCACCGACAGGTACATTGCTGCGGAGGCAGAACTCGTCGTAAACCGCGTTCCAAGGCAGAGATTTCGCCTCTTCCATCAATGCCAGAACCTCGAAATGACGCTCTTCCAATTCATATCTGGAGATGAGTTCACGCGGTTCAAGCAATGCCCTGAGCATACATTTCTGGGCGGAGCGGGTACCGATGACGTAGGCCCCGATGCGGTTTATGGCCCCGTCGAAGAAATCCAGACCGTAATGCACCCGGCCAAGCGCTCCGGCACGGACAATCTCGCTGAAGAGTTCCTGAGTAGGGTCGTCCATTATCGTGACGTGGTCGGAGTCCCAGCGGACAGGACGGCTTACGTGGAGCATGAGTTCCGGTACGAAGCAGAGCAATGCGGAAACCTTGTCCGCAGGGCTTTCAGTAGGGTGATAATGTCCTGTGTCGATGGTCGGGATCTTGCCGTTTGCTGCCGCATAGGCCGTATAGAAGTCGTGCGAGCCGACGGTGAAGCTCTCCAGTCCGATGCCGAAGACCTTGCCCTCGATGCAGTCCTTTATATTGGCCTTGTCCTCGCTGAAAATCTTGTCGAGGGAGTCCCTGAGCAGGCTGCGGTAGAGGTAATGATTGACTGACACGTCCTTGCAGCCGTCGTGCACCCAGATGTTCATTATGCACGGGTCTCCCTGCGCCTTGCCTATCTCGTCGGCAATGTCGCGGCAGCGCTTGGTATGCTCGATCCAGAAATCCCTGATGCCCTTGTCCGGATTGGCCAGGGACAGGTTGCCGCTCTTCGGATGTGAGAATGAGGTGGAATTGAAATCAAGAAGGGTATCGTTCTCCCTGCCCCAGTCAATCCAG
>JAXDUM010000051.1:0-28852 GCA_034089285.1 Candidatus Cryptobacteroides sp.
AGATTGCCTCCCCAGAATCTGATATCGGCCTCCGGGTCGCGGGCATACAGGCCCTTCATCAGATTGGAGCCGTGAAGGTCACCGGAAGCTTCGCCAGCTATGATATAGTATTTCATTGAATGTCAGATTATCAGGCAAAATTTCTGTCTATCTCCAGCTGCTCCTTTATCTCGTAGTCAGTGGAATCTATCATGCATGGGCATACAGCTATGTAGCCTTCTGCCATCAGGTGGTGGTCAGCCTGACCTGTATTGGTCGGGTCGTCCTGGAAGTCGCCCACCATCATATACAGTTTCTCTCCCGGTTCGACCATGGCTTCCGAAGACTGGCCGAGCATCTCGGGAGTTATGCCGTGATGTCTGAGCCTTTCCGGGTCCCATTCGCGGAACTCCCTGACCCATATGCCTTTACCCTGGCAGGCTCGGCGCACTCCCTTGATCCGGTCTGCCGGTATGCCGGGGAAATTGACATTGTAGTAAAGCCCCGGCTTTTTCGGGTCCGTGGCCAGGAGGTTCCTGAAAATCTCCGGAAAATATTTCCTGACGGCGCAGAAATCGGCATCGGGATTGAGCGAGTCGAGGGACAAGCCTATTGACAGGATTCCGTTAAGGGCACCTTCCCTGGCTGCCCCGAGGGTGCCGGAGTAGCAGGAAGCCGAAGCCGCATTGGAACCGTGGTTGATGCCGCTGACAATCACGTCCGGCTTATGCTCGAGAAACTGGAAATTGAGTCCGTACTTGATGCAGCTCGCAGGCGTGGCGTCAAGGTAGGACCAGGTTCCCGGACCCTCTTCAGGCAACTCCTTGTAAGCCACCTGTCTGAATCCGAGGGATACCGCCATTCCCATTCCGGACTGGTGCTTCTTCGGGGCGATGACAGTGACATCGCCGAAGCTGCTCATGATTTCCGCCAGAACGTGTATGCCCTTGGCGCGGTAACCGTCGTCATTTGTCAGTAATATGTTCATATTAAACGATATAGTTACACTTTTGACTAAAAAAACCATACAAAGATATATAATAATTCATTTTTTTGGTGTATTTTTGCATTGATTTTGAAGGGAGATGATCCCGGATGATTTTGAAATCAAAGTATAACTTAATTTTATAATTCAATTAGAAATGGTAAAACTTGGTATTAACGGATTCGGTCGTATCGGCCGTATGGTTTTCCGCGCAGCCGTTGAGAATTTCTCAAACGACATCGAAGTTGTAGGTATCAACGATCTTCTCGATCCGGATTACCTCGCTTACATGCTGAAGTATGATTCAGTTCACGGAGCATTCAAGGGCGAAGTTTCTGTAGAGGGCAACACTCTTATCGTAAACGGAAAGAAGATCCGCCTCACCGCTGAGATGGATCCTGCAAACCTCAAGTGGAACGAGGTTGGTGCAGAGGTTGTTGTTGAGTCAACCGGTCTCTTCCTTACTGACGAGAAGGCTCGCAAGCACATCGAGGCTGGCGCAAAGAAAGTCATCATGTCCGCTCCTTCAAAGGACGCTACGCCAATGTTCGTATACGGTGTCAATGACAAGACTTATGCAGGTCAGGACATCATCTCCAACGCTTCCTGCACAACCAACTGTCTTGCTCCTATTTCCAAGGTTCTTGACGAGAAGTTCGGCATCGTCCGCGGTCTCATGACTACCGTTCACGCTGCTACCGCTACCCAGAAGACCGTTGACGGCCCTTCAAAGAAGGACTGGAGAGGTGGCCGCGGTATCCTCGAGAACATCATCCCTTCTTCAACAGGTGCTGCAAAGGCTGTAGGCAAGGTTCTTCCTCAGCTCAACGGCAAGCTCACAGGTATGTCACTCCGTGTTCCTACCTCTGACGTTTCCTTCGTTGACCTCACTGTAGAGCTCAAGAAGGAGTGCACCTACGAGGAGATCTGCGCTGCTATGAAGGAGGCTTCTGAGGGCGAGCTCAAGGGCGTTCTCGGATACACCAACGAGGCTGTCGTTTCTACCGACTTCCGCAACGATTCCCACACTTCCATCTTCGATGAGAAGGCAGGTATCCAGCTCGACGGCACCTTCGTAAAGGTTTGCGCATGGTATGACAACGAGTGGGGTTACTCAAACAAGGTTCTCGAGATGGCCCGCGTCATCACAAAGTAATCTTGGAGTTGCTCTGACAACTGAGAGGCTGACAGAAATGTCGGCCTCTTTTTTTTGCCTTTGCTGAAATGATTGTGTAAATTTGCGTCCGCAAAAATTCATTGACAATGATTACAATAGACGGAAGACTGACATTGGAAAGCATCGAGGCTGTGCTTTACGGAGGGGAGAAGATAGAGATTGCAGCCGGAATGCGCGCCAGGGTCATTGAAAGCTACGAGTTCCTGAAGGAATTCTCCAGAGACAAGGTCATTTACGGGATCAATACCGGATTCGGCCCGATGGCACAGTGGAGGATTGATGACGGACATCTGAACGAATTGCAGTACAATATAATACGGAGCCATTCCACCGGTGCGGGAGAGAGGCTTCCGGACATCTGCGTGAAGGCGGCCATGATTTCCAGGCTCATGACCTTCCTGCAGGGACATTCGGGAGTTCACGTCAGCCTTGTGGACTTGCTCGTGGAATTCATCAACAGGGACATATGCCCGGTTATTCCTAGACACGGAAGTGTAGGAGCCAGCGGTGACCTGGTGCAGCTTGCGCATCTCGCATTGGCATTGATAGGGGAGGGCGAGGTTTCGTACAAGGGGGAAATCCGTCCGTCTGCGGAAGTTCTGGCGGAGAATGGTCTTGAGCCTCTGAGGATGCATATCCGGGAAGGCCTTGCCGTAACCAATGGCACGGCCGTGATGACCGGAATCGGCACAGTGAACTGGATCAAGGCTTCCAGAATGCTGAAATGGTCTGTGCTGCAGTCGGTTATGCTCAATGAGACGGTCTCCTCGTACGACGATTTCATGTCCGGGGTGCTGAACGGGATGAAACATCATCCGGGCCAGATCCGGATTGCCGCGATGATGCGGAGTTTCGCTGCCGGCAGCGGCCTTCTGAGAGACCGTCAGGCGGAACTCTTCCATAAGAGCGAGGAAAAGGTTTTCGAGAAGAAAGTCCAGCCATATTATTCGCTCAGATGCATTCCGCAAATACTCGGACCTGTGGCTGAAGAAATCGAATCTGCAAGGCAAGTGCTTGAGGATGAGATCAATGGGGTCGATGACAATCCTGTTGTGGACAAGGAGAGCCGCAATGTCTATCACGGCGGAAATTTCCACGGGGACTATATTTCCTACGAGATGGACAAGCTTAAAATCTCACTTACCAGGGTGGCGATGCTGGCCGAAAGGCAGATGAACTATCTTTTCCACGACAGAATCAACGGCATACTTCCTCCGTTCCTGAATCTGGGTGTTCTCGGGTTGAACTACGGAATGCAGGCCTGCCAGTTCACGGCCACGTCCACGACAGCCGAATGCCAGACCCTTTCCAACCCTATGTATGTCCATTCTATCCCGAACAACAATGACAATCAGGATGTTGTGAGCATGGGTACCAACTCCGCGCTCATCTGCGCCCAGGTGGTGGAGAACTGCAGCCAGGTGATGGCCATACATCTTATGGCATTGGCGCAGGCTGTGGACTGCCTCAAGGTGGAAAATAAGCTGTCTCCGGCTTCGTCAATGCTTTACCGCAAGGTCAGGGAACTTGTGCCGGCATTTGTGGAAGATACGCCGAAATATATGGAAATAAAGGCTTTGCAGGGATTGGTCCTGAGCCCTGTTCCAGAAGCCTGAATCTCCTGTCAGGGGGACAAGAACTGAAAAAGGAAAACAAATCATATGAAATCACTCAAGGAACTTTACAGGATAGGCCGAGGCCCGTCCAGCAGCCATACAATGGGGCCGATGCTGGCGGCGAGAATATTCCGCTCAGAGCATCCGGAGGCAATCTCATTCAAGGTGACATTGTACGGAAGCCTGGCGGCTACCGGCAAGGGCCACATGACGGATGTCTCCATCATTGACGAGCTTGAACCCGCGGCACCAGTGGAGATAATATGGGAGCCTTCCGTATTTCTGCCATTCCATCCTAATGGAATGAATTTCAAGGCATTGGACAGCAATGGCAATGTCAGCGGGGACTGGACGGTCTACAGTGTCGGAGGGGGAGCGCTGTCTGAAGGGTTCAAGGGAGACAGATTCGAGACCGACCCTGTTTATGATCTTGACAAACTCTCGGACATTCTGAGCTGGTGCGAGGACAAGGGACGAAGCTATTGGGAGTATGTAGGAGAATGCGAGGGCGCTGATATCTGGGATTATCTCAATGAGGCCTGGAAGGCGATGCAGGCTGCCGTGGAGAGGGGAATCGACCACGAGGGTGTGCTGCCGGGTCCGCTCAATCTCGCCAGGAAGGCGCCAACCTATTATGTCAAGGCTACCGGTTATAAGAAATCTCTTCAGACAAGAGGGCTTGTCTATGCATACGCACTTGCTGTCAGCGAGGAGAATGCATCCGGCGGTCAGATAGTTACGGCTCCTACCTGCGGAGCCAGCGGAGTCGTCCCGGCCGTTCTCTATCATCTCTACAAGGGACACGAATTCACGGACAAGAGGATTCTTCATGCAATGGCTACCGCCGGTATCATTGGAAATGTAGTGAAGCAGAATGCTTCCATTTCGGGTGCCGATGTTGGCTGCCAGGGAGAGGTGGGCGTGGCCTGCGCGATGGCTGCTGCTGCAGCCTGCCAGCTCTTCGGCGGAAGTCCTTCACAGATAGAGTATTCTGCAGAGATGGCATTGGAACACCATCTGGGCATGACCTGCGATCCTGTATGCGGGCTGGTTCAGATTCCATGCATAGAGAGGAATGCCTTTGCCGCCACCCGGGCTCTGGATGCCAATCTCTATGCGGCGTTCTCGGACGGAAAGCACCGCGTCTCATTTGACAAGGTCGTGGAAGTCCTCAGGCAGACCGGACATGATATCCCTTCGCTTTACAAGGAGACCAGCGAGGGCGGCCTGGCCAAGGGGTTCAAGCATTGATACTCAATCCTTCAGATAGAGACTGTCCCGTTCGGAGACCTTCGCCTTCGGCTCATCCCTCCCACTGCGCTGCGCTTGTGGGTCCCTCCCGTTTACGGAGTCACGGGTGACTACGGGTCCCGAACGGGACAGTCTCTATTCAATATTGCTCTCAATCAGCTCTACCAGGCGGTCAACGGCCTCCTCCTCAGGAACATGACGGAGAACCGGCTCCTTGCCGCGGTAGATTGAGACCTTACCGTTGCCTTCGCCTACATAGCCCCAGTCTGCATCTGCCATCTCGCCGGGACCATTGACAATGCAGCCCATCACCGCTATGACAATGTTCTTCAGATGGCCGGTCCTGGCCTTGACCTTCTCGAATGCGTCCTGGAGATTGTACATCGTCCTTCCGCAGCCGGGGCAGGCAATGTATTCAGGCTTGTAGAAACGCCTTCTGGCGGCCTGCATCAGCTCATCTTCGAGATATGAGCCGGTTCCGGATGCGACAATGTCCACAGGACCGTCTTCCGACATATATGTACCGGAAATCTTCACCTCGTCCAGTTCCTTGTCCAGCAGCCTCTTGCCGAAATCGCAGGAGAAATCGAGAAGCAGCCTTTCACGGCTTGGAGATTCATACACGGCCTCAGCCTTCCTGCCCTCCACTTTAAGTGAGCGGAGAGATGACCTGAGCTTTCCGTCATACCTGTCAGCCAGATATTTTCCTACCGGAATCTCATTGACGGGATCCTCGGTAAGAGAGACGCGGAGGGTGTCTCCGATTCCCTCTGAAAGCAGGGCTGAAATGCCGACGCAGGACTTGATTCTGCCCGAATCTCCGTTGCCGGCCTCGGTCACTCCGACGTGAAGAGGGAAGATTACCCCGCTTTCCTCCATTTTTCGGTAAAGACAGCGGTACGCCTCCGTCATAACAAGAGTGTTACTAGACTTTAACGAAATTGTTACATTGTAGAAATCGTTTGATTTACAGAGGTTTATCCACTCCATTGCAGCCTCGGCCATTGCCTGCGGTGTATTGCCGTAGAGATTGGTTATTCTGTCTCCGAGAGAGCCGTGATTGAGGCCAATCCGGATGGCAGTGCCGTTTTCCCGGCATACATCGAGCAGTTTTGAGAGCTGTCTTGAGGCCTCGTCGAAGTCCTTGTGGAAATTTCCGGGATTGATGCGCACTTTCTCCACGAAGGGAGCCACGGCGATTGCTGTTTCGGAAGAGAAATGAATGTCAGCCACAAGCGGAGTCATGATACCCTCGGACCTGAGGATTTCCCGGATGGACTTCATATGCGGCACATCCCTGAGTCCCGGGACAGTGATTCTTATAATGTCAGCTCCGGCCGCCGCCATTGCACGGCATTGCGCCACAGTGTCTTCAACATTGAAAGTATGCGTGTTGCACATTGTCTGGACTGCGATGGGGCAGCCTTCTCCGATTCTAATGCAACCGATCTGAGCCTGAATTTTCCGTGTCATTGTAAACTGATGCTTTTGCTTCTTTTCTGAGCGACGCCTTGGTCCGGCCCGTCCTCTTCGTCAGCTGGACGTGGATTCCCGCCGTGATCAGGATGTCGGACGGATAGGCGAAGCGGTAATAATATTCACTGTAGTAGTTCGGCTTGTACAGGGAGCTAAGCGATGCCCTGTAGGTGGCCTGTATGTGGAATTCGATAGGATCGAGGATGAGACCTATGCCTGCCCCGGCCTTCGCACCATAATCAAATCTTCTGTCATAGTCGTGGAACGAATTGGTATAATTAGGGTCCAGACGCTCTCCCTCCCTCTCCACGCTCATCCTGTATCCTGCGTAAAGTCCCAGATTCACAATGAGTTTCAGATGCCATACGTCGATGTGGAGATGGGCCAGCATCGGCACCTCAATGTAGCTGTAGGTGGCCTTGGTCGCCCCGTCCACGCTTTCCTTGTATTCTCCTGTCTCCTTGTCCTTCTTGAAGACATAGCCGTCCTGTCCGAAGAGAACTCCGGTCTGGAAGCCGAAATAAGGCATGTAGCCGAACATCTTCCCGTATCGGGTATATGTGATTCCGAAGTTGTACGGAGTCATCAGCATTCCCTGCCGCTTGGTCGGATTGAAACGCATCTGGCTGAGCGACACTCCGTACTGCACGCCTATCATGGCGTAGTCGTTGATTGCCTTGGCCTTCTTCATCTTCACTGTGTCGAGATACTCGTCCGAGAATGTCGGAATCAGGTCCAGGCTGTCGGTAAGGGGAACGGCGAGACTGTCCCCGCCTGCGGCAATGCTGTCCCGCATGAAGGTGAGCCTTTCCTTCGCAATGCTGTCCGGAACCGCCTTCACACTGAGAGAATCCGACACTGCCTTCTTCTGCTTCCTTGCCTCGGCATTCTGCGGGACAAGGAATAGAAAGATTGAAGCAACGATTATGAACGATATGGTTTTCTTCATTGCAAATGCTTAATTGTCAAACAGTTTAGCCACGTCGATCTTCTGCTCCATCTCCGTGGATTCCTTGATTGTGATGAGGAATGAACCGTCCCTCAGCTTGTAGAATCTTACCTTTTCAGGCTGCCTGTGTTCCAGGAGATTGCCTGTGTCCACAATGCCGTTGCGGTTCAGATCCTCTGTAATGCGGATCGAATATTTGCCCTCCTTCAGATAAGGGAAGAGCAATGCCGCATCCTTCTCTATTACGTATGAGCGCAGGACCTTGTCCCGCTTCTCGTTCAGCAGGTCGATTATGTACTTGTTGTTGACCCCGGTGAGGTTCAATGTCAATGAACTCAGTTTCTCGTCCTTCGGCAATGATACCTTCACTTCCGTGCTGTCATTGTAGAACCCGTTGATATCCCGGAACTTGCGGTATGGCACCTTGAGCTTGTACTCGTATCCTGACATGAGCTTGCCCTCGGGCCGGAGCACATATTTCCTGAGATTGAGGCTGTCTCTTTCCACCTTGAACTTCATCCTGGTATCCCTCTGCTTCGGATCCGTCGCTGTGAGGGTCAGGGAGTCGAAATTCTCATAGATGATAGGGTAGTTGAACTCGATTCCGAAGCCGTACTGCTCCACATTCTCCGGCTCCGCCGTCACTTTCATCACGCAGGTGGTATCTTCGTGCTTGATGTCCCTGCGGGAACTCTTGGATGCGCCTCCGGTCTTTTCCGCCACAAGCTTGATCTGCTCCGTGAATGGGGAGAGGTTTCCGAGGGTGTCTGTCTTCAGATAGTCCACATAGAGATGAAGGGTGTCGGGCATACGTCTCCTGTCATTGATCCAGATTTCGAGGCTGTCCCTTTCAATGTTGAACTGGGTGATGAGCCTGTTGGCGGGGAAACCGCGCACCCACATCGTGTCAATCTGGGCATTCTGGGCCATGAAAGTAATGTAAGCGGAACGTGGGTCCTTTCTTACCTTGTTGACTATCAATTGCTTGGATGGCTTCTCCCGGAACATCAGCAGCTCGTGCTCGGACTTTCTCGCCATACATTTGACTGTGTCCTTCATATCGTATTTCTTGAGTTCCGGCACGTCGTCCGAAGCTATCATGGTAGGACGTATAATGCTGTCTATGAATGCGATACGGTCATTGTCCGGGTCGTAGACATTATTGGAACTTTCATCTTTCACCGCATACAGGCGGTATGTGGTGTCGGCGATATTGCGGAGTGAGAAGTATCCCCAGTCGTCGGTCTTTACTGCTGCATCCGGACGTTTCTTGAAAATCGCCGAGTCGCTGAGGTCCTTGTAAAGCATTACGGTGACCCCCTTCATTGCCTGCAATGTGCTGCAGTCCAGTACAGTACCCGTCATTGCCATGGAATCTATGCGCTCTCCGGTGGAGAACATCAGGGTGTAGCCGGGGAACATGTTGCCCTCGTTGTTGTCGGCAATGGCATTGGTAAGGTCGAGGGTGTAGGTGGTGTTGGAGTCAAGATCCGACTCGAAATACACTATGAGAGACTTTCCCCTCATCCTGTATCTCGGAGTTTTTTCGAGAGGAGGGGAGAGGAAGATCGATTTCGGGTCCTTTACCGTAACGTATTCATTGAATGTTATGGCTATTTCGGTCTTGTGCCGGGGTACGTTGACCGCTCCCGGAAGGGGATTGAGGCCAACGATGACGGGAGGTATGGTATCCTTGTCTCCGCCGGTCGGAGGGGTCGAAGTGTTCGCGCAGGAGTGCGAAAACAGCATCGAGCCAAGTACGAGTGCCACCGGGATGGCCGGGATAAGTTTATCTGCTTTTCTGAACATATTCTAAATCTCTATGCGCATGACATCCTGTATGCCCTTGATATTCTTAAGGTTGTCTATCATTGACTCAAGCACTGTCCTGTCGTGGACGAGCATGTCGATGTAGCCTTCGAAGATGCCGTCCTCGGTGCTGAGGTTGAGTTTCCTCATGTTTACGCCCATGGCTACTGAAATGTAACCGGTAATCTCATTCAGCAATCCGATCCTGTCGATTCCTTTCAGCATTATCCTGACCGGGAATGCAGTCCCGGCGGAGGTGTCCCATTTCAGCTTGACAATGAGATTGCCGTGCTTGGAAGCCAGTTCTCCGGCAGTGCTGCAGGTCTTCTTGTGCACGGTAATCGTGCCGTCAGGGTTCTTGAAGCCCACTACGGGGTCTCCAGGAATAGGGCGGCAGCAATCCGGAATCACATATCTGATCCCGTCATTCTGGCTGTTTATTACATATTCCTTGCCGGATTTCGGCCACTTGAAGTTCCATGGAAGCCTCCAGAAGCCTTTTTCCTTGCGGGTACCTACCAGTTCTGCGATTCTGGCCGGCTTGATGAAGCCTATTCCGTATCTGAAGAGCATTTCTTCAGGATTCTTCAGTTCGAGGGCTGCAGCGAGATTCCTCGCCGTCATATCGTCATATCTGGCGCCGAGGTTCTCAAGCTGCTCTGCCAGAGCGGTTTTTCCGGCATTGACATAACGCGCCTTGTCCGCGCGGAACCAGTCCATCACAATGCTTATGGCGTGCCTGGTCTGCAGGAAATCAAGCCATTCCGTCTTCGGGGAAGAATCTTCCGCCGTGATTATTTCCACCTGGTCGCCTGTCTTGAGAACCGTCGAAAGAGGGACAAGTTTCATGTTGATTTTGGCGGCAATGGCCCTGTGGCCAATCTCCGTGTGAATCATATAGGCGAAGTCCAGGGCAGTAGCGCCTTTCTGGATGGATTTCTGCTCTCCTTTCGGGGTGAAAACCAGTATATTGCTGGATACCAGGTCATTGTGGATGATATCAAGGAGTTCGAGAGCATTGACGTCAGGGCTTACGAGTATTTCCTTTACCTTGGAAAGCCACTTGTCCATCTCGCTGTCGTTTTCCCCGATGTAGCCGTCCTGCTTGTAGGCCCAGTGTGCTGCTATGCCCTTCTCGGCAATGTCGTCCATCCTCCTGGAGCGTATCTGGACCTCGATCCAGAGTCCCCTTATGCTCATGAGAGTGCAGTGGAGGGCTTCGTAACCGTTGCTCTTGGGATGCTTGACCCAGTCCCTGACTCTGTCGGGCTTATACCTGTAAATGCCTGTGATTATGGAGAATATGTGGTAGCATTGGTCTCGTTCAGACTCCGTCGAGGCCATGTCGGGCGTGAAAATGATTCTGACCGCATAGAGGTCATAGACCTGTTCGAAAGGGACGTGCTTGGTCTCCATCTTGTGCCAGATGGAATATGGCGTCTTTACCCTTTTCTTGATGCGGAAATTGAAGCCGGCATCTGAGAGTGCCTTTTCGATAGGGGCGATGAACTCGTCTATGCTTTTCTCCTTGTCGGAGATGTCGCGGTTGATCCTGGCGCTGATGGAGTTGTATGCCTCCGGCTCCTTGTATCTCAGCCAGATGTTCTCCATCTCAGACTTGATGCCGTAGAGGCCGAGCCTGTGGGCAAGAGGCACGAAGATGAACATTGTCTCGCTGAGTATCTTGTCCCTCTTGTACTCGGGCATGTATTCTATGGTGCGGCAGTTGTGGAGTCGGTCGGCCAGCTTGATGAGGACGACACGGACATCATCATTGAGGGTAAGGAGGATGCGCTTGAAATTCTCGGCCTGGATGCTCTCTGTAGTGGGAGTGCCGCTTTTTTCCTGATTTTCAAGCACATTCTTGATTTTGGTCAGACCGTCGACGAGGGAGGCAATCTTGTCCCCGAAAAGATTCCTGATGTCTTCCGAGGTGTAGGAGGTGTCTTCCACGACATCGTGCAGAAGGGCTGCGGCGATGGACTTGCAGCCAAGGCCTATGTCTCCGACCACGATTCTGGCAACTGCTATCGGATGGAGAATATATGGCTCCCCGGAACGCCTGCGGACATTCTTGTGGGCTTCATTGGCAAACTCGAATGCCTTCTGGACTATCTCAAGCTCATTTTCTCCGGCACATCGCTTGCGGGCGGCCTCCTTGAGGTCCGCATAGCTTCTCGAGATGATCTCGTAGTCCTTCTGTGTGAATTCCGTCGCTCCCATCTTATTCTGTCTCAATGTTATAGCTGTTCACGTTCTGGAACGCATAGGATAGTTCCGCCCCGATGAGGATGATGAACCAGCCGAAGTTCAGCCAGAACATGAAAAGGGGAATGGCGGCTACGGCTCCGTAGATGGCGTTGAGTCTTGTCACGAATATCTGAGTCTCAAGAAACAGATACTGTATGAGCGTGAATGCCGGTCCGGAGAATACGGCGGCCTTGATGGCATTTCTGTATGCAACGGGGAAGTTCGGGATGAACTTGTACATTGCCGAGAATGTCAGGACTGATACGGCCGCGAAAATCATCCAGCCCAGGAAGGACTTGATGCCGGCGGAAAAGGCAATGCTGCTCGGTACCAGAATGTCCAGGAGGTTTGAATATACCACAGAACCGGAAAAGAAAAGAAGTACAATGAAAGGTGCCAGGATGAGGATCAGGAGGTAGAATGAGATCCTCTTCATTATTTTCCTGGACTTGTTCACCTTCCAGACATTGTTGAATACGGACTCCGCACACATCATCATCCAGATTACGAGCCAGCAGAAGAGAAGGGCGCTGAGCAACCCCAGAGTGCTGGACTTGGCGGTGTTGATGATATTGTCCACAAAACCGAAAAGGGTATCCACCGCCTGCGGATTGGTTATGTATGTGGATATCACTTGCTTGAGTGTTCCATCCAGGCCGATTCCGCCGGTGATTGCGATCGCTATGGCTATGAACGGCACTGCAGCCATTGTGCAGAAGAAACTCAATGCGACGGCCTGGAAGCCGATTTTCTGCGCAGAGAACGTCTTGACCGTGATGATGAGCACCCTCAGATCCTTCACGAGCCGGGCCCGCGCCTTCGAGAGGTTGGACACGTTCTCGTTCCATATATCCTCGGACATATAGTCCCTGAACCTTCTTATTTTCGTTCTGATTCCCATTTCAAAATCTTAAATCATTCCACCGAAGAGGTCGGCAGGGAAGTCCTCCTCACCTTCATTGAGATTGCTCTCCCCGCCTTTGTCCGTTTTTGCATCGGCCTGTGGCGCATTACCCGGCAGCATTGACATGAATCTCTCTTCATCAATCACTTCAATGCCCAGGGTTTCAGCCTTCTTCATCTTTTCAGGGCCAGGCTTGGTTCCGGCCAGAAGGAAAGAGGTCTTCGAGCTGAGCGATGAACTGTTCTTTCCGCCATTCTTCTCGATGAGGGCCTTCATTTCATCTCTGGAGATGCTGAAATTGCCGGAGATGACTATGGTCTTTCCTGCCAGTGCGGCGGAGAGATTGTCAGCCGGAGCATCTGATGAGAATTTCAGCCCTGCGGCCTTGAGTCTCTGTATTTCAATGAGATGTCTTTCATCCCTGAAGTAGCTGAATATGCTTTCCGCGATAACTTCCCCGATGTCCGGGACAGCCAGCAGCTCTTCTTTAGAGGCCTTGGCTATCCGGTCAATGTCACCGAAATGCCAGGCCACCGACTTGGCCGTGGTCTCTCCGACATATCTTATGCCAATGGCGAAGAGAACGTGTTCGAAACCGACCTTGCGGCTTTCTTTCAGGCTTTCCAGGAACCTTTCTGCGGATCTTTCCTTCCAGCCTTCAAGCTGAAGCAGGTCCTCCTTCCTGAGGTCGTACAGGTCTGCCGGAGTCCTCGCCAATCCCAGGCTGTAGAGCTGATCCACAGTGGCTTCGCCTGCCAGGATGTTCATGGCCTTGCGACCGAGGAAATGCAGCATCTTGCCCTTTATCTGCGTCGGGCATCCGTCAATGTTGGGACAGAAATACCTGGCCTCGCCCTCCTCCTTGACAAGAGGAGTGCCGCAGTCCGGGCAAACCTTCGGGAATTCCGGGGTCCTGGAGCCCTCAGGCCGTCTGGAGAGCTCGACTCCCGTGATTTTCGGGATTATCTCACCGCCTTTCTCCACATATACATAATCGCCTACACGGATGTCCATCTGGGACATCATGTCCTCGTTGTTCAGTGTCGCCCTCTTCACCACGGTTCCGGAAAGCTGGACAGGGGCAAGGTTGGCCACAGGTGTCACGGCTCCGGTTCTTCCTACCTGATAATCAATTGATTCCAGCTTGGTCAACGCTCTTTCCGCCTGGAATTTGTATGCAACCGCCCATCTCGGGAACTTGGAGGTATAGCCGAGCCTGGTCTGTATTTCGAGCTCATTGATCTTTATCACAATGCCGTCCGTGGCGAACGGCAGGAATTTCCTCTCCTTGTCCCAATAGCTGATGTATTCCTCGATTTCATTGATGCCGCGGCAGATACGGCTCTTGTCGGATATCGGGAGTCCCCAGGAGGCGGCGGCGCGCATGGCGTCGCCATGAGTGGCAAACTTGATGTCAGGGCTTGGGATATGGTACAGTATGCACCAAAGTCCTCTTCTGCCAACCTCTTCAGGGTCAAGCAGTTTCAATGAGCCTGAGGCGGCATTGCGAGGATTGGCGAAAGGCGCTTCCTCATTGTCGATCCTCTCCTTGTTGAGCCTGTCGAAAGACTCGTAGGGCATCAGGATTTCGCCCCTGATTTCAAACTCGTCCGGGTAGCCGGAGCCCTTGAGCCTGACAGGTATGTTGCTGATTTTCCGGACATTGTCTGTGACATCGTCGCCGATGACGCCGTCGCCCCTGGTCAGGGCCCTCAGCAGCACGCCTTTCCTGTAGGTCAGGCAGATGGCTGTGCCGTCAAATTTAAGCTCGCAGGAGAATGAGAACGGCTCACTGACCGATTTCGAGGCTCTTGCGACAAAATCTTCCACTTCGCCGATACTGTATGTATTGCCGAGGGAGAGCATCGGGTATTTATGCGGAACCTGCGCGAATTCCTTCTTCGCGCCCACGAGGACCTTGCCGGTCTGTGTCCTGTTCTCCAGATCGCTTCCGACACGCATGGTGGGGGAGTCCGGAGTGACAAGGTCGGGATATTCTTTCTCTATGGCCTCAAGTTCGTACATCAGATGGTCATAGTCGTAATCGCTAATCGTCGGAGCGTTATCGACGTAGTACTTGCGGCTGTTTTCCCAGAGGATTTCCCTGAGCTCGCTGATCCGTATTTCGGCCTGTTTCCTGTCCATTGTATGCAATTGGGTGTCGCGTCTGCCGTGATTATCTTTTCCGACTTTCGCAGATTACAAATTTAATCCTTTTTTTGTGGATTTTTTGCTGAAAAATAGATAATTTTGCACCCGGAAACAGAATATTCAATTCAAAACTATTTCTATAAGTATGAAAGACGCAGTAATTATCTTGTGCGGTGGCGGTCCTGCCCCGGGTATGAATTCAGTTTCAATGAGCGTAGCCAAGACTTTCCTTTCAAAGGGCTACAGGGTAATCGGCCTTCACGGGGGCTATTCAGGCCTCTTCAGCAAGAACGCGCGCACTGAGGATCTCGACTTCTTCATCGCTGACCGTTTCTGGAACAGGGGTGGTTCATATCTTGAGATGAGCCGTTTCAAACCGACCGACAAGGATTTTGAGGAGAACTTCAACCTTGACCTGTTCAAGGACAACAATATCAAACTTCTCGTGACCGTAGGTGGTGACGACACTGCCTCCACTGCAAACAGGATTTCCAAGTTCCTGACTGCCAAGGGCTATCCGATTGCCAACATTCATTGCCCGAAGACAATCGACAATGACCTTCCTCTTCCTGCAAATGCTCCGACATTCGGATACAATTCAGCGAAGAATGAGGGTGCCCATCTTGCACGCACCATTTACGAGGATGCCCGCACTTCAGGCAACTGGCTTGTAATCAGCGCAATGGGCCGTACCTGCGGTTCTCTTGCACTCGGTATCGGCGAGGCTACCCACTGCCCTATGACCATCATTCCGGAGATGTTCAACAAGACTGCGATGACTCTCGACAAGATCATCCGCCTCTCCATCTCAGCCATCCTCAAGAGAAAGCTCATGGGCATCAACTACGGTACTGTAGTTGCCGCAGAGGGCCTTTTCCACGATGCAGGTGTGGCCAAGGAGGCTGCTGACGCAGGCATTCACTTCACTTATGACGATCACGGCCATCCGGAGCTCGGCAAGATTTCCAAGGCTGTCCTCTTCAACGACCTTCTCGAGAAGAAGTTCAAGGCTCTCGGCCTCAAGGTGAAGAGCCGTCCGGTGGAAATCGGTTATGATGTCCGTTGCCAGGACCCTGTAGCTTACGACCTTACATACTGCACCGAGCTCGCCATGGGCGTTTACCAGCTCTTCAGCGAGGGCAAGACCGGCTGCATGGTCTACGTTGACGCATACGGCAATGTTTCACCTCTCTATCTTGCTGATCTTCAGGATCCTGAGACCGGAAAGATTCCTCCGAGAGTAGTGGATATCAATGCCGGTACCGCCCAGAACTACTACAAGTACATAGCTCACTACATCACTCCTGAGGATTACGAGGCTGTAAAGGCTCTCGGAATCGCAGATCCGGAGTCATACGACTTCAAGAAGATCCTTGAGTGGTAGTCAGGCCGTGCTCTGCACGTCATACAAGAGGGTAGCAATGCTGCCCTCTTTTGTTGTTTTGCCGTGCCCTCGGGCATGGATTATGCAGCAAGGCTAGAAAACGACTATCAATGGAAAAAAGCATAATTTATCAGATTTTTCCCAGGTACTGGGGTGACCGTGCCGGGAAACAGAAAAAGGGCGGAACTCTGGACGAGAACGGTTGCGGAAAGTTCAGCAACATTGACACAGAGTCATTGGACTACTTCAAGTCTTTGGGAGTCACTCATTTATGGCTTACGGGCATAGTCCGGCACGCTACAGGCGAGGACTCTGGCGGATGCACAGCTTCTTCTCCGGACTGGGTGAAGGGCAGGGCAGGGTCGCCTTACGCCATAACGGACTATTACGATGTCAACCCTTATCTTGCCGACAAGCCTGAAAGGCGGATGGAGGAGTTCACGGACCTTGTGAAGAGGGTGCACGAAGCGGGACTGAAGGTCATCATTGACTTTGTCCCTAATCATGTAGCCAGGGATTATGCTGCATTCACGGCGTCACATCCGGCACCGACCGGAATGCCTGCACTTGGAGCAGACGATGACAAGAGTGTGCACTGGAAGGAGGAAAATGACTTTTTCTATTATCCTGGAACCGAGCTTAAGCTTCCGATTAAATCACAGTCTTATAAAGAGTTGCCTGCACTTGCCTCAGGTAATGCTTACACTGCGGAACCGGACGTGAACGACTGGTATGATACCGTCAAGATCAATTATTGCGACACTCATACACGTACATGGGACAAGATGCTTGACATCGTGAATTTCTGGGCGGGAATGGGTGTCGATGGGTTCAGATGCGACATGGTCGAGCTGGTTCCAGCGGATTTCTTCACCTGGCTTATCAGGGAGATACACAAACTCCATCCGGGCATCACCTTCATTGCCGAGGTATATCAAAAAGAGCTGTATTCCAAATATATACGCGAGGTTGGCTTCGACCTTCTCTATGACAAGTCCGGCATGTACGACACCGTAAGGGCGATTGTGCAGAAGAACACGGACGACAGCGGAGTGCCCGTGGAAGCCTGGCAGTCTGCAAAGAAGATTACCTGGAACTGGCAGTCTCTCGGGGATCTGCAGCCATATATGCTGAATTTCCTGGAAAATCACGACGAGCAGCGCTTCGCATCGGATTTCTTCGGAAAGGATGCCGTAAATGCATTCGCCGCACTCTATGCTTCCCTTTATTTCAACAGGGCGTCGTTCATGATCTATTCCGGTCAGGAAATCGGCGAGAGGGGAATGTATCAGGAAGGATTCAGCGGCAAGGACGGGCGCAGCACGATTTTCGACTGGTACACCTCGGAGAAGACGATGAGACTGTGGAGGTATATTCACGGGGACAATAAAGCCCTTGACAGAAAGGAAGTTGCGCTTCTGGAAAGATATAGGTCAGCATTGAACGGAGCAGTTACGGACAAGGCTGTGAAGTACGGCTCGACCTATGATCTCTGTTATTGCAACTATGCTTCGGACGGATTCTGCGCAGACCGCCATTTCGCTTTCCTCAGGGACTGCGGAGATGAGACTCTGCTTGTGGCCTGCAATTTTTCCGCATCCCCTGCAAAAATGGAGCTTTACATTCCGGAGCATGCTTTCCAATGGATGGAACTTCCTGAAACAGAGACATTGAACCACGGCAGACCATTCTGCGTCAATGTACCGCCAATGGATGCCGTGGTAATGAAAATCAGTTGATCTGCAGGGCTTTGATCCGGATGGGCAAGCCTACAGAATATCATCGGCCGGCTTTTCCTTCGGGAGGCCGGCTATTGCTTTGTTTGTCTTGTGGTCCACGAAGGCAGCCAGCTCCTGCGGCAGGGCCCTGACGGTTGCAAATCTGTACTCCTTTTCGCATTCCAATGAGGCAATCGCGTCAAAGTCGATGTTGCCGTCCATGCCGTAAACAGTGTCCACCGAAAGATAACCGATGCCCAGTGACGTGATATTCTGGAAGAAATGGGTTCCCTGGCTCGGTTCGATCCTGAATCCCTGAAGGCCGTATTCCACAATCATCTTGGCCTCGGAGATGTCGCTCCAGTTGACAGGTATTCCAAGGAATGGGTCAGAAGTGCCCCATCTGCCCGGCCCGATGAGAAGGTAGCCACCGTCTCCGGATTTGAACTCATTGTTGATTGCAGCTATTTCAGAGGCCATTTCCCTGGTCTTCGAGGAGTCGAATTTTTCAGGAGGAATGCAGACGATATGCTTTATTCCGGTTATTGTGCCTACGCCGAGGGCCTTGTCCGAAGACACGAATGTCTTCTCGAGTCCTGCTGCGAAATCATCGAACTTTATGTCGGATTCGCTTGAGAATGAACTGATTGGCCTGACCTGAAGCAGTTTCATCGAGAGGTCGCCGTTATCCCGGATATCTGCCGCGAACTCCATCTCCACCTCTCCGAGAAGTTCCTTCCTGCATAGGCTCATGATGTCTGAAAGGGCCTTTGCAAGAGGATATTTGCCATATTTGAGGATGGCATCGAAGGTGACGACTCTTACTCCCTGCGCCTGAATTCCCGGCACTATCCTCTGGTCGGCATAACTGAAGGTAGAGAATACCAAGTCATTATGATTGAATGAGTTCAGTGCGTCCGTTACTGAAATGTTGGAGAAATTCACGCCTTCGTCGCGGGAGATCTTGAAGGCTCCGGGCCTGAGGTCCAGGGCGTACATTTTCTTCTGGCAGTCCCGCATTGCAAGTTCAGGCTGGGAGAGCTGAAGAATTTTTTTCGGGAATTTCGGGCTGAATCTCAATGTCTTGCCTCCTTCCACCACAGACTTTCCAAGTCCGAAGACCACGTTTACAATGCCGTCTTCGGCCTTCTCATTGGCAATCGGATAGAAGTTCACGCTCCTTCCCACGCCTGAAATGAGAGGGTAGTATAGTCCGTTGTGTTCAGAGCCGCAGATGCTCTGGAGCACCACTGCCATCTTTTCCTCGCTCTGGAGATTGCCGGTAGACTGGACGTATGTGCGGCTTCCATTGTAATATGCTGAAGCATAGACACTTTTGATGGCCTTGTCCAGCATTCGGAGCATCTGGTCCTTATTTTCCGTGAGCGGAATCATATAGGTGGAATACACTCCTGCAAACGGCTGGTAGTTGCTGTCCTCGAGTTTCGAGCTTGAACGTATGGCCAATGGGCTTGTTACGGTCTTCAGATAGGTTTTAAGCTCTCCGATCAGCCTCTCGGGAAGTCTGGATGCGACGAACTCGGAGAGGATTTCGGAATCGGACAGTTCCGAATCAATGACATACTGGAGACCGTTCTCCATGATGAACTGGTCGAAATATTCGGTCGTAATGACGACTGTCCGAGGTATCGAAATGCTTATGCCCGGATAGGCATTAGACAGAGAGTACTTGTCTATCAGCTTGTTAAGAAAGGCAAGACCCCTGGCTTTACCACCGAGTGAACCGTCTCCCAGGCGTGCGAACGAGACATACTTGTCATAGTTCTCTGGCGAAAATTCGGCAATGATGCCGCGCCCTATGGCCTTGCGGTAATTCCGTATTTCATTGATGAGGAACTCCCTGGCCTCCGATGCTATCTCGTGGTGAACGCTCTTGAACTTCTCTCCGAGCAGGAAGAGACCTCTGGCAAAGAACCACTTTGAGAACATGTTTCTGGACGTATTCCGTACCAGAACGTCGTCCGGGACATTGCTGATTGCATATTCAAGCTCCTGAAGACTGGCCGCGCGGCCGTATTCCTGTCCTTTTTTGTCCCTGAAGACGAAGTCCCCGAAACCGAATTCTGACTTTATATAGTCCGAAAGCTGGAGGAAAAGTGTCCTGGAATACTTTCTGAGGAAGCCGACGCCAATTTTCTGTGCCGTTTCCTCAAGGCTGCCCTGAGATGACTGCAGGAGGACGGGCATATGGGAATCGTCGTTCCGGATATAGTTTACAAGGTCTATTCCGGCGTCCAGTTTCTCGGTTGAAGGGGGATCGCCCCTGTGCACGACCATCCCGATGTCGGAAATGATCCCGACGAAATGTCCGCGATATTTCTCATATATGCTGCGAGCCTCGTCATAGCATGTGGCAAGAAGGATTTTGGGCCTCGAACGCTTCCTTTTCTTCTGCTGGTCTTCATTGAGAGTTTCTTTCAGGAACTCGTTGCTTTGCGTAAGTATGAGTTTATATAACTCAGGTAAATACGTTGAATAATAACGTATTGAATCTTCTACAAGCAAAATGGCCTGCACCCCGACCTCTATGATGTCGTTGTCTGCGTTCATCCTGTCCTCGAAGAGTTTGATGATGGCGAGGATGAGGTCAGCATTGCCATGCCAGCTGAATACGAAATCGACTGCGGAGTCTGTCCTGGATGTGATTTTGCGGCGTATTTCCCTGGAGTAGTGCATGAGAAGGACAAACGGTATGTTCCTGCCGCTTTCCTTCAACTCGGAGGCGAGCGGAAAAATGTCCTTGTCAATGTCATTGTACATGCAGATAATCATGTCAATGTCAGGCTCCTGCGAAAGAATCTTCCTGGCATCGTCGGCAGATTCCGCCCATTCGAATGTAGGCGGATCGGACATGTTAAGGCCCACGTACTCCTTGTATACCTTGGACTCGATCTGTCCGTCCTCTTCCATGATGAAGGCGTCATAATTGCTGCATATCATCAGTATCCGCCTGATTCTGAACTTGATAAGTGAATCGTAATCCGGCGTTCTGAAGTCTTCCGGTCTAATGTTGCTGTAATCTATGTCCATTGTATAGTGTCGCCAAATATGTCTGAAAATGATTGTCTTTCAATGAGTCAGAGCGAATCAGTGCCGTGTTCCGCACCCCTCCTGCGGAATTCAGCCACGGTGACTGCCGCAGCGATGGCCGCATTGAGGGACTCCGAGCCGTCATTCTTGTAGCGCGGGATGAGCAGTCTGCCTGTAACTCTTGCCCCGACTTCCTCTGAAATGCCGTTGGATTCATTCCCTATGACTATTACGGAAGGCCCGGAATTGCCGCATTCCAACTCCTGCCCATAAATGTCGGCTCCGTCAAGAAAAGTCCCGTAAACTTCTCCGCCACAGGACTTTGCAACGTCGCAGAGCATCGGAATCGAGGCGTAGTGGAACTTGACTCTGAAAATGGCCCCCATAGTAGCCTGAACTACTTTCGGGTTGAATATGTCCACGGTGTCCGGACTGGCAAAGACGGCCTTTACATTGAACCAGTCAGCAATCCTGAGAATCGTGCCGAGATTGCCCGGATCCCTTATCGAATCCAGAGCTATGAACAATCCGGAGCTGCCTAAAGCACTCCTATAGCTATCTTCAGATTCAAGCCTGATATCCAATGGCTTTCTAACTAAAGCAAGTACAGGAGAACCTGAGGCTGTCGCAGAAATCCTCTGCATTGCGGCATCGCCGATTTCATCCCTTCTGTAAATTTTCTCCACAATGAAGCCGGAATGCTCAGCCTCCTCCACAAGCTTCTCTCCCTCCACAATGAAAAGACCCGTCCGGTCCCGGAACTTCTTGTCCGAGAGAGAACGGATCATCTTTATTTCACTTGCCGGGAGCATGTCAATATCCCAGGATCTTCAGCATTGAGTCGTAACTCTGCTCAGGAGCAAACTCCCTCGTCAGCAGTTTGCCGTCCTTGTCCCTGTCAATGATGATATGCTTCGGCGAAGGCTGAAGGCAATGCTTGACTCCACCGTAGCCGGAAATGGCCTCCTGGTATGCTCCAGTATGGAAAAATCCGATGTAGAGCGGATCCCTGCGGCTCCTTACGGTAGGGAGGAAGATTGCATTGGCGTGAGCCTCAGAATTGTAGTAATCCTTGCTGTCGCAGGTGAGGCCGCCGAGGAAAACCCTGTGATATTCGTCATTCCACTTGTTCAACGGCAGGAGAATGAACCTCTGGTTGAGTCCCCAGGTATCCGGAAGGCAGGTCATGAAGGAATTGTCCACCATATACCAGCACTCCCTGTCATTCTGCTGCTTTACATCCAGAACCTTGAAGATTGTCGCTCCGGACTCGCCGACGGTGAAATTTCCGAACTCGGAATAGATGTCCGGAACCGGAACGCCGTGCGACTCGCACATGGTCTTGATCTGATAGATGATTTCCTCAATCATATACTTGTAGTCGTAATCCCATGTCAATGAAGTCTTTATAGGGAGTCCGCCACCGATATTGAGGGAATCGAGTTCAGGACATATCTGCTTGAGGTCGCAATAAAGATTGAGACATCTTGAAAGCTCGTTCCAATAGTACGAAGTATCCCTGATGCCTGTGTTGATGAAGAAATGGAGCATCTTGAGCTTGAATTTCGGATTCTTGCTGATGCCATTCTTGTAGAACGGAATGATGTCGCTGTACCGTATTCCAAGCCGGGATGTATAGAAGTCGAAGGACGGCTCTTCCTCGGCAGCGATACGGATTCCGAGATTCGTCGGCACTTCCGTGAGATCGTCGAGGTCCTCGAGCTCATTCTTGTTGTCAAGGACAGGAATGACATTGTGCCAGCCGGAATTCAGGAAATCTGCAATATTCTTGATGTACTGCGGGCGCTTGAAGCCATTGCAGATCACGATCAAGTCCTTGTCCACCAAACCTTTATCCTTGAGACATTGGATAAGGTTCAAATCGTATGCGGATGAAGTCTCGATGTGGACATTGTTCTTCAATGCCTCCTCGAGAACGAATTCGAACTGCGAACTCTTCGTACAGTAACAATAGTGGTACTCTCCTTCGTAGCTTACCTTGCTCATGGCATTGCGGAACATCCGCTTGGCTCGCTGTATCTGGCTGGAAATCTTCGGCAAATAAGTGATTTTCAGCGGTGTACCATATTCTTTGACAATGTCCATCATGTTGATGTCATTGACAATCAGGGTTCCGTCTTCAACCCTGAACTCGTCCTGAGGAAAATCGAAGGTCTGTCCGACCAAGTCGATGTATTTGTTCTTCATCCTTTAAAACAAAATGCTAAGGTTTTTGGTTAAACATAGGTCGATTCCGAATTTTTTCGGAATGAGTTTGCAAATATAGTTCAACAAATTGAAAATACTCGCTATTTATTTGAGATTATCTTTCAAAAAGCATAATTTTGTATTCTGTAAAACCTCGATTTGAACTCACGGATACCGAAATGGGAAGATTTTCAAGAGCAGTATGCGCCATAATCCTGCCTGCGACAATGCTGGCGTCGTGCAGCACGACCCGCGTCCTTGCTGACGGAGAATGCCGCCTTGCCAGAAACGAAGTCCATATCGGGGGAGATGCGAAGCTCAATGCCGGCAATCTCAGCCAATACGTCAAGCAGAAGCCCAACTCAAGCCTCATTTTCGGATGGAACCCATTCCTCAATGTTTACAACTGGACAGGCGGAAAGGACAACTTTTTCGGTCGCCTCTTCCGCAAGATAGGCACTCCGCCGGTCATTTTCCGACCCGACCTTGTGGAGTCCTCGGCAGAAAACATTGAAAGACACCTCGAATATCTGGGCTATTACGGCTCCACCGTCGAACCTGAGGTGGAGATCAGGAAGAAAATTGCCAAGGTCACTTACAATGTCACCCCGGGGCTCCGCTACAGGATAAGCGACATCGAGTACAAGATTCCCGACAATCCTGAATTCCGTGCCTCTTTCATTGCCGACAGTGCAAGGACACTGGTCCGGAAGGGGGATTACCTTTCCGAGGAGGTGCTTGAGGCAGAAAGCCAGCGCGCCTCTACATATTACAGAAACACAGGCTATTACGGCTTTTCCAAGAACCATCTGTTCTTCCAGGCTGACACTCTCGGCAGTCCAGGAGAAGCGCATCTGGAGTACAGAATCAACGAATACACGAGAAATGAAAAGCCTTCGGACGCCGTACCTTTCCGGCAGTACCGTTTCGGCAATGTGACCATTTCCCATCCCGAAAGTTTCCGCATCCGCGAGAAGGTTCTTCGGAACCTCAATACGATAATACCGGGCAATTTATACGGAGAGAACGTCGTAAATAACACATATTCAAGACTTTCCGCATTGAGCATCCTCAGCGGGGTCAATATTGAGGTGACTGAATCGGATTCGTCCACAGTCGACGCCTCAATCAGCCTGACGCCCTCCAGGCTGATAGGTTTCAAGTTCAATATCGAAGGTTCCTCGAATTCCAGCGGACTCTTCGGAGTGTCTCCGGGACTCTCATTCTTCCATAAGAATCTATTCCGCGGGGGAGAGGTGCTCAATGTGAATTTCAGGGGCAATTTCCAATTCAAGTTCAATGACGATATCCGCGCCAACGAATTCGGCGTATCGGCCGGACTGAGGTTTCCGCGCTTCCTGCTTCTTTCAGGGGACAAGTTCAGGAAGACAGTGCCAAGTACCGAAATAAAAGCTTCATATAACTACCAGGACAGGCCTGAATACAAGAGGAATATAATCTCAACTTCATACACCTACTCCGGCTCTCACAAGAAGCTGTACTTCCAGTTTTCACCTATTCAGCTGAACATTGTAAGGCTCTTCAACATCGACCCTTCTTTCTATGAATCCCTGGCAGGAAACCCCTTCATGAGGAATGCCTATCAGGACCACTTTGACTTTGGTCTCGGCGGCACGATGTATTACACGACGAATACGGATGTGACTCCGCACAGCACGTATCATTATTTCAGATTTCAGCTGAATTCGGCCGGCAATCTCCTAAGCCTCTTCAATCCGCTGATGAGCAAGAATGCAGACGGTTCAAGAATGGTATGGAATACACCTTACTCTCAATATGTCAGAGGGGAGTTCACCGCTGGCAAAACCTGGGTCTTCGGGAAGAATGAAAGGCAGTCGGTCGCTACCCGCTTCCTGGCCGGAGCCGGATACGCCTACGGCAATTCCGGAGCTCTGCCGTTCGAACAGCATTTCTATGCAGGCGGAGCGAACAGCTTGAGAGGCTGGCAGGCCAGAAGTGTGGGCCCTGGTCTATCAGTGAGGGATACGAGTTTCGTGATTCCGAACCAAACCGGCGACATGAAGCTTGAGGCCAATGCGGAATACCGTTTCGGACTGTTCTGGAAGGTCAATGGAGCACTCTTCCTGGATGCCGGCAATGTCTGGACATTGAACGATACCCGCCACGACTCCGGCAGTGTTTCCGCAGACGAGGTCGCAGAAGCCAAACCGGGCAAGCTGACCGCAGACAATTTCATCAAGGGAATTGCCCTGGACTGGGGAGCGGGCCTCCGCCTGGATCTCAATTTCATTCTGGTCCGCCTTGATCTAGGCATAGTCCTCCGCGACCCGTCCAGGGATGCAGGCGACCGATGGGCCTCGCCTTCCAGGTGGTTCAAACGGGATGGGTTTTCTGTGCATTTCGGCGTGGGATATCCTTTTTAATTCCCCCCTACCCCCATGACGGGGGAGCGCGCTCCGGGCGCACCATCGCCTCCGGCCAACCCTTCGCATTCCTCCGCGCGGCGGCTGATGCCCTATTTAAATTTCCCCCCTGCCCCCATGACGGGGGAGCGCGCTCCGGGCGCACCATCGCCTCCGGCCTGCCCTTCGCATTCCTCCGCGCGGCGGCTGATGCCGCCATCGCAGACTTCGTCTGCTTAAAGGTGCTTCGTGGGCAGGTTCGTGCTTAAGAAATGAACCGTCCATGATATCGACTACCGGCGTGGAAGGTTCGCCATTTTGATCTCGAAGCGTCCACGATTCAGACATACAGCGTGGAAGGTTCGTCCCTAGATATTGAACCGTCCATGATATCGACCTCTAGCGTGGAAGGTTCACCCCTTTGACCTTGAACCTTCCACAATTCGGGAATACAGCGTGGAAGGTTCGTTGCAAATATAGTTCTACGTCAATGCCATGAGCCGGGATGGCACCTCATTTCGCAGGACTTGCCGCCCTCGGCACTAGAGGGAGGGACCCAAACGCAGTTTGAGAGGGCCTTGTCCGGAGAAATGAGGTACCATTCCGGCTGCCGGGACCGTCGAGTCACCTGGCAGTGTCAGTGGCCCCCAGCCTTACCGGAAAATCGGAATATCGAAGCATAATCGGCCTCCTGCAAAGCCCTGGAAGGGGTGGAATCAGTCAAAGGAGTACTTTTCGGACAAGCCAGCCATTGAAGAGACTCGTACGCCTTATAGAATGCCGGCAGCGAAATCACTTCTTGTAGTACTTTGGCCAGCAGGACTCCAGATAAGACTTCAGGACATCCTCGTGACGATTGTCGGCCGGATTGTAGAATACCTTGCCGGTCAGGCCGGCAGGCATGAACTCCAGATCGGCGAAATGCCCGGGATAATCGTGGGCATACTTGTAGCCATCACCGTAGCCAAGCTCCTCCATCAGCCCGGTCGGTGCATTCCGCAAATAAAGGGGAACAGACTCGGCCTGAGTCTTTTTGGCCACTCCAAGTGCCTCATTGATAGCCATATAGGCTGAATTGCTCTTCGGAGACGAAGCCAGGTAGATAGTCGTTTCGGCCAAAGGAATACGGCCCTCCGGCATACCGATTGACGAGACCGTCTGGAAACAGGCATTGGCCAGGAGCAGCGCATTCGGGTTCGCCAGCCCCACGTCCTCAGCTGCAGAAATGCAAAGCCTCCTGGCAATGAACTTCGGATCCTCGCCGGCATCCAGCATCCTCGCCAGATAATAAATGGCCGCATTAGGATCCGAGCCCCGTACACTCTTTATGAAAGCGGAAATAATGTCATAATGCATCTCCCCGCCCTTGTCATACCTCGCCACATCAGATTGAATACAGGACTCAACAGTCTGATTGTCAATGATTACCCTCTCTCCGGCAGGCACCGAATCCACAACCAGCTCAAGAATATTCAACAACTTCCTGGCGTCGCCTCCGGAATACCTGAAAAACGCCTCAGTCTCACGCAGTTCAATATCCCGGTACTTCAGAATCTCATCATCTGCAATGGCCCGAGCAGCCAACTCGCGCAGATCCTCAGCACCAAGCGGCTTGAGAACGAATACCTGACATCTTGAGAGAAGGGGATTGATCACCTCGAAGGAAGGATTCTCGGTCGTTGCGCCGATCAGGACAACGGTTCCGTCCTCCACAGCCCCCAGAAGAGCATCCTGCTGTGCCTTGTTGAACCTGTGAATCTCGTCAATGAACAGAATCGGTGCCGGCCTCGATGCAAACACGGACGAACTCTCAGCCTTGGCACGCTCAATCACATCACGGACATCCTTCACCCCGGAAGAAACGGCCGAAAGAGTGTAGAAATCCCGGTCGAGAGCATTCGCCACAATCCTCGCAAGCGTGGTTTTGCCGACACCCGGAGGCCCCCAGAGAATGAACGATGAAATGTTGCCGGAAGACAGCATCCGCCACAGCACCGCACCCTCTCCGACAATGTGTTTCTGCCCCGAATACTCCTTCAGCGAGGTCGGCCTCATCCTTTCCGGAAGGGGAGGGAGCATTCTGTTCATTCCTTTAGCATCATTCATGTCTATGTCCGTAATTAATTGAATATTAATCAATGTAACATTTATGTTTGGAGCTATAACATAAATGTTATGCCTAAATTGCGCATCAATTCTATACAAAGATAAGCCAAAACGGGATAAAATTACTAAATTTGTATTATAAAAAGGGAAAACAAATAGACCATTGAAATGAAAAAGACAAAAATCATCTGCACCGTAGCAGACAACAGGTGCGATGTGGATTTCATCAAGAGCCTTTACGAGAACGGAATGAACGTAGTCCGCATCAATTCCGCACACGCCACCATCGAAGGTGCGGGGAAAATCGTGGAAAACGTCCGGAAAGTATCAGACCGCATCGCTATTCTGATAGACACCAAAGGTCCCGAAGTCAGACTCACGAGGATGAACGACTCCGTGGGTTTCGTCGCACATACAGGCGAACTGGTGGAAATCCTGGACGATCCTGATTCGCCCTGCACGAAGGGCTGCCTCCGGACCACATACCCAAATCTCTCAGTTGACGTGCCGGTAGGCTCAGACATTCTCATTGACGACGGCACAGTTGACCTTGCAGTCATTGACAAAAGCGAGGGCAGACTGCTCTGCCGGGTGATGAATGAGGGCGTGATCAAAGGACACAAAAGCGTAAACGTGCCCTCAGTTCACATCAACCTGCCGGCATTGACAGAAAAAGACAAGAAATTCATAGACTGGGCAATCGAGGCCGATATCGACTTCATTGCACACTCGTTCGTACGCAGCGCCGATGACCTCAAGGAAATCCAGGCCATCCTGGACGAGAGGGGAAGCCATCTGAAGATAATCTCCAAAATCGAAAATCAGCAGGGCGTGGACAATCTCGACGACATACTCACATATTGTTACGGTGTAATGGTCGCCAGGGGAGACCTCGGTGTAGAGATTCCTGCTGAACGCATACCGCTGATACAGAAGGAGATAGTAAAGAAATGCAGGGATAGGAAAAAGCCTGTGATCATTGCCACCCAGATGCTCCAGAGCATGATTGACAACCCGCGCCCGACCAGGGCGGAAGTCACCGACATTGCCAATGCCATATTCCAGAGCGCCGACGCGATCATGCTGAGCGGGGAAAGCGCATACGGAAAATATCCGGCTGAAGCTGTAAATACGATGACCCGAATCGCAACCGAGACAGAGAAGACCATCGACGTCAATCTGGAGCTGGATCTCAGGAAAACCCAGAAGCCCGTGGCCGTAGTCCTGGCAAAATCGCTTGTCGCAGCGACCCTCGAGCTCCCTGTGAAAGCCATAATATTCGACACCTACACAGGCCGTGTCGGAAGATATCTATCCACATTCAGACCTAAAGTGCCGATTTATGCAATGTGCTATAACGATTATACCATGAGGGAGTTAGGACTTGTATTCGGAGTGAATACCTATCCGTTCTCCAAGGTCAGGGACAAGGAAGAATTCGCGACGAGATCCAT
>JAXDUM010000052.1:0-37766 GCA_034089285.1 Candidatus Cryptobacteroides sp.
CAGCCATTCCCACGGATACAAATGTGTCGGGTGGAAATATCCTTCGACCAGCGTGGGCTGGTATCGCAAGTGGCTGGAAATCCCTGCGGAGGACAGGGGCAAGCATATTTATCTTCGTTTTGACGGAATCTTCCGCGATTCCCGTATCTGGTTCAACGGATTCTATCTCGGAGGTGAGCCAAGCGGCTATGCTTCACAGATTTACGACATTACGGAGTATGTGCGCCATGATGAGCCCAACCTGTTGTGCGTCCGTGTGGATGCGTCATTGGAGGAGGGCTGGTTCTATGAAGGGGCCGGCATCTACCGTCACGTGTGGTTGAACAAGACAGCTGACATTGCAGTTGTTCCCGACGGGACCTTTGTTCATTGTGACTTCCCCGGGCAGGATTTTTCCAGGGCAATGTTGACCATTGAGACCGAGGTCGGCAACACTGGACTTGATACCCGGTCATTTACATTGTCCCACAGGGTTATCGGACCGGATGGGAAAGTATGTGCCGAGTCAGCAGCGCAAGGTCTCGGAGACGCGGGGAATTGTCCAGGAGCCACACTTCTGGCCAAGTCCACCTGCAATCTAGCCGCAAAACTGGAGATTGAATCTCCCGCCCTCTGGGACTGTGATGCTCCGAATCTTTACACCGTCCTGACCGATGTCCTCGTGGACGGACGTGTGGTCGATACCTACCGCACTGTTACGGGGCTCAGGCAGGTGCACTTTGACCCGGACGAGGGCTTCATCCTGAATGGCAAACCATTGAAACTCAAGGGAGTAAATATGCATCAGGACCACGCCGGAGTAGGTTCGGCAATCCCTGACGGCCTTCAGGTCTGGCGTTTGGAACAGCTTAAGAAGTTCGGCTGCAATGCCTACAGGTCAAGCCACAATCCGATGACTCCGCAGATGCTTGACGCCTGCGATTCCCTTGGATTCCTGGTAGTTGAGGAGAACAGGCTCAGCGGAATAAACCGTATGCATACCGACCTGCTGGAGCGGATGATCCGCCGGGACCGGAACCATCCTTCCATAATTCTCTGGAGTGTCGGGAATGAGGAGTGGGGGATTGAATGGAATGAATTCGGGAGCAGGATATCAGCCTCGATGAGGGAGTATTGTCACCGTCTTGATCCTACCAGGCTTATGACATTCGCTTCCAGCAGCGGCCCGACACCTCTGACCGAGGCGGATGTGGCCGGTTACAATTATATTCTTCAGAATCCTGTGGACCAGCATCGCCGGGATTATCCCGAGCGCTGTGCCATAGGTACCGAGGAAACAACCGGTTGCGGAACCAGGGGAGTGTATTACGATGATATTGAAAACGGGAGAATGGCATCCCTGAACCGTAAGCCTAATGGCCCAGACAGCCTTCTGAACTGTATCGGACGCGGCTGGAAATTCTATGACGAGAGGCCTTGGCTGGGCGGACTTTTCTATTGGACAGGATTCGACTACCGCGGAGAGCCGAATCCGCTGGTTTTCCCTGCAACCGGTTCCGAGTTCGGGATTCTGGACTATTGCGGTTTCCCGAAGGATGAGGCCTGGTATCTCCGCTCGCAGTGGACGCAGGATGTTGTCCTTCATATACTTCCGCATTGGAACCTGAAAGGAAGGGAGGGTGAGGGGATTCCGGTCTGGGTTTATACCAATTGTGATAAGGTCGAGCTGAAGGTCAATGGCAGAAGCCTTGGCAGGAAGGAATGCCCGAAGTACGGCTATCTTGAGTGGGACGCTGTCTATCGTCCCGGCTATGTGGAGGCGATTGGCTGGAAAAACGGTGTAAGGGTCGCCCGGGAGAGGATTGAGACAACTGGTGAGGCCGTGAAAGCCAATGCAACAATGGAGCAAAGCGTGGACATTATCGTGGCCAATGTTGACCTTGTGGATGCAGAAGGGCGGCTTGTTCCGGATGCCTGTGACACGGTATCTGTAGCCATTGATCCATCATTGCAGCTTCTCGGCTGGGGCAATGGTGACCCTGCAATGCGTGATCCTGACCATCCTGAACCTGTAAGTGAAAGCGGGTCAGGATTAAGTGTCCGCATAGGTGAAGCATCGGCTGACAACGCTTCAATATACCGTCTCCCGGCCTTCAATGGCCATTTTCAAATGATTCTCCGTCCAATAACAAGAAAATATGAACGCAAATAAATTCCCCATCCGGCTGCCTTCAATGCTGGTGGCATCGCTCCTGATTCTGTCATCCTGCTCTGATGTAAGCAGGGACGGCTCTTATGTGACTGTCAGGCTTGCTGACCCGCAGCCGGGAAATGCAGCAACGGTCAGGCTCCAGGTCATCGGCGACAAGATTATCAGGGTTACAGCCACTCCGGAGAGACGTCTCAAGGCCGACAGGTCTCTGGCCGTGCTGCCGCAGAATGGCTCTGCCGAATATAGGGTAGAGAAAAGTGAGGATAATATAAGAGTTTCAACTTCATCACTTTCCGCTGTGGTAGACCGAAAGGACGGACGGGTCAGCTTCTTTGGCCCGGATGGGGAAATCATCCTGGCGGAGAAGACAGGAGGCCGGAGTTTCAGTCCCATCGAGGTGGATGGAACCACGGGATACACTGTAACCCAGCGCTTTGATTCCCCATCTTCCCAGGAAGCAATCTACGGTCTCGGACAGCATCAGAGCGAGGAATTCAACTACAAGGGCAGAAGCGAGGAACTATATCAGTACAATACCAAGGTATCAGTCCCATTCGTGCTTTCCACCGTAGGCTACGGCATTCTCTGGGACAGCTATTCATATTGCCGCTTCGGCAATCCTACAGCCAGCCTCCCGCTGTCCGAGGCCTTCACCCTCTATGATGTGAATGGCGTTTCCGGCAGACTTACAGGTACTTACACTGCCGCTGACGGCCGTACTCTTGTAAGGAATGAGGAAAATATAAGCTTTGACCATCTCAAGAGAGATGACCTCAGCCACGTCGAGGGTCTGCAGACTGAGATCCCGCTCAAGGGTGCTGTAGTGACATACGATGGAATGCTTGAGAGCGATGAGGATGGGGACTTCGATTTCATTCTCTATTATTCGGGTTATGTCAGGGTGTGGATAGATTCCGTGGAGGTCGTGCCTGAACGTTGGAGAACTGCTTGGAATCCAAATAGTTATAAATTCAGTTACAAGTTCGTCAAGGGCCGGCGCAGCTCGTTGCGGATTCAATGGAAGCCGGACGGGGATGTGGCCTACTGCTCTCTCAGGGCCTTCAGGCCGGTTGCACCGGAGACCCGGGCGGAAATGTGCTGGTGGGGTGAGATGCAGCAGGAAATTGACTATTATTTCATTGCAGGTGACAATGCGGATGAGGTCATTCACGGCTGCCGTACTCTTACGGGCAAGGCTCCTGTAATGCCGAAGTGGGCAATGGGTTTCTGGCAGAGCCGTGAGAAATACAATACCCAGGAAGAGGTGCTTTCCACAGTGGCCGAGTACAGGCGCAGGCAGATTCCGCTTGACAACATTGTAATAGACTGGCTCCATTGGAAGGAGGACTCCTGGGGAAGCCACGAGTTTGACAGGGAGAGGTTCCCGGATCCTAAGGCAATGGTGGACTCCATCCACGCGATGAATGCCAGGGTTATGATTTCAGTCTGGCCTAAGTTCTATGTGACTACAGAGCATTACAAGGAATTCGACAGCAGGGGCTGGATGTACCAGGGAGCCGTAAGAGACAGCATCAGGGACTGGGTAGGACCGGGATATCTGGGCTCATTCTACGATGCCTACGACAGCGGTGCCCGGAAACTGTTCTGGAATCAGATCCAGGACCACTATTACCCTTTGGGAATTGATGCATGGTGGATGGATGCGAGCGAGCCGAATGTGCGGGACTGTGTGGATATGGACTATCGCAAGGCTCTTTGCGGCCCGACGGCACTCGGCAGTTCTACTGAATATTTCAATGCGTATGCGCTGATGAACGCCGAGGCGATTTATGACGGACAGCGCGGGGTTGACCCTGACAGGCGCGTGTTCCTTCTCACACGTTCAGGCTTTGCAGGCCAGCAGCGTTATTCCACTGCCACCTGGAGCGGTGACATTGCCACCAGGTGGGAGGATATGAGGGCGCAGATTACCGCCGGCCTGAACTTCTCCGTGACAGGTGTGCCATATTGGACAATGGATATAGGCGGTTTCTGCGTGGAGGGCCGTTATGTGGCTGCGCAGAAGCATTACGACAGTACAGGGGAGGAGAATGAGGATCTCAGGGAGTGGCGTGAGCTCAATACCCGCTGGTATCAGTTCGGCAGCTTCGTGCCGCTTTTCAGGGCTCATGGGCAATGGCCGTACAGGGAAATCTTCAATATCGCCCCGGAGGGACATCCTGCCTATGAGTCAATGACTTATTATACCCGTCTCCGCTATCGCCTCATGCCTTATATCTACTCTCTCGCCGGTAGTGTGACCTTTGACGACTATACCATAATGAGGCCTCTTGCAATGGATTTCCCTCAGGACCGCAATGTCTATGGCATCGGTTCCCAGTATATGTTCGGACCTGCCTTCATGGTGGCTCCCGTAACGGAATACAGGGCCGTTACCAAGGGGGTTTACTTCCCTGAGGGTGCAATGTGGTACGACTTTTACGATGGCAGGGCAATTGCCGGTGGACATAGCGAGAATGTGGCACTGACATATTCAAGGATGCCATTGTACGTCAGGGCCGGCTCAATTGTCAGCATCGGTGAGCCTGTCCGGTGGAGCGGGGAGAATCCTTCGGGCCCGATTGATCTCTATGTCTATACGGGTGCAGACGGCTCTTTCACATTGTATGAGGACAATGGTCTGGACTATGCGTACGAGAGGGGGGAATACTCCCGTATTCCTGTATCCTGGGATGACAGCGAGGCTGTCCTGACCATCGGAACAAGAAAAGGGGAGTATCCTGGTATGCCTGAAAGAAGGCTCTTCAATGTAAGGCTTGTGCGGGAAAGTGTCGGCTTCGGTGAGGCCGGCATTGATGCCGCAGTGGTTTATGAGGGAAAGGAAGTCCGGGTAGAATTCTAGTTCTCTCCATCCGCTTCGCCCGGTATGGATGACAGAAAAGGCGCTCCTTCTTATGCCATACGGAGGAGCGCCTTGATATGATTAATCCCAGTTGTCGGTGCGGAACGGAAGCACCGGAAGGTCCCTGCCGCTGACAAGATTGCCAATCTGGAAATCCCTGAAACAATAGCGTACTGCAACAGGTGAGGCGACCTCATCACTGCGGACCAGTACCGATTTGTGTCCGGTATGTACCCGGGCTTCGGCCTTGTGGAACACCTTGTCTTCACCGGCAACTTCGAATCCCTCCAGTCCTTTCCACGGGCTGAGTCCGTCCTCCGCATTGTCGAAGAATACCTCGGCAGTGTCCCCATCTATTGTAAATGACTTGTATTCAGGATATTGGCATTCAATACCAGTCTGCCCGTAAGTGCGGTTGAGGGCAAGGTAGGCGAGCCTGTGTCCCACGTCCTTCTTGTTTCTCGGGTGGATCTGAGTGTCCTCGTCAGGATATACGAGGTCATTGGTGCAGATTACTCCGCAATTGGATATTTCCCTTGCGAGATTGTGCTGCATTTCCCTGAACCTGGCACCTGAGGTGCCGTCGCCCCCATAGAGCCAAGGGGCAAGTTCGACTAAGAACACCGGGCTTTCGCTTCCCTGGTTCTCCCTCCAGAGGTTAACGAGAGTCTTGAATCTGTCCGGGTAGGTGTCGTGCTTCCCGACATTGGACTCTCCCTGATACCATATGAAGCCTTTTACGGTGTAATTCCTTATAGGATAGTACATTCCGTTGTGCATAATCGTGACGTTGGAGTAGTGCCACCAGGTCTGCTCCTTCTTGCAGCACTCACTGTCATAGTCAATGTCAGGGTAGGTGCGCACTATTTCCTCCGGCAGCCAGCTTTCCACTCTTGTGCCGCCCCAGTTGCAGCTGACAAGTCCGACCGGGATGTCCAGGGCCTCGTTCAGCATACGTGCGAAATACCATGCCGTGGCACTGAACCATCTGGTATTCTGCGGGTTGCTTAATTCCCATTTGCCTTCCACTGTCTCGGACGGGGCAAGTGTGCCGGTCTTCGGAATCTTCACGAGGCGGATTCCGCTACGTTTTCCGGACGTGGCGATTTCTTCATTGGAACCCTCAATCGGACAGTCCCAGAAGCCGTTGAGCGGCATTTCCATATTTGACTGGCCTCCGCAGAACCACACTTCGCCTATGAGAATGTTGTCGAGTTTTACGGCTTCACCGTCGGATATGACCATTGAGTGCTGGGTATAACTTGCAGCCGGTGTCTGTACCAGGGCAAGCCAGTTTCCATCCCCGTCAGCCGTTACCTTTGTTTTTTCCCTGCTCCAGGAAGTGGTGATGGTGACTGTCTTGCCTGCTGAAGCCTTGCCCCAGATTCTTACCTTCGTATCCTGCTGGAGAACCATATTGTCCCCGATGATTTCCGGAAGAGTGATTTTTGCGGAAATTGTACCCGCTGCCGCCATGACGGCGAGAAGGAATGTCAATACTCTTTTCATTTCTGTAGGTTATTTTGTTTATAGTGCCATGGAGGCCGTTCTTTCAATGATTTCCATACACATCCTGCCATTGTGGTAAGGACATTTCCAGAATCCGGCCTTGTCGTCCGTGCGGTTTACTGTCCCGTCCTGGCGGATGCTCCAGAACCATTCCCCGTTTTCGCGGTCGATTAGATTGTTCCTGATGAATTCCCAGCATTCAATCGAATTCTCAAGTCCGGATGGCTCTCCGGTGAGCTGCCAGAGATTGAAATATCCTACGACACTTTCGGCCTGAACCCACCAGTGTCGGTCTCCGTCAATATGCCCTGTGGCATTGTCCTTTTCATAAATCATCCCGCCCTTTGCCGTGAAACCCTCGCCGGCGGCAGCCGCAATCCGCGGCACTTCCTTCTCCACCTTCCCGATTGTGGCTTCATCGCCCAGAACGAGAGCTGCCTCGTGCAATAGCCAGGAAGCCTCGATGTCGTGTCCGTATGAATAAATCTTGTAGCCGCAGTTCCAGTCATCGTCAAAGAACAGCCTGAGATGGGCGTCCGCTCCAAGAATTCTGTCGAGGAAAATACCGATGAGATTCTTCAGCTGTGCCGCAAGACCCCCATCCTTCCAGACTCTGTACAGGCCTGTATATGCCTCCAGCACGTGCAGATGGGTATTCATTGTCTTGCTCTCATTGGCATCCTTGTCGCTGAGTCTCATATCCTGGATTTCGCCCCATTCGCGGGTAAACGCTTCGAAATAACCGTTCTTGCAGGTGTCGAAACTGTGTTTCTCAATGTCCCTGTACAGTTTCTTTGCGAGCTCGAGGGCCTCCTCATCCCCGCTTGCCCTGTTCCACTCTGCAAGGCCGTAGATGCAGAAGGCTATGGCGTAAATCTGCTTCTTGGTGTCGAGAGGGGTGCCGTCCGGATTGATGCTCCAATAGATACCGCCCTGCTCAATGTCATTGAAGTTGTTGATAATGAGTCTTTTGGCCTGCATGGCCATTTTCTTGTATTCCTCGCGTCGGAACAGCCTGAATGCGTTGGAGAATGTCCATAGAATGCGTGATGTCATAATGGCTCCTACCGGGGCTTCCGGGTCAATGACTTCCTCTCCGCTGATGCGTCCGTAGAATCCGGTGTCACCTTTGCAGATTTTTTTGCTCCAATAGGGGAGTATGTCCTCGGTCAGTTCTTTTTTCAGATGAGATGCAAGTGCTTGTGCGGCAAATAGTTCTGCTGCGGTGTACTTCAGTCGTGCCATAGCTGTCATTAATTTGGTCCTGCAAAATTAATGATAATACAGGAGAATTAATGATATTATTTTAACTGATTATTGTTCTCTTACATCATCCTATGGTGCGAGATCCCCGACCACATCCACGACTTCGATTCTGCCCCCGGCAACCTTGAACCTGATATCGCAGGCCTTGTAAGGCATACCGTATATCTTTCCGGAGTCGTGCTGGTAGCGTGGGACCGGCTTCTGCGCCAGAACCTTTTTCAGCACTGAGACATCTTCTGAACTTGCCCTGCCCAGACTGCGGAACTTGGCTTCCATCTCAGAAGGGAAAACCACCTCCGCCTCCTCCCATTCCACATTGTCGGTATATCCGGAAAGAGCTTCAGGATGGGAATCGGCATACCTGATATAAGGCTTGATATCGTAAATCGGGGTTCCGTCCATCAGGTCGCCGCCAAGCACCTTGAGCACAGGGCCGTCAGGAGCATCCCAGTCCACCTTGTCCAGAACGACAGCGGAGAGCCCCAGTCCGTTCGGCCTGAACGGAGACCTGGAAGCGAATACGCCTACGGACTTGTTGCCACCCAGTCTCGGAGGGCGCACCGTCATCTGCCAGCGGCCGGCATTGCCGGAAAATCCCCAGATCAGCCAGAGATGGCTGAACTCTTCGATTCCTTTCAATGCCTCCTTGCGCCTGAACCCGGGCACGAATACGATTTCCCCGGGGAGCTCAGCCACAACCCCGCTCTGTCTCGGAACTCCGAATTTGCTTGGGAACGGGGAACGGAAATATGCTACAGGGGCGATGCTGATTGTCTTGTCGTCTGTCATTGGGGTCTATTTTGCCAGCCGGCGGACCGGCATGATTGTAACGGCAAAATTAGCATTTATTGACATATTTTCATAAATTTGCCTTGATATGAACAGAAATAAACATTTGAACAGAATGATATTGGCGGCATCAATGATGACCGTCATCATATTGACAGCCCTTCCTTCCTGCCACAGGCGGACAGAAGAACCGCAGGAGGAGGAAAAGAATGATACAATTTATCCATTGGGATTCTGCACGGATTCATTCGACCTTATGGAAGGCAAAGTCGCCGGCGGAGAGGTCTTTACCGGACTGATGACAAGGCTAGGCATGACTCAGGCCGATGCCATGCAGCTGGTGGAGGTGGCCGACTCCGTGTTCGAACCGAGGAAAATGAGGGCAGGGAATGCCTGGCAGGCTTATTACAGCGTGGACAGCCTCGATGCGCAGGTGCTGGAATACCTCGTGTACAACAGGGACAGGATCAATCTGACGGTGCTCAAGTGTACAAAGCCCTATGGGGCATGGAGGGTGACAAAGCCGGTTGTACATACCCGGAAGTTCTCTGATGTGTCGATTACGTCGTCGCTCTGGAATGATATGACGGCCGCCGGTGCATCTCCGATGCTCCTTGTCCACCTTGAGGATATTTATGCCTGGACCGTGGATTTCTTCGGACTCCAGAAGGGGGACAGGTTCAGGGTGGTTTACACAGAGGCGTCCTGCGAGGGGGAAGTCATTGACATTGACACGATTCACATTGCAATGTTCAACCGCGGCGACAAGGAAATGCCGGCGATCCGCTTCGACCAGGGCGACGGCGGGAATCTTTATTGGAATGAGAAAGGCGAGAGCATGCGCAAGGCCTTCCTGAAGGCTCCGTTGAGGTTCTCGAGGATCAGCTCCGGGTTTTCATATCATAGAAAGCATCCTGTATCGGGCGTGGTCAAGGCGCATACCGGTGTGGATTATGCAGCCCCGACCGGCACTCCGGTGATGAGCATCGGAGATGGTACCGTTATCAGCAAAGGCTGGAGCGGCGGTGGCGGCAACACTGTGAAAATCAGGCATAATTCAGTATATACGACAGCCTATCTCCATCTTTCCCGCTATGCTGCCGGCCTGGCTGTCGGCTCAAGGGTGAGACAGGGCGAGGTGATCGGATATGTCGGCTCGACGGGCGTATCCACGGGATCGCATCTGGATTTCCGTGTATGGCGCAGCGGCCAGCCGATCAATCCTCTGAAGATGGAGTCTCCGAGCGAGGAGCCGATCAAGCCGGAAAACCTTGCCGCTCTGGATTCCGTTTACCGTTTCTGGCATAAAGGGCTGGATTCGCTCTCCAGGCTCAATCCTGTGTCCGCGCCACAGGACAGTGTTTCTGTACAGTAGTTGAGAACTCATTGAATATGAATCCGTTGACAATAGTTCTCACAATTGCGGCCTATTTCGCATTTGTGCTTCTGATAGCCTGGCTTTCTGGTCGCAAATCTGACAATGCAGGTTTCTTTACCGGCAGCAGGAAACAGTCCTGGTATGTGGTGGCCTTCGCAATGATAGGCTCCGCAATGTCGGGCGTGACATACGTTTCCGTTCCGGGAATGGTGGCGGTATCAGGCTTCGGCTATATGCAGATGGCCCTCGGTTTCATTGCCGGCCAGCTGGTCATCGCATTTGTGCTGATTCCGCTTTTCTACAGGATGAATCTGGTTTCCATATACGGCTATCTCGAGGAGAGACTGGGCCTGTCGTCCTACCGTACCGGAGCCTGGTTCTTCTTCATTTCCAAGATGTTGGGAGCATCCGTGAGACTGTATCTCGTGTGCATTTCTCTGCAACTTATGGTCTTCGGGCCGCTCGGAGTTCCGTTCTGGGCCAATGTGCTGATTACCATACTGATACTTCTGCTCTACACCTTCCGTGGAGGCGTGAAGGCCGTCATCTGGATTGACTTCCTCAAGACGGGCTGTATGCTTCTTTCCATAGTACTTTGTACCGTGTTCATCAGCAGGGCATTGGGCCTGGGCTTGGGAGATATTGTCCCGGCTGTGAAAGAAAGCGGGATGGCGAGAATGTTTTGGTTTGACGACCCGAACCATCCGCAGTATTTCTTCAAGCAGTTCTTCGGGGGAATGTTCACCCTGATTGCAATGACGGGACTGGACCAGGACATGATGCAGAGATCATTGTCCTGCAAGAACTTCCGGGATTCGCAGAAGAACATTGTGACGAGTTCGCTTCTCCAGACTGCGGTGATTTTCCTTTTCCTGGTCCTGGGCGTGCTGCTCTACCTTTTCGCCGGCAAGTTCTCCATCCCCTCTGGCGGGGATGAACTTTTCCCGGCCGTGGCGACCAGCGGAATGCTGCCTGTCATAGCCGGCATAATGTTCATCATCGGCCTGGTGTCCTGCTCATTCGCGGCCGGAGGTTCCGCGCTCACCGCACTTACCACCTCCTTTACCGTCGATATTCTCGGCACGGCCGGAAAATCTGAGACACAGGTCAGGAAGATGAGGGAGTGGACGCATGTCTCAATGGCCCTGGGAATGGGCGTGACCATATTGATATTCAATGCATTGAACAGTACAAGCGCAATCGATGCCGTGTACAGGCTTGCAAGCTATACCTACGGGCCGATTCTTGGAATGTTCGCCTTCGGCATACTGACTGAACGGCGTACTCTCGACAAGGCTGTTCCTGCAGTCTCCATTGCGGCGCCTCTGATCTGTCTCGTGCTGCAACTCAATTCAGAACGTTGGTTCGGTGGCTATCAATTCAGCTATGAGCTGCTGATTTTCAATGGATTATTGACATTCCTGGGCCTGCTTGCCATGAGCAGGAAGAAAAAGGCTTCATAGTACGGGATTATTTAGTATCTTTGCAGTCGGACAATTAACATCAAACACTGATATTATGAAAAAATTGTTTCTTTCCATTGTAGTGGCAGCGGCGACTGCCATTTGCGCCAATGCGCAGCTTTATGTCGGTGCTGGTTATTCCTACTCGCCGACCGCATCCAAGGCAGGCAAGATAACCGAAAGGTTCGACAGAAACGGATTCTACATCCAGGCTGGCTACGGTCTCAATGTCGGCAAGCATCTCGGCATCGTTCCGGGGCTTGAGTATGAGGTAGTTACAAAGACGGAAAATGACGTTAAGCAGCCTGAGCAGTATCTCAATATCCCTGTCAAGGTCACTTATGGCTTCAGCCTCGGCAATATCGTGGAACTCGGTGCTTTCGTCGCTCCGACATTCAGTATGGGACTTACATCCAAGGCAAAGGTTGACGATACATCCGTTGACATGTATGGCGAAGATGGCTTTTACAAGAGGGGTGACTTCAGGGTTGGACTCGGTGTTTACTGCGACCTGATCGAGAAGGTCCGCATCAATCTCAATTACAACTTCGGCGTTGTCAACCGCTCCAAAGTGGACGATACTACAATGCGCCGCAACGGAGTTCAGCTTGGTGTCGCATATTTGTTCTGATTAATGTTTCCCGGCATTTTTGCCGGGATTTCTTTTTTGATAATTCAGGCAAAATCAGTAATTTCACGGCCTGAAACACTAATACCTTTTCTATGTACGGAAAAATGAAAGAGCATCTCAGCCGTACTCTCGCTGAGATTCGCGAGGCGGGCCTCTACAAGGAGGAACGTCTTATAGAGAGTTCACAGTATGCCTCCATCCAGGTAGCCGGAAAGGAAGTCCTGAATTTCTGCGCCAACAACTATCTCGGACTGGCGAATGACCCCCGCCTCATCGAGGCTTCCTCCAGAATGATGCAGGAAAGGGGATTCGGCATGGCCTCGGTGAGGTTCATCTGCGGAACCCAGGACATTCACAAGCAGCTTGAGGCCGCCATCAGCGACTATTTCAAGACAGAGGACACAATCCTCTATGCAGCCTGCTTCGATGCCAACGGCGGAGTCTTCGAGCCGCTTCTCACCGATGAGGACGCCATCATCTCCGATGCATTGAATCACGCCTCCATCATTGACGGAGTGCGTCTGTGCAAGGCCAAGAGATACCGTTACGCCAATGCCGACATGGCCGACCTCGAGCGTTGCCTCCAGGAGGCCCAGGCCCAGAGATTCAGAATCATTGTCACTGACGGAGTGTTCTCTATGGACGGCAATGTTGCCCCACTCGACAAGATCTGCGACCTCGCTGAGAAATATGATGCCCTCGTGATGGTGGACGAGTCACATTCCGCCGGAGTCGTCGGCGAAACTGGACACGGAGTAAGCGAACTCACCAACACATACGGCAGGGTTGACATCTACACCGGAACGCTCGGCAAGGCATTCGGCGGAGCAATGGGCGGATTTACCACCGGCCGCAAGGAAATCATTGACCTTCTCAGGCAGAGGAGCCGTCCTTACCTCTTCTCCAACTCGCTCGCTCCTTGCATCATCGGAGCCAGCCTCGAGGTATTCCGCATTCTCAAGGAGAGCAATGAACTTCACGACAAACTCGTCGAGAACGTCAACTATTTCCGTGACAGGATGATGGCCGCCGGCTTTGACATCAAGCCTACCCAGAGCGCCATCTGTGCCGTTATGCTTTACGACGCACGTCTCTCCCAGGTGTTCGCGGCCAGAATGCAGGAGGAGGGTATCTATGTCACCGGATTCTACTACCCGGTCGTGCCTAAGGACCAGGCCCGCATCAGGGTGCAGATTTCAGCCGCCCACACCAGGGAGCAGCTTGACAAGTGCATCGCGGCCTTCATAAAGGTAGGCAAGGATCTCAATGTGCTGAAATAAGTCCGACTGCGGACAATATCATATGAAAAGGGGGCTTCAGTGCAAGCCTCCTTTTTGTTTACAGTTGCCTGACAGATGCAACTGTAATGTTCACGGCATTGCCACAGCCCGTCCGGAACCCCATCTTTGCGGCAGAAATCAAGTTCAACACTTAAATTCTTATCGCAATGAAAAAGATCATCATCGTCGCCATTTTGGCAATCGCCGCAATTCCGGCATCAGCTCAGTCATGCTGCACATTCATCTACGACTGCACCAAGCACTATGACTCCGATGGGTATTACATCAATACCACCTGCGACAGCAATCTCCGGGGAAAGACAATCAGTTTCGTATGGAACCCCTCGACCAGAAGTTATGAGGATGTGAATATCGAGAATACTTTCTGTTCTTTCAGCACGGACGATGTGACCGTTTATAATGGGGATCACTGCTATATGGGTTCTGCAATTACCCTCATCTGGGGCTGCATTGAATTTCTCTCAACCGACCTCTCCAAGTATTATTATGAAACGGATGACAAGAATGACGGAACCAAGGTCGTCTTTTATAAAAGAGTATATTGACAGTTCCCTGAATAATGACTAAATTGCAGACTGTGAACAGAATGCTATCATACCTGACGGCTCTCCTGCTTCCCCTTCTCGCGGGTTGCGGGAGAGCGGATAATCCCGAATGTATGGAATATGTGAATTCCATCGGGCTCCGGAATATGCCTGAAGGGTATGCTGCATACGCTGTGACATCGGCCAACCACATCTTCAGCATTGACCTGCAATCCAGATCGGCATTATATGTCAAGAGTCTCCCTCCTCATTGCGTCAATACTGCCGCAAAGCTGGACATTGTTCTGAACCGGGACGATGTACCCTGCCTCTTCTTCGCCAATGAGGACGAGCTTATCAGAATGTCGCCTTCAATCTGGGACGGGAGAATCGACATCATTGAACTCAGAAAAAACGGCAGGAAGATGGCGGGATACCGGTATCTGGATGCCGACACGATTTCGGGGTGGATTGAAAATCCTGATGCTCCAAAGCTGTTCAGGCTTCTTCCGGTAGAGATGAACCTGGATACCGGGGATATGAGCCTCTTCAATATGTGGAACCCGATTTCCTATGATGTGCAGGATGAAGCGTCTGATAACACCGGACTGAATGGCAAAGTTTCCAGGATGCTGGACCTGTCCTGGGCACATACTCCTGATGTACTCCACGAATGCGGCGAGATGGATTTCAATGGCTACAGGGTGGCATTGAAGGACGGCCGACTCTCAGTGGATGGTGCGGAGGTGGCCTTCATAAGCCCGTTCATAGCCATGCAGGCATTGCTGTGGCGTTTCCCGGCAGGGCTGCTGATTATACTTTTCGCCATCTCGGTTTTCATTTTCCTCGTGGTCTATCCTTTCATTGTCAAGAAGAAAGGGGAGAGGGCCTTTGAGAATTATGTGACAATGCGGGCGGAACGCGAGCGTTTCCTCGTGAAGATGTCAGATTCCGTATATGCCTCAGTATCAGGCAATGATCTGATGAAAATGTACGATTATGCCTGTTCAAATCTGAATGTTGATGACCTGACCGGAATATCGGAAAGGACTGAACAATGGGAAAAGTTCGAGTCAATGCTCTCAAAAGCTGCTGAATATGTTGAAATGACTGATTGTCAATGTTTTACTCATTCGGTAACTGCAGCATTGACATCGCTGTCGGAGGTGGCGGCCGAATGCCGCTCTGCCCGGATGGACAGGGTGGGGGATTTGTCAGGCAGGCTTGAAACTGCATTGGAAAAGTATGAGGAAGCGGTCGTGTCGGAAAGCGGGGATTTACTCGGGAATGCTGTCAGAACAGCCGGGGTCCCTGTGCAGCTCCGTGATATGCTCCTCGAAACAGATGGCTCAGGCGCTGCTGATATTGTAGAAAGAGTCAAGTCAATAATCTCGGCATCAAAGCTTTGGAAATCACTGTCAAATATCGGTGATATTGTTTCGGCATTGCAGGAAGTGCCCTACCAGGACAGACTTAAATATCTGAATGAGGAATTCTATATGCTCAAGTCCCTCGATGCCATCAATAGCCTTCAGGATAAGTTCAAGGAAGAATGCTCTGTATTTTACCTGAATCTGGGCAAGGCTGACGAGGCTGCCCTTGAGATTGCCGGTCTGGGAGCCAGGACATCTTTTTTCAGATATTTCATCCTGCTCCTGGTGTTCATCGACTATTCCTCCCGCATCGGGATGAGGGATATCGCGATACTTGCCAATTCCAATATGCAGACGGTTTCGGCCAGGAAATCTGAACTTGTGAACCGCAAGCTGAAGGGCATCATGGGAAAGTTGTCCGGTGACATGTCGGCGATGGCCGTCATACTGAAGGCGGCTTACGTCAATGTGACCCTGGGCAAGAGTGCCACTTCAAATTTCATTAATGATAAAGTAACTGACTGATAATATGAATATTAAAAAAATAGATCCGCTATTCCTGGGGTTTGGATTTTTCTTCGTCCTGTACACCCTGTCCCTTCTCATATCTTTTGTCTTCAATACGTTTTTTGTTGCCGGGGACTTTGTCGATAATCAATATGTCAGGATGCTCTTCCGTCTGAAAGCATTCGCTGTCAATGCCTTGGGCTTCCTTATGATAATCTGGGCCGCTCTCAGAACAGTCAACTTTGCCCGGCTGACGGGCGACAGGACCAGCTTGTTCTGCTCACTGGCAGTCATCTTGCTGGTGATTCTGATTTATGCCGACAGATTGACCGGATGCTTCACTGTATCGCGTTTCATCAATGGCAGATATATGGCGTTTGATACTGCGCCTCTCTTTCTGATACTGCTTTGCACAGTTTTAGGCTTGATATTGATATTCAGGATGTTGGGAAGCAATGTGAATGCTGTGACGAAGTGGGGATTGAGCCTGTTCGCATTCTTCGCATTTCTTCTGCTGTTGGAAGTGACCGATTACCGCGTATATGGGAACGTCCTCAAGCCGGTTCCACTTTATTTCCTGCTCCGATACTCCGCCCCTCTGTGGACAGCGATGAGAATCAATTCTGATTAATTCCTTGTACAATGAATAACAAACTCCTTTTCCGCATCGGCATCGTGGCGATGTCCGCAATGCTTGCAGTCGCAGTCTATCTTGCTTTGGTTTTCTATCCTTTCCTGACAGAAGCCGCCCGGGATGACATTGACGTAATCTTCAGGGCTTTATTCCCGTTCATCTCGATTTTCATCGCCCCTGTTGCCGGTCTTGTCCTCTATCTCAGGAAGAAACCTGCGGGTCTGACACTCTGTGCCGGCTATGCCATCTTCATGACGGCCGCATCTGTGTTCTGCATCGGGCTGACCGAGTTCAATGTTGCCAATGTCCTGACAGTCATACTGTATCTGGCCTCTGCCGTGGTATATCTCCTGCCGCAGACCCGGTTTTCCTTCGACCCGGACAGTTCTCCTGTGGACAATGCCCTGAATTCCCTGATGTGGGCGGTACTGCTCGTTTTCATCGTCATCGGTCCAATCCTGCTGCCTGCCCGCTACATCGGAATGATTGTCGGTCTGGTCTTATTGCTCCTGGTGCTGCGGGGCTTTGTCGGGTTGAAGAAATAATCTGGCGGGTTACGCTATCTGGAAACCAGTTAACAAGGCAATGCCCGTTGGATTCACAACAACTTCTCTTTCAGTGCTTTTACTTCCTCAAGGGAAATACCGACACATCTGGCAACCGTTTCTGGAGAAATGCCCTCTGCAAGGAAGTTCTTTGCAGTGGACAATGCATTCTCCCGCCTACCTTCCTCTCTACCCTCCTCTCGCCCTTCTGCCAGCCCTTCCTCTCGCCCTTCATTGTAGCAGATGCTCTTCTCGTATTCGATATCCTGTTCGTTCTTCATATCCTGGTCATAGATTTCTTTCTTTTCCGGAGTGAACGCTGCAATCTCAGTCGCATTCAGGAGAGCCTCAGACTCAGGGTCATCCAGCCATGCCGGCTTTTCCTTGAACTCATTGGCGTGCCTGAACCAATAGAATAGCCTGTCCCTCGTGGTGAGGCATTCCTCCTCAGTTTTGTCGAAGCGTCCAATTTCCGCCAAGATAATAAAAATTGTGGGATTTGGTATCTCTCCCGTGCGTTTTTCTGCGAAAGTGTAATGCGAGACAATATGGTCGGCATCCCAATGCCCAGGATTCTCGTGCGGATAGTTCTCCGCCAGGAAGGCTATTTCGAAGACAGGATGCAGGGAGGCATAGTCACCGCCGGCAAGCAGCTGCGAATGATATTGACCTGCGGCATAGAAGACGCAGCGGCTGAACAGGCGGCTGTCCACTTTCTTCTGGACCTCGATTCCGAAGATATTGCCCTCCACATCCTTGCATACAAGGTCCAGAACAGTTTTCTTGCTGTAGATTGTGTCAGGGGTCTGCTCCCGGTCACGGTACTCCACAATGTCACTTACCCTTACGTCGTCAGGCAGAACTGTGTTCAGGAGATTGATGAGAAGTGGCTTGTTCGCCGGATCAGCATAGACGGCCTTGAAGCCGGCATCGGTCAGTAGGTTAACGAAAACCTGGTCTTCCTTTTTTGTCTGTAAATTCATTGTGTTCATAAGTAATTGTTTTATGAACCCCGAATATATTACAAAATTTCCCGGAAAACTGCGGTAGTGGTGGCGAAATATATGTATTTTAAATTTAAAAATTGTAGTAAGGTGGTACGGTTTTCGATGAATTTTATGACAGTTATTGCTTGCGTAAAGTGCTTTATGGTTACCGTTGCCGCCTGTCATTTTTCGGAGATTTTGACCAAGAATGTTTGAGGTTTTACCCTCGTTTGTAGATAGATCTCTCCAATCGCTGCGCTCGGTCGATATGTCGTGATTCCGGAGGGTGGCATTCGGAAAACCATGGCCGCCCGTGGCCTTGTGAACGGGATGGACCCACGAAGTGGGAGGGATTTAGTTTTCCGAATGTCACCCTCCGGAACGCATGACTAAAAAAAGGGAGCTTGAACCAAGCCCCCTAAAATAGATTCTTGAAAATTGAATTATCCCAGGAATCCCAGAAGGATACCTGCTGCGACTGCAGAGCCGATGACGCCGGCCACATTAGGGCCCATGGCGTGCATCAGAAGGTGGTTGCTCGGGTCAGCCTCGCGGCCAGCCATCTCGGATACCCTTGCACTGTCAGGCACGGCGGACACACCCGCATTGCCTATGAGAGGGTTGATTTTCCTGCCTTCTTTCAGGAAGAGGTTGAGGAACTTCACGAAGAGAACTCCGCAGGTCGTCGCAATCACGAATGAAAGGAGACCGAGGCAGAAAATTTTAATGGAGCTTGTAGAGAGGAACTTGTCGGCCTGGGTGGAGCAACCTACTGTCAAGCCGATGAGAATCGTGATCACATCCACGAGCGGACCCCTTGCGGTTTCTGCAAGCCTCCTCGTTACTCCGCTCTCTTTCAAGAGGTTGCCGAAGAAGAGCATACCCAGGAGAGGAAGTCCAGAAGGCACGATGAAGGCGGTGGTCAGGAAACCTACAATCGGGAAGATGATTTTCTCCTTCTGGCTGACTGCCCGAGGTGCAGGCATTCTGATGAGGCGCTCCTTCTTTGTGGTCAGGAGCTTCATTATTGGCTTCTGAATCACCGGCACGAGGGCCATGTAGGAATAAGCCGATACCGCAATGGCTCCCATGAGATCCGGTGCAAGCTTGGAGGAAAGGAAGATGGCTGTAGGGCCGTCCGCTCCGCCGATGATGCCGATTGCACCGGCTTCATTGGGAGCAAAGCCCAATGCCAATGCCAGGAGATAGGCACCGAAAATTCCGCACTGTGCCGCAGCTCCGATGAGGATTAGGCGCGGCTGGGATATCAGGGCCGAGAAGTCCGTCATTGCTCCGATTCCGAGGAAGATGAGAGGAGGATACCAACCCTGCCTGACACCCTGATAGAGGATATTCAGGACTGAGCCGTCCTCATAGACTCCGATATTGAGACCCGGGAACATCGGAATGTTTCCGATAATCATTCCGAATCCGATCGGGACAAGGAGCAGCGGTTCCCACTCTTTCTTGATGGCCAGAGTGATGAACACAATGCCGATGACAATCATCACGAGATGCTGGAATGTCATGTTGCAGAATCCCGTGAACTGCCAGAATTGCTGTAAACTGCTGAAAATCTGACTCATTGCCTGATTATGCGATAGTTACGATAGGGGTGCCGTCTGAAACGGAGTCTCCCTTGGCAACGTGAATCTTTGTGACTGTTCCGGCGCTCTCGGCCTGGATTTCATTCTCCATCTTCATCGCCTCGAGAACGGCTACCTTCTGGCCTGCGGATACCGTGTCGCCTTCCTTTACGGAAACCTCGAGAATCACGCCCGGCATAGGGGCCACAACTGCCTTGCCGGCGCCTGCAGGGGCTGCAGCAGGCTTTGGAGCTGCAACAGGGGCAGGAGCGGCCTGTGCTGCCGGAGCAGCCTGTACCGGAGCGGCCTGAACCGGCGCTGCAGGGAGGACATTGTCCATTTCTACCTGGTAAGAGACGCCGTTCACAGTGACGTCAGCGATATTTCCCTCAGTTGAGTTGATGGCAACATTGTACTCGTTGCCGTTGATCTTGAATTTATACTCTTTCATAATTATCTTGGATATTTGCGGAATCCCTGTTCCTTGTTGTTCCACGCACTCTGATCGTGCCTTATTGTAATGATGTAACTCTCTTTGTCATGAACAGTATCGTTCATGTACCTGTGCATTGCAAGAGCAATGGCGGCATAGACTTCACCGCCGAGTTCTCGGTCCAGAGCCATTCCGATGGCTGCGGCCACCTCGGGGGTCATCTTCCCGTTGCCCTTCTTTGTAGTCGGTTTCTTGTCCTTACCGGCCCCGCCCAGGGAAATGCCGAGGAGGGCGAAAAGCCACCACAGCACCATGAGGGCGGTGAATACCACCGAAATGGATACTACCGTGAGCACCAGACCGTAAGGGTCGTCGTGAGCGAGCTTCTCGCTGCCTGACGTCTTGCCTTTCTGGCCGTTGACCGCCATCGGAGACGGGTCAAGACCACCTTCGACCGGCTCCCAGTTCTGCTGGCGTATGTCATTGGCCACTCTCGCCGCGGATTTGCCGCAAGGAAGGGTGGCGGGTACCGACAATGAGTCAATGATGGTTCTTCCGTCGTTGCTGACAAGATACACGGTCATTCCCCTGACAATCTCAAAGTCAATGTAGAATGTGCCGTCATTGCTGTCTCCGCTGGCATGGAAGAGGGATACCTGACGAGGACCTATCTTCGTCCTGGAGTCAGTCTTGGATATCTGGAACTTCTTCAGGTCGCTCCTGTCATCAGTCAGGTAGCAGCCTGCGAAGTTCACCGTGCCCTGAGACTTGTTGTAAATCTCCAGCCATCCGTTCCTCCGTCCGTAGTCATCCACAATTCCGCTGTCCGATGCCGGCATTATCTCGGAAATGATGAGATCGCTGACATTCTGGCCTGCGGCATTGAACGACAGGACTGAGGCGAGGATGAGGGCGTATGTCAATATTGCCTTTCTCATATCGTCCGATCGGTCTAAAGAGGAAGGTTGTCGTGCTTCTTGGCAGGGATGCTCTGCTTCTTGCCGGCCAGGGATTCGAGAGCCCTGATGACTCTGAACCTGGTGTTGCGCGGCTCGATGATATCGTCAATGTAGCCCATCTTGGCTGCCTGGTAAGGATTGCAGAAGAGATCATTGTACTCATTCTTCTTCTCTTCGGCAATCTTCTGCTGCTCAGCAGGGTCCTCCACGGCCTTGATTTCCTTTCCGTAGAGAATCTGCACGGCTCCGTCAGCTCCCATGACAGCAATGTTGGCAGATGGCCAGGCGTAGTTGATGTCTCCGCGTATCTGCTTGCAGCTCATCACGATATGGGCTCCGCCGTAGGATTTCCTGAGGGTTACAGTTACCTTAGGGACGGTAGCCTCTCCGTACGCATAGAGAAGTTTGGCTCCATTGGCAATGATCGCTCCGTATTCCTGCTGGGTTCCGCAGAGGAAGCCAGGGACGTCGACGAGGGTGACGATAGGAATGTTGAAGGCGTCGCAGAAGCGTACGAATCTGGCAGCCTTCCTGGATGCGTTGATGTCGAGAACGCCGGCGATGACCTTAGGCTGGTTGGCCACGATGCCGACACTTCTGCCGTTCATATGTGCGAAGCCAACAATGATGTTGCGGGCGTAGCTCTGGTGAATCTCGAAGAATTTTCCGTCATCGACAATGCTCTTTATGACATAGTACATGTCGTAGGCCTTGTTCGGGCTGTCCGGGATGATGTCATTGAGGCTGTCATCCACCCTTGATACAGGGTCTGATGTCGGAACCACAGGTGCCTCCTCCATATTGTTCTGAGGAATGTAGCTCAGGAGTTCCTTGATGATCCTGATTCCGTCCTCGTCATTTTCTGCAGCGAAATGTGCAACTCCGCTCTTTGTGGCGTGGACGCTGGCTCCTCCGAGGTCCTCGGAAGACACGTTCTCTCCGGTAACGCTCTTCACTACAGCAGGGCCGGTGAGGAACATGTAGGAGGTGTTCTTTACCATTACGGTAAAGTCAGTGAGGGCAGGGGAGTAAACCGCTCCGCCAGCGCAAGGACCGAAGATACCTGAAATCTGAGGAACCACTCCGGATGAGAGAATGTTCCTCTCGAAGATTTCTCCGAATCCTGCAAGGGAGTTGATTCCTTCCTGGATTCTGGCTCCGCCAGAGTCGTTAAGTCCGATGCAAGGCGCCCCGTTCCTGGTGGCCATGTCCATAACCTTGCAGATTTTCTGAGCCATTGCTTCTCCGAGAGAGCCTCCGGATACGGTGAAGTCCTGGGCGAAGACATAGACGAGCCTGCCGTCTATGGTGCCCTGTCCGGTAACGACGCCGTCTCCGTCGAAGTGCTGCTTTTCCATTCCGAAGTTCGTGCAGCGGTGCTGTACGAACATGTCGAATTCCTCGAAGCTGCCCTCGTCAAGGAGCAATGCGATGCGCTCACGTGCGGTGAGCTTTCCCTTCTGGTGCTGCGCATCAATTCTTTTCTGTCCGCCTCCCATCGAGGCTTTTGCTCTGCGCTCTGCCAGAATCTTGATATTATCCTGCTGGATACTCATGTAAAATATAATGTATTAAAGTGATACCAGATTTGTTTCTGTAACTTGCAAATATAGTGATTATTTTTCAAAATAATAAAAAACGGCGGACCCATCGGGTGGGTCCGCCGCTCATTCCGTATCTGAATCGCCGCTATTCGGCAGGCTTCATTGTAGAGTAAACATTGGTGACGTCGTCATCGTTCTCGAGAAGGTCGGTGAGCTTGTTCAAAGTCTCCCTCTGCTCAGGAGTGACGTCCTTCAGATCCACGTTAGGAATCCTCTCGAAGCCTCCGGAAACCAGCTCGAAGCCGTTCTCCTCAATGTACTTCTGGATGCCGCCGTAGGACTCGTAGGCTCCGTAGATGACCACGTTCCTGGTGATGTTCTCATCCTCATCCTCCTGCTCCTCGATGAATACCTCAGGATCGTCGTCGAAATCGCAGAGGGCAAGCTGGAGCTCGTCGATGTCGAGGCCTTCCTTGTCCTTGATCCTGAACACGCACTTGTGGTCGAACATGAAGCTTACGCTGCCGCTTGTTCCGAGTGAGCCGCCGCATTTGGTGAAGTAGCTGCGGACATTGGCCACGGTCCTGGTATTGTTGTCAGTGGCTGTCTCCACGAGGAAGGCGATGCCGAACGGGCCGTATCCCTCGAATGTGACCTCCTTGAAATCGCCGAGAGTCTTGTCGGTGGCCTTCTTGATGGCCCTCTCGATATTGTCCTTAGGCATATTCTCGTTCCTTGCCTCTGCTATGAGGGCGCGGAGACGCGGGTTGCCGACAACATCAGGTCCGCCCTGCTTTACGGCGATCGTGATTTCCTTTCCGATCTTGGTGAAGGTCTTGGCCATGTGGCCCCAACGCTTCATCTTTCTTTCTTTTCTGAACTCAAATGCTCTTCCCATATTCCGAAAATTTATTTGGATGCAGGTGCGTTCTCAATGCGGCTGATATACTTGTCAATATCATAGCCCTCCATTGACTGAGGATACTGGTCCTTGATCTTCTTGTAGAATCCGAGTGCCTTGTCAGCCTTGCCGAGTTCCTCGCAGATGACACCTGCCTTGAGGAGATAGGAAGCTGCGAAAAGATTGTCAGCCACTCCGGCTGCCTTCTCATAGCAGGAAAGCGCCTCATTCAGCTTCGCAAGTCCGGTGTATGCGTCGCCCTTGCAGCCGAGTGCCCTTGCCTTGAGGATCTCGTCCTTGCCATTGTACTTGCCGAGGTATGAGACGGCGTTCTCGTAATTGCCGAGCTGGAACTCGCAGACGCCTGCATAGAAATATGCGGCTGCGCCGGCCTTTGAACCGTATTCGTCAATCACCTGGGCGAAACCGAGCACATTGCCGTCACCATTGAGGGCGATGTCATAGTTGCCCGAGCGGAAACTTGCCTCAGCAGGGAACATCTGCTCCTGAGCCTCGGCCCTTCTCGGCTCTACATAGAACTTGTGGTAGCAGAGCACTGCCAAGCCTGCGAGTATGGCGGCTGCGAGCACTCCCCAGATCACCTTCTTGTTCTCATTGAAAAATTTCTCGACGGCAGAGACCTTCTCCGCAACATTCTCCTGCTGCTGTCTCTCCTGGTCTTTTGTAGTAACGTTTGCCATATTGATGTTTATTATTGTTTCAATCCGATGCGATTCACCGCATAGTCCGCAAAATTACATATTTTTCGTCAATCATACAACGAGAAGCGGTTAAAATCATTATATTTGCACAAACATTAGGGCACATCAATATGGCTGTTCTCAAAAAGTTGGTGGTTCAGGATTTCAGGAACATTGCTCTGGCGGAACTTGAGTTCTCGTCAAACATAAACTGTATTTCCGGCGGCAACGGCGAGGGCAAGACGAATCTTATAGATGCCATATATTATATGTCAATGACCAAGAGCTCCTCCAATGCGTCAGACAGGGCCTGCATCAGATACGGGGCGGAGTCATTTTCCATCTCGGGGCTTTATTCGATGAAGTCGGCGGACAGCAGGTTTTCGTTCCGGGTCTCCGGCAACGGGGCCAAGAAACTGGTCCGGGACGAGAAGCCCTGCCAGAGGATGTCCGACCACATCGGCCTCCTTCCGGTAGTGCTCGTGTCTCCTTCCGACGGCGCTCTGGTGAGCGATTCCGGAGAGGAGCGCAGAAAGTTCCTGAACCAGGTCCTCTCGCAGATGGACAGCGAGTATCTCGCTGATGTGCAGCAGTATAACAAACTTATATCCCAGCGCAACGCAATGCTGAGGGAAGAGTCCTCCGATGTGTCTCTCATGGACATAATCGAAGAGTCCCTGGAGTATCACGGACATAGGATCCACGAAAGGAGAAAGTCGTTTGCTGAGACTCTGTCTCCGGCCGTTGGTCATTATTATTCAATACTTTCCGGAGCGAAGGAGGAGGTTCGGGTCTCATACAGGTCAGATCTGTCCTCATCTTCCCTGAGGTCTCTGCTCGAGGCATCCAGGCAGAAGGACCGGATTCTCGGCTACACGACATCAGGCATCCAGCGGGATGACCTCATATTCCTGATGGACGGGCATCCCATAAGACGGGATGGCTCCCAGGGCCAGAGGAAGTCTTTCCTGATTGCATTGAAATTCGCCCAGTACGAGCTGATGAAACAGGAATCGGGCGTGCCTCCGACCCTGCTCCTGGATGATGTGTTCGACAAGCTTGACATGGACCGCACCTCGAATCTTCTCGGCATGGTGGCGGGGAGCGATTTCGGCCAGATCTTCATAACGGACAGCAACAAGGTCCGCCTCTCCGGAATCGTGGACGGGGTGACGGCCGACCGTGCCTATTACTCGGCTTCGGCCGGATGCTTCACGATGGAGGAGATTTGAGATGGACTTCCGGAAGAAATACGGCAATCAGGTATCATTGGAGAGGAAGGATCCTTCCCCAATGTCGGAACTTGTCCCGATGTTCCTGAAACTCAGTGGGATGACATCTGCTGTCAATGAGAACCTGATTCTGTCGGCATGGGACAGGGTGACGGGTGCGGGATCATATACATTGAAGAAATATGTCAGGGACGGAACCCTCGTATGCCATATTTCTTCTTCGGTCGTGAGAAATCAGCTCTATTTCCAGAAGGAGGAAATCGCGGCTTCCATAAATGCCGAGGTGGCCTCGGACCCGGTGAATGCCGGGAATCCGGGCGGCAGGAAATATTTGAAAGGAATAATCTTGAAATGATGGACAGACAGATAAAGATAGTGGCGGATGAGGCCATTCCCTTCCTGAAGGGAGTCTTCGAACCTTATGCGGAGGTTGTGTACAGGCCGGGCATAAAGATTTGCCGGGCAGACCTGATGGATGCGGACGCATTGATTATCAGGACCAGGACCAGATGCGACGAGAACCTTCTGGAAGGCACCAGGGTAAGGTTCATCGCCACGGCGACAATCGGGGACGACCACATTGACTTCCCGTATTGCGATTCGCGCGGAATCATTGTCAGGAATGCTCCCGGATGCAATGCGGGCGGCGTGACGGAATACGTTTTTTCCGCATTGTTCGGACTTGCTTCCAGGAGGGCCATCAGCCTTCAGGGCGCCACACTCGGCATTGTCGGTGTGGGACACGTGGGCAGCATGGTCGAGAGGATGGGACTCGCTCTCGGGTTCAAGGTCCTCAAATGCGATCCTCCGAGAGCCGAGGCGGAAGGCTCATACGGCTTCTGCGACCTGGATACGCTTCTCGCCGAGTCCAACATTGTCACGCTTCACGTCCCGCTCGACGAAACCACCCGCGGAATGGCGGACAGGGATTTCTTTGCAAAGATGCGGCCGGGGGCCTTCTTCATAAATGCCGCAAGGGGAGAGGTCGTCTGCGAGGATGCGCTGCTGGAGGCGATTCCGAAGCTTGGCCCTGTCATCATCGACACCTGGAACAATGAGCCGGATATCAATCTTGAACTTATGGAAAAGGCCGCCATCGCAACTCCGCACATTGCCGGATACTCCTATCAGGGCAAGCAGAACGGTACGGCGGCCGCGGTAAGGGCAGTGGCCCATTATTTCGGAATCACCCAGCTCTATGAGTTCTTCCCGAAGACGGAGCTCGCCGAGAACGAAGCCGTGAAACTCGATCTCAGGGGAATGAACCAGGGGGAGATTGCAGCTGTGTTCCAGTACAATTATCCGATTTTCACTGATGATTTCATGCTCCGCCTCCATCCTGAGGATTTCGACCGGCTCAGGTCGGAGTACAATTACAGGCGTGAAGTTTTCATTGACTGAAAAGATGAGATTTAAACTTAAAACCACATATTATGTTTGACCAGAATGACATCAGGAAGATTGAGGAGCGCGGTTCCTCGGTTTCCGAAGTTGAGGCTCAGGTAGAGCGTTTCAGGAAAGGTTTTCCGTGGCTGGACATCGTTGCTCCGGCGACTCCGGGAAACGGCATCAAAGTACTTGGCGATGATGCTGCAGACAGGGCTGTGGCATACTATGAGAATGCTTCAGTAGCTGGCAAATGCAAGTTCGTGCCGGCGTCCGGGGCGGCTTCGAGAATGTTCAAGGACATTTTCGCCGGGCTTGCCGCTCTTGAAGACGGAAAGGATCCGGGTGCGGAGTCATCGGCCGGGAAACTTGCCTCGAACATTGAGAAATTCGCATTCTATACCCGCGAGATGTTCGGAACACCTGCGGACAATGCTGAATATCGCCGTGAAGTTGCTGCGAAGGTGCTCGGCGGCGAAGGACTCGGCTACGGCTCCAAGCCTAAGGGAGTCATCCGTTTCCACAGATATCCCGATGGGGAATGCAGGACCGCATTTGCGGAGCATCTTGTCGAGGCCCAGGACTATATGCGCAATGCTGACGGCTCGGCCAATATCGTTTTCACCATTTCTCCGGAGTTCGGGAAACTCTTCGAAGATGCCCTTGAGGAGGTCAAGGCAGCGTATGAGGCAAGGTACGGCGTCAGGTTCAGCATCTCCTTCACCTGTCAGGAGAAATCCACCGATACCGTTGCGGTGGACCTCAAGAACAGGCCTTTCCGCACCGAGGAAGGCGAACTTCTGTTCAGACCTGCCGGACACGGCGCTCTCATTCACAATCTGAATGCGATTGAGGATGAACTCGTGTCCATCAAGAATATCGACAATGTTTCCAACGACAGATTCCTTCCGGTTACGGCAAAGTACAAGAAAGTGCTGATGGGTGTTGCTCTCAGCCTGAGGGACAGGATTTTCGGCTATCTCAATGCCCTTGACAAGGCTGGTGACTCCGTCTGTCCAACCCTCTGTGACGAGATTGAGAGGTTCCTTGCTGAAGAACTCAGCATCACATTGCCTCCTGTCGCTTGCCCTTCCGAAAGAGTCGCCCTGCTCAGGTCCAAGCTGGACCGCCCGATCAGGGTTTGCGGAATGGTGCGCAATCAGGGTGAGCCTGGCGGTGGACCTTTCATCGTGAAGTCCAAAGACGGTTCAACCAATCTCCAGATTCTCGAGAGCGTCCAGATAAACATGGGCGATGAGGCTTCCAGGGAGATGCTTGCCGGCGCTACCCATTTCAATCCTGTGGATCTCGTCTGCTGCCTCAGGAACTACAAGGGGGAGAAGTTCAATCTTCTCGAGTATGTGGATCAGGATGCAGGATTCATCAGCTCCAAGAGCTATCAGGGCAGGGAGCTGAAGGCTCTCGAACTTCCGGGCCTCTGGAACGGCTCCATGAGCGACTGGAATACCTGTTTCGTGGAGGTTCCGCTTGAGACTTTCAATCCGGTGAAGGTCGTGCTCGACCTTCTGAGACCGGCTCATCAGGGGGAATGATATGTCTGCGGGGATTCTAAGATGCATAGGTGCGGTCATCTGCGCCGTTCTCTCAGCCGGTTGTGCGAAGATGGAGACTCTTCTGGGGGAAGCTGATCTTCCCTGCACGGTCAAGGTCTCGGGCATCGTGATAGACGGGACGGCCGGGACTCCGCTTTCCGCAATTGACGTGAGGATGGAGCTGTTCAGCCCCGGCGCTTCTTCGGCTCATTCCATGGTGTCCTCAAGGACGGATGATGCAGGAAGATACGAGCTGGAGATGCTTTACGGGGATGCGGCTGACAGATGCTTCATCACTGTTCCCGGCGGCGCCCATCTCGGGATTCTTTACGAGGAATATAAGGTGGAGGTAATGCTGCTCAGAGACAGCGCAGGGTACGACAAAGAGTCCTCGACCTACACGGTCGAGAAACTGCCCATAGTACTGGCGCGGAAATGAATGATTGCACGGAACTATTGACCCTTGGCGATTCTCCATTCGCCGGGGGTCTTTCCTGTATATAGGCGGAACTGCTTGTAGAAGTTGGACTTGTCTGTGAATCCGACTTTTCTTCCGATGCTTTCCAATGACGAATCAGGATCCTGCAGGATAAGGTCTGATGCAAGCCTCACCCTTATCCGGTTCCTCCATTTCGTGAATCCTTCCACGCTTACGTTGTTGAAATAGTCTTTGACTTCAGAGATGTCAAGCCCAAGGCCTGTGGCTATGGAACGCATTGAAAATCCGCGGATTATATTGGAATTTATGCTGGCCCATCTGTCTATGGCGATGGCAATGTCGGATTCATCCGTATTGTTCACGGCTGTTAAAGAATCCTTGCATTGCAGGTTTTCCCGCTGTGAATGTCTTCGTCTTCTGGAAACCCCGAACAGGAAGAATTTAAGTGGCTCCGGGATTCCTGCCCTGCTCAAGGCCCTGCTGATGCGTTTGCGGACTGAATAGTTAATCATTTCAAACAGGTTGGTTATGTTTCAAGTCTATGTTCGCTGCCGGCGGTACAGTCCGGCCTTTCATGGTTATCCAAAAAAAGGAGGGCGACTTGTCTGCCGCCCTCCTCTGATATGTCCGTAGCTGATGATCTACCATCCGAGAACGTAAGAGAAGATGAGCGGAGCCACGATTGTCGCATCTGACTCGACAATGAACCGAGGAGTGTCGACATCGAGCTTGCCCCAGGTGATCTTCTCGTTCGGAACTGCTCCTGAATATGAACCGTATGAGGTGGTGCAGTCTGAAATCTGGCAGAAATATGCCCAGAGCGGAACGTCAGGCCACTCGAGGTCCTGAGCCATCATAGGCACTACGCAGATAGGGAAGTCACCTGCAGTACCTCCGCCGATCTGGAAGAAGCCAACTCCCTGGCCGCCGCAGTTCTTGCGATACCATTCGGTGAGGAAGATCATTGTCTCGATACCGTTCTTTATCATCGAGGTCTCGAACTCTCCGCGGATGCAGTGGGCGGTGAAGATGTTTGCGGTGGTGCAATCCTCCCATGCAGGAACTACAATAGGGATGTTCTTCTCGCAGGCTGCAAGAACCCAGCTGTCCTTAGGGTCGATCTCATAGTACTGCTCGAGAACGCCGCTTCGGATGAGCTTGTAGATCACCTCCCAAGGGAAGAGCCTCTCACCATTGGCCTTCATCTCGTTCCATACCTCCACGAGGTGATGCTCGAGACGGCGGAATGCCTCCTCTTCAGGGATGCAGGTATCCGTAACGCGGTTCATATGGTTGTCGAGAAGTTCCTTCTCCTGAGCCGGAGTGAGATCCCTGTAGTACGGAACCCTGTAGTAGTGGTTGTGCGCCACAAGGTTCATGATATCCTCCTCGAGGTTGTTGGCGGAGCAGGATACGATCTGAATCTTGTCCTGGCGTATCATCTCTGCGAGTGAAAGTCCGATTTCGGCAGTTGACATGGCTCCTGCCATGGCAAGCATCATCTTGCCGCCCTTCTTCATGTGCTCGTCATAAGCCTTGGCGGCATCAACGAGGGCCGCCGAGTTGAAGTGGCGGTAATGATGGGTAATGAAATTTGAAATAGGTCCTTTTTCCATTTTCAATTCAATTTTACATAAGTTCCGCAAAGTTAGCAAAGTCTTTTCAATTTATGAAAGAAGATGCCGAAGTTTTTTGGAAGGAATAACGCACATCGTTGATTTTCCGCAAAGTGGGCAAAGACTATTCGATTTCGGAAAGAAAATGATTAAATTTGCAGGCTTTAAGTATTTTGGAACCCGCGGCTTGCGGAAATGAGCCACGAAGATTTATGAGAGGATTGACCGATTTCGGAAAGATAAGAAATACAGATACGCCGTTCTGGTATTACGATATGGACTTGCTGCGGGCCACGGTGGACAAGGCCGCCGAGCTTTCCCGCAAATATGGGATAGGTCTGCATTATGCCGTCAAGGCCAATGTGGAGCCTCGTATTGTGCAGTATATCAGTTCTAAAGGCTTCGGCGCAGACTGCGTGAGCGGCAACGAGGTGGTGTTTGCCGCCGAGAACGGATTCAGTCCGGACACTATCGTGTATGCCGGCGTGGGCAAGACTGACAAGGAAATCAATACTGCCCTGGACCTTGGAATCGAGGCTTTCAACTGCGAGTCCATAATGGAGATGCAGGTCATAGATGCTCTCGCTGCCGGGAAGGGTGTCAGGGCCAGGGTGTCCGTCAGAATCAATCCAAACATCGACGCACATACGCACAGATATGTAACTACTGGCCTGTATGAGAACAAGTTCGGCATTTCCAGGCACGAGTTTGATGCGGTGATCAGCCTGCTCAGGAATGCGAAGGCATTGGACTTCGCCGGTCTGCATTTCCATATCGGCTCCCAGATTACTGATGTCGAGGAAGTCTATTCACTTGAGTGTGAGCGCGCTGCGGAGATTGTCGGTTATTTTGAGTCGAAGGGCCTGGAGGTCAGGAGCATTGACCTTGGTGGCGGACTTGGCGTGAATTATGACGAACCGGACGAGTTCCCGATACCTGATTTCGAAACCTGGCTGGGCACTATCTCGGCAAAGTTGCGCAGAAGGCCTGACCAGAGGGTCAGCGTGGAGCCTGGACGTTCTCTGGTGGCTCAGTGCGGATCCCTCATCACCAGGGTCCTGTTCGTGAAGAACGGGGAGACAAAGGCCTTCCTCATCATGGATGCCGGAATGAATGATCTTATAAGGCCTGCCCTGTACGGCGCCTATCACAAGATCGAGAATCTTTCGGCATTGTCCGAAGGACGGGAGGACGGGCTGCAGCAATATGATGTCGTGGGTCCGGTCTGCGAGTCGAGCGATGTGTGGGGAGCGGGCAGGGAGCTGCCTTTCAGCCGCAGGGGTGACATCATGGCAATCCGCAGCGCGGGAGCCTATGGAAGCGTGATGAGCAGCCGCTACAATCTCAGGGACATCGCGCCGGCGGTGTTTTCGGATGACCTGAAGTAGCCGCAGGGGCATTCAAGGCAAATGTTTGATAATGATAAAATAGTTGCAATATGTTTGAAAATCTGTCGGAAAGGCTTGAGAGATCGTTCAAGATTCTCAAGGGAGAAGGAAAGATTACCGAAATCAATGTCGCCGAGACTGTAAAGGATATACGCAAGGCCCTGCTTGACGCCGATGTCAGCTACAAGGTGGCCAAGGATTTCTGCAACAGGGTGAAGGACAAGGCAATGGGACAGAATGTCCTGACCGCCGTCAAGCCTCAGCAGATGATGGTGAAGATCGTCCACGACGAACTCGCCGAATTCATGGGAAGCGGTGCCTCCGACATCAATGTGAAGGGCAATCCGGGAGTGGTTCTCATTGCAGGTCTCCAGGGATCCGGCAAGACCACGTTCTCCGCCAAGCTGGCCAACCTCTGCCGCTCGAAGAAGGGCATGAAGGTCCTTCTCGCCGCCTGCGACGTATATCGTCCTGCCGCCATCGAGCAGTTGAAGGTGATGGGTGAGCAGGCCGGTGTCCAGGTCTATTCCGAGGACGGCGTGAAGGATCCGGTGAAAATCGCACTCAATGCAGTGGCCAAGGCCAAGGCGGAGGGCATTTCAGTGGTCATTGTCGATACGGCGGGACGTCTGGCCGTGGACCAGGAGATGATGGACGAGATTGCCGCCATCAAGAAGGCTGTGAATCCTACAGAGATTCTCTTCGTGGTGGATGCGATGACCGGTCAGGATGCCGTAGAGACAGCGGGCGCATTCAATGATGTGCTTGATTTCGACGGAGTTGTGCTCACCAAGATGGACGGTGACACCCGTGGCGGTGCCGCTCTCTCCATCAAGGCTGCGGTAGGCAAGCCGATCAAATTCATTTCTTCCGGCGAGAAGATCGATGCTCTGGATGTATTCCATCCTGCCCGTATCGCAGACCGTATCCTCGGAATGGGCGACGTGGTCACCCTCGTGGAGAAGGCTCAGGAGCAGTTCGACGAGAAGCAGGCCCGTGAACTGAAGAAGAAACTCGTCAGGAACCAGTTCACATTCATGGACTTCTACAACCAGATCCAGCAGATCAAGAAGATGGGCAACATAAAGGATCTCGCCTCGATGATTCCGGGAATGGGCAAGGCTCTCAAGGATGTTGAGGTGGACAACAATGCCTTCAAGAGCGTGGAGGCCATCATCATGTCAATGACCCCGTACGAGCGTGAGCATCCTGAGTGCATCAACGGAAGCCGCCGCAAGCGTATCGCTGACGGAAGCGGAACCTCAATTCCGGAGGTCAACCGCCTCCTGAAGCAGTTCGAGGGCACCAGGAAACTTATGAAGGGGGCCGTGGACGGTTCTCTGGCTGCCAAACTCAGGAGGAGATAGTTCATCATTTTTGAGATGTGGGCTTTGATATGACAAGGAGCGCCGGAAGGATTGTCCTCGCGGTTGCCGGATTCGTATTGCTGGCGCCCGCGGCAGGAGCTGGGGAGAAAAAGAAGGAAGTCGTATACAATGAACAGGGAGAGATAGTCAAGACCGGAATGAATTTCGGCCCTCTCCCGGCAGTGGCCTATGATGCCGACAAGGGCTTCCAGCTCGGAGCAATCCTGAACCTGTACCAGTACGGGGACGGCTCGACCTATCCGAACTATTTCAACCGCTGGTATTTCGAGGCCTCATATTTCACGAAGGGTTCGATGCTCTTCCAGATTCAGCATGACAACAAGAATCTGATTCCGGGGGTGCGCTGGTCCACCGCCGCCTCGTACAACATAGACAAGGCTTTCGACTTCTACGGATTCAACGGCTTCCAGTCCTGTTATGATTACGAAAGGATGGATGTCTCCAATGACAGGAAGGCCATAAAGGGAGGGGCGGAACCTGATGCGGCACTGTACCGCTACAATCCGTACTACCGTTTCAACAAGTCGATCCTCTATGCGAAGACCGATTTTACAGGACATATCACGGACAACCTGTACTGGGAGGCCGGCTATCATTTCCGCTGGTACAATCAGGACAAAATCGACCGCGCGAGCATCAACAGGAACAAGAACTGGTATGACACCTTCCCTTCCGGACCGGATACCTTCGGCAATGTGAAGGAGGCGGAGATGAGGGATGTCAATGATGTCCGCCCTTATATGCCTACTCTTTTCGAACTCTATCAGGACTGGGGTCTCATCGACAAAGATGAGATATACAATGCCAAGGGCAAGCCTCATATGTTCGACAGCAGCATCCGGCTTGGACTGATGTACGATACCAGGGACAAGGAGGGAGCTCCTACCGGAGGCATCTGGGCCGAGGGCCACGTGACTCTCGCACCGAAGTGGCTGGGCTCCAGCCATTCCTATTACCGCTACGCGATGACTTTCCGCCATTATGTCCCGGTGATTGCCAATGATGTCCTGACATTTGCCTACCGCATCAGCTACGAGGGTTCTTTCGGCTCCGACGTCCCTTATTATGCCCTGCCTTTCAATACTACCGTCGGCAATGAGACCGACGATGACGGTTTCGGAAGCTACCGTACCACCAGGGGAGTGCTCAGGACACGCGTAGTGGGCATTGACCAGATGCTGTGGACGGCGGAGTTCCGCTACAAGTTCGTGGATTTCAAGCTCTGGAAGCAGAATATGGCCTTCTCGCTGACGGCCTTCACAGACGGCTCGATGGCGACCAGGGGCCGGGATATGTCGTTCCGCGGCGAGGCCGGAAGTTTCGCCGGTTACAAGGCCTATATTGAGGGCCGTTATGCTGAAGTGCCTTCGAAGTATCAGGAAAGGTATTACAAGACAATCGATTGCGGTTCCTACGGCGAGGTCCGCAGCCTGAAGGAGATGCCTCATTCGACATTCGGCCTCGGGCTCCGCTTCATAATGAACACCAATTTCATTGTCGCATTCGAATACGGACTTCCGTTCAGCCGGTTCTACAAGAAGGACAGCCCGTACTATATGCAGGACGGCGGAGGCGCCTTCTACATCAACCTTGGATATCTTTTCTAGTCAATCCGTCTTCCGGGCATCTGTGCCGGTCCGGCGCAGATTATTCCGATTGTTGTTCACGACAGGCGAACATATTCCATACCTTTTCATTAACCTCAAGGGCGAGGCTCTCGCAATCAGGGCGCAGCGGTATGCAGGCATGAGGAAGGCTTCGCTGCTGAGCTCTGTTCCGAACAGGATACCGTGCCGAAAAGAATCTCAGTTCACCACGATTTCATCCACGAAGAGCCAGGCCGATACGGTCGGGTTACGGAAGGCCATGTAACGTACATAGCGGGCTTTTTCATTGCATATGACATTGAAGTCGCGGAAAATCAGATTCGGGTCAGAGACAGGAATGTCATTGAAACATTGGCCTGCCGGAGTGAAATTCCGGCCATCATCTGAAACTGATATCTCAACCCTCTCGGGGAGAAAGATTCCGGGGCCAGCAGATTGGAGGAATGTTGCCCCGATGTAGTGGATGTCAGTTGGTTCCCCAAGGTCAATGACAACGTTTATGTCAGAGAGGAAACCCATCCAGCGCCCGTCATTATTGGCCCATCCGCCGCATTGCCCGTCAATCAGGCTTGTCTCGCCGGAGGCAGGATATGATCTGTGCCAAGGTTTCACATACCGGATCTTCCGGCCAATGGCCTTATTGGTGACAGGAGACAGGGCTGCCTTGCGCTCCCCGTATTCATTCTCAAGGTCAAAGACTGCGTATCCATTGTCCCTGAGCGCATTCATTGCAATCAGGGCGCGCCTCCTGAAATCCTGATAGTCAGACTTGCTCCCGGCAGGGCTCCAGCCTATCTCGGCAATCGCCGCAGCTCGTGGCCACAGCATATGCTCAGCGTGACTTTCCGTCGGTACATATTCAGTCCAGAGATTCGCCTGGACGCCAAGAAGCCTGTCCAGGCCCTTCTGCGGCATTGTGGGCTCCACCGGCTCATATCCGAAAACTTTCTCCAGCGGAAGATAGCCTCCAATGGATTCAGGCTCAAGGAATGGTGCATCCTGGGCCTTGTCCAGATAGCAGTAACTTCCCGGGCACATTATGACATCATTGCCCATATTCATTGCTGAAATCCCACCTTCCGTCCCTCTCCACGACATCACGGTTGCAGTCTTGCTCACCCCTCCTTCCAGAATCTCGTCCCAGCCGATGATTTTTCTTCCTTTACTGTTTACATATTTCTCAATGCGCCGTATCATATAGCTCTGGAGCTCATCCACATTCTCAAGACCCTCCTCCTTCATCCTCCTCCGGCAGTCAGGGCAAGTCTTCCAGGCCTGTTTTCCCGCCTCGTCTCCTCCAATGTGTATGTACTCTGAAGGGAACACCTCTATCACCTCATCGAGGATATCTTCCAGCATCTTGAATGTCACTTCCTTGCCAATGCAGAGGTCAGCATGGGTCTCGGGATTTCCCCCGCATCCCACCTCCGGATAAGCAGCCAGAACCTCTTCAGAATGGCCAGGCATCTCGATCTCCGGAATCACTGTTATATGGCGTTCTGCAGCATATTCCACAAGGGATTTCAGCTCTTCCTTTGTGTAATATCCGCCGTATGCACCGGGCGTGCCCTCTTCCACGTATGCCCTGTCACCGTTCCACCAGGCTTTCCAGTTTGCTTCAGGTCTCCAGGCGGCATATCCGGTCAGTCTCGGCCAGGACTCTATCTCCATTCTCCAGCCTGCGGCATCCGTCAGGTGAAGATGCAGCCTGTTCATCTTGAACATAGCCATCGCATCAACCTGCTTTTTCAGGAAATCAATGCTGAAGAAATGCCTTGAGACATCAATGTGAAGACCCCTGTACGGGAATCTCGGACAGTCCTCGATAATCTGGCATTGCAGTGAAGCCTGACCATTTTCTTTTTCCGCAGCATTGAGCAACTGTGCCAAAGACTGTCTTGCATAGAACTCACCGGCATCGTCAGCAGCCAGGATTTTCACTCCTTTCCTGCTGATTTCCAGTGTATAAGACTCCGCAGGCCCCTTCTTCCGGCCGACTCTCACGGACGGTTCACCAGAGAATCTGTATTCACCTTCAGCCATCTGTATTCCTGCAGGGTGGGGGAGGATGACATTCTCAGCCAGGGGTGCGATATTCATCGGAATATCTGCTGTTGATATCAGAACGGCGGATAATGCCGATACGAGGACTTTCTTGTACATATATGGTGAGGTTTTCTGCGAAGATAGTTATTATATCTGATGTACCCAACAATCTGGTGGAAGCCTGAAGTCTCAGATTCTCACGTACCCTTATCGCTTGTTCGCTTTATCTCTTTTATCACCCATCTCCCGTTTCTCCTGCCGTTTTCCCTGGCAAGAAGCCCCCGTTCAATCAATGAAGGAGTAATCCTCTTGACTGTGCTCAATGATTTTCCGATATGCCTGGCTATTTCTTCCTGTCTGGCATCAGGCTTCGTTTGGAGGAATCTGAGGATTGCCATTTCTTCCAAAGTACAATCCAAAGTGTCATTTTGAGACTTTAGGGTGAGACTTTGGGTATTCGATATATGCATCTCACGATTGCTGAGCACATTGTTCTCGCCGAGCAGGAGGTTTCTGAAGAACCTTATGAGAAATACATCTCCATCTATTCTTCTGCTTTGCAAGTATACGAATTTTACTGCAAATTGCACACTGTCACTATCATAATATCTGATATAGTTCTCAAATTTTATTATTTTTGCCGCCATGAGCAAAAAGATATTCCGCCGGGCCGCAGCGATGATGGCGGCCATCCTCATTCCATTCTTATCTGCGTCTGCGGTGCAGAAGGATACACTGCGCATCCTGGCCATAGGCAACAGTTTCTCGGACGATGCCGTCGAGTGGTATCTCCACGATATCGCTGCCGCTGACGGGGTGGTGATGATCATAGGCAATATGTATATCCCGGGATGTTCCCTTGAACGCCATCTGGGCAACAGCAGGACGGGGTCCACTGATTATTCCTACAGGAAGATCGGGGCGGACGGGGTGCGCAGAGTTACTCCAGGATACTGTCTGGAGGAGGCTCTTGCAGATGAGAAATGGGATTATGTCACAATTCAGCAGTCAAGCCCGATATCCGGGATTTTCAGCACGTGGGAGGCATCATTGCCGCAGCTCTATG
>JAXDUM010000053.1:0-20614 GCA_034089285.1 Candidatus Cryptobacteroides sp.
TGTGGGGCATGTTGGCTGTGCAGATGGAAGGGAAATGCTTCCATTGGGACAGCCCACCTGCCTCACAATGCACTGAGAGGGCAGGTCCCCGTTCCAAATGAATGTCGCGGGAAAATCTTGGGTCAATGTCACGTGGAAATAGTGGGGCAATGCCACTGAATGCCGCGTGGCAAGTTGTGGATATTGTCTGATGGATATTGCAAGGAAATGCCTGAGGCAATGCGGGCAGATTCCCTCGGGAAGGTCACGGGGAAAGTTTTTGGGGCAATGCTGGTGGAATGCCGCAAGGAAGTGCTTGCAAATAATTCATCAGGCTCGTGACAATCATCTGCACACCCACCCACCAGCCACGCATATCTGTGTGGCATGTTGGCTGTGCAGATGGAAGGGAAATGCTTCCATTGGGACAGCCCACCTGCCTCACAATGCCCTGAGAGGGCATGTCCCCGTTCCAAATGAATGTCACGGGAAAGCTGTGGGCAATGTCACGGAGAAAGTTCAGGACAATGCGGGCAGATTCCCGGGGGAATGCTACTGGAAAGATGGGGACAATGCGGGCAGAATGCCGCAAGGAAAGCCTTGATCAATTCAAAACCCCGGACTCCAACCGCCCCTCCACCCACTGGCCTCAGAAGCATTTCCGCATGATGGCGCTGATGTTGCGCGGCTTGCCCATAGTGTAGAAATGCACGGCAGGGACTCCGTGCCGGAGGAGGTCGGAGCACTGTGCGGCACACCATTCCGTGCCTATTTCATATACTGCCTCCTTGTCTGCGCCAGCCTTCGCAATCTCTTCGGTGAGCTCCCTTGGAATGTCCAGGGAAAAGGACTGCGGGAGGAGTTCCACCTGCTTTGCTGTCGAGAGAGGTTTCAGGCCGGGGATGATCGGAACGGTTATGCCGGCGGTCCGGCAGAGATCCACGAAGCGGTAATAGACATTGTTGTCGAAGAACATCTGGGTGATTATGTAGTCCGCCCCTGCATCCACCTTCCTCTTCAGATTCTCTATGTCGGTCTCGATGTTCGCCGCCTCGAAATGCTTCTCGGGATATCCTCCTACTCCAATGCAGAAATTGTCGCTGTCGAATTTCCGGACTGCAGCCACCAGCTCGTCGGCGTGGGAATATCCGGCCGGATGAGGGGTGAACCGCTTCTCTCCGGTTATGGAATCCCCGCGGAGGGCCATTATGTTCTCAATGCCCAGGAAGCGGTAGTCGTGGAGGTCGCTCTCGATTTCCTCGGCCGATGCGCCGCCGCAAATCACGTGAGGGACTACGTCAATGTCGAACTCCGACATTATCGCAGCGCATACTGCCACCTCGCTGACCCGGTTCCGGACCAGATGCCTTGAAAATGAGCCGTCGGCCTCCTGGCGGAATGCGTACTCATCCCGGTGGCAGGTGACATTGATGTATTTCGGGCTGAATTCCATGAACTTGCGGACCGAGTCCAGAAGTTCCGTCTTGCTCATTCCCTTGAGGGGAGGCACAATCTCTATAGAGGGGAAAGGCTTTTTGCTCTCCTTCAGTATATCGCTGATTTTCATATCTTTATATAGTCTGTTTCAATGTTCCTGTATCCGTCCTGCCACCAGGGGCAGGGCAATGTTCAATGCGGCCGGAGCCATAGTGTTCCGCTTCGACAGCGCTGGCAGCCGCAGTATCAAGCAGCCAAATCATCCTCAGCCGCTGAAGCTAAAGCAGATGCCCCAGCAGCATCTTCGCCATTCCCTCGTCCATTCCCCGCCTGGAAGCGTAATCCTCGAACTGCTCCCGGCTGACATGCCTTATCTCAGGGTAGCAGGCCGAAGGATGGAAGAATATGAATCCGCATATCGAGGCGTCCGGTATCATTGCGTAACTCTCAGTGAATGAGATGCCGAGCCCCTCGCTGTCGGGAATCATTGACATAATGTCCTTCTTCAGGCTGTGGTCCGGGCAGCAGGCATATCCGGCTGCCGGCTTTACGATTCTGATGTCGTCCCTGTGAATTTCACCCCTCAGTTTCCCGTCCAGCCAGCAGGATGCGGCCTCCGCCAATGTCACCCTCACCGATCTCTCCATCATTCCCTCGTATCCTGCTGAATGACAGCCGCATTGGCATTCCGGTCCGTGACAGTTGGCGACACTTGCGGCAAACATTCCCATATAACCCCAGCCTTCCGACGGGAGGAAATCGCAGAGAGAAAGACGGGCCCGGCCGCCTCCCGGAATCTCCCCGGCCTCTTCCTGACGCAGCATCGGTATTGAGCCTCCGTCCCGGAAAATGATGGATGAGCCGTCTGACTTCGCTTCCAGAATGCGTTCCGCCAGCATTATCTTGAGTCTCCCGGTTCTCCTGCATTCTTCGATGACAGCCTTGCCCTCGTCGATAATCTTCATTGCCTCCGGATTGTCCCCGATGTCAGTGCCGTATCTGATTCCCCAGACGGCGAGGAACATCCTCCAGTCGAAATAAGGCATCACCTCGTCGATGCTGAGCTCCCGGCAAGGGATATCCGCAAGACATTGCCTGTCAGCCTTCAGGAAAGAATCCGCACTGAAACTGGCGGCCTCTCCGGCAGACTGGGCGGCGTTCTTCCGGCCGTTCTCGTACAGTTTCCTCAGCCTTGCCTGGGCCTCGTGCTCCTCAGCCTCGAACTTCTCCCTGTCCATCAGGCATTTCTTGGCCATGACGGCAGCGGACGAGGCATCCTGCGAATAGAATACGTGCTCATAAAGCGGAGCCAGCTTGACCGCCGTGTGAAGAGCCGATGTGGTGGCGCCGCCTATGAAGAGCGGGATATCCAGACCCCTCCGGCTCAGTTCCCGGCAAAGTTCCTCCATCTGGTACAGCGATGGTGTAATCAGTCCGCTTGCGCCTATGATGGACGCCCCGCGGGCCACTGCCTCGTCGATGATTCTCTCCTTCTCCACCATCACTCCCAGGTCCACGACCTCGAAGCCGTTGCAGCTCAGGACAATGCCGGTGATATTCTTTCCGATATCGTGCACGTCTCCCTTGACTGTAGCATTGATAATCAATGGCTTATGCAGATTGCTCTCCTCATTGGCCTTCATGTGCGGCTCCAGTATCGCCACTGCCTCCTTCATTATCCTGGCGGATTTGACCACCTGCGGCAGGAACATCTTTCCTGCACCGAACAATTCTCCGACCTTCTCCATGCCGGCCATCAGAGGCCCTTCGATTACCTTGACGGCAGCTCCGCAGGAAGACAGGCATTCCAGCACGTCCTCCTCCAGATGGTCCGACCGGCCCTTGACCAGAGCCTCGGCCAGCCTGTCCTCCACCGGAACAGAACTCCTGTCCTGAACCACTGCCACAGTATCTTCCACGGCCTTTTCCGCCGCGATTTCCTGGGCTTTGGCAATCAGCCTTTCCGTAGCGTCCGCCCTCCTGTCCAATATTACATCCTCGGCCTTTTCCAGCAGGTCAGGCTCGATCTCATCGTAAATCTGAAGCATGCCCGGATTGACGATTCCCATATCCAGGCCGGCATTCACGGCGTGGTAGAGGAAGATGGAGTGCATTGCCTCGCGGACCTTGTTGTTGCCCCTGAATGCGAATGAGAGATTTGAGATTCCTCCGGAAGTCAATGATCCGGGGAGATTCTCCTTGATCCATCTCACAGCCTCGATGAAGTCGATTCCGTAGCGTGCGTGCTCCTCGATTCCGGTGCCCACGGAAAGCACATTGACATCGAAAATGATGTCCTCGGGCCTGATTCCGGCCTTCTCCGTGAGCAATGTCCAGGCCCTCCGGCAGATTTCAATCTTCCTGCCGTAAGTCGTTGCCTGTCCTTCCTCGTCAAATGCCATCACCACCATCGCGGCTCCCAGCTTGCGGATTTCCCTGGCCTTGGTCAGGAACGCCTCCTCGCCTTCCTTGAGGCTGATGGAATTGACAATCGACCGCCCCTGGGCATTCTCCAGGCCTGCCAGTATGGTATCCCAATGCGACGAGTCGATCATCAGGGCCGCCTTCGCCACCGCCGGCTCGCCGGAAATATGTCTCACGAACTTCTCCATGCAGTCCCGGCTGTCCAGCATCGCATCATCCATATTGATGTCGATGATGCAGGCCCCGTCCTCGATCTGCTTCGCCGCCACTTCGAGTCCGCCGGCATAGTCGCCTGCCGCAATGAGCTTTGCGAACTTTCTGGAACCGGCCACGTTGGTGCGCTCTCCCACATTGGTGAAGTTGTTGTTTTTCAGGTCAATGCAGACGGATTCCAGACCGCTGACGGAAAGACTTCCGGAACGCCCTGCCGGAACCTCCCTCGGCTTGACACCTTCCACGGCCGCAGCTATCGCCGCAATGTGCTCAGGCGTGGTCCCGCAGCAGCCTCCGACAATGTTGAGCAGTCCCTGCCCGGCCATGAGGCTTATCCCGGAGGCCATCTGCGCAGGTGTCTCGTCATAGCCTCCCATCTCATTCGGCAGGCCTGCATTCGGGTAGCAGATGACAGGGAACGGGCTGAATCCTGCCACGTCCTTCAGAAGCGGGAGCAGATCCTCCGCCCCGAGGGAGCAGTTCAGTCCGAAGGCCAGCAGGGGATAGTGGCTGACCGAGTCGCAGAAAGCCTTGATTGTCTGGCCGGTCAATGTCCTCCCGCTCCTGTCGCTTACCGATACGGAGACGATTGCGGGGAATGGCACATCCCTGCCGTCCTCCTCGTTTACAGTCTCGAGGGCATAGATTGCGGCCTTGGCGTTGAGGGCGTCGAAGCAGGTCTCTATCTGGATGAAATCCGCCCCTCCGTCTATCAGTCCCCGGATCTGCTTCATGTATGCGGATACCATTTCCCTGAAGCCGTATGGCCTGTATTCCGGATGCTCCACGTTCTGGGCCAATGTCAGGGACTTCGATGTGGGACCGACGCTTCCGGCCACGTAAACCTTCCTTCCGGACTGGTCCGCTGCTCTTCTCGCGATTGCGGCGCCCTCCCTGGCCAACTCTCCAGCAATGTCGGCGAGACCGTATTCTTCCTGGGATATGCTGTTGGCACTGAACGTGTTGGACTCGATGATGTCCGCACCTGCCTCGATGTACTTCCGGTGAATGTCGAAAATGATGTCAGGACGGGTCAGATTAAGGCACTCGTTGTTGCCTTTCAGTTCCATCCTGCTTTTTTCCAATGCCTTGAGAGCCGCCGGATCCCGATTGACCAGATCGTCAGCCGGCACAGGTTTGTGGAAGTCCCTTTCGTCAAGTCCGTATTTCTGTATCATCGTGCCCATCGCTCCGTCAAGCACGAGAATTTTATCATTGAAGTTCATTTTCTTATGCGCAAATCTTCGCTAAGATAGTCAAAATCGCCGGAATTGCATATTGCCTGAATGATTTTTCGACCGGCGATGTTTGTTTGTACGTTTTAGGATTTGGGAGCAAAGCCGAATTGCGGTATATTTGCAGATGAAATGGAAAACTATATATCAATGCGAACTTTTGACTTCAAGCCCGAATTCTTCAATTGTATCAAGAAATACGACAAGAAGACATTCACCTCTGACCTGATGGCCGGCCTCATCGTTGGCATCGTTGCCCTTCCTCTGGCCATCGCCTTCGCGATCGCATCCGGCGTCACCCCTGAAAAAGGCATTGTCACAGCCATCATCGCAGGCTTCATCATATCGTTCCTGGGCGGCAGCAAGGTCCAGATCGGCGGTCCTACAGGCGCCTTCATAGTCATAGTTTACGGCGTGGTCCAGACCTATGGACTCGGCGGACTGGCCATCGCCACGGTGCTTGCCGGAGTGATGCTGGTGCTGCTGGGCGTCTTCAAGCTCGGGGCCGTCATCAAGTTCATTCCATATCCTGTGGTGGTAGGCTTCACGAGCGGTATCGCATTGACGATTTTCTCCACGCAGATTCCCGATGCTCTGGGCCTTTCGTTCGGAGGCGAGAGCGTGCCGGGTGACTTCGTGGGCAAATGGATCCTCTATTTCAAGCATATAACCACCGTCAACTGGTGGAATGCCGGAGTGACCCTTGTCAGCATCTTCATCATTGCAATGATGCCTAGACTTTCCAGAAAGATTCCGGGGTCTCTCGTGGCCATCATCATTGTCACTGTGGCGGTTTACCTGCTGAAGACATTTGCCGGAGTGAGCTGCATCGACACCATCGGGGACAGATTCTCCATCAGCGCAAGCCTTCCGAAAGCGGAGATGCCTGCCCTGGACTGGGAGGCGGTGAAGAACCTCTTCCCGATAGCCATCACCATTGCGGCACTCGGAGCCATCGAATCCCTGCTCTCGGCCACTGTGGCTGACGGTATGATCAGCGCAAGGCACAATTCCAACACCGAACTCATTGCCCTCGGAATCGCCAATATCGTCACTCCGATTTTCGGAGGAATCCCTGCCACCGGAGCCATTGCAAGGACAATGACCAATATCAACAACGGCGGGCGCACCCCTGTGGCCGGTATTGTCCACGCCGTCGTCCTTCTTCTGATACTGCTCTTCCTGATGCCTCTGGCAAGGTTTATCCCGATGGCCTGCCTGGCCGGCGTCCTTATAGTCGTGGCATACAACATGAGCGGCTGGAGAACCTTCAAGGCATTGCTCAGCAATCCTAAATCCGATGTCTTCGTCCTCCTGCTGACATTCTTCCTCACAGTCATCTTCGACCTCACCGTCGCTATCAGCGCCGGTCTCATTCTCGCCTGCGTCCTCTTCATCCGGAGGGTTATGGAGACTACGGAAATCTCCGTGCTGAAAAATGAGATAGATGTCAATGCGGAAACCGATTTCGAGACGAAGGAGGATAACCTCATCATCCCGAAGGGAGTGGAGGTATACGAAATCAACGGCCCTTACTTCTTCGGCGTGGCGACCAGGTTCGAGGAGATGATGAGCGGCAGGGGAAACAAGACCAAGGTGCGCATCATCAGGATGAGGAAAGTGCCTTTCGTGGACTCCACGGGCATCCACAACCTCTCCAATCTCTGCAGGATGAGCCAGAAGAACAATATACCTGTCGTGCTGTCCGGAGTCAATGAAAAGGTGCACCAGACCCTCCAGGCTTCAGGCTTCTATGCCCTTGTCGGAGAGGACAATATCTGTCCCAACATCAATGTCGCCCTCGAGCGCGCAAGGAAAATTTGCAATATAGCGGAATAATTCCGAATATTGCAGACTATGATTAAACGTTCAGCCTCATTATTATCGGCTCTCAGGAGCTTTCTGCTCGCAGTCCTCGTCATCGCTTTGACTGTGACCGTTTCGGCCATTCCGTCTTCGGAGTCCGGACGGTACCGCAGGGCTGATCTCTTCGGCATTTATGCTGAGGATGAAGCTGCTCCGGCTGCCGGTTTCAAGGCTGACCTCAAAACCCTTGACAGGGAACTTGAAAAGTTCGAGCAGATGAAGGCGGCTGTGCCAGACAGCACGGCAGGGAAGGTGGCGGTGACCCATGATTGGGCTGCAGGCTCTCCTGCCGTCATGTCGGCCCGGAAGCTGAGAGTTGAGGAAGACAGGTCCGGCAGGCCTGGATTCATCCCGATAGAGGATTTCGATACGGCATCCGTGACCGCTTTGAGCCGGTTCGGACGCAGACTTTTCCAGGGAGAGCCGGTCAGAATCGCCTTCCTGGGGGACTCCTTCATCGAAGGAGATATCCTTACATCAGACCTCAGGAGAATGCTGCAGAATGAGGCTGGAGGTGCCGGAGTAGGTTTCATACCATGCGACATCCCATTTGCCATCTACAACCGCTCAGTATCCCGCAAGTCCTCGGGCTGGACCACTTACAGCATAATGAAACGCAGTTCCGTGCCGGAAAAATGGAAAGGGTCATTCCTCATTTCCGGATATTCTGCAGTGGGCGGTCCGGGAGCGAAGACTTTCTGGCAGGATAAGACAGGAAGGCCTTCCGGGGAAGCCTGCATATATCTGAAACCGGTTCTTGAATCCCAGGTTGAGATAATCGTGAATGATTCATTGTCAAGGATATTCACCTTGCCTGCAGACGGCCTTCTGCACGAGATCAGGGTCAGGTCGGAGATTGCGTCTCTCGGTCTTGCCGTGAAGTCGGGCCAGGTGGTCGGATACGGAGTCAGGATGGTGGATGACAGCGGCTCCTGCGTTGACAATTTCTCTGTCAGAAGCAACAATGGCCATGCGATATTCGCCACTGATCCGCTTCTGAACCGTCAGTTCGACGATCTTGTAGGCTATGATATGGTAGTTCTCCAATATGGCCTGAACATCCTCCAGGACGGTCAGCAGTCCTATCAGAAATACAGCCAGCAGCTCAATGACATGATCGTATATGTGAGGAAATGCTTCCCGGACGCCGCCATAGTTGTCCTCGGAGTGAGCGACAGATGGATAAAGGACGGGGAGACCGGTTCTTTCCGCCCGATCAATTCCCCGGACATACTGAATCTCTGGCAGAGACGTGCAGCGGAAAGCTGCGGTGTCTGCTATTGGAATACTCTTGCGGCAATGAGGGCCCTCGGCGGAATGGAGGCGTTCTCGGCGAACGGATATGTCTCGGATGACAGGACTCATATCAATTACAAGGGCGGAAAAGCCTTTGCCGGAAAGTTCCATGAGGCTCTGCTTCAATGTGTTCATGATGCCGGCAAGGCAATGCGCGCGGAGGAATTGGCAAAGGTCGAATCAGCTGCCCTGGATTCGTTGATGAAGGAGGCGGCCGTGCTTGAGGCAGCTCCTGCCGCATTGAAATTGAAATGACGATGGACGGCTTCTTTCAGACGGGTTCGTTTTCATTGGCGAGCGGATGGTTCCTGCTCGTCTTTGCTGCCTTCATGGCCGTCTACAGCTTCGTCTGCGGCAGGAAGTCGCTCCGCAATCCGGTGCTGCTCATATTTTCCCTCTTCCTGTATTGGAAGCTTAGCGGGCTCTACGTCCTGCTCCTTGCGGCCGTGGCCCTGCTTGACTGGCAGGCCTGCAGGTTCCTCTCGTCCGAGGGCAGGACGGAGAGTGCCAGAAAGGGCCGTGCCGCATTGTCTGTCATCATTGACTTGGCAGTGCTGGCATTATTCAAATGCTCCGGTCTTTTCGCATCTCTCGCCGCTGTTCTTGCCGGTACAGAGGCATTGAGCATCAAGGCTTTGGCTATTCCTGCCGGAGTGTCGTTCTTCATCTTCCAGTCGATTTCCTGCGTTGTGGACGCATACAGGCGCTTGGCTGAGACACCTGCACGGTATACTGACTATCTTCTCCTTCTGGCATTCTTTCCGAAGATGGTTCTCGGGCCTATTGTCCGCTGCCGGGAATTTCTTCCCCAGCTCATGGCCGAGTCGGTCAGCATCAGCGCCGAGGATATGGGCAAGGCATCGCGTCTTATAGCTTCCGGCATCATAAAGTATTGCGTGATAGCGAAATGTGTCGGTGACCTTCTTTCAGGGCCGATTTTCGCAGGGGAGATGGGCAATGCCGGCTCGACTGCCCTTCTCGGGGCTTATGCATTCGCCATCCGGATTTACTGCGACTTTTCAGGCTATACAGACCTGGCCTCGGGCATATCCCTGCTCATGGGTTTCAGGCTGCCGCTGAATTTCGACGCTCCGTACAAGTCCGCCACCATCACCGAATTCTGGAGAAGATGGCATATTTCACTTTCATCCTGGCTGAAGGACTATCTCTACATCCCGCTCGGTGGCAACCGGAAGGGGAGTGCACGCACCTATGTCAATCTGATTGTCACGATGTTCCTCGGCGGTCTCTGGCATGGGGCTGGCTTGACGTTCGCCATCTGGGGCCTGCTGCACGGGTTTTCACTGGCATTGCACAAGGCCTGGCTCGCCCTTGTTCCGGGATCGCACAAGACAGGTGATGGAATGGGCCCGGCCACAAGGCTGCTCTCCGGCGTGCTGACCTTCCATATAGTGGTTGCCGGATGGATCTTTTTCACCTCTCCATCTGCCGGAAAGGCCTTCGGAATGATTGCCTCGATTTTCAATGATTTCAATGCGGGAGCAGGTGTTGAACTGCTGCACTCTGCGGCCCCGGCTGTCATCCTGATGCTGGCCGGATATGTGCTCCATTTCCTTCCTTCGTCCTGGAATTCATTGTCAGACAGGATATTGGGAAAATCCGGAGTGCTTGGATGCGCCATTGTCATCGCCTTTGCCATCTGGTTAGCGCTGCAGGCTTCCTTCCTACTGCCGGAAACTGCCGCCGGGGGACTTCCGATTTATGCCAATTTCTGATTTCCGGCAATCGAATTTATTGCTCCCGGCTTTGCAGAATACCGGGGAAATGTCTATATTTGCATTCTGAAATCAAAACAGCACGACCGCTATGATGAAGACAGGAACATATCTCGAGATTTCCGGCAATCCGGTGGCGTCGCTGTTTTTGAAATTTAGTTGATTACCGGCCTCCCCGTCAGGGGGTGGCCGTTTTTTTGTCATTAATCTCAAGATGGAAAAGAAACTTCGGGCAACGCTCCGTCTCAGGAACGGAATGGAACTCAGGGGCTGGTCATTCGGATACGACAAGCCTTGCGACGGTGAGGTCGTGTTCTCCACGGCAATGGTGGGATATCCGGAAAGCCTTACCGACCCGTCCTACTCGGGACAGATTCTTTGTGTGACCTACCCTATCATCGGCAATTACGGCGTGCCGGACGAGGGAACAGACGCCAATGGCATCTCCCTCAATTTCGAATCGGAAAAAATCTGGGTCAGGGGACTCATCATTTCCGAATATTCGTTCCAGTACAGCCACTGGGATGCCGTCAAGAGCCTCGATCAGTGGCTCAAGGAACAGAAGATACCTGGTATCTACGGCATTGATACAAGGGAACTTACCAAGGTCTTGAGAGAGAATGGCTCGATGCTCGGAGTCATTGTTCCGGACGGACAGGATGCCCCTTCTCCGGAAGAGGTTCACGACCCGAATCTCGACAACCAGATTGACATAGTGAGCTGCAAGGAAGTCATCCGCTACGGCTCCGGAGAGAAGAAAGTCGTCCTCGTGGACTGCGGAGTCAAGCACAATATCCTCCGCTGCTTTGTGGACAGAGGCGTCGAGCTTATAAGGGTGCCATGGGACTACGATTTCCTCAGCCTCGACTATGACGGACTCTTCATTTCCAACGGTCCCGGCAATCCTGAGTTCTGCCAGGTGACCGTAGATCGTCTCCGCAAGGCGATGGAGGGAGACAAGCCGATTTTCGGAATCTGCATGGGCAACCAGCTGCTTTCGAGGGCTGCGGGTGCCACTACATATAAGTTGAAATACGGACACAGAAGCCATAACCAGCCTGTCCGCATGCTCGGGACCAACAAATGCTACATCACGTCGCAGAACCATGGTTACGCTGTGGATTCCACCGCTCTCGGCCCTGACTGGGAACCATGGTTCGTGAACATGAATGACGGGACCAATGAGGGCGTGCGCCACAAGACCAAGCCTTTCTTCTCGGTCCAGTTCCATCCTGAGGCATCCAGCGGTCCTACCGACACGGAGTTCCTCTTCGACGAGTTCATCAGCAAGCTCTAAATCATTGACAGTATGAAAAATCCGAATATAAAGAAAGTTCTCATCCTCGGTTCCGGCGCATTGAAGATCGGACAGGCCGGAGAGTTTGACTATTCAGGCTCACAGGCCCTCAAGGCATTGAGAGAGGAGGGCATCGAGACAGTCCTCATCAATCCTAACATTGCCACGGTGCAGACATCCGAGGGCGTTGCCGACAAGATTTATTTCCTTCCGGTCACCCCTTACTTCGTGGAGAAAGTCATTGCCAAAGAGCGTCCTCAGGGCATCCTTCTCTCATTCGGCGGCCAGACGGCCCTGAACTGCGGAGTCGAGCTCTATGAGAATGGCGTTCTCGAGAAATATGCCGTCGAGGTGCTCGGTACACCTGTCCAGGCCATCATGGATACGGAGGACAGGGACCTCTTCGTGAAAAAACTGGATGAAATAGATGTCAAGACCATCAAGTCTCATCCGGCCGAGTCAATGGAGGAGGCGAAGGCTGCGGCACATTCCCTCGGCTACCCGCTGATTGTCAGGGCGGCATATGCCCTCGGAGGTCTCGGGTCCGGCTTCTGCGAGAATGATGAGCAGCTTGAGGAACTCTGTACCAAGGCTTTCTCGTTCTCCCCGCAGGTTCTCGTGGAGAAATCCCTGAAGGGCTGGAAGGAAATCGAGTACGAGGTGGTCAGGGACAAGTATGACAACTGCATCACGGTCTGCAACATGGAGAACTTCGACCCTCTCGGAATACATACGGGAGAGAGCATTGTCGTGGCTCCGTCGCAGACATTGTCCAACAAGGATTACTACTACCTCCGCGAACTCTCCATCCGCATTGTCCGCCATATCGGCATCGTCGGTGAGTGCAACGTACAGTATGCATACGACCCGGATGCGATGGATTACAGGGTTATTGAGGTAAATGCCAGACTGTCAAGGTCTTCCGCTCTTGCATCCAAGGCTACCGGCTATCCGCTGGCCTTCGTTGCCGCAAAGCTCGGCCTCGGCTACGGCCTCTTCGACCTGAAGAACTCCGTCACCAAGACCACTCCGGCATTCTTCGAGCCGGCATTGGACTACATCGTCTGCAAGATTCCGCGCTGGGACCTCTCCAAGTTCCACGGCGTGTCAAGGAAGATCGGCTCGAGCATGAAGAGCGTCGGCGAGGTCATGTCGATCGGCCGCTCATTCGAGGAGGCGATTCAGAAGGGCCTCAGGATGATAGGCCAGGGCGCTCACGGATTCGTCGGCAACAAGGAACTTCAGGTGGCCGATATCGACGAGGCGCTCAAGGAGCCTACCGACAAGCGCATATTCGTGATTTCCAAGGCAATGCGTGCCGGTTACACGGTCGATCAGATTCACGCTCTCACAAAGATCGACAAATGGTTCCTCGACAAGCTCTCCAATATTGTGGAGACCTACCACGATATGCTCGGCTATGACAGTCTCGAGTCAATGCCTGAGGACCTCCTCCGACAGGCCAAGTGCCAGGGCTTCTCCGATTTCCAGATTCAGAGGGCCGTCTTCAAGGACAGGGTCAATGCCTACGAGGCCCAGGATATCGTGAGGGCTTACAGGAAGAATCTCGGCATTGTCCCGGTTGTCAAGCAGATAGATACTCTCGCAGCAGAGTTCCCGGCTGCAACCAACTATCTCTACCTCACGTACAACGGCACTTACAATGACATCAGGTTCGAGAATGACGGCAAGTCAGTCGTGGTCCTCGGCTCAGGAGCCTACCGCATCGGAAGCTCGGTGGAGTTCGACTGGTGCTCGGTGAACTGCATTGAGACCATCCGCAAGGAGGGCTACAGGGGAGTGCTCATCAACTACAATCCGGAGACCGTATCCACTGACTACGACATGTGCGACAGGCTCTATTTCGATGAACTGACATTCGAGAGGGTAATGGACATCATCGAGATGGAGAATCCTCACGGAACAGTCGTATCGGTGGGTGGCCAGATACCTAACAACCTGGCTCTCAGGCTTGCGCGCGCAAAGGTTCCGATTCTCGGCACGAAGGCCCAGGACATCGACAAGGCCGAGGACAGGAACAAGTTCTCCAGCATTGTGGATGCTCTCGGCGTAGATCAGCCGGAGTGGAGCGAGCTTACCACGATGGATGACGTGGACAAGTTCATCGAAAAGGTGGGATTCCCTGTGCTGGTGCGTCCTTCCTACGTGCTTTCAGGCGCGGCGATGAACGTATGCTATGATTCGGAGCAGCTCCGCCATTTCCTTTCTCTTGCCTCGGATGTCTCCAAGGAGCATCCTGTGGTTATCAGCAAGTTCATGGACAGGTGCAAGGAAATCGAGTTCGATGCTGTTGCAGACTGCGGTGAGGTGCTCGCCTACGCTATCTCGGAGCATATCGAATATGCAGGAGTGCATTCCGGAGACGCCACTATTCAGTTCCCTCCGCAGAAGCTGTATGTGGAGACCGTGAGGAGAATCAAGAAGATCGCCCGCCAGATTGCGGGAGCTCTCCAGATTTCCGGACCTTTCAATATCCAGTTCCTTGCAAAGGAGAACCAGATCAAGGTCATCGAGTGCAACCTGAGGGCTTCACGAAGCTTTCCTTTTGTTTCCAAAGTATTGAAAATCAACTTTATAGAGCTTGCTACCAAGGTGATGCTCGAGAAGCATCCGGCAGCTCCGCAGAAGAGTGCATTCGACCTCGATTACGTGGGCGTGAAGTCCTCCCAGTTCTCGTTCGCGCGTCTTGAGGAGGCTGACCCGATGCTAGGTGTGGACATGTCCTCTACCGGTGAGGTGGGATGTCTCGGAGACAATCTCGACGAGGCTCTGCTCAAGTCAGTCCTCTCGGTCGGCAACACAATCCCGGCGAAGAAGATCCTGCTCTCCACCGGAGACCCTCTCCAGAAGGCGGACATGCTCAGGGCCTGCCGTATTCTCGTAGACAGCGGATATGAGCTCTATGCCACCGGCGGTACTTACAAATATCTGATAGAGAACAGCATCCCTTGCACTAGAGTGCTCTGGCCGTCAGAGCGCGACGACCCTAAGTTCGATGGCAGGTTCAAGACTGCCCTGGATATGATCAGGGACAAGGAAGTGGATATGGTGATCAACATACCGAAGAATTTCACCTCGCTGGAGCTTTCCAACGGCTACATCATCCGCCGCGCTGCAATTGACTTCAACGTGCCTCTCTTCACGAACGCCCGTCTTGCAGTCGCCTTCATCCGCGCATTCTGCTCGATGAGCCTCGACGACATCCAGATCAAGGCCTGGGATGAGTATTAGAATTATCAATTGACAAGACAATAATGGACAAGAACAGTTATGCATTGGGAATGAGCATTGCCCACAACATGCTCCAGTCGGGTGTCAGGGAGATTTCCTTCGACGATTTCACTGCAGGCCTCAAGGCTGCATTGACAGGTGCCGAGACTGCAATAACATATGAGGAGGCAGGTACTCTCCTGGATGAATTCTTCGGAAAGATTCAGGCGGAGCAGGCTGCCCGTCAGGCCGAGATCGGCGAGTTCATGAAGAAGGATGGCGAGACCTTCCTCGCCGCCAACGCGAAGAAGGATGGTGTGACCGTGCTTCCGAGCGGCCTTCAGTACAAGGTCCTGAAATCTGGCGAAGGCAGGAAGCCTGGCCGCACCGACAAGGTCAGATGCCACTATGAGGGAACTTTCCCGAACGGACAGAAGTTCGACAGCTCCTACGACAGGAACGAGCCGGCTGTATTCGGCGTGAATCAGGTCATTGCAGGATGGACAGAGGCACTTCAGCTGATGTCTGAAGGCTCCGCCTGGGAGCTCTACATCCCTTACAATCTGGCTTACGGAGAGGCCGGAGCCCCGGGTGCAATCCCTCCTTATTCCGCCCTCGTGTTCAAGGTTGAGCTCATCGAGGTTTTGTAAAAACTGCTATATTTGCAGGAACGGGATTTTTTGTCCCGAAGTAGAACCACTTGAATTATGACACTTTCTATGAAGAAGTACATTATCGCAGCGGCCGCAGTGCTGACCGCAATTTCAGTGTCCGCTCAGGACTATGTTTCCAACAGGCCGGCTCCTGAGAACCGTCTTTTCGAGTCTCAGGCCGTTGAAAACGAGATAGTGAAGGTATCAGGCCTGCTCACGAACAGGAAACTGGCCTGGATGTTTGCAAACTGCTTCCCGAACACTCTCGACACCACCGTTCATTTCGGCAAGGACGAGGACGGGAACTGGAGAACATTCGTGTATACCGGTGACATCCACGCCATGTGGCTCAGGGATTCCGGAGCTCAGGTATGGCCTTATGTAAGGTTTGCGAAGGAAGACGAGCATCTCCGCAATCTCCTTGCGGGAGTGATCAACTGCCAGTTCTCCCTCATCTGTCATGACCCTTATGCCAATGCCTACAATGACGGCCCTACAGGCAGCGAGTGGGAGTCGGACTTCACCGAGATGAATCCTTACATCCACGAGCGCAAATGGGAGATTGATTCTCAATGCTATCCTATCCGTCTGGCTTACGAGTACTGGAAGACTACCGGCGACGATTCCGTATTCGGACCGAAGTGGGTCGAGGCGGCCGGAAAGATTCTCGAGACACTCAAGGCCCAGCAGAGGAAGAACAATCTCGGACCTTACAGTTTCCGGCGCACAACCGACCGTCAGCTCGACACCAAGTGCTGCGACGGATACGGCAATCCGGTCAATCCTGTAGGCCTCATCGTATCTTCTTTCCGCCCTTCTGACGACGCTACCACATTCGACTTTCTCGTGCCTTCCAACTTCTTCGCTGTCAGCGCTTTGAGAAAGGCCGCAGAGATTCTTGAGACGGTCAATGGGGAGAAGAAGATGGCGAAGGAATGCCGCTCTCTCGCCAATGAAGTGGAGGCTGCACTCCGCAAATATGCAGTAGTGGAGCATCCTGAGTTCGGCAAGATTTACGCATTCGAGGTGGACGGTTTCGGCAACAAGTTCCTCATGGACGATGCCAATGTTCCAAGCCTTCTTGCAATGCCATATCTCGGAACGGTATCTTTCGATGATCCAATCTGGAAGAATACCAGGAAGTTCGTGCTCAGCCAGTACAATCCTTACTTCTTCAAGGGCAAGGCTGCCGAGGGAATCGGCGGACCTCATATCGGATATGATATGGTATGGCCTATGAGCATCATAATGAGGGCAATGACTTCCGACAATGACAAGGAGATCAAGTGGTGCGTGGAGACATTGCTCAATACCGATGCGGGCACAGGCTTCATGCACGAGTCCTTCCACAAGGATGATCCTTCCAAATTCACGAGGAAGTGGTTCGCCTGGGCCAATACTCTCTTCGGCGAGATGATTCTCCACCTTATCGACGAGGGCAAGCTTGACCTTCTCAACTCGGTGAAGACCAAATAGTTTTTTATGGCGATGGAAGTTTTCGCCCTGGTTACGGGCGTGCTTTTCCTTCTGTTCGAAATAAGACAGAACAATATGATGTGGCTCCTGCAGGCAATCTCGGGAGCCGCATCTGTCATTGTATTCTGCAATCAGGGGCTCTATGCCTCGATGGGACTGAACATTTATTATGTCGTCGTGGCCTTGTTCGGCTACATCTCCTGGAAGAAGGACGAGGCGAAGAGCGGGGGAGAGAGCATCCATCTCCGCCGTCTGACCCTGCCTGTTGTGCTGTGGAGCGTCATTGCCCTGGCTGCCGGGACTGCCGTCTTCATCTGGATTCTCAGGCTTCTGGGCGACTCGATGTCCGGGATGGACGCATTCGTCACCGTGCTCAGTGTCATTGCCACCTGGTGGCTGGCCCGTTCCTACAAGGAGCAGTGGCTGCTCTGGATACTTGCCGACATCTTCTATGTGGTGATGTGCGCCTTGCAGGGAATGTGGTGGATGACAGCTCTTTACGTATTTTACACTATCTCGGCTGCGTACGGCTTCCTGCATTGGAAGTCCGAGGGCGGTTATGTCGGGTGACTTCCCCCTCCTACATCCCGGCGATCACCTCGATTATGAACAGCAATGTGCCGGCGAGGATTTCCGTCAGCCGGACCATTATTCCCGGGCAGATGCCGAGGCAGGCGAGCAGGACCGAAGGCACGGCCAGTGTCATCAGCATTGTCGTCACCGGCAATGACAGGAGATTGGCAATGAGAAAATTCATGGGGAATGTACGGAAATGATACCAGGCTGCCGGAGCGGTGAAGACCTGGCAGGAGATGGCCAATGCGGCCGAGTCCCAGATTTTCTTCATCACCGGAAAATCTCCATCTGCAGCGAACCAGGTCCTGAGGACGGGGAAGAGAAACATTATCCCTCCCATGGCAAGATAGGAAAGCTGGAATCCGGGCGAGGTTATTGCGCCCGGATTCATTGCAATCTGAATGGTCAGAGCCGCACAGAGCACTCTTTCCGGCCGGCTGTTCCTGTGCAGGAGCCGTGCGGATTCGTTGAGGATTATGAAGAGGAATGCCCTGACAAGGGAGGGCGAGGCCCCTGTTGCCAATGTGTAAAGGCCTGACAGGATGATGGTTGCAAGGCTGCGGACCAGGTTGGCAGGTGGAGAGTTGCCGATGACGAGGAGTACCCTTCTGATGAACAGGTAGATGATTCCCAGATGCAGACCGGAAAGCGCAAGGATGTGGGAGGCTCCGCCTTCCCTGAAGTTGCGGACGACATTGTCCGAAAGGCCGCTTCTGTCACCGGTCAGCAGGGCTTTCAGCAGCGGAGCTGTCCCGGCATTGCGGAAAGGGAGGGAGTCGATGACTTCTTTCAGGCTTCCGGCCCAGCCTTTTGCCTGCATCGCCAGCGCTCCGGATGTCTCCGGCATTCCCGCCGATGAGATTCCGGATGTCACTGATGCGAAGATGCCGCAGAGGAAGAAAACCATACCGGCCAGCCAATGGGAACGGCAGTCTTTCCTGAGAAGAACCAGCATTGCCGCAAGGCAGGCGAGGAGCGATATCTCCCCGGCGGCAATACAGGATGCGGGACTGCTGCAGAGGCCGGCCATTGCTGTTCCTGCTGCCGCTCCGGCCATGAATGTGATGGAAATCCCCACTATGTCTTTCGCCTCTTCCATATTTCCGATATTTTTGCTAAAGTAGTGATTTATTTCTAACTTTGCCTCACTTTTTGCGACAAATTCTAATTTTCTGAACAATGATAATACTAGTCATCAACTGCGGAAGCTCTTCAATCAAGTATCAGCTGCTTGACATGAAGAATGACGACGTGTATGATGTCCTCGCGAAGGGCCTCGTGGAGAAAATCGGTCTTGAGACCGGATGCCTCCAGCATACCGCCACAGGGAAGGATAAATATGTGATTGACCTTCCTATTCCTGATCACAAGGTGGGAATGAAACTCGTTCTGGATGCGCTTACAGATGCGGATCACGGAGTCCTCAAGTCTCTCGACGACATTGAGGCCGTGGGTCACAGGATTGTGCATGGCGGTGAATATTTCTCTTCAAGCGCCCTCGTCAATGAGGATGTGATGAAGAAGATTGAGATCTGCTGCGATTTCGCTCCTCTCCACAACCCGGCCCACCTCCTCGGAATCAGGGCGGTACAGGCAGTTCTCCCTTCTGTGCCCCAGGTGGTTACCTTTGATACTGCATTCCACCAGTCAATACCTCCATACGCATTCATGTACGGCCTTCCTTACGAGGATTATTCCAAGTACAGGGTCCGCAAGTACGGTGCGCATGGAACCAGTCATCAGTTCGTGGCCGAGAAGGGCGCAAAGTTCGCCGGCCTGGACGTGAACAATTCCAGAATCATCACCTGCCATCTGGGCAACGGAAGTTCCATCACCGCTGTCCTGAACGGCAAGTCCATCGACACTTCGATGGGATTCACCCCGCTTGACGGAGTGGTCATGGGTACCAGATGCGGCAGCATTGACCCTAACATCATCCCTTATCTGATGAAGAAGGACAATCTCACTCCTGACCAGATGACCGAGATAATGAACAAGAAGAGCGGCTTCCTCGGCATTTCCGGAGTGTCCTCCGATGCCCGTGACCTGGATGCCCGCGCCAATGCAGGCGACATGAGGTGCAAGCTTGCCCTCAAGATGCTGACTTACGGCGTCATCAAGTACATCGGCCAGTTCGCAGCCGTGATGAACGGAGTTGACCTCATCGTGTTCACCGGCGGCATAGGAGAGCACAACAGCCGTCTCCGCCGCAGGGTCTGCGAGAATTTCTCCTATCTCGGACTCAAGTTCGACTACGAGGCCAATACCGCATTCGGCGAGGATGCAATGCTTTCTCTCCCTGACTCGAAGGTGAAGGTGGCCCTGATCACGACTGACGAGGAAATCGTCATTGCCCGTGACACGATGCACATTGTAATGAGTGAAGAAGAAAACTGATTTATACTATGATTACAAGTTTCGCAGACGTATTTGCAGACCTTAAGGAAAAGGGTATCTGCAAGAAGATGATTGCCGCATGGGCAGTTGATGAGCATACTGTCGAGGCCGCTTCCAAGGCTGTCGACCTGGGTTTCGTATCTGCAACCCTCGTGGGCGACGCCAAGATGATTGCGGAGGTATGCGGAAAGCACGGCATCGACATTTCCAAGTTCGAGATTGTTGACAATCCTGACGAACTGAAGGCTGTTGCCCAGGCTGTCAAGATGGTTCATGACGGAGAGGGCGATGTCCTGATGAAGGGACTCTGCAGCACTGACAAGTTCCTCCGCGCCATTCTCAACAAGGAGACCGGTCTCCTTCCTCCGAAGGCCCTCCTGAGCCACGTCGGTGTCATCGAGAGCCCGAATTACCACAAGCTTCTCTTCCTCACCGACATGGCTGTGGTTCCGCTTCCTGACCTGAAGCAGAAGATGACTCTCACCAACTACGTCGTGAAGGTTGCGAAGTCCTTCGGCATTGCAAAGCCTAAGGTCGCATTCGTAGCCGCTTCCGAGCAGGTTCTCGCTTCAATGCCTGCCTGCCTTGAGGCTGCCGCTCTTGCAAAGATGGCTGACCGCGGACAGATCAAGGGCTGCATAGCTGACGGCCCGCTGGCCCTCGACGTTGCCATTGACCAGGAGTCAGTTGAGATCAAGAAGCTCACCAGCCCTGTTGCCGGTGACGCCGACTGCCTCGTTTTCCCGAACATCGAGTCCGCCAATGTTTTCTGGAAGACCAATTCCAAGCTCGCTGACG
>JAXDUM010000054.1:0-8330 GCA_034089285.1 Candidatus Cryptobacteroides sp.
CATGCTGACGTGGTCTTCCTGGCCCTGGGATGAAGGTATCGAGTCTGCGCTGGCCGGGTAGCAGAGCCCCTTGCTCTGGCTCACGATGGAGGCCGCCGTGTACTGCGGAATCATGAATCCGCTGTTGATTCCCGGCTTGGCGACCAGGAATGAAGGCAGGCCGCGCTGTCCGCTGATAAGTTTGTAAATCCTTCTCTCCGAGATACTTGAGAGCTCGGACAATGCCAAAGTGAGCATATCCATAGGCAGGGCGATAGGCTGTCCGTGGAAGTTTCCGGCGGAGATAATCATATCCTCCTCCGGGAAGACTGTAGGATTGTCGGTGACGCTGTTGATTTCTGTTTCGATGACGCTGCGCACGTATTCTATCGTGTCCTTTGTGGCACCGTGTACCTGCGGAATGCATCTGAACGAGTAAGGGTCCTGGACGTGTGTCTTCGGCCTGGAAATCAGTTCGCTGCCTTCAAGGAGTTCCCTGAAGCGGGCGGCTGTGACCTGCTGGCCCTTGTGCGGCCTGACTCTGTGGGTCTGGGGGAGGAACGGTTCAATCCTTCCGTCGAATGCCTCAAGTGACATTGCCCCGATTTTGTCGGCCCAGTCGGACAGCCTGTCCGCCTGAATCAGCGACCAGACGGCGTGAGCGGCCATAAACTGGGTTCCGTTGAGCAGGGCAAGGCCTTCCTTGGACTTGAGTGTCAATGGTTTCCAGCCAAGTTCAGGCCATAGTTCGGAGACATTGCGGCGCTCACCTTTATAGATGACTTCTCCCATTCCGATGAGAGGAAGGCAGAGATGTGCGAGAGGTGCGAGATCTCCGGAGGCCCCGAGAGAGCCTTGCTGATAGACCACCGGGAGGACATCTTCATTGAACATATCCACGAGACGCTGGACTGTCTCCAACTGCGCTCCGGAATATCCGTAGGATAGGGACTGGATCTTGAGCAGCAGCATTATGCGGACAATTTCCGGACGGACAGTATCGCCTGTGCCGCAGGCGTGGGACATTACCAGATTGTGCTGGAGGCGGGACAGATTGTCCGGGGCAATGGTAATGTTGCAGAGCGAGCCGAAGCCGGTCGTGACTCCATATACGGGGTGGTCGATATCCTCCATCTTGGAGTCCAGGTATTCCCTGCAGCGTACTATTGCCCTGCGGGCCTCATCCCCGATGCGGAGTATGCACCGGCCGTCGATAATATTCTGTATATCAATGATACTGAGCTTCTTGCTCGATATTATATGTTCCATTACATCAGTCTTTATGTTCCAATGCCTTCTTTATCAGAGAGTTGTCCGCCTCGTTGGGCAGAGTGACCTGCAGGAGGGGAGTGCGCTCCATTTCCCTGCGGATTGCCTTCACCGCAGCCTCATTGCGGGCCCAGCTTCGTCTGGCAATGCCATTGTTGACATCCCAGAGCAGCATTTCGCTGATGTGCCTGTCTGCATCTGCGCTTCCGTCAATGACCATTCCGAAGCCTCCGTTGATGACTTCTCCCCAGCCTACTCCGCCGCCGTTGTGCAGCGATACCCAGGTCGCACCCCTGAAACTGTCTCCAATGACGTTCTGCACGGCCATGTCGGCTGTGAAGGCGGAACCGTCGTAAATATTGGAGGTCTCGCGGTAAGGAGAGTCCGTTCCGGAGACATCGTGGTGGTCACGGCCAAGTACGACAGGGGCCTTGAGCCTGCCTTCGCGTATTGCCTTGTTGAATTCGAGGGCGATTTTTGTCCTGCCTTCGCAGTCTGCATAGAGAATGCGGGCCTGGGAGCCGACCACAAGGTTGTTCCTTGAGGCTTCTTCAATCCAATGTATGTTGTCATCCATCTGGCCCCTGATCTCCTCCGGTGCCTCGGCACGGATTTCCTTCAGCACATTTGCCGCGATTTCATCCGTGAGGGCCAGGTCTGAAGGGTCCTGGGACATGCATACCCAACGGAATGGACCGAAGCCGCTGTCGAAGAACATCGGTCCCATAATATCCTGAACATAAGATGGATAGCGGAATTTTCCGTCCTTTGCCAGTACGTCAGCTCCGGCACGTGAGGCTTCGAGGAGGAAGGCATTGCCATAGTCGAAGAAGTACATTCCCCGGTCTGCGAGCCTGTTTATCGCCGCGGCGTGCCTGCGGAGCGATGCCCTTACGCATTCCCTGAATCTTTCCGGCTCGGCGGCCATCATTTCCCTGGATTCCTCGTAGCTGTATCCTGCAGGGTAGTAACCTCCGGCCCAAGGGTTGTGAAGGGAGGTCTGGTCGGAACCGAGGTCCACTCTGATGTCTTCCGCAGCCAGTCTTTCCCAGAGGTCAACCACATTGCCCTGGTAGGCGAGGGAGACGGCCTCCTTGTCCCGGCAGGCCTTGCGGATTCTCGGGATGAGCTCGTCAAGGTCATCGTGAAGTTCGTCCACCCAGCCCTGGTCATAACGCTTGCGGGCTGCGAGGGGATTGATTTCGGCGATCACGCTCACTACTCCGGAAATGACTCCCGCCTTGGGCTGTGCCCCTGACATTCCGCCGAGGCCGGCGGAGACGAAGAGCATGCCTCCCATATTTTCGCGGGAAGGTTCTATTCCTCTGGCCTTCAGCTGCTTGCGTGCAGCGTTCATGACCGTGATGGTGGTTCCGTGGACAATGCCCTGAGGTCCTATGTACATATAGGAGCCGGCTGTCATCTGGCCGTACTGGGATACACCGAGGGCGTTGAAGCGCTCCCAGTTGTCCTGCGACGAGTAGTTCGGGATCACCATTCCGTTGGTCACGATGACTCTCGGGGCGTCCTTGTGGCTCGGGAAGAGTCCGAGTGGATGGCCGGAGTACATGACGAGGGTCTGCTGCTCCGTCATTGTGGCGAGATATTTCATCGTCAGACGGTACTGGGCCCAGTTCTGGAAGACGGCTCCGTTGCCGCCGTAGGTGATGAGCTCGTGCGGATGCTGTGCCACTCTCGGGTCCAGATTGTTCTGTATCATTGCCATAATGGCGGCGGCCTGTTTGCATTTTGCCGGGTATTCTCCGATTGGCCTGGCGTACATCGGATAGTCCGGACGCAGGCGGTACATATAGATGCGGCCGTATTCGCGGAGTTCACGGGCGAACTCCGGAGCGAGGGTGCTGTGCTGATGCTCAGGGAAATACCTTAGAGCATTCTTCAATGCCAACTCTTTTTCAGCCTTGGTGAGAATGTCCTTGCGCCTTGGCGCATGATTGACTGAACGGTCATATTCCCTTGGTTCCGGGAGATTTTCAGGTATGCCTGCGAGAATGTCCCTTCTGAATTCCTCGTTTGTCATGATGCTCAGATTTTGGAGTTGACGATATCCAGTATTTCGCCTTCTTCCCTGATCGCCTGTGCGGCAATCTGTTCAGCCTCGGAGCAGAGGGCTTCGGCGGCTGTTCTGTCCTTCAGGGATGCAGCATTGATCTTTACGTTGAGATGGGCGCCGAGGACTGCGCTTCTTGCAGCGAGAGCGCCTACTCCGGCGTCAGAGACGGAGTTCGGGTTTCCTTCCGTTGCCATCGCCCTGAGAATCGGGAAGGCCTTGAGAGCCTCCTTCATTGTCTTGAGAGGTACCTGTGTGGCGTAGAGTGTGGCTTCCTCGAGGGCCTTGGAGCGTGCCGCCTTCTCTTCGTCATTGCCCTTCGGCATCCCGAGAGCGGCCATAATGCGGTTGAATGCGGCCGTGTCCTCATCCACGAGGGCGAGGAGCCTTTCCATTATTTCCTGTCCCTGAACCGCCCAGTCTGAGAACTCCTTCCACCTGTCGTCCCAGCCGCGCTTGTGTGAGGAGAGGTTGGCCACCATTGTCCCCAATGCTGCCGCCAGGGCTCCCATATAGGCTGAGATGGAGCCGCCTCCAGGGGCTGCCGATTCTGAAGCCGTTTCGCTTGCGAACTCCCTGCAGGTCATCCTGGTGAGTCTTTCTTTCAGGGCCTTTTCTTCCTCATCCTCAAGCAGATACTCGATTACCTTCTCCTTCGGGTCGAATGGCTTCAGGTCGTCCAGGCCCATTGACTTGATGGCGATTTTCATTATTTCATCCTCGGAGATGCCTAGGGAGCGCTGCTGCTTCTCAAGGAAGTATTTTCCTGCTTCAATGAGGCTGCGCTTCGGCACGAGGCCGACTATTTCGGTTCCGGTGACCCTGAGGCCCCTGGCCTGTGCAGCCCTGCAGACTTCCTCGAAGGCCTTGTGGAGAGGAGTGACATTGATGTCGGTGATGTTCATCGATACCTGGGCAATGCCGTATTCGTCTATGTACCAGCCGATTGCCTTGCATCCTTTCAATGTGCCCGGAATCATCACCGGATTTCCGTCAGCGTCCTTCACTATCTTGCCCGTCAGCGGATTGCCCTCTCTTTTCGGCCGGCCTTTCTCGCGGACGTCGAAGGCTACGGCATTGGCCCTGCGGGTTGAGGTGGTGTTGAGATTGAAGTTCACGGCAATGAGGAAATCCCTGGCACCGACGTTGCTGGCTCCGCTGCGGGCCACTGTCTCATTGTATGTGTCCGGGCCGAAATCCGGACGCCTTTCCGGGTCCTTTATCTTTTCCGGCAATGCCTCGTATTCGCCCGCCCTGCATACCGCAAGGTTCTTTCTTTCAGGCTTGTACGCAGCAGCCTCATAGCAGTAGCAAGGGATTCCGAGCTCCCTGTAAATCCTTTCGGCGAGCCTGCGGGACATCTCCGCGCATTCTTCCAGTGTGACACCTGAAATCGGCACCAATGGCAGCACGTCCGTTGCCCCTGACCTCGGATGGGCCCCGTGATGCTGTCTCATGTCAATGAGTTCAGCAGCTTTGCTCACTGATCTGAATGCTGCCTCGACGACGGCCTCCGGGTTTCCCGCAAAGGTTATGACTGTCCTGTTGGTGGCCTCGCCGGGGTCGATGTTGAGAATCTTGACCTGGCCTTCATCGCCGCATCTGCGGATGGAATCTGCAATGGCGCTGATGATTTCAGGATTGCGGCCTTCACTGAAATTCGGCACGCATTCTATTATTTTTTCCATATATGCAGTTTGTTTGTTATATCAGACAAATATAAAACGATTTTCCGTGAAAAACTATAAGTTTCTGCGGTGTCTGGGAAAATTGTGCACTATGCCTTGGTGAACTGGTAGGCCAGGCGCTCGGTACCGTTCCAGCAATGGATTATGCCGCAGTATTTAAAGCCCTCCTTGGCAATGGCATTGCGCATTACGGTATTGTCTCTGTGGGTGTCGATGCGTATGGCGGAGTATCTTTCCAATGCATATTGCATTGCAGCATGCAGCATTCCCTTCCTTTCTCCCCGGCTCGCGATTCTGTGGATGGTGGCGTATGGCAGGTCATCGGGCCAATTGCCGTCATATATTGTGTCGTAGGTAGGATCATTGCCCGGCCGGAGCACGAAGGTGGCGACGATTCTTCCGCCGCTCAATATGACATGGCTGTCCCCGCTTGCAATGTCGCTTTTCAGCAGTTCTTCTCCAGGATAGTCTTCCGACCATTGGTCCGGATTCCCCGTCATTGCCATGAATCTGCGGGCTGCGGCGAAGATTTCCATCATTTCCGGGATGTCGTCCGGTGCCGATTTCCGTATGGTCAATGTGCTCCTGAGAACTTTGCCGATTTCGACGAGGATGTCACGGTCGGCCGGCAGCCATCTGACTGTGTCAAGGTCATCGGCAGAAAGCCAGGCGGCATCTTCGTGTTCGTTCAGGTGCAGTGACTCACCTTTGAGCCCGCACCAGAAGCAATGCATTGTGAGATGGAAGGCAGGGTAGTCCCATTCGACGGTCTGGAGGAGCTCTCCGATCTCGATTGCTGCATCCAGTTCCTCCCGGATTTCACGTTTCAATGCCTCCTCAGGGGTCTCTCCGGGTTCAATCTTGCCCCCTGGGAACTCCCACCAGTCCTTGAATTCCCCATAGCCGCGCTGGGTGGCGAATATTCTGTCACCCCGCCTTATTATGGCTGCCGCCACTTCTATACGTTTCATTGCATTATGCTTTTTCTCAAGGCCGGAAATTGTCCGGCTCATTCATTTTTACTGTTGAATCTTATCCCCGAAGTATCTGAAGACATGTTGCAGAGCCGGGTCCCGGGACATGTCGTTAGGGTTCGTGCCGGGCTCTCCCTCAGGCACATCCCTGCCAAGCCCGGCGAACAATCCGGTCCAGAACTCAGGCATGTTCCCGTCCTTGTCCCTGAAATTCATCGGGATGGCGGTGAAAAGATGCGAGCCGTCCCTGCGCAGGAAACTTTCATAAACCAGTTCCGAGCAGTACATCATTCCGTTTGATGGAAGGTAGTACCAGTCGTAGTCCTGGCCCAGAAAACTCAGGGCCCGTTCAATGGCGGCATCAATGTCAATGTCCTCCCTTATCCGCATTATGTCAATTCCGGGTTTTCCGCCAATCTTGTCCGCCTGGGCAAGGTATTCCTCCCAGCCGACCGTCCGGACACCATATTTCGAGGTGGCCTCTATTACCGAAGGAACACCGTCCAAATTGGCGAATATAGCCACGTGGTCATATTGCATGTCATTGTCATTGAGCGTGGCGGAGGTGATGGCCCTGCTCATCTGGGTGTCTCCGCCCGCGCAGAAAATAAGGTCTCCGTCCTGCGGGGAGAATGAGTTCCGGGCGCAGGCCGCTGTCAGCATTGCCGCACAAAGGGTGAGTATGGTTCTCGCAGCTTTCATCCTTCAAGTTGTTCAACATCAGCAAAGGTATGTATTTTTGCAATTATATGGTGTGCGGCATCATATGCATTGACATATTTTATTGCCGGCAGCCCGTTAAGCGGCGCAAACCATTGCTTGCACTCACATTATGTGCTTGTGCAAATGAGGATGATTACAATTGAACCACCAACATAACAATTATGCCCCGTTTGAACAGATTATATAAACCACTAACGACATGAAAAAGTTATTATTATTCATCTGTGCCGCAATGATGATTTTCAGCTGCGGCAAGGAAGAGTCAGGAAACAAACCTTCAATTGACCCTGTAGGCAAGGTGACTTGGGCCACTGTTGTCAAGGAGTATCCATTCCTGGAAGGCTTTCCTGTTTTTGACGGGGAAGTCGAGAATTGGCAGTATAAAGAAATCGGCAGCATGAAGACATTGACCTTCTTCGACTACAAGTGCGACAAGTCCGTGTCGACCACCTATTACGCCAAGTTCATACCTGCGGGCTTCACAAAGAGCGAAGGTTCTGAAATCTACCGGAAGACGGTGGACAATAAGAATTACATCTTCAGCGGCAGCTATGGCGGCGGCAGTTTCGGCTTAAGTTTCTCCGTTGACTCCGAATAGGACATATAGGACATCTGTTTCCTTGATTTCGGACGTTTCGGAAGCCTGGGCTGGTCAATAGGAGGCGAATACTCCCGCTACAGCTACAACTGGATGCTGGACAACGGCTATGGCGACAAACAACAGGACACGTACTGCAACAGAGTTGACATTGCGGTTGGTCTCAGTTACCACATGACACTCTGCAGCCGTCTCGAACTCTACGCGAGGGCGATGGTCGATGCCGGACTCTGGGTGGAGGGTGGCCATGACGCGGGCTACGTGTCGGCAGGATTGTCATTCAAGTTCTGATTACGCCCGTATTACTCTTTGATACCCACCGACATATAACGAGCAATCTCGTCAGGGCAGTATTCGGGCAGTCTCTGGCTCATTGAGCAGTGCCGAAATGCATTTTCCGCTGACCTGAAAATGCTTCAAATTCTACTACTCCTCTTCCTCGCAGAGGAGAATAATAATTATTATTGTCAGATTACTCCGAAATATTTCTCAAAGAATACCTTCAACTTCTCTATCACAGTCTTCTTTTTATCCTGCCTGTTGCCACCCCCGAAGCGGGACATCGCAGGTAGTATCTTGTCAATATCGGTTCCCGTTGTGCGTATCGCTCCATCACGGAAAGCGTTCTCCACGAACTTGGAGGTCTCGTCTGCTTTCAGGTTCTCACTTGTGATAATCTCATTCAGGTCGTCCTGCTTACGCTGCTTCACATACGCCTCCCACGCCGCATCAATATCAGTATCGGTATTGACGCTTGCCACGAAGTCTTCAATGAGTTCCTTCTTGCTTCTCAACTGCATACTCGCACTTACTGCCTTGCTGATATTGACGAGTATTTCCTTGTTCTTGCAGTTGCTCTCGTGGTAGTTCTTCACCAGAAGCAGGATATAGTCAATGTTTATCTCTACCTGCCTTATCAGTTCAGTCTCAAATATGATGTCATCATTGACCACTTCCTTCTCGCCTTTACCTCTCTTTCTCCACTTATCTTTCAGGTCAAGATAGTGGCTCTGATAGTCCTGCATCTG
>JAXDUM010000055.1:0-69152 GCA_034089285.1 Candidatus Cryptobacteroides sp.
GAGATCGGGGAGGGGCTCGGCGTGAAGGCCGACTCGGCCCTGTATATGAACACTATTCTGAGATTCCCTGACATTATGGACACCGGACGTCAGGACATCATCACGGAAGATAACTGGATTGACGTAGAGTCTGCCATTGACGAGGCCATTGCAAAGGTCAACGAATACAGGGCCCACGAGGGGATTGCCCTATACAGGGATGTCACGGGCCGTGTTCAGAACATTCTCGACCTTGAGGATGAGGTGGAGTCCTTCGACCCGGAGAGAATCGCAGCAATCAGGGCGAAAATAGGCAAGGCCATCGAGGAGCTCTCCCTGAAACCTGACCAGAGCCGCTTCGAGGAGGAAATGATCTATTATCTCGAGAAGTTCGACATCAACGAGGAAAAGGTCCGCCTCCGCCAGCACTGCAAATACTTCATCGACACCATTGACAATGAGGAATATCCGGGAAAGAAGCTTGGCTTCATTATCCAGGAGATGGGCCGGGAAATCAACACGACCGGCTCCAAGGCGAACCACTCCGGCATCCAGAAAGTCGTCGTCCGCATGAAGGACGAGCTGGAGAAGATCCGCGAGCAGTCAATGAATATCTTGTAATTGCAATATACCGGAACGATACCTCATTTCGCAGGACTTGCCGCCCTCGGCACAAGAGGGAGGGGCCCAAACGAAGTTTGGGAGGGCCTGGTCCGGAGAAATGAGGTATCGTTCCGGTATCCAGGCCTGAATATTATCCGTTGGCCGAAACGACTGTAACCTCGATGCCGCGGTCCTGAAGGCTCTCCAGATACATCTGAGGAATACCGTCATCAGTGATGATCCTGTCGATGTCTCCGATGTCACAGATCTTGCTGAAGCCCTTCTTGCCGAACTTCGTGCTGTCCACCAGGAGAACAGTCTGCTGCGACGTGTTCATCATCATCCTGTTCAGATTCGCCTCCATCATATTCGTGGTCGTCACGCCGAACTCAAGGTCAACCCCGTCCGCACCCATAAAAAGCAGACTGCAGTTGAAATACTTCAGCATATCCTCGGCAAAGGAGCCGACTACGGAAACCGAACTCTCCCTGACCATTCCCCCCAGCTGCACAACATCTATCTGCTTATTCTGCGACAACATGGAAGAAGCTGATACAGAAGCCGATATGACAGTAATATTCTTCTTCTCCACAAGCTCCTTCGCAGTATAAAGAATCGTCGTTCCCGAAGCCACGAGGATGGAGTCATGCTCATTCACCATCTTCGCCGCCATCTTGCCGATAGCCCTCTTCTCGCGAACCATCTGCTTCTCCTTCTCATTGATATGCCTGTCCCCGATATACGGACTGATCGGAATGGCGCGGCCGTGAGTCCTGTAAAGCTTGTTCTGCTTCTCCAGCGTCGAAAGATCCTTCCTGATAGTCACCTCGGACACCGAAAGCCTCTCGGAGAGGTCCGATACGGAAACGCTTCCCTGAAGCTGCAATATGTCCAGAATCGCCCTGTGCCTGTCGGAAAGGGATTCAAGTTCAATGTTGGGTTTCTGTAAATTGTCCATAATTATGCAGTTTTATTTTTTTACAATCGAAAGTTCTGCAGTGTCCAGTCCCCAGCATCCGTTCTGGACAATCGGAACAGGCTTTCCGTCAATATTGTTCTCGTAGACAATATCCTTTATGAAAGTATGCGAATGCCCTCCGACCACAAGGTCGATATTCCTGGTGGCCCTGACAAGGTCCTGGTCCATGAAATCCTCATTCTCTATTCCCAGATGCGTCAGGGCGATGACAATGTCGCATTTCTTCTCATTCTTCAGATAAGAAGCCCACCTGTTGGCAGTCTCCACATCATCGAACTTGGGCAGACGGTCTGCAATAGTCCTCTCCACCACCTTCGTGATGTCGGTCAGCATTCCGAAGATGCCGATTCTCATCCCGCCACGCTTCAGAACCACGTAAGGCTTCACATATTTGCCCAGCTCAAACTGCGAGAAATCATAATTGGAGCATACCACAGGGCATTTCAATCCCGCAAGACGCAGGCTGAGATGCTCGATTCCGTCATCGAACTCGTGATTGCCGAGGGTAATGACATCATAGCCGAGAGCATTGACCAGCCCGACCTCAAGCATTCCCCCGAGAGTCGTGTAATACGAGGTCCCCTGATTGAAATCCCCGGCGTGGAGAAGAAGGAAATTCCGCCTTCCGACGGCATTTCGGACGCTGTCCACAAGCGCAGCCCTCTCGATTACGCCTCCCCGGCCGGCAGATTTCCCGGCACGTTCCGGCTCGAGATGACTGTGTGTGTCATTGAAATGCATAATCGTGAGCTTCTGGGCCGAAGCTCCGGAACAGGCAACAAGCATAGCCGTTACAACGGCAGCAATCAACTTTATCATAATCAGTCCACTATTACAACTCTGCCATCCCTGGAATACTCTATGTTCCTTCCTGCGGCAGTCAATGACTTCACGTAAGGAAGCATGGCATCTATGATAACCTGAGGTAAAATGTCCAGCCGGAGAGCATTCTTCGCAATGGAATAGCCATCACCGCCATCCAGAAGGAAACTTACCGTGGCCACACTGTAAACCCTCTCATCATCAAGAGGTTCGCCATCCACCTCTGCGCTCAGGAGACGGCCGTCCCTGGAAGAGACGCACCTCACCCCGCCGATAACCTGCCAGCCGGACGAGGCCATCTGCTCCAGGATGGCCCGCACATCCCTGCCCCTGAGTTCGAGATAGCAGAGATTGTTGCGGAATGGAAACATTGACAGAATATCGTCCAGAAGGACATCTCCCTTGGGCATGTCCACCCGGATGCCTCCGAAATTGGTGAAACCGATATCCACCTTCCTGCCGGAAATCTCCGACACGCTTTCCATCAGGGCGTCTATGAACCAGTTGGAAAGAGCGGATTCAGGTCCATCCTTCACCATTTCCTCAGAGGAGAATGCAATGACCTGCTTCACCTCCCGCATGCTTTCCTGAGCCACTATCATAAGAGTTGCGGCCCGGGTCACGGAAGATTTCCTGCCGTAAACCCTGCCGGAAGGCGAATGATAGCGCCCCCTTTCGATGTAGCCCATCGCCTCTGCGACATTGTCCGGCCCGGCGGAAACCACGCCTGTCATGCGTCCGTCCACGGGCTTTCTTGTCCAGGACAATGCGAACTCATCCTGTGCAGCCGCGGAAACGGAGACAATCATCACCGCCATGGCGGCGAAGTATTTCATTAACTTCATGACTATTTCATTTTAAGCCAGTTCCAAAGATCCTTGAAGGAAGTCTTCTTGCCGAACATCAGGATGCCTATCTTGTAAATCTTCGCCGAAATCCAGGCACATCCCACGAAAGAGAGGATGAGAATCACAAGAGAGAGGACGAGTTCCCAGGTAGAAACCCCGAAGAGGACCCTGGTAAGCATCACCATAGGCGAAGTGAACGGGAACATTGAAGCCCAGAATACCAGACCGCTGTCAGGCGACTTGTAGACGAACATTGCAATGAAGAATCCGATCATCAGCGGAATCGTGAGAGGCAGCACAAGCTGGTTGCTGTCAGCCTCATTCTCGACTGCGGAACCGATGGCCGCGAAGAGCGACGCATAGAGAAGGTAGCCGAACACGAAGAAGAGGACGAACACGATGATGAGCTGGGTGTAGTTCACGCTGGAAAGAGTGCTCAGGATTACAGCTCCGGTACTTGGAGCGGCCTGATTTGCGGCAGAGAGAGAGTCTGCAGGAGCGGCGGCATCGAGGATGTCCTGCATCTCAGGCATTGCCGCGCCTGGAATCTGGCCTGTCATCGAGGTCATCTGGGCAGGGTCACCAGCAAGACCTGCGAGACCGGAGCCGGTAATGCCGCCGATGACCGCAAGAATGACTACCGTCAGCGCAATCCACATGAAGAACTGGGTCAGGGCCACAAGGGCGACTCCGATAATCTTTCCGAAAAGGAGCTCGGTAGCCTTGACGGATGATACGAGAACCTCGACTACCCTGCTGGATTTCTCCTCGATGACGCTGGACATGACCATTCCGCAGAACATGGAGATGAACATGTAGATAATCATTCCCAGAACCATCGAAAGGAACATATAAATTCCTGATTCATTGAGGGTTTCATTGCCGGACTCATCCATCTTGTAGGATACGAGACGGACATCGGGCTTCACCTCGGCCATTATTTCCTTAAGGCCCTCGATGTCGTAGGTGCTGATGCGGTAAGCCTCGACGGCATCATTGATCTGCCTTTCGAGATCGGATGTCATATCCACTCCGAGAGGCTTCGCGGAGAATGTGGTGGCAGTCACCGTCCTGGAAGCCGTGTCCAATGCTGAAATGGAGAGGAGGGCATCCATCCCGATGCTGTCCAGTGAAGACTTTATGGTCTCCGGATCTGCGTCCGGATACTGCGTGAACGACATTGTGGCCGTGTTCTCCAGAGCCGGAGCGACAATGCCGGACTTGTCCACGACGGCAATCTTCTTCGCCTCCTCCTTCGCCATTGTCATTATGAGAGTCGGCAGGGTGCAGAGCACCACGAAGAGAAGAGGCACGAGGAAAGTCGTGATAATGAATGATTTCTTCTTTACGCGAGTAAGATATTCGCGCTTGATGATGATATTTACCGTATGCAGGTTCATACTTCTTTCCTCCAATGATTATTCGCCTTCCGTGACGAGTTTGATGAAAATGTCGTTCATTCTCGGAAGAAGTTCCTTGAATGAGTTGACTGTCAAGCCGTTTCCAAGGACGGACGAGAGCACCTGATTGCCGCTTGCCTGCCCGGAAACAGCGAGCACCGCAGTGTGGCGGCCCGAGTCATCCTGGTCTGAAAGCACGGTGTAGAGGCCTTCCACTGACTGGAGAGGGGTCTCGCCGGTGTATATGAGCTCGACATTGTTGTTGCCGTATTTGTGGCGGATCTCATCCACGCCTCCATCGATTACTAGCCTGGACTTGTTGATGAGGGCGATGTTGTCGCAAAGTTCCTCGACGGACTCCATATTGTGGGTCGAGAGGATGATGGTGGCTCCCTCCTCCTTCAATGCTAGGATTTCCTTGCGGATCAGCTCGGTATTCACCGGGTCAAAACCGCTGAAAGGCTCGTCCAGTATCATCAGGGCAGGCTTGTGGACCACCGTGGTGATGAACTGGACCTTCTGGGCCATACCCTTGGAGAGTTCCTCAACCTTCTTCTTCCACCAGTCCTGGATACCGAACTTCACGAACCATTTCTTGAGTTCGCGCTGGGCGTCGCGGGCGCTCATTCCCTTGAGCTGGGCCAGGTACATGGCCTGGTCGCCTACCTCCATCTTGCGGTAAAGTCCCCTTTCCTCAGGAAGATAGCCAATCCTCTCCACATCCCTCTGCGTTATAGGCCTTCCATCGAAAATGACCTCACCGGAATTAGGAATGGTAATCCTGTTGACAATTCTTATCAATGTAGTCTTTCCGGCTCCGTTAGGTCCGAGAAGGCCGAAGATCTTTCCGGCGGGAATGTCCACGCTGACATTGTCGAGAGCGACCTTTTCGCCGAAACTTTTGCAGATGTTCCTGCATTCAATCAATCCCATGATTTCACAAAAAATTATCAGGCCAGAATGCGGGCCACGAGTTCCACCAGGAGTTCATCCTGTCCGGCCTCGCCGCTCGCCCCGCCTTTTCCCTTATAATCGTATTCTTCCAGCAATGCAATGATACTCATACACTTGGGCAGAGGATAATTGCGTACCGCCGTATCGTATTCCTCCACGAAATACGGATTCACGCCGAGAATTCTTGCTTTCTCCGCCCTCGGCAGGGCAGGATTGTACCTCAACACGGAATGCAGCCTGAGAATCCGGTAGAAATGGTTGAAAAGCGGCGGTACTGCCATAGCCATCACAAACCTCGGTCCCGAAGCGATGTGGGCCGCAATCTTCAATGCTTTCCTGGAATTCTTCAGCGAGAGTTCCTTAGTAAGCTCGAATATGCTGTACTGCCTGCTGATGCCGACATTCTTCTCAATGTCCTCTGCAGTAACCCTCGAAACGCCTTCCGGCAGGCTCTTGAGCATCTTGTCAGTCTCGACGGCTATCTTGCCAAGGTCAGTTCCCGCATATTCGCCAAGCAGGGCTGCAGCCTGAGGATCTATTGCAATGCCTCTGGTCCGGAAGTATGCGGATATCCATTCCGGCATCTCGTAATCCCGCACCTGAGGGGAATCCAGCACGAAGCCGTTCTTCTGCACATTCTTGTACAGGCTCCTGCGCTTGTCCGCAGAAGCCCCGTGCATCAGAATAACCAGAACCGTGGATTCCAGAGGCTCGGCGGCATATGCCCCAAGATCCTCCAGTGTCTTCATGTTCTGGGCCTCCTTGAGCACCACCAGACGCCGCTCGGCCATCATCGGGTAACTCCTTGCATCGGAGGCTACAGTGCCGGCATCCGTGTCCAGGCCGTAATAGACAGACTGGTTGAAATCCCTTTCGGAATCGGTCAGGGCATGCCTGATGATCTCCTCACAAAGCATGTCCGGATAATACGGTTCGTCCCCCATCAGAAGATAGACGGGGGCGAACGAACCATTCCTTATGTCCTGAACAGCCTTGCGGCATTGTTCTTCAACAGCTGCAAAACCTTTGGCCATTAAATACTTACGCTTATTCTAAAGTTGTCAGTGCCTTGAGCTTGGCGATAAAGTCATCAGGTATGCTCTCATACTTGCTGAGGTCATCGATCAGATTCTCAGGATTGATTTCCTCAAGATATTTGCCTGCATTCTTCGGATCTTCCCTGATGAAGCTTGAACACTGTGCCAATGCAAGGAATGAATCCGGAAGCATCATGTATGAATCCACGTACTGCGCGAAGACAATCTTGACCTCAGGAGTGAGGTCCATCATCCTGTGCATCAGGCCCTTCTTTCCGGAAAGAAGCTCGCGGTGGGTCTGTGCATACTCATTGTACCTGCACTCGACTACCACTTCCTCGGCAGCCGGCTTCTCAGGAAGATATACCATCACGGTGAGATTCGTACCGTCATAGCTCCACTCCGGAACAGTGCATCCGGTCCTGTAGTCATTCTCGGCGAACCTTGAGTAAGGAATCTCTATTCCGTTGACAGTCACTGACTCAGGAGCGAAGACACCGGCGATTGCAAACTGGAGCTGCCTGTTCGCATCAATGCCGGAGTAAGTGCCCTTGCGGGGAGCCACGGTCACCCTGGTGAATGACGCGTCTGACACCTTGCTGAGCTCGGTCGTAGCATATTCTGTCTTGTAGGCCTGTGTAGCTCCGTCGTCCTCATAGACTGAAGCCCTGCTCTCGCCGTCGCCCGGGGCAACGAACACCTTGAGAATATTGCTCTTCTCCTGCAGTGAGGTGATTTCCGGACCGGCCATAGGGATGATGGCACCGGCCTTTACATAGTACGGATTCTCATTGACAGTATACCTGAGGGTCTTCACCTGGCCGCCCTTTATCATGGAACCGGTGGCCACATCGTACCAGTCGTTTCCAGCAGGGAACCACATTGTCCTGGAAGCCAGCGAAGTGATGCTGTCGGCAGGCTGGCATACCACAGTGGCGAGAATGTCGTCGCCGAACATGAACTCCTCAGTGTAGTCGTAGGCCTCATTGTTCTCAGGATACTCGTAGTACATAGGACGGCACATGGAGATACCTGTGTCGTAGGTCTGCCTTGCGGCATTGTAGATATAAGGCGAGAGGTCATACCTGAGGCGGATGGCGTCACGCATTGCGTCGAAATGCTCCGGGAATACCCAGAACCTCTTCTCCATTGTCCTGTCCTTGGTGGAGTGGGTCTTGAAGATAGGGGTGAACACGCCGCCCTGGATCCATCTGGTATAGAGCTCAGGGTCAGTGCTCTTCACACCCTTAGGCTGCATGTGGCCGCCTATGTCGTGGCCCCAGTATCCGTAGCCGACGTTGGAGGAGGTAGCCGTGAACCAAGGCAGGTAGCCGAGCACCTTCCAGGTCGCATAGGTATCACCCGAGAAGCCGATCTGATAGCGGTGGCTGCCGATTCCTCCCCATCTGTGATAGATTACTGGACGGCGGGCGTAGATGCCCTCGCTCTCGCTCTGGCGTACCATGTCATTGAAGAAGGTGTAGTTCAGCCAGAATGTGTTGCTCAGGTTCGGAACATATTTGCTGAGCTTCCACTGCTGCCAGTCAAGCCACCAGAAATCGACTCCCTGGCGTTCGAAAGGACGGATAACGGAATTGAAATATGCGTCAGCCCAGGCCTGGTCGTCAATCCTGAAGGGAACAGGGGCCTTGCTGCCGTCCTCCTTTATGTAGCCCTTAGGCCCATCATAGTCAGAAGTCCTTGAAAGATAATCCTTTACGAATCTATCATATGGCTCCTCGTAAGGCTGGATACCGGAAGCCGGATGAAGGTTGAGAGTAGTCTTGAGACCGAGATTGTGAAGGTCCTGGAGGCAGTTTGAAGGATTAGGGAAGAGTTTCTTCTGCCAGGTATATCCTGTCCAGCCCACTCTCTGGCCGAACTCATCCTTCGGAGAATCTTTTTTAGTAGTGAGGGTCCAGGTCTCGTGCCAGTCCATATCGAGGACCATCACGTCAATAGGAATGCTGAGCGAGCGCATCTGCTTTCCGAGGCCGACGAACTCAAAATCACTGTACTGCCAGTAACGGCACCACCAGTATCCGAGGGTGTATTTCGGAGGGAGGGGAATCTTACCGCCGATCTTCACGAAATCGGAAACGGCAGCCTTGTAGTCGTGTCCGTAAGCGAACATGTAGAGGTCCTGGCGTTCACCCGGCTCGCGTGTTCCGACCCAGTTTTTCCAGTCGGACTCCACCGGCACGAAAACGTGTCTGTCGCTCTCGTCGATGATGGCCCAGCCGTCGCGGGATGCCACTCCCCTGTCGAAGATGTTCCTGTCGGTGGTTCCGTCATTGCGGTCGAGGGTACGGGTGGTTCCGAGCAGGTTGCCGCTGTCGTCCATTCCCGGATGCCAGGTCACCGTGCGCACGCCCTTCTTTGCGGAAGGATCCGCCATCGTGAATGTCACGCTGAGATTGTTCTCGTCGAACTTGCCTTCTCCGGTATATGTCAATGTCAATGCGGATGTCCTGATGGTCACCTTCCTGCCGGATTTCTTCACTGTATACTGAGGCACAGGCATCTTCCTGTTCACAATTCCCAATGTGGCCCTGTCCTCGAACTTGCCGTCCTCAGCCCATTCCATGCGGACAAGACGGTCTCCGAGCATTGTGAAGCGGGCATTTCCGGCCACTACCACTGCCTTCGGGTCTGCGAGAGGGTCCTCCGTTGCAGGAGGATTGTTGCGGAGCTCCTCCATCCCGAGAAGCCTGCGGACGAGCAGAGGGTCATTGGTGGTGATGCAGTCCACTCCGAAACCTATCATTGCCCTGATATCCTGCTCCTTGTTCACGGTCCAGACATTCACGGACATTCCGAGGTCGTGGGCTTCGGTCACCCACTCCGGATGCTTGTATATCACATTGTAATGATAGTCGATTCCGTTGATGCCCTTCCTGTGAAGTTCAGCAGGGGCGATGTCGCCGTTGAGATACTGGTTGGTGAACTCCGGAGCGAGCTTTGCAATCCTCTCGCACATGTTCATGCTGAAGGATATGAACATCACCCTGGACGGGTCGTAGAGGCCGTGCTCCCTGAGCTTCTTCAGGGTCAGGTCAACGAGGGTATTCTCCTGGTTCACGTCGGAGTGCTTCTTGAACTCGACCACGAGAACGGTTTCAGGGAATTTCTCCCCCTGGGTGAGATACTCGTCGAGGGTAGGCATCGATGTGCCGTCGGCGAGCTTGAACTGCTTCAGAAATTCATAGGTGTTCCTGTGGATGCTCTGGCCCTGGATGCTGGCGTCGTGATGCACGACGATCTCATTGTCCGAGGTAAGGTGGATGTCGAACTCCGAACCCCAGAAGCCATTGTCCTGGGCAGCCTTGAGGGAGCCGATGGAATTCTCGGTCCTTTTGGCCGCATCACAATCCCAGAAGCCGCGGTGAGCGGCAATGCGGACGCTGCCCACAGCCCCGGCATTGGCCGAAAGCGATATCATAGCAGCACAGGCAAGAGCCTTGAAAAAAGTGGTTTTAGTCATATCGTTTTTTATTAAAACTTTTCAATCAAGCAAATATACCTATAAATTACGTATTAATGAAGAATTATCAATAAAAAAGAGTAACTTTGCCGAAACAAATTTTCATAAAAATGGTCAAAATCAATATCGGAGGCTGTTCCTCCTTTGTAAAAGAATCTGATTACAAGAATTATGTCGAGAAGGCTCTTGCCGCCTATGACGTGCTCGAGGCGGAGAATGGTGCCGGAAATGATTTCCTCGGATGGAAGCATCTCCCGTCAGAGACCCCTGAGGAGCTCGTGAAGGCTTGCGAGGATGTACGCGATGACTGGAAGTCATTGAACATCGATCTCGTTGTCGTTATCGGCATCGGAGGCTCCTATCTCGGAGCAAAATGCGCCATCGAGGCACTTTCGCACAGCTTCGCCAGGGAGCTGAGGAAGAGCGGCACACCTGACGTGGTATTCGCCGGAAACAATCTTTCAGAGGAATACACCGCCGAGCTCATTGACCTGATGAAGGAAAGGAATACCGCCTGCGTCGTCATCTCCAAGTCCGGTACCACTACCGAGCCTGCAGTAGCCTTCAGAATCGTGAAGAAGCATATCGAGGACGTTTACGGTGCAGAGGCTTCAAGGCGCATCGTGGCCGTGACCGACGCCCGCAGGGGTGCTCTCAAGACCCTCTCCACCCAGGAAGGATACAGGACTTTCATTGTTCCTGACAATGTCGGAGGCCGTTTCTCGGTCCTCACCCCTGTGGGACTCCTCCCTATCGCCCTTGCAGGCTTCGACATCAGGGCCCTGCTCGCCGGCGCAGTCGAGGAAGAGAAGGCTCTTGCAAAAAGATGCGAGTGCAATCCTGCCGTGAAATATGCCGCAATGAGGAATCTCCTCTATTCAGAATGCGGAAAGGGAATTGAGGTGCTCGTTTCCTTCAATCCGAAGTTCCAGTATCTCGGAGAATGGTGGAAGCAGCTCTACGGAGAGTCCGAGGGCAAGGACTGCAAGGGTATCTACCCTGCTTCCGTCATCTATACCACAGACCTGCACTCTCTCGGCCAGTTCGTACAGGATGGCTCCAGGACAATGTTCGAGACTGTCGTGACGGTGGAGAACAGCAACCGCGAGGTGGTGATCGGCTCTGACCCTCAGAACCTCGACCAGCTTAACTACCTGGCCGGCAAGCACGTGGAGCATTGCAATGCAATGGCTCAGCTCGGAACGAAGCTCGCCCATATTGACGGTGGCGTACCTCAGCTCGAAATCAGCATTGACAGAATCAACGAGAAGACCCTCGGAGCGATTTTCTACTTCTTCGAGTTCGCCTGCGGCATCAGCGCATACACCCTCGGCGTGAATCCGTTCAACCAGCCGGGAGTGGAGGCTTACAAGAAGAATATGTTCGCCCTGCTTGAGAAGCCAGGCTTCGAGGAGCAGACCAAGGCCATCAAGGAGCGCCTTGAGAAATAATTCCCGGAATGGCTGAAGATATCTTCAAGAATACGATAACGCTGGCGGATGCGGAGAGAATGTCCGGTCCGCTGGCGTTCAATCTTATGATAAAGCCCGGCGGTTCGCTCTGCAATCTGGACTGCCGGTATTGTTACTACCTGGACAAATCCGGCCTGTACGGCGGCAGGGAGCCCCGTATGACGGAGGATATGCTTGAAAAACTCATCAAGAACTATCTCGGTTCCTGCGACGTTCCCGAAGTCACATTCAACTGGCACGGAGGAGAGCCTCTCATCATGGGACTCGACTTCTACAGGAAGGCCATCGAGTTCGAGAAGAAATATGCGGAGGACAAGATAGTCCACAACACACTCCAGACCAATGGAACGCTCCTGACACCGCAGTGGGCGGATTTCTTCGCCGAGAACAATTTTCTCATCGGCATTTCCATCGACGGCCCGGAGCACATTCACGACAGATACAGGAGCAGCAAGGCGGGCGAGCCTTCATTCAGCAGGGTGATGGCCGGCCTGAGGACATTGGTTTACGGCGGCGTGGAATTCAACACCCTGACCGCCGTCAGCAAGGCTTCCGAGGGTCACGGACTGGAAATCTACCAGTTCCTCAAGTCCATCGGCAGCAAGTATATGCAGTTCCTCCCCGTCGTGGAGAAAATCAGATATCAGAAAGGAGATAACGGGAAGACGCTCAAGTCGGTGCGTCCGACCATCGTGAACCCTGCCGGGGAAAGCGACGGAATCGGCACCTGGTCCATAAGCGACGTGGGCTACGGCCGCCTTCTCTGCGACATTTTCGATTACTGGGTAAGGCATGACGTAGGCCGGTATTTCGTGGGCATGTTCGATGCCACCCTGGCCGGCTGGGTCGGGGCTATGCCGGGAACCTGCGCATATGCGGAGACCTGCGGAGGCAACATTGTCGTGGAGCATAACGGAGACGTGTATGTCTGCGACCACTTCGTCTATCCTGAGTACAAGCTCGGCAACATCGCCACGGACAACCTCAGGGATCTCGCCGGCTGCGACGGGGCCATGGCATTCGGAATCGAGAAGCGCAACTCCCTGCCATTGCAATGCCGACGCTGCGAGTGGCTCCGTCTCTGCAACGGAGAATGCCCGAAGCACCGCTTCGACAAGGCAAAGAACGGACAGTCTGGTCTCAATTCACTCTGCTCCGGACTTCAGATGTTCTACAGGCACAGTGCTCCCGCAATGCAGAAGATGAAGGAGCTGCTGGCACAGAAGCGTGCGCCGGCGGAAATAATGCTTACCGATTTCCAATAGGCATTCCTGCTGATTCCCAAGGCTTTACGCCAGGCGGATCTTGGCATATTTGAGCAGAAGAATCTTTATTCCGGAAGCGTCGAAGTCGATCTTGGCCTTGAGATCGGTCCCGCTTCCGGATATTTCGACTATTGTACCCAGGCCGAAGCGGTTGTGCTCGATGCGCTGGCCGGCTCTCAGGTCCAGGACCGATGTGAAATCCCCGGAAGGATTGCGGTCCGGCGTTCCCTGCCTCTGTGCAGGAGCACTGCCTGCCTGGACTGCCCTGGACAGAGGCTTGAGATTCGAAGGAATCGTGCGGCTGGACGGCTGGCCTGAAGGGGCTGTACGGCCCGCTCCCGGAACATTGCGCGCTGCCTTTACCGCAGGAGATGAAGAAGCGTAGCCGAAAGACATACCTGTCCGGCCCGGCTTTCGTTCCTGCCATGACCCGGAGCTGCGCCCGAAGCCTGAGCCAAAGCCTCCGAAGCCATCGTCTTCGTCATCAAAATCGCTGTCCCTCAACGGGTTCTCGACATATTCAGGATTGATTTCCCTGATGAAGCGGCTCGGCGAATTGGATTCGTGCTTGCCGTTCCGCATTCTCGTAGAAGCGAAACTTATCTCCACAGCTTTCTTGGCCCTGGTCAGAGCCACATAGAAAAGACGCCGCTCCTCCTCGATTTCCTGCGGCGATGCGAACATTCCTCCGGACGGGAAAATATTCTCCTCCATTCCCGCCACGAAAACATAAGGGAACTCGAGTCCCTTGGAGGAATGGACGGTCATAAGGGCTATCTTGTTGGAGGTATCCTCGTCCTCCTTGACATCAACGGCGCTCAGGAGGGAAATATCCTCGAGGAAATCACCCAGCGTCACGACAGGAAGATCTTCATCATTGATGGATTCCACATCCACCGCCGAGCCGTCCGCAAGCATTTCCTCCTTCATTTCGTTGCGCCTGTCCTCCACGAAGCCCTGGATGCTGTTGAGGAGTTCCTCCACATTGGCTGCCCTGGTCTGGCCCTCGATGGAGTTGTCCTCCTTGAACGAGGCATAGAGGCCGCATCGGGCGGAAAGTTCCCTCGCGACGGAGAATGCGTCCCTGACCGGTACGGAGGCATTGGCCTCGGCTATCATCGAATGGAAGGCCAGAATCCTGGACATTGTGGACTGCTTGAGCCCGGATGCCGCCAGTGCACCTGACGAGCAGGCCTGGAACAATGACTCTCCGGCATTTCGGGCAGCATTGGCCAGAGCCTCCTCCGAGGTGGCGCCAATTCCTCTGGCGGGCTTGTTGAGCACCCTGCGGAACGATTCGTCGTCATTGGGATTGACGGCAAGCTTGAGGTAGGCCATCATATCCTTCACCTCGGCGCGGTCGAAGAAGGAATTGCCGGAATAAATCATGTACGGGAGATTGCGCTTGCGCAGCGCCTCCTCTATGGCACGGGACTGGTTATTGGTCCTGTACAGGATTGCAAAATCCTGATACTGACAATGTTCCGCACTCATTCTCTTGATGATTGCCGAGGCTATGAGAATGGCTTCCTCGGCTTCAGTGTAGGCCTTCACCAGATGGATCCGGTCGCCTTCGTCTCCCCTGGAAAAGCAGGTCTTCGGGATTCTGGACTCATTCTTCTCGATCAGGGAATTGGCCGCCCCGACGATATTGCGGGTGGACCTGTAGTTCTGCTCGAGGCGGAAGAGCCTGCACTCCGGATAATCCTTGCGGAAATTCAGGATGTTCTCGATTTTCGCTCCCCTGAAGGCATAGATGGACTGAGAGTCGTCCCCGACCACGCAGATGTTCCTGTGCCTCTGGCTCAGCTTCTTGAGAATGAGGTACTGGGCGAAGTTGGTGTCCTGGTACTCATCCACGAGAATGTAGTCGAACCTGTCCGCTACGGAGGCCAGGGCGTCCGGAAAATCCTTGAACAGTATGTTCATGTTCAGGAGAATGTCATCGAAGTCCATCACGCCGGCAGCCTTGCATTTCTCCGCATATTTCGCGTAGATATTGCAAATTTCAGGCTTTTTGGCATGGGTGTCGTTGACGATTGCCTGGGTATTGGCCTTGTAGGCGGCGGGGGTGACGAGATTGTTCTTCGCCATCGAGATGCGCCCCAGGACATCCTTCGGCTTATAGACCTTGTCGTCCAGATGCATCTCCTTGAGGCAGGACTTGATGGCGCTGACCGAGTCGCCGGTGTCGTAGATAGTGAATGAGGAAGGGTATCCGAGCCTGTCCGCGAACTCCCTGAGGAACCTGATGAAGACGGAATGGAAGGTGCCCATGTACAGGCGGCGGGCCTTCCTGTCCCCTACCATCGCGGAGATTCTCTCCTTCATCTCGGTGGCGGCCTTCTTGGTGAAAGTCAATGCGAGAATGCGGTCAGGCTCACATCCCTTCTCCAGAAGATATGCAATCCTGCCCGTCAGCACCCTGGTCTTTCCCGACCCGGCTCCCGCCACTATCAATACCGGACCTTCCGTCTGGCTTACAGCCGCTCTCTGCTGTTCGTCCAGCCCCTCAAGTATCTTTCCCTCCGCAGTCATCTCAACTCCTCGCAGCAATCACCTCAATCTCAACCATCGCACCCTTCGGCAATGCCTTTACCGCAACGGCCGAGCGCGCCGGATAAGGAGCCTTGAAGAATTCGGAATAAACTGCATTCATATCGGCGAAGTCGCCCATATCTGCCAGATACACAGTAGTTTTGACAACATTGGACAAGGACAGTCCGGCAGCCTCGAGAATAGCCGAGACATTGAGAAGGGACTGCCTTGTCTGCTCCTTTATGCCTCCTTCCGGGAAGATTCCGGTCGCAGGATCGATGGGGAGCTGGCCCGAAGCATATACAAAGCCGCCGACTTCCACGGCCTGGCTGTAGGGGCCGATCGCGGCAGGCGCATTTTCCGAGATGATCTGTTTCATTCCTTTCGTTTTTTAGCATGGCAAAGTTACATAACGCAAGCCATAATTGCAAGCGCAAACCGCACAGTCCGCAGCAGTCTGATATACATCAGAATTATTTCATTGAATCAAAAAAAATGAGTATCTTCGCAGCCGGATTTTTTATAATCATTGGAACAACTATTAAAGGTTACCATAATGTCAAACAACATCGATTTGAAACAAGGACTGAACATCCCGATTTCCGGGGCGGCGGTCCAGAAAACCAGAAAGACGGTGTCCCCAGACGTTATCGCCGTGAAACCAACCGATTTCAAGGGCCTTACCCCAAGGCTCCTGGTCAAGGAAGGCGATAGGGTCCTGGCAGGTTCCCCGGTTCTGGCAGACAAGAAGAATCCAGATATTCTTGTCACTTCACCTGTCAGCGGAACAGTTTCCGAAGTAGTCAGAGGTGAGAAGAGAAAGTTGCTTGAAGTGAAAATCAAGGCTGACGGACAGCAGGAGTATGTGGACTTCGGTTCACACAAGGTGTCCGAAATGACTGCCGACGACGTGAAGGAGCTTCTCCTCAAGAGCGGTCTGTGGGCAGGCCTTGTGCAGAGACCTTACGGCATCGTTGCGGATCCTTCCGCCGAGCCTAAGGCCATTTTTGTTTCAGCCTTCAGCACAGCTCCTCTCGCAGCGAGCCCGGAGTTCGCCCTCAAGGACGATTTCGACAATGTCCAGGCTGCCGTGAATGCTCTCGGCAAGCTCACCAAGGGCGGAGTTCACGTTTCCCTGAGCATCGACAACTTCTCAGGTTCCCCGTTCCACAAGCTCGAGAATGTGATCCAGCACATTGTCAGCGGAAAGCATCCTGCGGGCAACGTAGGCGTCCAGATCAGCCACATTTCCCCTATAATGAAGGGCGAGACTGTATGGACAGTGTCACTTCTTCTGCTGGCTGCAATCGGAAAGCTTCTCAACACCGGCAGGCTCAATCTTGCCAGAAAGGTTGCCGTAACCGGTCCAAAGGCCATCGACCCGGCATACGTTGATGCTCTTCCGGGCATCTCAATGAAGGATATCGCAGAGTTCTACGACAATTCCGCAAACGACATCCGCTTCATAAGCGGCGACGTCCTCACCGGAAAGAATGTGGGACCTGACGGAAGCCTCGGATTCTTCGACAACCAGGTGACTCTCATCCACGAGGGTACCGAGCGCGAGCTTCTCGGATGGGCCAAGCCTTTCAGATTCGGCAAGTTCAGCTCAAGCCGCACCTATTTCTCCTGGCTCTGCTCCAAGAAGACATACGATATGGACACCAATGTAAACGGAGGCCCTCGCGCATTCGTCATGTCCGACGTATATTCCAAGGTGCTGCCTATGGACATTTTCCCTGTATATCTCATCAAGGCCTGCCTCGCCGGCGACATCGACAAGATGGAGAAGTTCGGCATCTACGAGGTGCTTCCCGAGGATCTCGCCCTCTGCGAGTACGTGGATCCTTCCAAGAACGACATCCAGGCCATCATCGAGAAGGGCATTGACCTGATGATCAAAGAAATGGCTTAATCACAAGGAAGTTATGGAAGAAAAGAATACAACACCACAGCCGGGCCTTTTCGAGAAGGGCGGCAAGTTATGGTTTCTTCACTCGACCATCGACGCATTCGACACCTTCCTCCGTGTTCCGGGTACGGTAACCCGCACCGGAGCGCACGTAAGGGATGCGGTCGACCTGAAGAGAATAATGATTATCGTTGTGCTCGCCCTCGTTCCCGCAGCCCTCTTCGGAATGTGGAACGTAGGTTATCAGCACAGCCTCGCTACCGGAGTTGAAAGCGGCCTCTTCGCCAATTTCTGGTACGGACTCCTGAAAGTGCTCCCTCTCTATATCGTGGCTTATCTCGTAGGTCTCGGCATCGAGTTCGCCTCTGCCCAGATCCGCAACGAGGAGGTCAACGAGGGATATCTCGTTTCCGGAATGCTCATTCCGCTGATCGTGCCAGTTGACGTTCCGCTCTGGATGCTCGCCATCGCAGTGGCATTCGCAGTGCTCTTCGGCAAGGAAGTCTTCGGCGGCACCGGAATGAACTTCCTCAACCCGGCTCTCCTCTGCAGGGCTTTCCTCTTCTTCTCCTATCCGAGCAAGATGTCCGGATCAGAGGTGTGGATTTCCCTCAGGAACGGCGAAAGCCTCGTTGACGGCGTTACCGGAGCAACTCCTCTCGCATATGCCAATGAAGGCCTCGCAGCAGTGAACAACGCAGGATTCAGCGCATGGGATCTCTTCGCAGGTACCGTTCCGGGATCTGTAGGCGAGACATCCGTGATCGCCATCCTCATCGGAGCCGCCATCCTCATCTGGACTGGCGTGGCCAGCTGGAAGATCATGATTTCCTCCGTAGGCGGTGCCCTTCTCGTGGGCTGGCTCGGAAATGTCTGCGGCGCTACCGACATCCCTGCCTGGTATCAGCTGATCATGGGCGGTTTCGCCTTCGGTACAGTATTCATGGCCACTGACCCTGTCACCTCGGCACAGACCGAATGCGGCAAGTGGATCTACGGATTCCTTGTCGGTGCGCTCTGCGTGGTGGTAAGGCTCTTCAACCCTGGATATGCAGAAGGAATGATGCTTGCCATCCTTCTTATGAACACATTCGCTCCGCTCATCGACCACTATGTCACCTCGGCTGCGATTTCAAGAAGAATGAAGAGAGTCAGAACAGCTTAACTTATTGTTGATTATGAATACTAACGGTAATATTTATACAGTCATCTACACGACTCTCGTCGTAGTGCTGGTTGCCGCCGTCCTCGCTACCGTGTCCCAGGTTCTCGCTCCGAGACAGGATGCCAACGTGAAGGCGGAGACCATCAGCCAGATGCTTGCCGCAGCCAAGTTCTACGAGAAATCGGAGCTTGACGCGATGGGCAATGACAAAGTGCTCGAAGCCTACAGAAGTGCCGTGAAGGAGGCTTTCCTCATCAAGGCTGACGGAACTCTCGACAGGAATCTCGACATCGAGTCCTGCGAGATCGTGGGCACAGGAGCCCTCAAGGCACAGAACAAGTTCATAAAGAACGGACAGACCGACAAGGTTTCAATCCCTGTCATCATCCTGGACAAAGACGGTGAAAGAGTCATCGTCGCAGCCTGCTACGGAGCCGGTCTCTGGGGCCCTATCTGGGGCTACATCGCAGTGAACGAGGACAAGACCATAAGAGGTGTCTATTTCGACCACGAGTCCGAGACTCCGGGTCTGGGCGCCAAGATCAAGGACGAGCCTTCATTCAGGGCTGAGTTCGAGGGCAAGTCCGTGATTTACACGGAGGATGCCCCTGCATTCAGCATTGTCAAGGGCGGTGCCCCTGCCGGTGTCGACAATGCAGTCGACGCAATCACCGGTGCGACAATGACCTGCAACGGTCTCAACGCCGCAATCCAGACCTGGCTTGACGCATACGAGCCTTATCTCAATGCCATCCAGCCGAAGGGCCGCCTCATCGAGGACCTTCCGGAGAATCTTGAGGCTCCTGCCGATTCACTCTGCTGCAATGCGGCAGACACGCTTGCAACCGCTAAATAATGAGGAGGAACTGTTATGAACGATAAATTGAAAGAAACTCTTCTGAGGCCTATCTTCATAGGCAATCCTATCACGACCCTCATCCTCGGTATCTGCTCCGCTCTTGCGGTTACAGTCCAGCTCAAGGGTGCCTTCGTGATGGGTCTCTCGGTGATTGTGGTCACCGCCTTCTCGAACTTCATAGTATCCTGCCTCAGGAATTCAATCCCGAACAGGGTCAGGATTATCGTACAGCTCGTGGTCGTGTCGCTGATGGTGATTCTCGTGGACCAGTTCCTCAAGGCCTTCGCCTACAGCATCGAGAAACAGCTTTCCGTATATATCGGACTGATCATCACCAACTGTATCGTGATGGGACGTATCGAGGCCTTCGGTCTCGGCAACAAGCCGATTCCATCTTTCCTCGACGGTCTCGCCAACGGTGCCGGCTATGCAATGATTCTCATAATCATCGCATTCTTCCGCGAACTCCTCGGCTCAGGAACATTGTTCGGATTCCAGGTGATCCCGCAGTGTCTCTATGACCTCGGTTACATGAACAACGGTCTCGTGATCCTTCCTCCGATGGCCCTCATCCTCCTCGGATGCATCGTATGGGTACAGAGGAGCATCCAGAAAGACCTTCAGGAGAAATAACACTAACACTCATTCGAAATGGAATATTTAAGCTTATTCGTAAAGTCAATTTTCGTTGACAATATGATTTTTGCATACTTCCTCGGTATGTGCTCATACCTGGCAGTATCAAAAAATGTAAAGACAGCTTCCGGATTGGGTGTCGCTGTTATCTTCGTGCTGCTCGTGACTCTTCCGATCAACTACCTGCTCAACAAGTTCGTCCTCAGCCCGGGCGCCCTTGCCTGGCTCGGCGACTCCTTCGCAGGCGTTGACCTGAGTTTCCTCAGCCTCATCACCTTCATTGCGGTAATCGCCGCCATCGTCCAGCTCGTGGAGATGATTGTGGAGAAATTCTCCCCTACCCTCTATTCCGAACTCGGTATCTTCCTTCCGCTCATTGCCGTGAACTGCGCAATCCTCGGAGGCTCCCTGTTCATGCAGCAGCGCGATTTCTCCAATCTCGGAGAGGCTGCCGTGTTCTCGCTCGGTTCAGGTCTCGGCTGGTTCCTTGCCATCGTTACCCTCGCCGCCATCAGGGAGAAGATGTCATACTCGAATGTTCCTGCGGCTCTCAAGGGCATCGGCATCACATTCATCACTGTCGGCCTTATGGCAATGGCATTCATGACATTTATGGGTATTTCACTTTAATCAGGGAGGCTGAAATATGAATGAAATGAGTCTTACTATCATTGCCGCCGCAGCAGCCATCACGGTTGTGACACTTATCCTGACCGTGCTGCTTCTGTGGGTAAAGGCAAAACTTAGCCCTAAGGGCGCAGTAAAAATCGATATCAACAACGGAAAATACAATCTTGACGTCCAGCCTGGCGGAAACCTCATGAACACTCTTGCGGAGCAGAACATCTTCCTGCCGTCCGCCTGCGGTGGAAAGGCGAACTGCGGCCAGTGCAAGGTCAAGGTCAATGAAGGTGGCGGAACCATCCTCCCTACCGAGGTCGGCTTCTTCAACAGGAAGCAGATCAAGGACAACTGGAGGCTCGGCTGCCAGGTGAAGGTCAAGGAAGACCTCAAGATCGAGATTCCGGAGTCCGTTCTCAGCGTGAAGAAGCTCGAGTGCGAGGTCATTTCCAACCACAATGTGGCAACCTTCATCAAGGAGTTTACCGTAAGGCTTCCTGAAGGCGAGAACCTCGAGTTCAAGTCCGGAGAGTACATCCAGATCGACATTCCTGCCGGCACATTCGACTTCAAGGACATCGACGTCGATCCTGAGTACAAGAAGGAATGGGAGAAATATGGATTCTTCGACCTCAAGTGCGAGAACCCTGTTCCTACAATGAGGGCTTACTCAATGGCCTCTTATCCTGCCGAGGGCAACATCATCAAGCTCAACGTGCGTATCGCAACTCCTCCATTCGACAGGAGCGTGCCTCGTGAGCTCGGCCCTAAGCTTCTCCCTGTAAATCCGGGTATCGGCTCTTCATACATCTATACCCGCCATCCGGGTGACAAGGTGATGATTTCCGGTCCGTTCGGAGACTTCCTCCTTCCTAAGGATGATCCTGATTCACAGGAGTATGTATTCGTCGGTGGCGGTGCAGGCATGGCACCTCTCAGAAGCCACATCATGCATCTCTTCAAGACCCTCAAGACCAAGAAGGAAGTTCATTTCTTCTACGGTGCGAGAAGCCTTGTCGAGGCCTTCTACCTCGAGGACTATGCCGAGATCGAGAAGGAGTTCCCTAACTTCCACTTCCATCTCGCCCTCGACCGTCCGGATCCTGCAGCTGATGCAGCCGGCGTGAAGTACGTGGCAGGCTTCGTTCACAACGTGATGTACGAGACCTATCTGAAGAACCACGACGCTCCTGAGGATATCAAGTACTTCATGTGCGGACCTCCAATGATGGTCAATGCGGTCGTAGGCCTGCTTGACAGCCTCGGAGTTCAGCCGGAGAGCATTCTCTACGACAACTTCGGCGCTTAAAACTGACAGTTTTCTACGCTTTATATTTAAAAGTCCGGTATTGCGCCGGACTTTTTTTGTTGGACAGGGTTAAAAATTCCAGTGGAAAATTTAAAATTCATACGGAAAAATTTAAAATTCTTCCAAACATGCGGTTGAATCCGGACACCCTGGTGTTTTTCCGGAAACGGTTGAATAATTTTGCCTGCGACAAAACACAACCGATATGAAACTGTTCAATGGAAATATTACAAAAGGCCGGCCCGCAATTCTGACCTATTCAACGTCTCTAGACACAATATCACTTCACACGGCCGTTCTGGCCTACACCTTGCTTATTATCATTATGCCGGCCTTTTGTTCTTGCGAAGAATCTACTCCCGAAAATACTGAAAATGTCCGGACATTCAATGTTCATGAGAGTTATGCGGTCGGAAATTCCGGAAGTCTGGACATTTTCTTCTTCAATGATGACAATCTCAGGCTGCTGGACTCCTATCAGCGGATCTACAGCATTCCCTCGGATTATATTGAAGCTTCATCCAGGGCTGGAGACAAGATTCTGTTCGCAATTGCAGGTTCCAGCATGGATCCCGGCGCAATAGGGCGTTATGACGACCTGAACGGAGTATCTGCAAATCTCCGCGACGAGAATCCGGAAAGCCCGGTAATGACGGCCTGCACGTCTGTCCGGGCGGGAAACGGGAGCATCACGGCAAGGCTGGAGCCGCTATTGTCCGAAATCACCGTCAACAGCATAAGCTGCGATTTTCACAAAAAGCCTTATGCCGGACAGAAGCTGGAAGATGTGAGAATATACCTGACCAATGCCAGGGACATGTATCCTGTGTCGGGAGAAGGGCCTGCGGGTGGCTCGTTCGTCAATTGCGGCAGGCTTTCCGAAGATGACATGAAGGATCCTGTCCTGGCCGGGCTGCTGCAGGCTTCCCTTGAAGAGGATCTGGGAGACAATGTAGTGCATCCCGGCATACATCTCTACTGCTATCCGAATAAGGCTGAGGAGGAAAGTCTCGGGACCCCGTTCACAAGACTGGTGATAGAGGGTACTCTGGGCGGAGAGAAAACGTACTACCCCATAACGATAAGCCCGGACCCTGAACCGTCTGGCGGAAGCCGCGGTGTCGGTCGGAACAAGTCATACGCTTTCGACATTACAATATGCCGAAGAGGGGTGCCTTCTCCCGACATCCCTATCGAGGTCGGCACGGTAAGATGCGGATTCCGGGTGAAGGAATGGAAGGTGATGGATGAAAGGACCATAGGTTTCTAGGAAAATAAAGCAGAAGATATGACAGGCATTGTACTATTGTTCAGAAGACGGAGATTTCAGGCAGGATTTCTGGCAGGACTGATATGCTCGGCGGCATTGCTGTCAGGCTGCACAGACGGGGCGCCGATGGAAGGGAATGCGGCAAGGCTCCGCATAAGTATAGGCACTGCAGACTGCTGCGAGGTCAGATCCGCATTGCCGGACGAGGAACTTGTCAGCGACGTCAACCTTTTCCTCTTCGACGGGCAGGGCAGGCTTGAGGAGCACATCTACGCAGACCGTCTCAGGAGCGGTCCGGACGGAAGAATTGCAATCGATGCGGAATGGCTGTGCGGAACAGGATGCAGGATAATGGCCTGCGCCAATTTCGGCTACAGGATGGCTGTCGGCAGCCTGGACGAACTTCTTCAGTACAGATACCATCTGGCCTATCCGGATGAATATTCCAGGGGAATACCGATGACCGGCACCGCTGTCATCGAAAAAGTCGCATCCCCGGCCGACACTGTAACGGTGGACCTCATAAGGATGATGGCCAAGATATCGATACGCATTGACCGGAGCGGTCTGGCCAGCGGTGTCTCATTCAATGTGAACAGCGTGGAAATCGGAGGCTCGCCCAGATCCGCCAATGCCTTCGCTCCGGGCAGGGCTGAAGGGACATCCGACATTTTCGGCAAGGGTTTCGTCTGCGGCGGTACGTTGGCCGACAACCTCAACATCGAGGAATCTCCCGGAAGAAGCAGGGAGGCAAAGCTGTACATGATGGAGAACCTGCAGGGAGAACTTCTGCCGGGAGCAGTCAGCGAGAAAGACAAGGTGCTGGACATTTCCGATGCTATGGCGGCGCAATGCTCATACGTGGAAATCAAGGCGGAGTACAATTCAGAGGATTATTGCACCCCTCCCGGAGAGTGGCTTGTCTATCGTTTCTACCTGGGAAACGGCCCGTCCGATTTCAATGTCGAACGGAACTGCGTATACAGATATGTCATAAGGCCGGACGGAACCGGGATCTCGGAGGACAGCTGGCGGGTGGACAAGAGCAGCCTGATAAGGAAAGGTCCTGCCACCCTGAAGATAAGCCCCGGGCAGTATATCGAGGGCAAGGTGGGAGACATAGTCCACATAAGGGTAGATTCAGATCCCGCAGATGCCCTTGTGAACATAGGAAAGGAGGAACTGGAATTCGACCGGAACAACGGCATATACGACTACGAACTGGACGAAGACGGAAGAGGTGTCGTCCTCAGGCTTGAATCCAGGGGCTCAGGGCTTCTGTACGTGGAGGGCGGATATCCGTCAAGCGACGCTGCCATCATTGTAATTGTAGTATCATGAAAGTTATGAAATCGGAAAAATTGCGCATTGCGGGACGGACAATCCTTCTGTCCGCATTCCTGATATCGGCATTGTCCTGCTCGGAAAGACAGATGGACGAGGTGCCTTGGAGAGTAAGGTTCAGGTTCGCTCCGGCTGCGGACACAAGAAGCGGCATAGCTCCCGATGAAAACTCGGTTGACAATGTGAATATAGCCGTGTACCGGTTCGGGGTTCTGCATTCCGCAATGTTCTTCGACGGGGAGGCAGTTCCGGAAATGACGCTGGATGCCGGTGAATACTCGGTCTATGCCGTCGGAAACATCGGGGAGAAGACTGTTTTCCCGAACTACGAGATATTCATGCCCAGATGGCGTTACCGCATTTCCTCCACATCCGAGCTCGGGGAGAAAGGTATGGCATTCACCGCCTCGGATACCTTGAAAATCGGTAAAGGAGGAGGTGATTTCACCCTGAAGATGACCAGGATGGCGGCCAGATGCGGCTTCAGGTTCGATGCTTCGGCATTGGAAGGGATGAAGGTGAAGTCGGTGAGACTGAGGCAGGCGGCCCTGGACATGGCACCGTTCGGCGCTTCGGGAAGTATGCCGGAAAATGTCGAGGATATCGGAGATTATGCCTCCGAGGCTGACATCGCAGCTCTGGAAAATGGGGAAACCGCATATTTCTACTGTCTTGAAAACGACAGGGGCAGGCTTCTTCCTGACAATACGGATATCTGGGGCAAGGTGCCCGACAAGATTCCCGACATGGCTGACAGATGCACCTACATAGAGGTGGCTGCGACTGTTTCCGGCAATCCCGACGGATACACGGGAGATGTCATATACAGATTCTACATAGGAGAGGACACGACGACGGACTTCTCAGTGAAACGCAACACCGCATATGCAATCACCCTCACGGCATCCGGTGACGGTCTAGGGAAGAAGGGATGGCTGATCGACACATCGGGACTGGGAATCGACCCGCTATTCAATTTCAACCCTCCTGAACTCCCGGAATATGTCGGGCAATGGGCCAGAATCCGTTTCCCGAATGCGGACGGGCTGAGGACAGTGACAGTCAGCAGCGGGAATGAAGAAATCATTGTCGGGACGGCATCGGAAGGAATCGACAGCCTCTGCCTGGAGAATGGAGCGATATTGCTGTATGCCCCTGAAGTATCCAGAAAGGACATTTACCTCTATCTTTCAGACAGGACTCCGTACAAGACCAATCCGGTTTCACATATCAGTCTGCAAAGTGCGGAAAGGAGCGCAAGTCTGCAGATTCCATGCGGAGTCTGGCCGGAAATGCTCATTGCTGACAGGGAAAGCGGCGCCGCATTGAAATCGGCCACGGTGAATGAGGACGGACTTGGAGTATGCCGTGCCAATGTGCTGCTCAAGGGAATGGACGGCAATATCCTCGCCCCAGCCTCATTTGCAATGCCTGATGAGGGAATCGCCGGCGCACTTGGGTTCAGGATTGACGGCAATGCCGACATAATGGGAAGATTTGAAAAGGATTTCATACTTGGAATGGATACAGGGTCCTGCATGGAGACATCCTTCGGCACATCCATTGTCCCAGGCCAGACTGCCGGAATCCAGATGAAGCGCCCCGGAACGTTCTCAGGCGGAGCTGCGGCAGAAGCCGTCATATACGGAAAAGCTGAAGGAAGCGAGACCATAGCCGCAGGCAAGACGGCATCGGACGGGGCAATGTGCCTTCTGTCAAAGCTGTACTGCACCGTGAACAAGGCCTTCCCGGGGACGCGTTATCTCGGAGCCATCCACAACACTCAGCTGGACATCTGCTCGGCCGCCCGGGAAGGGCATACCGAGCTGCACACCATTGATGTATATGGAGGAGCTGCCGGTAGCGAGAATGCTACCTGGAATATATTCAGGACAGACCCGGCCATCGGGACCAATCCTTCCAGCGGGGTGTTCGGCAATATTCTGAAGGGGCACGACAACCTCAGGATCAACAGCTTCAGCAACGGAAAGATGGAGCTGGCCCTCCTTCCTCCCGAACCGGACACAGCCAGCGATTCAGAAAATCCGTTCTTCGCCAGCGGGGCATTCTGCCTGGTTGCCACAGTCATGAACCCCTATTCATTGAAGAAGCGCACCGCCTATTACATCCTTGACATCATACTGGATATCAGCGTCACTGCCCAGCTGGATTTTCTGCCCGGACATCTGGGGTTCTACTATGTTCCTTACAATGTGCATTATGCATCACGGGACTATGCCTATTCCTGGAAGAACAATCTGCCTGCAGTCATAAGGCCTGTAAACCTTCTGAGCGTATCATCAATAGGCCCGGACGACAGGATCAGTTCCTCGATAGCCGGGGACAAGGCGGCAGGACTGGTTCCCGTCACCGCTGATGACTATATGGACAAGGGAAATCTCGAATACAGGACGAGGTATGCAAGCAACGATTACGAAGACTCAAATGACTTCCCTTTCTGTGAAAGCACCGGCAGTCTTGCCTGCAGTATGCTATTGGGAACATTCAATGACAATGAGGGCAATGCCGTATCGACCGACATAGGACGAATCCTGAGTTTCAAGATCTGTCCCCTCAACGAGGACGGCAGCATAAAGGAAAGTCTCGACAAGCTGGTGATAGACCGGAGCAATCATGCAGGTTACCCGGCCTTCGAGGGCTTCTACAACATCACCAGATGCTATGACAGTTATCAGGGAACGGGGTCGTCTTTGGACAAGGTCGGAAGATACGTTATAGAAGCGTCGGCGAGGGCACAGTCACTAAGTACGCCTTTCTTCAGCGACAGCCTCTGAGGCAAACAGCCGGCTATCAGGAGGCCCGGCTATCCGAGGATGCGCTCCGAGAGCCAGTCCAATACTGCATTGCGGTCAGGCTCGTCAGCATAGTTCAATGAATTAATGCAGCAGAATTTTTCCTTCGTCGAATTGCGGAACTTGCGCAGATGGTTCTCCATGTACCGGTGTCCTTTCGGAAGAAGATACAGGCAATTGCCTTTCTTTGGCTTGAGAATCAGTTCGTTGCGCTGACGGCAAAGAAGGAAGCACAGCTCCTGCGGAAGGAACTGGTCGATATGTCGGAAACGCTGACTGCAATTCTTCTCCATCAATTCCTGATGGTCTGCAAAGAAATCCTTCAGAATGCTCACCCTCATGGATTGCGGTGTATGCCCCAGACGGTAGATATAATCCCCGACTCCGGCGACCTCCGCTGAACGGACCATCGTATGCTTGAATGTCAGCATCTTGTGCCCTTTCCGCTTCGGCTTGAGAAACTGGAGGAGGTTGGCGAAAGGGATGCTCATCCTGTTTGCATAGCAGACCACCTTGTCCCCTACGAAGAAATCCTCCGGCCCCGTCGGCCGGACGAGCATAAAGTCGTCATTGAAATAAATGAAATGCTCGCTCAAGTCCGGAATCCGCCACATCATTGTCTCTATGGAAAGAGAGTTGAACACCGGAAGGAAATGCTCATAGCCACGGTAAAGAACCTTGTGGTCAACTATATGGATTCTGGAGTACTGTCCAGGGAAATACTGTTCCACCAGATTCTCAAGATGCGGATCCTGGTTGTCGGTCACGATGTAGATATTCCTGACAAATGGTGCGTAACGGAGAATGGAGGCGACACAGTAGTTGATTTCGCCTATGCTCACATAACGGATATCTCCGGCCACGTCATCGAGCGACAGCTCGCCTCCTTTCTCGAAGGAAAGGCGTTTCCGCCTATGCTCAGGATCATTTCCGTCCACCCAGGTAACAACGGCGTCAATCGGGTATGTGCTCATATTGTCAAAGTATTGGTTAAAATTGTTTACAGATATGCGGAAGTGGCCGTATCCTTCTTCCGTGCAAGTTCCTCCGGGGTTCCGGCAAAAACCAGGGAGCCTCCCCTGTCGCCGGCACCCGGTCCCAGTTCAATCAGCCAGTCGGCGCATCTGATCACGTCCAGGTTATGCTCCACCACCACTACGGTATGCCCCCGGTCCAGAAGCGAGTCGAAAGCCTTTACAAGTTTCTCGACATCGTGAAAATGAAGACCTGTAGTCGGCTCGTCGAAAATGAACATTATCTTCTTTGCTGTCGAATCAGTCATTGAAAGGAAGTAGGCGAGCTTTATCCTCTGGCTCTCCCCGCCTGAAAGAGTACTGCTGCTCTGGCCAAGCTTGATATAGGAGAGACCGACATCGGCAAGGGGCTGGAGTTTGGCTGCAATGGTCCTGGCAGCCGGTTCCGGCTGGGACGAGAAGAAGTCCATGGCCTCCTCGACGCTCATGTTCAGCACGTCATCTATATTCTTCCCCTTATACCTTACCTCCAGGATCTCAGGCTTGAAACGCTTTCCTCCGCAGGCTTCGCAGAGCATGGTGACATCTGCCATGAACTGCATTCCTATGTGGACATAGCCCTCTCCCTGGCATTCTGAGCATCGGCCGCCATCCTGGTTGAAGGAGAAGAATGATGGAGTGAAGCCGTTCATACGTGCGAACTGCTGCTCGCTGAAGAGCTTGCGGATATCGTCATAGACCTTGAGATATGTCACGGCATTGGAGCGGGAACTCCTTCCTATGGGATTCTGGTCCACATATTCCACGGCCGATATACGGTCGATATTGCCGGAGAGTTTCCTGAATGCGCCCGGCTGCTGGCCGGTCTCATTGAGCCTGCGGAACAATGCCGGATAGAGGATATCCCCGACGAGAGAAGATTTTCCGCTGCCGCTCACACCCGACACCACGGTGAGGACACCGAGAGGGAACGACACATCGATGCCCTTCAGATTATGCTCCATCGCACCTTCGACATTGACGGAATAGTTCCAGGAGCGTTTCTCCCTGGATATCCGCTGTCTTGCTCCCGTGAGATACTGGAGGGTGAGGGATCGGCTTACATCCTCCGGAGAAGCTTCCGAAGCGACACCCTTGAAAACCACCTCTCCCCCGTCGATTCCCGCCAGCGGCCCCATGTCGATGAGGAGGTCCGCAGCCTTGATGATTTCCTCGTCGTGTTCAACCACAACCACCGTGTTGCCTATGTCCCTGAGCCGTTTCAGGACTCCTATGAGCCTGTCTGTATCGCGGGGATGAAGTCCGATGCTCGGTTCGTCCAGGATGTACATCGAGCCCACCAGCGAGCTGCCGAGGGCCGTGACAAGACTGATTCTCTGACTTTCACCTCCGGAGAGGGTGCTGCAGGCCCTGTCAAGTGTAAGGTAGGACAATCCGACATCCGCCACGTACTGAAGCCGGGAGACCACCTCATCCACCGCCTTTCTAACGATACTCGTCTCATATTCAGTAAGTTCCAGTGTCCTGAAGAAGTCCAGAAGCTCCCCTGCCGTCATTTTCAGCAGCTCGTGAATATTCTTTCCGCCCACCTTGACATAGAGGGCATCCTTCCGGAGACGGCTGCCCTTGCACTCACCGCATACAGTCCTTCCGGAAAAGCGGCTGAGAAGATATTTGTACTGTATCTTGTACTTGTTGGATTCAACCCATTTGAAAAACTCATTGAGGCCGATGAGGGAGTCCTCCTCAGTTTCAGCCTTGCGCCCTTCCCAAATCATTGACTTCACCTCATCGGAAAGATTGCAATAAGGCTCGAATACAGGGATGCCATACCTCCCCGCCACATTGATGAGATGCTCCCTGAACCAGCCCATCTTCTCCCCTCTCCAGCAGGCAATGGCACCGTCATATATGCTCAAGGCCTTGTCCGGTATGACGAGGTCCTCGCTGATTCCGATGACCTTGCCGAGTCCGCCGCAGACGGGACAGGCTCCGAGAGGGCTGTTGAAACTGAACATGTACTCGTCAGGTTCCCTGAATGTCATCCCGTCCGCCTCGAAGCGGTTGTTGAACTCGCGCATCTCCGGCCGGGAGCCGGCATCGCGGACCACGTACATCTTTCCGAGGCCCTCCGAGAAACAGGCGGATATGGAGGAAAGCAGCCTGGTCCTGAGATCGGCGTCCATTTCCCCGTCAATCTTCACCCTGTCCACCATCAGCATCAATCCTTCCGGGAATGAATCCCCCTCAGAATCGGCCATGACATCGTCAATGCGCAATGTTCCATTGGCTGCGGAATACAAGCGGGAATATCCCTTTTCCTTCAATGCGAGGAGAAGTTCGACCTTGTCCTCCCTGGCATCCCAGCGCAGATCCGCCAGAAGATAGGCGGCAAACGGGCCGGAAGCCGAGCTCAGGAAGGCCATCACGTCATTGGAACCGTGGCATTTGACCTCTTCCCCGCTGATCGGGGAGAATGTCCGTCCTATCCTTGCGAAAATGATCCTCAGATAGTCATATATCTCCGTCACCGTGGCCACCGTGGAGCGCGGATTCCGCACATTCACCTTCTGCTCGATGGCAATGGCAGGAGGTATGCCCTCTATGGCATCGACATCCGGCTTCGACATCCGGCCGAGAAACTGCCGGGCATAAGAGGAAAGGCTCTCCGCAAACCTTCTCTGCCCCTCTGCGAAAAGGGTATCAAAGGCAAGCGAAGACTTTCCGGAACCGGAGACACCGGTTATCACGGTAAACCTGTTTCGCGGAATTGTGATGCTGATGTTCTTGAGGTTGTTGACCCTGGCACCACGTATTGAAATATTCTCCCCTGCTTCCATATTCTGTCAATGCCGGATTATTCTTCATTAAGAATACTAAGTTAATCAAATTATTCATAATGACCAAATTTGTCTCAAAGCGACCAATGGGACAGAAGCAATGCAGAAACACAATGTGTAAATCGGAATAATTTTGTTAAATTTGCAATCTTAGACATAAACAGATATGGCGGAAATAAATTATACCGATGACAACATCAAGACTCTGGAATGGAACGTGCATATCCGCCAGCGTCCCGGAATGTATATCGGAAGGTTGGGAAACGGAAACAATGAGAGTGACGGCATCTATGTGATGCTGAAGGAGATTGTGGACAACTCCATCGACGAGTTCGCAATGGGCTTCGGCAAGCAGATTTCCATCAGCATCGAGGATAACAAGGTGACCGTCAGGGACTTCGGACGAGGCATCCCGCTTGATTCCGTGGTCAAGGCTACCAACAACCTCAATACAGGAGGCAAGTTCGACGATGCCGCCTTCAAGAAATCGGTGGGTCTGAACGGAGTGGGCGCCAAGGCTGTCAACGCGCTCTCGTCTTCGTTCTACATTGAATCATTCCGCGACGGGGAAAGTTCATGGGCACAATACGAAAGGGGCGAGCTGAAGGACTCGGGCAGAAAGTCTGGTACAGGGCAGAAAAACGGGACCCTGGTCTCGTTCGTGCCTGACAGCCAGCTTTACGGGGCATACGAGTACAACATGGACTACGTCGAGACGATGGTGAAGAACTACTCCTACCTGAAGAGAGGTCTCTCACTGGTTCTCAACGGTGTGGAATACAAGTCCGAGAACGGTCTCCTCGACCTTGTGAACGAGAGACTTACAGAGGACCCCGTCTATCCGCCTATTCATCTGGAAGGTCCCGATATCGAGATCGTTCTCACTCACGGCAACAGCTACGGGGAGAATGTCGCCTCCTTCGTGAACGGACAGAACACCAGGGACGGAGGAACGCATCTCGCAGCCTACAGGGAGGCGGTCGCCAAGACGCTGAAGGATTTCTTCAAGAAGAACTACGAGCCTCAGGACTGCCGACAGGGCATTGTAGGAGCCATCAGCATACAGATCCAGGAGCCTAATTTCGAGAACCAGACCAAGACGCTGCTCGGTTCCACCTATATGTGGGAGAAACCGATGCGCGATGAAAATGGCAATGAGGTCAAGGGCCCGGACGGAGCCATCATGATCGACCGCGGCCCGACAGTGAGGTCATTCATCAATGACTTCATTTCCAAGCATCTGGACAATTATCTCCACATGCACATGGACATTGTCCCGAAGCTGGAGGAAAAAATCAAGGCATCCCAGCAGGAGCGCGAGGAAATCTCCGTCATCCAGAAAAAGACCAGGGAGAAGAACAAGAAGGCCAATGTCTACAACAAGAAGCTGAGGGACTGCCGCTACCACTTCTGCGACAAGCTGCCTGCAGCCAAGGCCGAGGAAGGCGAGAAATCCAGCATCTTCATCACCGAGGGAGACTCCGCGAGCGGAACCATCACCAAGGTCAGGAACGCCAACAACCAGGCGGTGTTCAGCCTCAGGGGCAAGCCTATCAACTGCTACAAGGAGAGCCGCAGGAGGGTGGCCGAGAACGAGGAGCTGAACCTCCTCATTTCCGCCCTCGGCGTAGAGGAAGATCTCAAGAACCTGAGATACAACAACATCATCGTGGCCACCGATGCCGATGACGACGGAATGCACATCAGGATGCTGGTGCTGACATTCTTCATGAAATATTACCCGGACCTCATCAGGCGCGGCCACGTGCACATTCTCCAGACCCCGCTCTTCAGGGTAAGGAACAAGAAGGAGACCCGCTACTGCTACAATGACGAAGAAAGGGCCAGGGCGATAAAGGACCTGAAGAACGGCGTGGAAATCACCCGATTCAAAGGTCTCGGAGAGATATCCGCCCACGAATTCGTGGATTTCATCGGGGAGAACATGCGTCTCGACCCGGTCAAGCTGGCCGAGGACGAGTCCATCTCCAGCATCATGGAATTCTACATGGGCGACAACACCATTGACAGACAGAACTTCATCCGAAAGAACCTCCGCAGCGAGGAGGAACTTGAGGATATAAACATCTAGAAACATGAGCGCTTGGAGCAAATTCTGCGGCTTAGCCCTGAAGGCTATGGGCTGGAAATACGATGACGGCCCGGCTCCGGAGGACAAATGCATCATCCTCGGAGTGCCGCACACATCATTCTGGGACTTCGTGGTCTCCTACCTTTACTATGCACAGTTCGACGGTTACAAGGCCTACGTCATGATCAAGAAGGAAATCTTCATAGGCCCTCTCGGCTGGCTTCTGAGGAAGCTTGGAGGCATTCCAGTCGACAGGAAGAACTCGAGCGCAATGGTCAGGAGCCTGATCAAGGAAATGGGAAGTGTTGACAAATTCCACCTTGCAATTGCACCTGAAGGCACGAGAAAGGCCACAAAGAAATGGAAGACCGGTTATCACCTCATTGCCAAGGAAGTTGGCTGCCCTGTCTATCTGGGCTATTTCGACTGGAAGACGAAGCACGTAAGCAGAGGACAGAAGGTCGAACTGACAGATGACGCCAGGGCGGACACGGACCGCATCCAGGCCATTTATGAGGAAATGCACCTTGTCGGCAAGCATCCGGAAGGTTATATAACACATTAATACCACCCGTAATGAGCAGAGGACTCTACAAAAAACTCACAACCAACAGAGAGACTTTCGTCAACACTCTGGCAAGACTATTCGAATACTCCACCTCCACATTTGAGAAAAGGACGGCCCTGACATACGTGGACGGAGGGCAGAAATACACATACGGGCAGCTGAGGGCGAAGAGCATCGAGCTCTCGCACATTTTCGCCAGATACGGGCTCTGTGCCGGCGACAGGATTGCGATATTGTCCCAGAATATGCCAAACTGGACAGTGGCTATGTTTTCCATTGTCTCATTCGGCCGCATTGCCGTGCCGATTCTCCCGGATTCTTCGGAAAGCGAGGTATCCAACATCCTCAACCACTCAGAGTGCAAGGCTATTTTCATATCCAGGAGAATGCTGGCAAAGCTCAATCCCGAAGTCAAGGCCAGACTGACCCTGGTCTTCGACATCGAGACATTCGAAATCATTCACAAGGACGACTCCTCCTTCACCTGCGAGGGATGGAGCAAGGAGCCGGCTCCGGACGATCTCGCAATGATAATCTACACGTCGGGAACTTCCGGAAAGGCCAAGGGCGTCATGCTCAGCCACAGGAATTTCTGCTGCAACCTTATCGAGGCCTGGCATGCCCAGAAGACAGGAAAGAAAGACAGATGGCTCTCGATCCTGCCGATGTCCCACACCTACGAGCTCAGCCTCGGAGTATTCTATCCGGCTTACGTCGGAGCCTGCGTATATCATATAAAGAAACTCCCGACCCCTACCATATTGATGGATGCGATGAAGAAGGTCAGGCCGACCATCATGCTGTCCGTGCCTCTCATCATCGAGAAGGTGTACAATGCCAGCATTGTCCCGACCGTAAAGGGCAGCCGGGTTCTTTCATGGATGAAGGAGCATACTCCTAGAATATTGTATTTCCTCATCGGAAAAATGCTCTACAAGACATTCGGCGGCAGACTCAAGTTCTTCGGCATCGGAGGTTCGAAGCTTGACCCGGTAGTGGAAGACTTCCTCAAGAAGGCTCATTTCCCATACGCCATCGGATACGGGCTGACCGAAACGGCCCCTCTCATCTGCAACGCCTGCGTGGGCAAGACAGCCGTCGGCTCGATCGGTGTCCCGGCATGGAAGGTCCAGGTGAAGCTCCAGAATGTGAATCCGGAGACCGGAGAGGGCGAGATTGTGGCCAAGGGAGACAATGTGATGCTGGGATATTACAAGGACCCTGAGCGGACCCGCGAGGTGCTCACGGACGACGGCTGGTTCAGGACTCACGACCTGGCCTGCAAGGATGACAAGGGCCGCTATTATATCAAGGGCAGGCTGAACAACATGATTCTCGGTCCTTCAGGCGAGAATATCTACCCGGAGGAAATCGAGCAGGTCATCAACCATTTCGGCGGCGTGAACGAGTCGCTCGTGATGGAAAGGGACGGAAAGCTCGTGGCCCTCGTGAAGTTCGATGACAATGTCCTGAACTGGGACCAGGCCTACGAGGACAAGTTCTTCGAGAATCTTCAGGCACACAAGAAGGCCGTTCTGGACTATGTGAACAAGCGTGTGGGCAAATCCTCCAAGGTCAATGCCGTGGAGGTCGTGAAGGACAGTTTCGAAAAGACTGCCACGCAGAAAATCCGCCGTTTCAAGTACAAGGACGCCCACGGGGACGACGTGGCAGTCGAGGAAGAGAAGAAGAAGGATTAATTCCGCAACATATCCAGTATCTCCCTGGAAATGTAGAAGTACCCGTTCTCAGGCACATAGACTGAGACGCTCTTCAGCGGTATCTTTTTCCCGTCCTTCAGCACAAATGACCTGTTGGCCGGGATTCTGAGGACACCGCCGTCAACCGTGAGCACGGCGTCATTCTTCCCGCCCTCAATCTCGCAGGAGTGTCCGGCGAGGAGCACGTCATGCCTTGCGTATATATTGGAAGTCAATTCATCAAGGGACATCGGAAGGCCGGAGAGCCTGCACATGTATTCACAGAGTTCCGAAGCCTCGAGATGGCCTGAAGGCTGCTGCCCGTTCGGATTATAGACAGCGAGGAAGAGGTCCTCTCCCGTGTGTCCGCCGCTCACGAAACCGATGTGGGTATGATTCTGCACAATCTTGGAAATCTCGTGCTGGAGATTGTATGAATAGGCGATTTTCATATAGTCGTCCTCATATTCTCCCCTTGCGGCTATCAATGCGTCATACTCGGCTCTGCTGATGTCGATTCCCATATTCTCCTTGAAGACGGCAGGGATATCGTCAGCCGGGCATTGTCTCAGGAGAGGGTCCAGCTGCGCTGCTGTCATCTTCACGCCCCTGAGGCCGACCATCAGGGAATCCAATCCCTTGGTCGTGTAATCGTTATAATTCCTGTCACCCATGTTGACACCGGCGGTACCATGGTCCGGAACGACAATCACGGCCGTATTGCCATCCTTCCGGGCATAGTCGAGAGCGACTGCCACAGCCCTGTCGAATGCACCGAACTCCGAGAGGATGCCCGGAGCGTCATTGCCGTGCGCCACGAAATCGACCTTGCTGCCCTCCACCATCAGGAAGAAGCCGTTCCTGTTCTTCGAAAGGATGCTTATGGCCTTCTCCGTCATCTCGGCCAGAGAAGGCTCCAAGAGGCTGTCCCTCTCCATTTCGTATGACATGTCTCCCCTTGTGAACAGGGCCCAGACCTTGTCGCCTTCAAACTCCCTGAAAGCCTCCGCATCCGCTTCGATGTATGTGATGCCGTTATCCGAGAGAATCTCCCTGATATCGTCATTCACCCTCTTGAATCCGCCTCCGAAAAGGACATCCATCCTTCCTGATGCGAGCTGGTCGATTATGGTTCTCCGGGAATTGCGGCTCGCCGAGTGGCTTATGGTTCCGGCCGGTGTGGCATGGGTCACATCGACAGTTACCGCTGCTCCTATCGCCTTGCCCCTCAGGATTCCGGCAGCTTCCATTACTGTAGCCAGAGGCTGGAGTGCACTGTCAGGGTTGACCTTTATCAGATCTTTCTCCGGCGTGGAGACCGGATACACGCAGAGGTTCGGACCCTGCACGAGATGGCCTGTCATATATGCCGACATCGATGCAGAGGACTCCGGCATAGGTGAATTGGAGCAATGATTGCGCACAAGGGCGCAGATATATGGGTCAAAGGCCAGTGAAGCCTGACATTCCTGCGGGTCAAGATGCTCATAATACCATCTCTGAAGGGCCAGGACAGCGGTCGAGGTCCCGTCTGGAATCATCAGGATAATGTTCTTTACCGGTTTTACCTCCCCCTGACGGCAGCAGGCCAGAAAAAGCGGAAGGGATATCGTCGCAATGAGGATGCGTGCGTACAACGTCTTGCAATTCATATCAATAAAAATTATAAATTCATCATCGGTGAAGGGGTCTGCCTCGGGAGAGCGCGGAGGTTCAGGTTGCCTGCTCCGGCTTCGTCCAGGGCTGCCCTGACTGCTGACCAGGCCAGGTCGGGAGTATTGTTGTGCTCGCTCAGATGGCAGAGGAAAAGATTTCTGAGGCCCGGATGCCAGAACCGTTTCACGGCAGCAGCGCATTCGTCATTGCTCAGATGCCCGTGGCCCTGGCATATTCTCATTTTCAGTTCGTGCGGATACGGTCCACCCATCAGCATGTCCACGTCATAGTTGGACTCTATGACCACGGTATCTGCCTCGGAAGCATAGGCGAGAGCCTCCTCGGTCATCCGGCCCAGATCAGTCATTATCACGAACTTATGGTCATTGGAAAGAATATGGTACCCGACAGTCTGGGTCGCATCGTGCGGGACTTCGAAGTATTTGACGCTGAATCCGGCCACATTGTTCCATTCCCCTTCGGTCAGAATCCTGACGCAGCGGCCGAGCCAAGGCTCCCCGAATTTGCGGGCGGCCAGGGCTGAATGCAGCTCCGCCGTGGCATAGACTGGCTTGGAAAGCCTCTTGCAGTAGGATGCAAGGCTGCGGATATGGTCCATATGGTCGTGAGTGACGAGTATGGCGCTGAAAGAGTTCTCGTCCAGTCCGTTGCGCATGAGAATCTGCTTGAGACGCCTGAGGCTCACCCCGGCATCCACAAGGACAGCGTTCCTGACTCCATCCTGCTCATTTTCAAGATAATAGCAATTTCCGCAACTGCCGCTCGAAAGACTCATGAAACGCATCATTGCTCAGCCTCCTCGCAATATTTCTTGATCACTCCGTATGCGTCCGCGACGCCAAGTTCTCCTGCGTGGGAGAGGTCGATGCAGCCTTTCTCCTTGTCCTTCAGGTAAATGAGAACGAGTCCCCGGTTGAAATAGGCATCACCCATGTAAGGGTAGAGGCTGATTGCCCTTGAGTAGCTGTCTATGGCCTCGACGAATGAGGAGGACAGGCAGAGGAGGTTTCCGAGATTGAAATGGATATAAGGGATGTCCCCGACAATCCCGGCTGCGGTCCTCATGTCCGCCACGGCGTCGGAATAGTCATATCCCATGCTGACCTGGTCCTTGACCCTGGCCCTGGTAGTCCCCTGGTCATCCATGGTGAGGGTCTGCACATTGTTCTCGATGGATGAGATGAATTCTATCATGTCAGCCCGGAGCACAGCCCTGTTCATATAGTAGAATGCCTTGTACAGCTCTTCATACTTGCCTCCGGCGGAATTTTCCACAGCATTGCCGTAATGTATCATTGCAGAATTGAACTGCTTCGAGGAAATGTCGTAAAGCGCCTTGAGGAACTCGGCCTCCGCATTGTCACCAAGAGAATGAATCCTGTCCGCAGTCCTTTCAGGAGACTTCAGCCTGAGCGTGTCGGACGAGGTGATGACCACGGGCACCGGAGAATTCGCCAGCATCCTGTCCAGCAGGGCATTCTCGTACCTGAACTTCAATGCGTAATTGACATCGTCCCTGTTATCCGCAAGCACGAACCTGTAGAGCGGCCTGAGTTTGACGTCAATGTCCCTGTGCTGGAGCATCTCATTGTCGAAATCCTTCTTGGCGAACTCGGCGTCAAGGCTCAGGAGAGAACTGTATTTCTTCGTAGTGTCGGCGAATGAACCCTCCGCCTCGGCATTCCTGGCCCTGTACTCGCTGACCTTCCGTCTGGCAGTGTCGTAATCCTTCTTCGACTCGGCCTTCATCCCCAGCATGCTTTCCACGTAGGACCTGTTCATATAGGCCTTGGCGAAGTCCGGATACAGTTCGATGGCCTTGTCATAATCCTCGAGTGCATCCTTCCACCTCTCCATCTGGATGAAGACAGACGCGCGGTTGAAATAGGCCAGCACATTGCCCGGATTGATGCCGATCACCCTGTCCATATCATGAAGAGCCTCCTCCAGATTGCCTATCTGGGCATTGATGAGACTCCTGTTGTACAGCGTCAGGGCATTGCCTGGCTCGTCGGCCAGGACCCTGTTCAGATCGGACATCGCAGAATTGTAGTCATTCTGCTCATAGTACATTATCGCGCGGTTGAAATAGGCGAAAGTATTGGCCGTGTCAAGTCCTATCGCCATGTTCATGTCTGCGATGGCCTCCGGATACTGCTTCCTGGCGGCGTAGAGCCGTCCCCTGCGGATGAAGCCCTCCGGTTCGAAACGGTCCAGGGAAATGGCCTTGTTGTAGTCCTCCAGGGCACTCAGTGTATCTTTCAGGAACAGCTTGCAGGCTCCCCTGTTCAAATAGGCCGAAGGGTCCTTCGGCTCCTTCCTTATGTATCTGTCGAAATCGGAAACCGCCTTGTCGAACTGCTGGGAAAGGAAATATGTCACTCCCCTGCTGAAATAAAGTCCCTCATAGCCCGGCCTGAGATCTATAGCTGTCTGCAAATCCTCCAAAGCCTTGTCATAATCACCTGATCTGCTTTCAGTTATAGCCTTGTAATGATAGCCTGAGGTAAACACTGGATTGAGCCGGACCGAATTGTTGAAATCCTTCTGCGCTCCCCGGATGTCTCCGAGATTGTACTTTGCGATCCCCCTGTAGAAGAACGTCCAATGGTCTGTCGAGTCGATTCTCGAGAGCACGTTGAAATTCTCTATCGCCTGCGAGAATTTTCCGTCAGCAAGAGCGCGTCTTCCCCTGAAGAAGAACACATCCCTGTCGTATTGCGCCTCGGCAATCACCGGAATTACGGCAAGAAGGATTGATAAGAGGGTATTTTTAAGCGCAGGTTTCATAATCTCGTCAAGAATTCCTAAATTTGGGGTCCTTTTCGGAATTGCAAATATAAGCAATAATTATGCTTCATAGATTGAAATGATTAAAAAAATCCTCAATATTTCATTATTCATGTGCCTTGCGTGCGCGGCTTCCGCCCAGTCTCCGGTCGATGTCCGGAAGCTTGGCGTGATAAGCAGCGAGCAGGCCCACAATACCGTATGGGAGAACAAGCTCTACCGGCAGGTGGAGTTTCTGTCCGACTCCCTGTGCGGGGGCAGGGCCACCGGCACAAGGGGAAGCACGGAGGCTGCATTCTGGATCGCCAGGAGATTCGGGCAGCTTGGCCTCCTCCCCTTCAGCGGCCAGTATACCAAGCATTTCTACGGTCCGTTCGGACGCAACATGATAGGAATGATACCCGGCAATTCGAGGGGGAAGAATGACAGCTACGTTCTGGTATTGGCACATTACGACGGCCTCGGCACTCTCAACGGAAAGCTTTACCCGGGAGCCGACAGCAATGCCTCCGGAGTCGTGGCAATGGTCAGCATTGCCGAAATGTTCAGCGCGATGAGACTGCTCGGAAGAGCATACGACACCAATGTCATCTTCGCCGCAGTGGATGCGAAAAGCAGCAGCATGAAGGGCTCAAGGGCATTGTGGGACATGATCGAGAAGGAAAGGCTCATCGACCCGGTCACCGGGAATGTCATCTCTGCCGACCGGATAAGGATGGTGGTGAACATTGATCAGATAGGAGGGACATCGAGCAGGCTGAAGTCGGGCAGGGAGGATTTCATCATCATGCTCGGCAGGGACAAGGTCGGAAAGAAGTATGCGGACCTGCTCAGCTGGTGCGACAGCCGATACAGCATCGACCTTGAGCTCGGGTTCGACTATTTCGGAAGCAAGGAGTTCACCGATGTCTTCTACCGCAGGGTCTGCGACCAGAAGGTCTTCGTCGAGAACGGTGTCCCTGCTGTGCTGTTCACATCCGGAATCACAATGAACAACAACAAGCCCCATGACAATGCCGCCAGCCTCGACATGGCAGTTTTCAAGAAGAGAATATGGCTCATCTTCCACTGGATTGAAGAGATTCTCAAGAATTATGACTAAATTGCGAAATCAATAAAAATTGGAGTAAATGAAAGCATTCTGGCGCGTACTCGGAAAATACGTCACCCCCTACAGACATTATCTGGCCGGCTCGGTCGTGCTGAACATATTGTCTGCGATACTCAACATTTTCTCATTCTCCCTCATCATCCCGATGCTCCAGATCCTGTTCAAGATGAACACCGCGGAGTACAGCTTCATCCCCTGGGATGCGGCTGAATACGGTTTCAAGGAGATACTCATCAACAACGCATACTACGGTGTCACAGTTCTCATTGCGTCAAAGGGCGCAGGAATCACCCTGCTCCTGCTCTGCCTCGCTCTCGGAATAATGACATTCTTCAAGACGGCCTGCTACTTCGGGTCCTCCGCCGTGATGGTGCCGATCCGAACCGGCGTGGTAAGGGATATGAGAAGGGAGATGTACCGCAAGATTCTAAGCCTGCCTCTGGGATTCTTCTCCCAGGAGCGCAAGGGTGACATCATCGCCAGGATGAGCGGAGACATCAACGAGGTGGAGAACTCCATAATGAGCACCCTCGACATGATAATAAAGGATCCTATCCTGATATTGTTCTATTTCGGCACTCTGATCTTCACCAGCTGGGAGCTCACCCTCTTCACCATCATGGTCGTTCCGGTGCTGGCCTGGGCCATGGGAGCCGTGGGCAGGCAGCTCAAGAAACGTTCCCTCGAGGCCCAGAATCTCTGGAGTGACCTGATGTCACAGGTCGAGGAAACCCTGGGAGGCCTCCGGGTGGTGAAGGCGTTCATCGCCGAGAAGAAAATGGAGGAAAGGTTCGACGGAATCACAGACGCCGTCAGGAGGAAGACCGCCAGGGTATCCACCCGCCAGGTCCTTGCCCACCCTATGAGCGAATTCCTCGGAACCATAATGATAATGATAGTCCTCTGGTTCGGAGGCACATTGATACTCAGCGACAAAGCCTCATTCGACGCGCCGACCTTCCTGTTCTACATGGTGATGCTCTACAGCGTCATCAATCCTTTCAAGGAATTCTCCAAGGCCACCTACAGCATCCCGAAGGGAATGGCCTCGATGGAAAGGATCGACAAGATCCTCAACGCCGAGAACAGCATAGCTGAATGCTCCTCCCCTGCCGAGATAAGGGAATTCACCGACAAGATCGAATTCGACAACGTGTCATTCACATACGACGGGGGCAGGAAGGTGCTGGACAATGTTTCCCTTACCGTGGCCAAGGGCAAGACCGTGGCCATCGTGGGCGAATCCGGGGCCGGCAAGACCACATTGGTGGACCTCATACCGCGCTTCTACGACGTGACCGGAGGTTCCGTGAAGATTGACGGTCAGGATATCAGGAATCTCAGCCTGCACAGCCTCAGGAGCCTTATGGGCAATGTGAACCAGGAGCCGATTCTCTTCAACGACACCATTTTCAACAACATTGCCTTCGGCGTGGAGAATGCCACGATGGAGGATGTGGTGGCCGCCGCCAGGATCGCCAATGCACACGACTTCATAATGGAGAAGGAGGAGGGTTATCAAACCAATATCGGAGACCGGGGGATGAAGCTTTCAGGCGGACAGAGACAGAGACTCAGCATTGCCAGGGCCATTCTCAAGAACCCTCCGGTGCTGATTCTGGACGAGGCGACGGCATCACTCGACACTGAATCCGAGAGGCTGGTACAGGAGGCCCTCGACAGGCTCATGAAGTCCAGGACGACGATAGCCATTGCCCACAGACTGTCCACAATCAAGAATTCGGACGAGATTATCGTGATGCACGAGGGCCGGATCGTGGAGAGGGGAAGGCACGAGGAGCTCCTCGCCCTGAACGGATACTACAAGAAACTCACTGACATGCAAAGCCTTTGATACTATGGAAAATAAGATGGACAACATCAGGATCCCCCGCATTGAGGGACTTGAAAACTGCAAAGACCTTGAAGAGTTCCGCGCGGCTCTTGACGCTGCCGGGGTCAAGGGGTCACTTGACTGTCTCAACTGGCCTGAATGGCCTGAAAAGCCTTCCTGCAGGTTCTCGCTGGGATGGTGCAGGGAAGGCCTCGGCATTCTCTTCGATGTGGAGGGCAGGGACCTCAGGGCCCGGGCTCTCGAGGACAACGGAAGCGTCTGGGAGGACAGCTGCTGCGAACTGTTCATTGCCGACCCTGAGGACGGAACTTATTACAACTTCGAGCTCAACTGCATCGGGACCCTTCTCGCCGCCAAGAGGAAATCCAGGAGCGAGTGCCGTCATCTCGACCCTCCATCCCTGAACAAAGTTTTGAGGTTCAGCACATTGCCCAGAGAGGAGATAGAGATTGCCGATGAAGTGATGAAGTGGAGCAACGGCATGTTCATCCCGTTCAGCCTCATCGGAATCGACGGAAGCAACCCTCCTGAGACATTGAGACTGAACATATACAAATGCGGGGACAAGACCGCTCATCCGCATTTCCTCAGCTGGGCGCCGATCCATACGGAAAAACCTGATTTCCACAGGCCCGAGTTCTTCGGTACCGCCATTATTGAAAGATAGTCGGGAATGGGCTGCAAGATTCTGAAAATTCTTATTCCCCTGCTCCTGGTTTCATTTCCTGGATTCGGGCAGTCCGGTCTTCTCCGGCATTACCGTTCGCTGAACGACTCCATAAGCAAGCTGGCCGAGGCCAGGACAGGTGTACGTACTAAACTGTCAGTCAAGACAGTACGGAGCAGCAACGGGATGCTCGACTTCATATTCACCGAGACATTGGGTGACATTCCCTGGAAAAAGGAGGATATCAGCTGGTTCAAGACCGTGCTGAAGGATCTGGCCCCTTCAGGCTACCGGAACTGCAAGGTCGGCTCCATCTACTGCCGGAGCATTCCTGTCCAGGAGCTTGAGAGCGTGGCTCCGGGAAATTCAGGGACACCTCACCGGAACAGATGGGCCGTGGCAGACCCGAAGGCCGGAAATCCCAGGCCGCTGGTCAGGGAGGAAGGCTCACAGAAATTCAGCAGAGGCCTGTCTGACAGATATATAGCCCTCTGGCACAGTCATGGACGCTACTTCGAGGAGAAGACGGGGCGATGGGAATGGCAGAGAGCCCCGGTATTCACTACCGTCGAGGACATGTTCACCCAGAGTTTCGTACTCCCCTTCCTCATCCCGATGCTCGAGAATGCGGGCGCATACGTGATCAGTCCGAGGGAAAGGGATATCCAGAAGAATGAGGTCATCTGTGACAATGACCCGGCTTTCGAAGGGCCCCGCGCACCGGGATTGAGGCTTGCCGGAGACTGGAGTGAAAGCGGGAAATGGAGCGATGCGGGAACAGGGTTCGCGGACAGGAAGGAATTCTACACCGGCGATGACAATCCTTTCCGGATGGGCACATCCCGCAGAGCCGAATGCGTGAGGGAGCAGGGAGGCAATGCGGCGACAGTCTGGACTCCCGACATTCCGGAAAGGGGAGAATATTCCGTGTACATATCCTATACCACATTGCCGAACAGCAGTGAGACAGCACATTACACAGTGAGCCACCTTGGCGGCGAGACTGGTTTCACCGTGAACCAGAAAATGGGCGGCAGCACCTGGATTTACCTGGGGACATTCGAATTCGGAAAAGGCCGGAGCGGATGGGTCAGACTTGACAACGGCACACCGAAAGGCTGTGCGTTCAAGCCCGGCACGGCGGTTACGGCGGATGCCGTCCGTTTCGGTGGCGGAATGGGAAAGATTGCAAGGGGACCCAAGGACGCTCCTGTCGAAGAATATCAGGTTTCCGGGCTTCCAAGCTACGCCGAGGGCGCATTGTACTGGATGCAGTGGGCAGGAGCCGACACGACAGTGACAAGGCTTCATGAAGATGACTACACCAATGATTTCGCCGACCGCGGACCCTGGGTGTCAATGATGACAGGAGGCTCCAGAGTCAATCCGAAAGCCGCCGGCAAGGGGATTCCGGTGGATTTGTCACTGGGCTTCCATACAGACGCCGGTCTGACTCAGAATGACTCCATCATAGGCACATTGGGAATCTATACCCTCAAGTGCGAGGGCAGCCGTAAGCTCCCCGACGGAGAGGACCGCATGACATCACGAGTGCTGATGGACGATGTCCAGACCCAGATAGTGAACGATGTCAGGGAATTGTTTGAACCGGAATGGAGAAGGCGCGAGCTCTGGGACAGGTCCTACAGCGAGTCGAGGACTACAGGAGTACCGGGAATCCTGCTGGAACTGCTCTCCCACCAGAACTTTGCAGACATGAAATACGGCCTGGACCCGGCATTCAGGTTTACGGTCAGCCGCTCGGTTTACAAAGGAATATTGAAATATCTCAGCAGCCGCTACAGCTGCCACTACACTGTCCAGCCTCTGCCGGTCAACTCATTTTCAGCCGTCATCAGGGACGGAAAGAAGGTCGTGCTGAGATGGAGGGCCACTGAAGACAGGCTGGAACCGACGGCCATGCCTGAAGGTTTCATACTCTATACAAGGGTGGATGACAGCGGGTTCGACGAGGGCCGGAGAATCGATGCAGTAAAGGGGGAAGACGGATTCTGGACTTTCGAGGCCAACATATGGAAAGGACATCTCCACAGTTTCAAGATAGTGGCCTTCAATGACGGAGGCAAGAGCTTCCCTTCCGAAATACTGAGCGCCGGAATACCTGAAGACGGCTATGACTCAAACCGTGAAGTTCTGGTAGTCAACAATTTCACCCGTGTATCCGCCCCTGCCTGGTTCGATTCGATCGACACCGCAGGCTTCGATGACAGACTTGACCGCGGGGTACCTTACATGAGGGAAATCAACTTCATAGGCGAGATGTACGAATGGAGGAGAGACAAGGTCTGGACAGATGATGACAATCCGGGATTCGGCGGTTCCTACACCGACCTTGCCGGGAAAATCATTGCAGGAAACAGCTTCGACTACCCGGCGGTTCACGGCGCATCCATTCTGAAAGCCGGGTACTCTTTCTGCTCGGCAAGTTCCGAGGCGTTCGTGCGGGACAGCTCAAGGCTTCAGGGATTCAGATTCGCTGACATAATATGCGGAAAACAGGTAACCACCCCGTCAGGACCCGGTGGCAGGGTAGCGGACAGGTTCCAGGTATTCCCGGAAGGATTGAGGAAATCCCTCACATCATTCGCAAGGAAGGGCGGAAACCTCATCGTATCCGGCTCCAACATCGGCACGGACCTCTGGGACAGCGTTTACCCGACCCCGGTGGATTCCGTTTACAAGGCTGAAGGACAGGCATTCGCACAGAATATCCTGGGATACAGATGGATCACCAATTATGGCGAAAGAGGCGGGACTGTAATACCGGTCAAATCCGACAAGATCAGGCTGCAGGGACAATTCACGTTCAACCAGAGCCTGAGTGACAGAATCTACTGCGTGGAGACTCCTGACGGATTGATGCCGTCCGGCAAGAATTCTTCGGTATTCCTCCGTTACGGGAACACGCTCATCCCTTCCGCCGTATGTAATGAAGGGGCCGGATACAGAAGCGTCAGCATCGGATTTCCGATCGAGACAATAAACGGGAGAAATGCGATGGACGGACTGTTCAAGGCAATCATGGAATTTCTTGACAAGAAAGACTGATATGGACAAAGCCAGACAAACTGAAATCATCGGACTGATACACAGGGAGGTGAAGCCGGCTCTCGGGTGCACCGAGCCTGTGGCGGTAGCCCTTGCGGCAGCGCGTGCCAGGGAGATTCTCTCATCCGCTGTCTCCCGGGATGAGGATATCCGGGTCAATGTCGAAGTCAGCGGCAACATCCTCAAGAACGGAATGGGGGTGGGAATACCCGGTACCGGAATGATAGGGCTGCGCATTGCCGCCGCTCTCGGAGCCGTATGCGGCAATGCAGGCTATGGCCTGGAAGTGCTCAAGGACATTGACAATGAAGGAGTTGCCCTTGCCAAGAAGATGGTTGCCGAAGGTCGTGTCGGGCTTGAGCTGAAGAATGGCGCCCCGAAGCTCTACGTAAAGGCGAAGGTGGGCGGAGCCGGCCACGAGGCCTGGGCGGTAATCGAGAACATGCACGACAGAATCGTGGAGACCGGGCTCGACGGCATTGCCGAAGATCTCAGGCACCATCACGGGGATGTTCCCGGAGAGAATGGTGAAGACGAGAGGGAGACATTGGACTATCACCTGACTGTCAAGGAGATATGCGAATTTGCGGAAACTGCCGACATTGAGGATATAAGATTCATCCTGGACGACAGGAAGCTGAACCTTGCCCTGGCTGAAGAAGGATTGAAGGGCGAATACGGGCTGAAGGTCGGGAAGGCGATTCTCAGCAACAGCGAGGAGGTTTTCGGCAATGATTTCCTGACTTATGCGATGGCCCTCACCGCCGCAGCGTCGGATGCCAGGATGGCGGGATGCACATTGCCTGCGATGAGCAATTCCGGGAGCGGAAACCAGGGAATCACGGTCAGCATGCCGGTCATCGCATATGCGGAAAGACACGGGACAGATGACGAGACCCTGGCCAGAGCATTGATACTCAGCAATCTGATTGCCATCCACATAAAGGGATATCTCGGACGTCTCTCCGCTCTCTGCGGCTGCGTTGTGGCCTCTACGGGTGCAGCCTGCGGGCTCGTATGGCTCAAGGGAGGCAAATATGCGCAGATCTGCTCCGCCATCAAGAACATGATCGGGAACATTACCGGAATGGTCTGCGACGGAGCCAAGGTAGGCTGCGCAATGAAGGTGGCGTCCGGCGTATCCAGCGCCATCCAGTCCGTCGTCCTGGCCCTCAGGGGCACCTGCGTCTGCGAGACTGACGGCATCATCGACAAGGACATAGAGAAGACAATAAGCAATCTCGGCAGCATCGGCTCCTCCGGAATGGAAATGGCGGACTGCCTCATCCAGAAGATAATGGTATGCAAGTAAAAGAGAATATGGACATCGATTTCGTAGTGACCTGGGTCGATATGGACGACCCCGTGTGGAAGAGGGATTTCGCCCGGGCCAAAGGCGAGATCGACAATTCCAGGAACCAGTTTTCCGAGGCCAGGTTCAGGGACTACGGTTTCCTGAAATACTGGTTCAGGGGCGTGGAGAAATTCGCTCCCTGGGTCAGGAAAATCCATTTCGTCACCTGCGGGCAGAAGCCGGATTGGCTTGACGTGAGCAACCCGAAACTGCATCTGGTATCCCACAGTGACTACATACCTGAGCGTTTCCTGCCGACATTCAACTCCACCGTGCTTGAATTCCACATGCACAAGATACCGGGGCTGTCGGAACATTTCGTGTATTTCAACGACGACTTCTACCTGACCTCCCCTACCCCCGAGTCGCGCTTCTTTGCGGATAACGGACTCCCGCACGACATTGCGGCATTCAGGTACAACAGCGGGCTGAGCCTGTGGTCGAAAACATTGGAGAACAATATCAGGCTGATCAACAGGCACTTCGACAAGAAGGAAGTGCTGGCGCGGGATGCCGGGAAATGGTTCTCTCCCGAATATGGCAGCAAGTCAAGGCTGACAAGGCTCCTCAGACCCTATGGAAAGTTCACGACACTGAGGATTCCGCACAATGCCCAGCCTTATCTCAAATCGGTATTTGAGGATGTATGGGCGCATTGCGGAGAGGAACTTGAGGAGGCCTCCACTCACACATTCAGGAGCGAGAGGGACCTGACGCCGGAACTCTTCCGCACCTGGCAGATCTGCAAGTCATGTTTCGAGCCTTACAATACGTACAGGGACACGAAGATGTTCCCGCTGATGGTGAAGCCGAAACAGGCCGTGAAGGCCATCAGGGAGCAGAAATACAAGCTGGTCTGCATCAATGACAGTGTGCATATCCGCAACTACGAAAAGGTGATGCAGGAGCTCCGCGACGCATTCGAGAGCATATTGCCCGAGAAATCATCATTCGAGTTGCAGCCTTGAAAACCAGACGATTACTTTAACATTTAACAGATACATTTATGGCAGACGAGAAGATCATCTTTTCGATGAACCGGGTGGGAAAGGTCCTCCCGTCAAGCAACAAGGTTATATTGAAGGACATCTGTCTTTCATTCTTTTACGGGGCGAAGATCGGCATCATCGGTCTCAACGGCTCCGGAAAATCCACATTGATGAAGATCATCGCCGGAGTGGAGAAGAGTTTCCAGGGCGAGGTGGTATGGGCTCCGGGCTACACCGTGGGCTATCTGGAGCAGGAGCCGCAGATGGACCCGGACAAGACCGTGCTGGAAGTGGTCCAGGAGGGTGTCCAGGAAGTGATGGACCTGCTCAAGGAATATGAGGAGGTGAACCTGAAGTTCAGCGAGCCGATGGACGACGACCAGATGAACGCCCTGATCGAGAGGCAGGGAGAGCTGACCGAGAAAATCGAGCATTGCGGCGGATGGGAGATCGATGCCAAGCTGGAAAGGGCGATGGATGCTCTCCAGTGCCCGCCGTCTGATGCATTGGTGGCCAGTCTCAGCGGTGGCGAGAGAAGGCGCGTGGCACTCTGCCGCCTCCTGCTCCGTCAGCCTGATGTCCTCCTCCTCGACGAGCCTACCAACCACCTCGACACCGAGAGTATCCAGTGGCTCGAGGCCCATCTGCAGCAGTACAAGGGTACCGTGATCGCCGTCACCCACGACCGCTACTTCCTCGATGACGTGGCAGGCTGGATTCTGGAACTCGACAGGGGTGAAGGCATTCCTTGGAAGGGCAACTACTCATCATGGCTAGACCAGAAGACCAAGCGTCTGGCAATGGAGGAGAAGCAGGAAAGCAAGCGCCGCAAGACTCTCGAGAGGGAGTTGGAATGGGTCAGGATGGCTCCAAAGGCACGCCACGCCAAGTCCAAGGCCCGTCTCGGCGCATACGAGAAACTGGCCAGCCAGGACGGAAAGGAGAAGGAGGCCAACCTCGAGATCTACATTCCGGACGGTCCGAAGCTCGGCAACCGGGTGATCGAGTTCAAGGATGTGTCCAAGGCATACGGCGACAAGCTCCTCTTCGAGCATCTTTCATTCATGCTTCCGCCTGCCGGCATTGTCGGAGTCATCGGACCGAACGGCGCCGGAAAGACCACATTGTTCCGCCTCATCATGGGTCTGGAGCAGCCTGACAGCGGTGAGATCAACATCGGCGAGACCGTGAAGCTGGCATACGTGGACCAGCAGCACAAGAGCATTGACCCCGACAAGACAGTTTTCGAGACCATCTCGGACGGCTACGACTGGATAAGGCTCGGCAAGAGGGATGTCAATGCAAGGGCGTACGTCTCCCGCTTCAATTTCACCGGAGCGGACCAGGAGAAGAAATGCGGCGTGCTCTCCGGAGGTGAGAGGAACAGGCTCCACCTGGCCCTCACGCTCAAGGATGAAGGCAATGTCCTCCTCCTCGACGAGCCTACCAATGACGTGGATGTCAATACTATACGGGCCCTTGAGGAAGGTTTGGAGAACTTTGCGGGCTGTGCCGTGGTCGTATCCCACGACCGCTGGTTCCTCGACCGTATCGCCACCCACATTCTCGCGTTCGAGGGTGACTCCTCAGTTTATTTCTACGAGGGAACGTACTCCGAATATGAGGAGAACAAGAAGATGAGGCTCGGCAATGTAGAACCTAAGAGGTTCAAGTACAAGAAATTGATGGAAGACAGGTAATATTTTGCAAATTCAGGAATTATAGCTAAATTTGCGCCCGCATATTACAAAGCCACAGGGCTTTTGGTGCAATGGGGTCTGCTCCGGCAGACTGAGTAACACATTTTAAACAACAGCAAAATGAAGCATTTTGAACTTAAAGGCCAGACCAGGCAGGTCGGCAACAAGGCAACCATCAAGGAGTTCCGCAAGCAGGGTCTCGTTCCTTGCAACCTCTACGGACCGGGCATCGAGAATGTTCTCTTCACCGTTTCAGCCAAGGATCTCAAGGGTATCACACATGTACCTGCATCCTACATCATCGACCTCGTGCTCGACGGTGACAAGAAATATACTGCAGTGGCACACGAGTTCCAGTTCCACCCGATCGAGGACCTCTGCCTCCACGTTGACTTCCTCGCGGTTGACGAGGTGAAGCCGATCGCCATCGAGGTTCCTATCGCATTCGAGGGACACGCAGCCGGTGTACGTGCCGGTGGAAAATTCGTGAATCTCTCCCGCAAGGTACGCGTAAGCGCTCTCATGAAGGACCTTCCTGATCTCCTCACCATCAATATTGACGAGCTCGAGATCGGCAAGAGGATCATCGCAGGAGACCTCAAGTATGACAACATCGCTGTCATCTCTCCTAAGAACACCATCCTCTGCACTGTGAAGGCTACCCGTCAGAGCAAGTAATATCTGACAAGTCCAATCTGGTATGAATTATCTTATAGCCGGACTCGGCAACATAGGACAGGAGTACTCCGATACCAGACATAACGCAGGATTTATGGTATTGGATGCCTGGGCTCAGGCATCCAATACTGTTTTCACCACCCAGCGTTACGGAGATGTGGCGGAGGTATCCTTCAAGGGCAGGAAAATCACCCTGCTCAAGCCTTCCACATACATGAACCTCAGCGGCAATGCCGTAAGGTACTGGATGACTAAGCTTAAGCTTCCGGTAGAGAATCTCCTGGTAATCTGCGACGACCTCAACATCCCATTCGGAACACTGAGGATGAGAAAGAAGGGCAGCGACGGAGGCCATAACGGCCTGAAGAACATCCAGGAACTCCTGGGCACCCAGGATTACGCCAGAATCAGGGTCGGCATCGGAAATGACTTCCAGAAAGGAGGCCAGGTGGATTTCGTTCTGGGCAAGCTGGACGGGGAGGAACTCAAGGCAATGCCGGAGATTTGCGCAAAGGTCATCGAAGGAGCGAAAAGCTTCGTCTTCGCCGGTGCGGACAGGGCAATGAACAGTTTCAACACCAGGCCGCAGAAGCAGATTTCAAAGGAATAGAAAAAATTTTTTCATTTTTTTTGATGAACGATGCAACATTGCACCTTAAGATTGCATCTATGCTGCAGGTTTAGGTTTTAGTACACGTCTTAAGGCGGACGATGAAATTTTTGTCGGGATGACAAGGATGCTCGTCCGCCTTTTCTTTATCCCTCCGGCTGGGGAAATTCGGCATGGCAGCCCTCTCGCATATTTACCGCATATTTATCGCATAATCATTAAATTATTTTTGCATTTCTCAAATATAATCAGTAATCTTGCACATAGTTGCGGAGCAGTTCAAAGTCCGCATGACGTGTACAGAAATATGAAAGGAAACAAGATCTGCATTCTGCTGTCCCTGCTGATCACGGGATATGCAGCCATGGCCAAGCAGGCTTATCCGGGCACGATCACTCTCCGGCAGCCTGACGGGACCGTCATTCAAGCCAAGATCCACGGCGATGAATTTTTCCATTATGTAACCGATTCCGAAGGAAGGGTTCTCAAGAGGGGTCAGGACGGATTCTGGTGCTACGGACGATATGACGTGAACGGAGTGCTGAGCAGCACGGGGTACATCGCCGGACGCAACGTTCCGTCTTCCATCATGTCCGAAGCGGCGATAATCCCGAAAACCGCCATAATGCTCAGGACTGCCGAGCTCCGGCTGCAGCATGCAGAGGCCATCAGGAGTACGGCGATTGCCAATTCCCCGGCCACGAGGGCGGACTCAAGGATTGTCGAGAGATGCCTCATCATTCCCGCGGAGTTCAGAGACAAGAAGATGACATACAAATACGAGGACTTCCAGGATCTCGCCTCCAAGATAAAGGACTATTTCCAGGACCAGTTCCCGGAAAACTACGAGTTCATATTCGACGTGTCCCCTATCGTCACATTGAGCAAAGGCTACGCCGAATACGGCAGCAACGGTGACGGCGACCAGGATGCCTACAATGCATGCAAGGCCGTCGGAGAGGCCTGTGAGCTGGCAAATGCCGCAGGAGTCGATTTCTCCAAGTATGACCTCAACGAGGACGGAAAGGTGGACAATGTCTTCCTCATCGTGGCCGGAAAGAACGAGGCTGAAACCGGAATCGACGATCTTATCTGGCCGCACTCCTGGGACGTGACTTACGGCAATGTCCGAGTCACCCTCAACGGGAAGGAAATCAGGACCTATGCCGTATCGTCGGAATACAGCCTGCGCATATCCAGCCAGACGTTCGGCTTCGCGACCATAGGCACATTCTGCCACGAATACAGCCACGTGCTCGGCCTCATGGACCTCTACGACACGGACTACGAGGCAAACGGCACAGCCAACGACGCATGGACCGAGACCGCCCTGATGGTCGGCGGAAACTACAACAATGACGGACAGACTCCTCCGTGCTACAATGCCATCGACCGCGACATGCTCGGTATCGGACAGCGGGAGACACTTGTCCCGGGGACCTACGAGCTCGAGCCTATCAGGCTGAACGGCAGATACTTGAGATACGACACCCCTACCGAGGGCGAGTACTATCTCATCGAGTGCAGGGACAATGAGGGCTGGGACGAATTCATCGGAGGAAGCGGTCTTGCCATCTACCACATCGACAAGTCCCAGAACATGAGCGGCTACTCCAGCTATATGAGGAAGAATGTGACTGCTTCCATGAGATGGTGGACCAACGAGGTCAACTGCAATACCACCCATCTCTGCGCAGACATGATGGAGGCAAATCCGAAGGCCAAGAAGGCCAACCAGATATTCTACCCTTACACGACAAACAACAGCTTCACCTTCGCCTCGAATCCGGCCTTCGTCTTCTGGGACGGGACCAACTCCCCGCTCTGCATCACGGGCATCGAGAAAAAGGACGGCAATGTAGTTTTCAAGGTGAGCGAAACGTCGGCGGACAAGCCTGCCGAGCCGGAGGAACTGAAAGTCGACGCATTCCAGACCGACGCCATAATCAGCTGGAGTTCAAACGACCCGATGACATTGTCCAAGGCAATGGTGACCTATGGGCCGGCAGGAAAGGAAGGCAGGACAATCGAGGTGGAGAAGTATTCCGACGGATTATACGCAGTCGATATTGATGATCTGAAGCCTGCAACTGCATACACGGCGAAAATCGTCTTCGACCTGAACGGAATCAAGGGCAGGGAGGAAAGCATATCCTTCACCACAAAATCCGTCTATGAGGGCGGCAAGCCGTATATCTATCTCAAGGACATAGAAGGCAGGAACGAGGACGGAAGCTTCAGCGCATATTCGCTCCTCCCTCTCAAGCTGTTCAACTGCTTCGATGCGAAGTCCGTTACCTGGTATCTGGACAAGGATAAGATTTCCACGGGCGGCAACTGCTACTACACTCCAGGCAAATCAGGAAGACTTAAAGCCGAAGTCATTTTCAATGACGGAAGCAAGGATATTATAATCAAGGAAATAGAGGTAAAATGAGACGATATGCAAAACTTGCTGCGGCATTTACCGTCGCCGCGGCCGCACTGATGGCGTCAGGCTGCAGACAAAAGGTCGGGCCGGATCCTTCATTCACCACTTCGAACACGATAATGCTCAATATCGACGGCAAGGACATGATGGTCTATGACCCGGCCACCTGCCAGCTCGCATTCAATGCCGGCCTCCGCGAGTTCAGGGTAATGAATGACAACATGTCCGAGTTCTTCTATCTGACCTGTGATGAACTCCCGACCGCCGTCGGCCAGACGATCAGATGCGATTTGAAATATCTCGGGCCGAATACCAAGTCAGCCTACAATTGCAAGGGTGCCGACTTCAGTGTCGAGCTCATCGGCGACGAAGGCACCATCTGGCTATGGTGCGGAAAGAAGAAAATCGCCGTCAGGGTCAGGATGCTCTCCTGAGCAATCCTGATGAACAGCCTGAAAGGAGCTTTATCCCCGCCTATCTGTGGCGAAGATAAAGCTCCTTTTCCAAATCATGCAAGAGAAATATGGAAATTTCTGTAATGCGGACCGAAGCGTTCGAATGCGGCGCGGTCCAGCGCCTCGCGGTCATCCGGATGGGCAATGCTGATGAGAAGCTTGGCCCTTTCCTGCAATGACTTGCCGTAGAGGTCAACCGCACCGTATTCAGTCACAATCCAATGCGCATCGGCGCGCGGGGTGACCACGCCTGCTCCGGCATTGAGGACAGGGACAATCTTCGACTGACCCTTCCTGGTCCTGGATGCGAAAGCGGTCACGGATTTTCCGCCCTCGCTCATTGTCGCACCCTTCACGAAATCCACCTGCCCTCCGGTTCCGGAGAAGATTCTGGTACCGATGGAGTCGGCGCTGATCTGCCCGGTCAGATCCACCTCGACGGCGGAGTTGATGGCCATCATATTCGGATTCTGCGCGATAACCCAAGGGTCATTGGTGTATTTGATATCCTTCATCAGGACGTCAGGATTGTGGTCAATGAACTTGTACACCTCCTCCGATCCGAGGAGGAAGGAAGCCACCACCTTGCCGGTGTCGATCTTCTTGCAGCTTCCGTTGATGACGCCCTTCTTTATCAGGCCGAGAATGCCGTCGGCGAACATCTCAGTATGGAGACCGAGATTCTTATGGTCGGAAAGGGCTACGGCAAGAGCATTCGGAAGAGCTCCGATGCCCATCTGCAGGCAGGCTCCGTCCGGAACCAACTCGGCGCAATTCTTTCCTATGAGCTGCTCCACCTCGTCAGGCTGGGCGAAATCCTTGGTCACCAATGGAGTATTGTCATAAACTATATAGTCAACGAGATCCGGGCTCACAAGGTCACCGTAGGCGAAAGGCACATTCTCATTGACAACGGCAATCACCGTTCCGGCGCTTTCGATGGCAGCCAGCGAGCAGTCCACGGAAGTTCCCAGAGAGAAATAGCCGTTCTCGTCAGGACGGGAAACCTGGACCATCGCCACATCGCACCGCAGGGCGCCGCTCCTGTAAAGCTTCTGGGACTCGCCAAGATGAACAGGGAGATAGTCGGCATAGCCGGCATTGACATTGGCCCTGACATTAGGCCCCAGGAAGAAGCCCTGGTCGAAGAAGATTCCCTCGTAGGCAGGGTCGGAATAGGGTGCCGGTCCCTCAGTATGGAAATGATGGAAATGGAGATCCCTCACCTCTCCGGCATCAGCCCTGCGGCACAATGCCTTGATCAGCACGTGAGGAACGCTGGCCACACTGCTGAGATGAATGTGGTCCCCTGTACGGACAGCCATTACTGCTTCGTCGGCTGTGACTGTTCTTGGTTGTTTCATAAAAGTTGGCGATTAGTATTAGTTATCATTCGGTTGTTCATGGAAAAGATCCCTGACAGGCAGGGCGGCGGAATACCTCTCCCTGAGCCTCTTGAAGAGGGAAGCGGTGTAGTTGGTGAAGCCCGGCCCCTTCCAGGTACTGGTGTTCGTGACCATTATCCAGCATTCTCCGTCAGGATAATATTTGACCAGGGCTGAAGTTCCGGACAATGTACCCGTCCTGGTCCACTCCCCTGTCGGCTTGGTATCGTTCCATCCGAGCGAATACGTCTCCGGGTCGAACCATTCCGTCATTGCCGCGACACTTTCACGGGAAATGATGTCCGGGACCTCAGGCTTGCCGTCGATGGATGCCACAAACCTGGCCAGCTCCGGCGTAGAAGTCACCCAGGCACCCGCTCCGGACAATGACCTTATGTCGCTGCCGCCGTAGCATCTTTCCACCAGGCGGCCGCTGTTGTTGAACTCCTCGACCAATAAAGTATCGGCGCCATTGTAGTATTTCACCTCGCCGGGATATCTCTCCTCATAGTAGTTGCGGGCTATATGCATGTCGAAGCATCCCGCCGGAACAAGGACGCTGTCCCTCATGTATGTCTCATAATCAAGGCCTGATACCTCCTCGACAATCTTGCTCAGAAGGAGGTAGCCGAAATTGGAATAATACTGGCTCGTGCCCGGACGGAAACGCAGCCTCCGCCTGAGATAAATCCGCATCAACTCAATGTTGTCCGGAGGCGTATCCAGATGATTCTGGAGCATTATCGTGCGTGTGGAGAACATGGGATCCCCTCCGCTTGCCGTGAAACCTCCTTTGTGACGCAGCAGGTCCTCTACAGTTATGAGATTGTACAGAGGATCCTTCATCACGGAGGTGTAGGCCGTGTCCCTCAATATGCCGGAAGGCCCGAAAACGGTATCCTTCAGATGCAGCCTGCCGGCCTCCTGCAGCTTCATTATCGCCGTGGCCGTCAGGAGTTTGGATACGGATGCCACCCTCATTATAAAAGCCGGCGACATTTCCATCCCTTCCTCCTTGTCAGCCCAGCCGTAACCCCGGCTGAGGAGCAGGGAATCATTGCGCATAATGGAAAGCGAAACGCCGCGGAGACGCCAGTAGGCCATGTATTTCTCGATGGCTGCATCCATCCCTCTCAAGCCCGGTATGTCGGCAGTATCATTGGCAATCACCTCATTGAGACGCACAGGAACCTCCGGGACCTCTTCCTGCCCTATCGACGAGGAATTGAGCGACACGCAGATGCCTGTGAGCGCAAGTATGGCTGCCAATGACAATGCAGCCCCAGCCCGTTTCAGCTTCATTTCTCCCCTCCTCCGATTTTTCCGGCGCGGCGGCCGAACTCGATTATCATATCCGCTGTCCCTTCAATCCCGAGAATTGAAGAGTCTATGCACAGATCGTAATTGGATGCCACGCCCCAATGTCCGAAGGTAAAATAATTGTAATAGGTTTCCCTGCGGGAATCCTCCCTGGACATCATTGACTCGGCTTCGTCTGCGGAAATGCCCAGACGCCCTGATATCCGCCCTATCCTGTCTTCGTCCGGAGCGGTGATGAAAACGTTCAGACAGTTCATATCCCTCAGTATATAGTCGGCGCAGCGTCCTATGAAGATTGCGGGACCATTTTCCGCTATGGAGCGGATCACGTCGCCCTGAATCCTGAAAGCACTGTCATCATTGACATAATTGCCTGTAAAAGAGGCAATTCCTGTCCCGATGAACCCGGACATTCCGAAGAGACTCCTCTTCTCGTCCTTGCGGGCGAAAAGTTCCTGGCTGAATCCGCTGCGGCGGGCCGACTCCGCTATGATTTCCTTGTCATAGACCGGGATGCCGAGCTTCCCGCCGAGAGCCTTGGCGACGAGATATCCCCCGCTGCCGAACTGCCTTCCTATATTGATGATGATATTGCCCATAAATACGATGTTTCAGATTTTGCTGCCGAGTATGCCCGGGTCGTCACCGTCACGGAGACGCCTCAGTTTCCGTATGAGTCTGACTACCAGTGTGGTCGTCATGACGATGGCCAGGGAATCGGCAATCGGGAACGAGAGCCATACCCCTATGTGTCCGCAGAATACAGGCAGGAAATAAATCAGCGGCACCAGGAAGAGAAGCTGCCTGGAAAGAGAGAGCAGGATGGACTTGTGGACCATTCCGAGACATTGGAAAAGATTGGTGGAGACCATCTGGAAACCGACTATCGGAAGGCAGATGTTCATCATTCTCAATCCGTTGACAGCCAATGCCTTGAGTTCAGGTTCCGAAGTGAACACAGAAACCGCCGGGCCAGGAATGGCCTCGGACACTATGAATCCAAGGGAAGTGACTGCGGTAGCGCAGATCACGGTCAGCCTGTACACTTCCTTGACTCTGGTGTATTTCCTTGCCCCGAAATTGTATCCGGCAATCGGCTGCATTCCCTGGTTGAATCCCATATTGACCATTATGAACAGGAATGAAATCCTGTTCACTATTCCGTACGCACCGATCGCAAGGTCACCTCCGTACTTGAGCAGCTGCTGGTTGATCAGCATCGTGACAATGCAGGAGGCCGAGTTCATCAGGAAGGGTCCCATTCCTATCGTCAGGGAATCCATGGCCACCTTCATGTCAAGCCTGAAATCCTTCAGCCTCGCCGGGAGATGCAGGAAATTATTCTGGTCGAAGAAGAACCTCAGAGTATAGGCAAGTGCGATACACTGGCAGATAACAGTCGCCAGGGCCGCTCCCTTTATGCCCATTCCGAAGCCGAATATGAATATCGGGTCCAGTACCGTATTGAAAAGCACCGTGAATATTGTCAGTCCCATTGCCATCTTTGGATGTCCCGAAGCCCTGATGACATTGTTCAGGCCGAAATACAGATGGGTCACCACATTGCCCAGCAGGATTATGAACATGTAGTCCCTGGCGTATGGCAATGTGTTTTCGCTGGCGCCGAAGAAGCACAGAATCGGAGACAGGAAGGCTATGGTGACGGCGGAGAAAATGAGGCCGATGATGATGTTCAGCAGGAACTCGTTGGTAAGGACCTTTCCCGCGGCCTTGTAGTTGCGCTGGCCCAGGAGCACGGACAGCATGGTGGAGGCGCCCACGCCCACAAGGGTTCCGAGGGCAGTGGAAAGGTTCATCAGCGGGAATGTGACAGCCAGGCCTGAGATGGCATAATGTCCCACACCCGGTATATGCCCGATGAAAATGCTGTCCACCATATTGTACAATGAAGATGCGGTCATGGCTATGATGGCCGGGACCGCATACTGCATCAGAAGCTGACGCACATTCCTTTCACCGAGTTCTGAAGGTATTGCCGCTGCCATTCCTTAGTCCTCAGGTTCGTCAACTATCTCGATTTCAAAGATAAGCGGAGCAAACGACGGGATCCTCTTGCCGCTTCCGGAATAAGTGTACCCGTAAGGGGAATAGAACAGGCCGACACCCTTCTCATAATGCCTCATCTCCCATAGAGTGAGCTGGAATCCGGTAATTACTGAGGTAGCGGAGGAACTGTCTCCCATCGTGAGGTCATAATAATGCTCGCCCCAGTTCACCGCTACAGGCTCGTATGTTCTGGACGAGCTGTAGACATTGTAGAACTTCGCCGTATCCTGAATGGTGGTGTCGAACACCTGTCCGTTCAGAAGGCGTCCGGTATAATTGATGTAGACTGTCGTGTCCGAAGGGAATGCATTGGTATCTGTCGGCTCCTTGAGCTGCTTGTAATAGAAGCCGTAGGAGAGAGAGTCCACACCGTCAAGATACTTGTGGGTGAATTTTTCCAATGAATCCACCTCCGACTTGAGGATATCGGAAGTGGAAGCGACGAGTTCCACTTCGTAGATGGAATTCGCATAAGAGGACTCTTTGTCCTTGTGCCTGAGGTACTCGGAAGCATTGCTGTAGCGCTTCGTGGTCATGAGCCATGCCGGAATGGCAGCCTTGCGCCTGCCGCCGATGCTCATTCCCCTGAGCATATCCTCGACGCCGGCAGGGAGGATATCCTCCGCGACAATCCATACCGCCGGGCCGTAATAATATGACTTGTCGTATATGCCCACCTGCTGGGCTATCCTCTCGACATTAGTGGATGTAACCGAGCCTTCGAGATCGGTAACAGTGTACCTGACGAACACGTATGGCTGCTTATCGGCATCATAGACCTCTCCGCCGGACTCGACATCCTCCAATATGTATGCTCCGAGCGAAGTAGGAACGGCGTCGGGATGCCTTACCTCCATCCAGGCATTGAAAAAGACTTCCTCGGAAGCATATGGTTCAGCCTTCTCTGATTTTGCGCAGGATACGGCCATGATGGCTGCAGCTGCAATCGTCAAGTTTCTCTTCATTCTATCTGTCATCGTGTAATTGTTTTCATTTCATTCATTGGCAATGCTCTCGACCCAGATATGGTAGGCCAGGGCTGCATTTGCAGGAATCGTGCCTAAAGGTTTCTTGCCGAAGCCGTATTTTCCGGAAAAGAGGATATAGCATTCCTGGCCGGCCCTGACACCCTCAAGCCCGTAACGGAGGCCCTCCACAATGTCCTCATTGCCAATGTTCAAGGTCAGTATGTCGAACTGGTTGTCTCCGCTCAGCTGCCAGCCTGACGCATCGGCCGTCTCCTCGCTGTTGGTGGCAAAGAGATTGGCAGCCGAGATGGAAGCGCTGCTGAGGACATAGCCGGCATAGTAGAACGAGACAAGGCCTCCCGTCTCCAGGCTGTCCCCCTGACCGGGCACGACAACGACCCTGGTGACTCCCCTGTGCTGGACAGCATATGCCGTATCGACCTTGGAGAGGATGCTCCTGGTGAACGATTCAATATTCGTCTCCTGCTTCGTCAGCATCGACTTGCGCTGCTCCTTGGTGCAGGACAGCGTCAGGCAAACCAATGCCGCGGCTATGAAAGTCCACTTCTTCATACGTATCCTTCCTCCTTGAAAAGTTCGCCGGTCACCCTTTCGACATATCCGGCGGCATCGTCCGGAGACGGTATGTCCTGAGGGAAGAAAAGGCGGCCACCGGAAGCGTTCTCGTGCCCGCCCCCGTGAAAATACCTGGTGGCGCAGAGATTGGAGGAATAGCCCTTCTTGGAACGTACCGAGACGCGGAAATAACCGTTCCCGTCAATCTTGAGAAGGATGCTCATCTTCACCCTGCCGATGGCAAGAGGCATATTGACGAAGCCCTCGGTCTCGCCTTCCATTATGCCGAATCTCTCGGCCGTGTCCGATGTGATGATCATGTATGCGACTCCGGCATCCGTTATCCTCATATTCTCATACAGGAGCCAGCCCATCATTCTCAGGCGGTTCTCCCTGTATTCATTGAAGAGTTTCTGGAGAATGCCGTCCCTGTCGACCCCCGCACCGAGAAGGCCCGAGGCCATGGCGAAGGTGGAAGGATATACTGAATTCGAGAAATTGTTGGTATCTGTCGTCATTCCCGCCATCAATGCCTCAGCAGACGGTTTCGGAAGTCTGGAAACATCTCCCCCGACATCGGGAAGGGCGAGAAGCACATTGTAGAGAAGTTCGCAGGCGGACGACACCTCAGGAGTGGAGAAAACCAGGTCGAATGCCCCGGAATCAGGAGCCAGATGATGGTCGATGAGCACCTTGCGGGCGGACGACGACCTCATTGCATCCTCGAGGGGACCCGTCCTTGCGAATGAGTTGCAGTCCAGGCAGAAAATAAGGTCGGCGGAGCTTACGGCCCTGCGGCATTCCTCCGGAGATGCAGCAGCATCCAGAATGAATGAGCCGTCATTGCCTTCGGCTATAAAGGAAATCGTGTCGGCAAGGGGTTCAGGATAGACAATCCTGACATTATCCTTGCCTCTCGACCTGAGATAGCAGAGCAGCGCATTGGTGCTTCCGGCGGCATCTCCGTCGGGGTGGATATGCGCTGTAATCACTATTCCGGAGGCTTCGGAAATGAAACTGGCGAGCGACTTTATATCTGATGTGCAAATGTTCATATATGTAATCCTCAAAAAGGGTTTCGGATTGCAAATTTACTAATAAATATTGCAATTCATAAATGAAATTTATAACTTTGTGGGAACTGTTGAGAAAATAATAAAAACTCACAATAATGAACGGAATAGTTAAAAAGATTGTCAGCGTATTGCTGCTTTTCGTCATCGCCGGCCTCGTATATGTAATAGTACAGAGCGTGATGCAGCCAGTAAACTTCAACAAGCAGATGGAGTACCGCAAGGGCGTGGGCGTACAGAGAATGAAGGATCTCCGAACTCTCCAGGAAGCCTACAAATCCGTTTACGGAAGATTCTCCCAGTCTGCCGACACACTCGCGGACTTCTACAAGAACGGTCAGATGGAAGTTCTGATGCAGATCGGCTCAAACGACGACTCGGTGGCAGTAGCCAATACAGAGAAGCTCAAGAAGACCTTCAGGGGCAAGCTTACTCCTGAGAAGATGTTCGAGCTCTACAAGCAGGGCCAGAACCTCGTGTTCTCAATCTCCAGCAAGATCAACGTGAAGGACACAATCTTCAACAACAGGACCGACTTCAACATCGACTCCCTCAGGTACATTCCATTCTCTCAGGGCGACACCATCCAGATGGAAGCCATCGTGAAGGAGGTATCCGGAGTGAAAGTTCCTCTCTTCGAAGCCAGGATGCCTTACAAGTCCCTCCTCAAGGGTCTTGACAACCAGCTCAGAATCAACCTCGATGCCGAGTGCAGGGCTTCCAACAAATATGAGGGTCTCCAGGTCGGCAGCGTCTCCGCTCCTAACAACAACGCTGGAAACTGGGAATAGAATTGATGCAGAACACAAATATGAAATCCGGAATATCCATTCAAGTTTCCTTGAGTGGATATTCTTTTAAGGTGGAGGGCGAAAGTTCCAGGGGATCCGCAGACTGGATTCCCGGCTCGGACATTTTCACGACTCCGGAATTCCAGAGGCGCTACGACTTCGTCAGGATATCTCTCCTGACCCCGAAATGCACACTTGTTCCGGAACAGTTCTTCGACAAGAAGGAAGCCGGGAGGATGCTTGCGGACGTCGTCAGGACCGGGGAGAACGACATTGTGGAAGACATCCGCATAGAGCGGCTCGGTGCGGTCCTCATTTTTTCCAACAGCATCGGCGAATCGCTGTCCAGGGCAATTTCCCAGACTGTCCTCACAGTGGACGGGTTCAAGGCCAGGATACTGCCGGAAATGTACTACATTCTCGAGACATTGTCCGAATGCACCGAGTACAACAAGATTGTAGCCTCCTGGGCTGACGGATATCTTCACCTCGCCATCGGCCAGGGAAGGAATCTGATGCTTGCCAACATTTTCAAGGCCCCGGATTTCACGACGGCGGAGTACTTCATCTTCAATGCGATGAAGAAGCTCCAGCTCAATCCGGAGATGTCCACCATCACATTCCGGACTCCCCTTTCGGAGGCGGAGGAGATGTCCCTCTACAGATATTTCCGGGCCGTTGACAAGATTTGACCTATGAGAATCATCGGAGGAAACCACAAGGGCAGGAGCATTCCGGTTCCGCCTGACTTCAAGGCGAGGCCTACTACGGATTTTGCCAAAGAGGCACTTTTCAATGTTCTCGACAGCGAGTACGAGTTTGAAGATCTGAAAGTCCTGGACCTTTTCAGCGGGACAGGGTCCATATCCTACGAGTTCGCATCCAGAGGGGCAGGACGCGTATGGTCAGTGGAGATGAATCCGCAATACTCTGCATTCATCAAGACAACGGCAGCCAAGATCGGATTCTCCAACATCACTGCCGTGCACCATAACGCATTCGATTTCATTGAATTATGCCGGGAGAAATTCGACATTGTCTTTGCCGATCCACCTTACAGCCTCGAGGGCGTGGAGACATTGCCGGACAGGATTCTCGGAGCAGGCCTGGTCTATCCTGAGAGATACCTGATTCTGGAGCACGGCAGCGAGCACTCCTTCAGGGAGCATCCTTGCTTCGTGAAGGAAAAGGTGTACGGAAGGGTGCATTTCAGCTTTTTCGAGCCAAAGTAAGCACTTTCACATTGGTCTTGGCCGGGGAAGCCCAGCTGTCAGGCCTTTCTGCAATACTTCCAGATCAGGAAATTCACGATTGAAAGGAAGAAGATGCTTATGCCCAGGGACCAGTTCCAGTCATCAGGAAGATTGAAACCGATCTTTGCAATCAGTATATAGGTAACGCATACGGCAGTCATGAAGGCGGCCGGAATCATGCCGATCAGATATGCCAGTCCCTTCTTGTTCAATGCCAGATAAACAGTAACTGTCCAGAGGGAAAATACCGCCAATGTCTGGTTGGCCCATCCGAAATATCTCCAGACCACATTGAAGCCGTCAGCATCAGCTACATAATAGGCAAGCATTCCGGATACCACCAGGAAAAGCGGGATGCAGATGAGGATGCGGTTCCTGACCGGTTTCTGGTCCAGCTTGAGGAAATCGGCGATGATGAGACGGGCGCTCCTGAAGGCAGTGTCACCGCTGGTGATCGGTGCGGCAACTACGCCGAGAAGGGCAAGCACTCCACCCAGTACACCGAGCCAGCTCATGGAAACCTTTCCTACAACGACAGGTGCTGCTGCGCTCAGATCGGAACCGACAGCTGCGGCTCCCCCGTCATAGAAGAAATAGGATGATACCGCCGCCCAGATCAGGGCTACGATACCCTCTGTTATCATTGCCCCGTAAAACACAGGTCTGCCGAGCTTCTCATCCTTTATGCATCTGGCCATAAGAGGGCTCTGTGTGGCATGGAAACCGCTGACGGCGCCGCAGGCAATGGTAATGAAGAGGCATGGGAAGATCGGCTGGCCGGAAATGAGGCCGGAAGCCTCTCCCATATTGGAAATGCCGTCCCAGATCTCGGGGATTGAAGGCCATTTGATGAAGAGGCATACCATCAAGGCTATAGCCATGAAAATCAATGCAAATGCGAAAACAGGATAGATCTTGCCGATGATCTTGTCAATCGGCAGCATCGTGGCACACACATAATATATGAAGATGACTGCAACCCAGAGCATTATGGCCTTGGTGGAGCCATCCCCGGCCAAATCGCCGAGTATGAGGGCAGGACTGTATACGAAAACTGTTCCCACCAGAAGGAGGACCAGGATTGAGAACACGAGGAGAACCTTCTTGATGCCCTGACCGAGATAATTTCCGACTATGTCAGGCATGCCGGCTCCGTCGTGGCGGACTGAAAGCATTCCCATAAGATAGTCGTGTACGGCTCCGGCGAAGATGCATCCGAAAACTATCCAGAGATAGGCGGCGGGGCCGAACTTGGCACCCATTATGGCTCCGAAAATAGGTCCGGTCCCGGCAATGTTGAGGAACTGGATCATGAAGATCTTCGGAGTAGGCATTGCAATGAAGTCCACTCCGTCCGGATGGGCGACAGCCGGGGTCTTCCTGGACGAGTCCGGTCCGAATACACGTTCTACAAACGCACCGTAAAAGAGATATCCTGCTATGAGGAGAATCAGACTGATTATGAATGAATACATTTAATGCGTGGTTTTGAGTCTGCGAATATAGCAAAAATCCGCTTAAATTGTTCAAAACGGTTTCTCAATAAATTCAAATATGGCACGATTGGAGCATACCTGAAGTTATTTTCACGGCCAATTGCTATATTTGCATTGCAGGACAATAACACATTCTAATTTATCAATAAATGAAAACATTCTACAGAATTGCAGCCGCAGCGCTCCTGGCATTCCCTATTGCGGGAAATGCGCAGAACTGGGCGCCTGCAGGCGACAACATCAGGTCCGTATGGGCCGAGCAGGTATCTCCTGAAAATGCGCTTCCAGAGTATCCAAGGCCTCAGATGGTCCGCGGAGAATGGAAATCCCTCAACGGTCTCTGGGACTATGCGGTAACGGCAAATTCAGCCTGCTGCCCTTCCGCAATGGACGGCAGCATCCTCGTTCCTTTCCCGATCGAGTCATCGCTCTCAGGCGTTGGACGCAGTGTCAAGCCTGATGAGATACTCTGGTACAGGACAAGTTTCCAGACTCCGAAAGAGTGGAAGGGAAAGAGGACTCTCCTGCATTTCGGGGGCGTGGACTGGAAGGCAGAGGTGTACGTGAACGACATTCTTGTCGGCGAGCATACCGGCTGCTTCACTGAATTCTCCTATGACATCACCCCGTATCTCAATGCCAAAGGCAGCCAGAGCCTGGTTGTCAAGGTTACTGACGCCACGGACAAGCCGGGCACATTCCAGCCTCGCGGAAAGCAGGTTTCCAAGCCGAAGGGCATCTGGTACACCCAGGTGACCGGCATCTGGCAGAGCGTATGGATGGAGGCCGTTCCGGAGACAAGAATCAATTCATACAGGGCTGAGGCCCAGCTTTCAAGCAGCACTCTGACCGTTCACACGGATCTGAAGAATGCCGCAGAGGGCGACATTGTCGTAGCCGAGCTCCTGGACGGAAAGGAGGGATACGGCACGGAATCTCCATCAACCAAGGTCATCGCCACTGCGAAAGCGGCAGTCGGCTGCCCGGTCAAGATCAGTGTGAAGGATGTGAAAACCTGGTCTCCGGACTCCCCTTATCTCTATGGTCTCCGCATTTCCATCGTACGTGGCGGCCAGGTTCTCGACAAGGTTGAGGGCTATGCCGCAATGAGGGAGATATCCGTAATCAAGGACAAGTTCAACCATAAGAGAATGGCCCTCAACGGCGCTCCTCTCTTCCAGTACGGTCCTCTCGACCAGGGCTGGTGGCCGGACGGTCTCTACACCGCTCCGACCGACGAGGCCCTCAAATACGATATCGTAAAGACCAAGGATCTGGGATTCAATATGATCCGTAAGCATATCAAGGTAGAGCCGGCCCGCTGGTACTATTTCTGCGACCAGCTCGGCATGCTGGTATGGCAGGATATGCCATCAATCGCAGACAACAGCAAGAACCGCTGGGATGTCTCCGATTACGACAGGGGTTCCGACTGGATTATCCCTGAGGAGTGGCAGGCCAACTATTACAAGGAGTGGACCGAAATCATGGATGCCAGGATGTCATTCCCATGTATCGTGGTATGGGTTCCTTTCAATGAGGCCTGGGGACAGTTCCGCACAGAGGATGCAGCGGCATTCACCAAGGCCAAGGACCCTGCAAGGCTTGTAAACCCTGCTTCCGGCGGAAACTTCCGCAGATGCGGTGACATTCTCGACCTTCACCACTATCCGGGCCCGGCAATGTGGCTCTACAGCGGCGACTGCGTGAATGTTCTCGGCGAGTACGGAGGAATCGGCCTCCCTGTCGAGGGCCATCTCTGGCAGAAGGACAAGAACTGGGGATACGTCCAGTACAAGAGCGGAAAGGAAGTCGAGGATGAGTATGAGAGGTTCGCCGTGAAGCTCGGCGAGTCCGTGGCCGCCGGCTGCTCAGCCGCCGTCTACACCCAGACTACCGACGTTGAGGGCGAGGTCAACGGATTCATGACCTACGACCGCAAGGTAATGAAGGTCAATGAGGAACGCATCCACAAAATCAATGAGAGCGTCATCGGGAAGCTGAAATAATCTTTCCGGCAAGTTTGAGGACCTTCCGTGCCATATTCCGGCCCGGAAGGTCCGTTTTGTTTCCGGTGGGTTTCCGGTGCGTTTCCGTTTTATATCCGGTGCGTATTTCCGGTAGATATTTCAAAATCCTTCAATATTTCCTATATTAGCAGATATAATGTATATATATATCATAATACAATGAAGGCAATCCACAAATTTCTGACAACAATGGGTATTCTATTATTTTCATCATGCGCAGATAAGGGGGACAAGGTCCCGGAAATGTTCCTGAATGCGGAAATGAGTTCTGAGGGCAAGGAGGCCCTGGTTAGAGAATACAGGGCCGGGAAGGCGACGTGGGATGCAGCATTGGCATTTCTTGGAAGGCCGGACCTGGATACATTGAAGGCCGGGAGGCATGAGATTCCCGGGACTGAGGCTTTCGCCAATGTCATTGACTACGAGACCAGACTTGAGGGGGATTTCGAGTACCACAGGAAATACATTGACGTACAGTATGTTGTAACTGGTGGAGAGAAATGCGGAATCGTACCTTTGACTGCCTTGGAAAGAGAAATAGAGGCGTATTCGGAGAACGGGGACAGCGGATTGATGAACGGAATCGCCGAAGGTATCCAGGTGCAGGAAGTCTTGCTGAAAACCGGTATGGTGGGCATATATTTCCCTTTCGATGCGCATATGCCGAATATGGCTGTCGGGGAGACCCCGGAGAAGTCACGGAAAATCGTTGTCAAGATTCCGGTGGCAGGGAAATAAGACCGGAGGCGGATGGCAGGGATTGAGGAAACGTGTCCACCCGCAGACTCGTGCAGCGGAAGCGTGCCCGACGGAAACAAGCGGTCAAAGACCGAGAATTCAGTAAAAAAAGAGAAGCCTGACAATTGTCCGGCTTCTCTTTCATTATATGTCCGAATGCATTACAGCACGCTGAGCACAGCCTCTGCGATGGAGTTCAGCTTGGTGTCGACGCTGTCGGCACGGCTTGCGAGAATGCATGGAGCCGTGGTGCCAACGAGCATTCCGGCCTGGCGGACTCCGTCAGCGAGCTTGGAATTGGTCTTCCAGAAAACATTGGCGGACTCGATGTTCGGGAATACGAGGCAGTCGGCGTCACCGGCAACAGGGCTGGTGAGCTTTTTGATCTCTACAGACTCCTGGTCAATGGCGACGTCGAGAGCCAGAGGACCGTCAGCGATGCAGCCCTTGATCTGTCCACGGTCAGCCATCTTGGCGAGAGCGGCGGCCTCCATACAAGCAGGCATGGAATCGAGAACCTGCTTTGATGCGGCGATGAACGCGAGCTTAGGCTTCGCGATGCCGAATGACTTGGCCACTCCCACG
>JAXDUM010000056.1:0-36609 GCA_034089285.1 Candidatus Cryptobacteroides sp.
TGCAGGTTATTTTTTGAGGATTACTAAACGAACATTTACGACATATATGGAAAAAATTGACATAAACGCCAATAAATCAGAGGCCGCACGCTGCCTCAAATGCCGCAATGCGAGATGCTCGGCGGCCTGTCCCGTACATACCGACATACCGGCCCTGATGTCTCTCTATCTTCAGGGAAAGAAAGATGAAGCGGCCGCCATCCTGCTCAAGAACAATCCTATGGCCGCTATTTCCAGCCGGGTCTGCGACTGGAGCCGCGTATGCCTCAGCCGCTGCATACTCAATGCGAGACAGTCCCCGGTCAACTGGCATTCGGTGGAGGCCGAAATGGCCGGAGATGCGATTTTCAGGATGAAGATCAGGCCCGGCGATGCCACCGGGAAGAGTGTGGGCATAATAGGAGCCGGTCCTGCGGGAATATCAGCCGCATTCTGGCTTCGCGAAGCCGGTCACGACGTGGTGATCTACGACAGCTGCGAGCGTCCCGGAGGAGTGCTCCGCTACGGCATCCCGGAGTTCCGTCTCGACAGGAAATACATTGACAGATACGAGGTTATCCTCGAAGAGGCCGGTGTAGCCTTCCGCGGCGGCACCATTGTCGGCAAGGATATCACCCTCAGGGAGCTGAGGGAGAAGCACGATGCCGTCCTCATCGCCGCAGGAGCCGGCATACCGCGAAAGCTGGACGTGCCCGGAGAGGAGGATGCCAATGTCATCTATGCGCTTGACTATCTGAAAGATCCCTCAGCCTACAATCTCGGGCGCAATGTCATAGTGATCGGCGGCGGCAATGTCACGATGGATGCCTGCCGCACCGCTGTCCGCCAGGGCTGCGACACCACCGTATATTACCGCAAATCCTTCGAGAACATGCCCGCAAATGCCATCGAGGTGGAGCTGGCCCGCGAGGAAGGAGTGAAATTCGCCCTCTTCGAGGTGCCTGTGGGCTTCAATGAAGGCAGGGCCGTAATGAGAAAATGCGAGAATGTCCTCAAGCCGGACGGCCGAGTTTCCACGAAAATGCTGGAGGGCACCGACCACGAGGTGGAATTCGACACGATGCTGGTAGCCATCAGCGCCAACGTGGATTTCGACATCTTCGGCGAGGACAAGCCTGCACTCAACAGATACGGCTGGCCCGAGACCAATGACAGTCAGCAGACCAGCATTAAGGACGTATTCATCGCCGGAGACTTCATCCTCGGCCCGGCCACAGTCGTGGATGCCGTGGCTTCGGCCAAGAAGGCTGTGGCGGGGATTCTGAATTTCCTGGCCTGAGAACCTCCCGGGAGGCTTCAGACCAGTCCCGGCATCAGTCCAGAGTGACTGATATCCATTTTTCAGTACCGGTCTCGGTAGTCGGCACGATTGCGTCCTCCCCTCCGTTCTTTATGTCGAAGAGGGCGACATTTGCGAGCACCTTGCCGTTCCTGACAGGAATCGAGGATTTAGGGATGGAGATTTCCACCACATAACCGTTGTCTTCATCCACATTGAGGGACGGAGTACCGTCGTAGGATGCCGAGACTGCGGCTCCGACATTAGCCTCCTTCCAGGTGCCGGCCATAGGTCCGGAGTTCTTCAGGCCCATGCAGGAAGCCTTCACCCTTACCGCTCCGGAGAGATTCGTCTTCTCCGGATCCGCGAAGAACACGGTCACATAGTCATCCTTCGATATGTCCTTGTCCTTCACATCGAACAGCACATAGACATTGTCCTTGTCGGATGCCATCCTGACCAAGGCCTTGGTTTCGCCCAGGGAGCATATGTACAGGGCCTCGTCGGTATTTCTCCACTCCGTATTGTTTCCGTCCATGTTCACGCTGCGGGAGGCTGCGGTTATGCAATGGTTCAGGTAGAACTGCCCTATCTGCAGCACTCCGCCGGAGCCGCCTATTCCGGCCACCATCCTGTGGGAGTCGAAGCAGTACAACGAGCCCCAGAATCCTTTGCCGGTGGCCGCACTCTGGTCGAATACCTTCACAGCCTCTCCGAAATCGCGGCATTCCGAATTTCCGAGCCGCATGACGAAGACATTGTCATCATTGTAGGAAAGCACGGTTTCACCCGAAGGGAACTGCACAAGGTACGGGGCGCAGCCCTCCACGAAATTGCTGTTCCTGTCGGCCGGAAGAACCCCGTCCTCATCCGGCTCGCCCCAATCACCGTTCTCGTCCGAATAGGCCAGCGAGATATAGGATATGTAGTCAACTCCGCCGATGAACGACTCGGCAGCGGCAGCCAGCTTCCTGGAACCGTTCAAGGCAATGACGGCAGGCATCTGGTCCGTCATTATCGTGTTCGCTCCCTCCACGCATCTTACCTGTGCAAAGGCCCTCAGATGCTGGGAAGGGTCGGCCGGAAGCCATGTCTTCCCGTTGTCGTCAGAGTAGATGTAGGAAGACCCGGAGGATACCTCCACCGAGGTTCCGGTCATCTTCTTCGAATCGGTATAGTAAATCTGAATCCTTCCCGAAGGCAGAAGCACGGGCATAGGCTCCCAATTGGTCCCCATCAGCACGAGATTCTCCTCGGACCAGGAATAGCCGCCATCCTCGCTGACTCTGATTGAGAGGCCGTTGTCCGCATTCCTGTCCCGGTAACTGCCGATAGCCCTTGTGGATGCCACCACAAGCAGATTCCCATTCTTCAGAAGTAGAGGATGGGCTCCAGCGTATCCCCTCTTGTTGGACTGTCCCATGCAGTCTGTAATCGGGGTGGCCGTAAACAGTTTCCTGTAATTCTTCCAGTTCACGAGATCGTCGCTCCTGAGCATCTCGCATTCGTTTCCTGCCCAGGTCGAGGAGTTGCCGTAATGGTAGAACATCACGTAATCCCCTGCTCCAGTGCTTGCGAAACGGGGATATACAGGCTTCGTCTCCATCGTCACATCCGAGCCGAGCTGCACGTAAGTGCCCGCTATCGGGGTCAATGTGGATCTGCCCTCGAGACCCTGATGAGTATTCAGCACAGTGGTCCCTGCATTGAGTTCGCTTACGTCAGGCAAGACCAGGCTCTGTCTGTGGCCCGCCTGCCCGTTGCCGGAGCCGGCCGTGCCGGGATCCTTTTCGCAACCCAGCAGCACGGCGGCCGACAATACAACTAAATAAAAATGTTTCATAACATTATTCCATTTTGATTCCAAGCCATTCCGAAGGATAGTCGGAATTCTCCCCTTCAAGATCCTCGACCTGATATACAGGCTTCTCCTTCGACTCCCCGAGATAATGACGGCGGAGATGAACCTTGATCACCTCCCCCCTTGCAGGGGCGCCGCCGATTTTCTCCCACGGAATCATGACCTTGACGGAGAATCCGAGGTCGGTATCGCTGTCGTCGTTCAATGTGCCGCAGACCTCCACGTCACCGGTAATTCCGGAATCAATCTTATGCCAGGACCAGTTCTCGCTGCGGTAGAGGACGTATTTGCCTTTCGCATTGGCTACCAGGCCATAGACTGTACCGTCCGGCCTTGCGAAATGGATGAAAGGCGCATCTGAGTTCTCCGTAGAGAATGCCGAGATGCTGTCGTCGAACACATAGGTTCCGAATTCGAGGCCATCCTTCGAATATGCGAAGTTAGCAAACATCTGCGAATTCCACTTCTTTCCGAGGAACCACCATCCGTTTTCTGCACCCCTGTCGAATTCGCGGACAGGGACCATCTTCAGGGAGCCCGGCTTCAGGGACATCTGGTAGTTGAGCCTTGCGCACATCATCCTGACCATGCCACGTGCCTCCCCATCGGAGTCCTGGTATTTGCAGGTTCCAGTGGAAATCAAAGTGTTGCCTCCCATATAGTCGATGCTTCCCCAGTACTCGTCCCCGTTGAAAGGCGAGGTTGCGAAATGGAAGTTGTCGGCATGCCTGTCTCCCACGAAGGTCCACATTCCCGGCACTCCCTTGTAATAGCCGTTGCTCTGGACGATGACTTCGCCGGTACCGAGCTTTGTGCAATACGGGCCATATCCCTGGAAGTCCCTGTTGACCTCCTTCTTCATCGGATAGTCAGGGCCACCCTCCGAAAGCACCTTCTCCTGGTCGAGATGCCAGTTTCCTTCCATTGTGGTCTTGACCACGATAGGAGTCTGGTCCACGACATATTTGCCGTGCCAGCTTTCAAGAGGGACAACAATCCCCTCACCCCCGTCCAGAACCACTGCGGAAGGCATTCCGTCGTAAGCGAAGCGTTCGTCATAGGTGCGGGAGACCACCTCGTTGTCACCTATTCCGCAGCAGGTCTTGCCCTGCCAGGTCTTGCCGCCGTCAAAGGAGCGGATGACAACAGTGCGCGGAAACGAAGTCTTCTCCCTGATATCCTGGCTGGACGTGATGTACATCTGTATTTCGCCGGAAGGAAGCTGGAGGAAGGCAGGCTCCCAACAGCGTCCACGGTACACTTCGACGGGCTCCGACCAGCTCCGGCCCTTGTCGGAACTGAAGGAGATCATTATTCCGCAGTTCTCATTGGTCTTGGGCAAATCGCCGTAACCCTTGTAGAAGCGCCATTGGAAAGCCATTATTATACGTCCGTCCTGCAGTTCAATGAAGTCCGGATTGACATACACGATTCTGTCAGGGGCTGTCCGGCCCTCGCTGTCGCGATAGACCGTATCCCGGCTGTGGGCAATGCAGACCGCATCAGACCAGGTTTTCGCACCGTCAATGCCCCTCATCGCGTAAATGTCGAATCCGTAATGATGATTCGAGAACGAGAGGAGGACAGCCCCGTCACTCAGATGCTTTGCACGAGGATAATACAGGTTTCTTTCAATGTAGCCGAGGCCCGGGACCTCTGCCTCCGTTATCTCGGAATATGTGGACCTGTCCCAGGAAATCCTCACCTGGTGGTCCTCCGGCCATTGGGCCGGACGGTTCTTCCTGCCGGCGGCAGAAGCGCAGGCAAGACCTGCGCAGAATAATGCCGCCACAGCTGTCAAAAATCGAGTTTTCATAATCAGCATCGGTTTACCTGAGCATCACGTCAGCCCAGAGATTGTCAGGTTTGAGGGAAACGGCCTTCCTGAAGCAGCTTCTTGCCTTGAATGGGCGTCCGAGGCCCTTGTAGCCGAGACCCATCGTAAGGTATGCCCTCGTGTTAACAGTCGCCACGGTCTCTCCGGTCGTGCCTTCTGCTCCGTAGAAATTCACGAAATCGGTGACAATGCCCTTCTTGCCTTCATCTACAAGCTCCCTGAAGAGAGCCTTCGCCTCGTCCTTGCGTCCGAGAGCCTTGAGGGCCACGCCTTTCCAATATCTGTAGTCCGTCTTCCTGACATTGACCTGGACCGCCTTCTCATAGTTCGCCTTCTCATTCGCCGCATCACCCAGAGCCGCATAGGCTTCTGCAAGGGCGCAATATACCTGGGCATCGTGAGGAACCCTGCCGTCCACATAGAACACCTGATGGTTCTCCGGATAGTCGAACGCCTTCGAATAAAGGGCTATGGCGCCTTCAGCATCGCCTCGGGCCAGCTTGTCGGCTCCCGCGAGCAGGAGGGCATCCATATAGATGTCGTGGAAATTGGCCACGCCCTCCCTTGTAGGGAAATAGCAGTTCTCGAGAAGATCGAGAATATAGTCGAAGTCACCAGTGAACATTCCGGTAATCACTTCTCCTGCAAGAGGATAATATCTCTTTACAGCCGTCTCGTGATGCGACTTGAGCAGGTCGTGGCGGAACTGGACGGACTCTCCTGCAGCCTCGAGAACCTGGTCGGCCTCCTCGAGATAGAGGGCGCTGGACGGATCCAGCTCGATTGCCTTGAGATAGTACTTCGCAGACTCCTTGTAATCATTGGCATAGAGCCACCAGTACCAGCCTATATTCCTCCAGGCCATGGCATTCTCCGGAGCGATCTCTATGACCTTCTTCCACTCGGCAAGAGCATTGTCAGGCTGCTTCTCATAAAGGAGATTGCCAAGATAATAATGAGGTTTCCAGCTTTCCGGGAAAAGTTCGGAGGCTCTTTCCAGCACAGGAATGGTCTCGAGCCTGAACGGATTGCAATAGCCCGTATCCAGGGTCAATGCATCCTCGTAATACTTGTAGCTTCCCGTAAGATATCCGAGCCACATTTTCACAGTCGGATAATCCACCCTGGAATCGATGTCCTTGAGAATCTCCACCGCATCGTCGGAGAAGCCGTTGTTCCGGTAAAGAATCGCAAGTTCCAGATAGGACTCAGGCGCCTCGCGCATGAACTCCCTGAAATCGGCCGGGGACAGGGTCTCGCGGAGGGCAAGGGCATTTACCGGGTCATCCTCCAGGACTTCGGAGAAACACTCAGCAGCACCTTTCCTGTCGCCCTTAGCCTTGAGTATCAGGCCCTTGAGGTTGATTGCCTGATAATTCCTGCCATTGTAGTCAATTGCTTCCTCAAGTCTTTCAAGAGCCTCGTCATACATTCCGGCCTCGGAATAGATCTGGGCGAGCTGGGTATTGGCTCCGGAATTGTAGGTATAGTTCCAGGTAGCCCTGAAGAGGGTGTCGATGGCAGCCGGGATATTGCCCTGAGCCTTCAGTATGAGACCGAGATTATATATGGCCTCGGCATCCTTCGGCCTTGTATAATCCTTTGTCTGACGTCTGATGGCAGTGCGGAGATAGCCTGCCGCCTTCTCATAATCGCCTCTGATCCGGTAATATACACCCATCTGGGTATTGGCTCTGGTATCACCCGGATCACGGCGGAGAACCTCCTCGAAATAATCTACCGGATTCACGAAAGGATTGTAGAACTGGAGGTTGCGGAGGCCGACAAGATAGCATTCCTCGGTATTGGCAATGTCTTTCGGACGCTTCGGCCTGTCAACTATCTCCGGAAGAGGAGTGGAAGTGTCGTGATGCACCGGGGTATAGGTGTACATCACCCCGCCTTTCTCATTGTAAAGTGTCATTGTAAGTTCCACGTCCTCAACGCCCTTTCCGGCGTCGAAACTGTCCCTGAACGGAGAATCCGGAGCGACTGAGATGGTCTTCGAATATACGGGAGCCCCGGCCCTGGATACCTCTACCCTGAGGCCCTGACGCCTGGAAGTCGCATTCACGGCCACCATCACTTTTCCGTCCTCACCTATCTCCATGTTCATCGCCGCATCGCGTCCGCCGGCCTTGACTCCGCCGATATTGCGGATTCCGTACCAGTACTGGCTGAATTCCTTGCTCTCATAAGGGAAGTTCCAGTTGTAGTCAGGCTGGTTGTCGGAATAGGCACCCTGCATGAGCTCGATGTAATGGCCGGCATTCTCCGTAAGGATCTTGGTGTCCCATTTGGAATTCGGGCCCCAGGACCAGAATTTACCACCCTTGTTGATGTTGTGATTACCGGCAAGCATCGTTCCTGCATCCTTGCCGTGGTCATACCCGGCGATATAGTCCTCCTTCTGGTCGAAGATGAACATAGAGTTGCCGCAAGGATGGGCTGCCCACCACTCGGCATCGATCCCGTCCCTGTACTCCTCAGTGCCATTGTACGGCTCGGCTGTAATCGGCCAGTGCGCCATGGAGTTCTTGCAGTGGAACTGAACGAACTCCGTGCTCTGAGGGAAGATTATCTGGTAGGTGGAATCCACGCCCGTGCTGACATTGGACCAGTAGAGCATAGAGTTGTTGTTCTGCGTGGCATTCATCAGCCTTCCGCTTATCTCGATGTAGGAAATCCCCGGATGCAGGGTGATTCCTATCGCCCACTGCATACGCTGGCGGTATTCCGTCTCGCCGAGCCAGATGGTCTTCGAGCCGTCCGGATCATCCACGATGCGCCAGTCGCAAGGCACGTGGCTGGTCTGGCGATGGTGGTGGAACACGTTCCACTCCACGCCTCCGCTGATCCAGGCTCCCGTCATTCCCACATTCGCAGGCTTGACGCAGTCCTGATGGTAGAAGATGTCATAGCCGTTGGTCTTGTCAATGGCATAGAAGAGCCTTCCGCCGATGGCAGGGAGAACGCAGAGCTTGACATATTCGTTCTCGAGATAGAGGGCCTGATAGGTCACCACCTCCCGGTTGCGGGTCATATTGTCATTGAGAGCATAAGGATATACGCTCCTCCTGGCTCTCTGGTAGGACCAGTCCCTGTCGAAGACCGGGGCCTTCTCGGCCGGGTCCAGCAAATATGTCGGAAGATCAAGCGTACCTTCCCAGGCCTTTACATTCTGGGCGTATGCGCCGGCCGATATGCCGGCAAGCAAAGCAATCGAAACAAGTATTCTTTTCATTTTTCTGCAAATGTTTTCATATCATCAGTTCATCCATCCAGGATTCTGTTCAAGATTCCTGTTCATCTCGGCTTCCGATGAAGGAATCGGCCATAACTCGTATTCATTTCCTCCCCATTGGTCAAGGTATGCCGGCGTGCCCCAAGGCTCGCAAAGTCCATTTCCTTCGGAGAACCTGAAACTCTTCCAGGTCCCCTGACGGAGTTCGTCATAATAAAGGACTTCCTCGCATGCGAGCTCCCAGCGGCGCTCATTGTAAATCCTGTTTCTAAGATCCTGCACGTCCGTCACGGCAAGTTCCGGGTCTCCGGAGTTGTACAGACCGATACCGGCCCTCTCCCTGACCTGGTTCAGATAGCCTACAGCCTCGTCGAGCCTGTTCTGCTCGCACATTGTCTCCGCGAGGTCAATGAGAACTTCAGCATATCTGATAATCGGCACATCCACAGGATTGAAGGTCTCGTTGGTGCATTCCAGTCCGACAGTGACGAATTTTCTGATTGTATAGAAGAAATTGGTGTTCGCCTTTGTCTTGATGTCGCACCAGGTGTCATTGTCATCACGGAAAGGCCATCTCCTCGTATATTCCTTGGCAGAGCCGTAAAATCCTCCGCTGTATTTCGAATAAGGAGTGATCACGGTAGCGAGAAGCCTCGGGTCACGGGCATTGAAGGCAGCAAGAAGCCTGCTCTCATTGCCGGAAGGAAGATATCTCGACATGTCCGCACCGTAGGCGGCCATCTTGTCAATCTCGGTTGCGGTCATTCCGTCCCTGAGGAAATATACGCTCCTCTGCTCCGGGGTGAGGCTGCTGTAGTCCGGAAGCCAGTCGTCCCAATCGAAATCCTTTCCGTCAGCGGTCTGGTAGCTGTCCACGAATTTCTGGTTCATGAAGAAGGTGTTGTTGCCTCCCTTGCCGGCGACCTGCCAACTGCCGTAACTGCGGCTGAAGGCATTGCCGTGTCCGCTCTGCTCCTCCATCCTTGCGGAAAAGATGATTTCATCCGAGGTCTCATTGGCAAGCTTGAACACGTCGGCATAATCCTTCTTGAGAAGGCCGTATCCGCAGAGGGACACCTGCCTGAGGTCGGCTTCTGCCTCAGCCCACATCTTCTTCCACATATAGACCTTTCCCCTCAATGCGTATGCGGCACCCTTGGTGATGCGGCCGAAATCCGCCGAAGATGAGGCATATTTGTCAGGAAGACTCTCTGTTTCAATGCATCTTGTCAGGTCTTCAATGATGAAGTCCCAGACCTGGTTCTGAGTCGAGCGGCCTCTGGTATATTCCGACGGGGCAAGGTTCCTGTCATAGACCGGCACTCCGCCCCACAGGCAATTGAGCCTGTAATAATGCCAGGCCCTGAGGAAGCGGCATTCCGCAATGCGGCGGGCCTTCAGATCCTCATCCATTCCGGCAACGCCCCCGATATTGGAGATGACGTCATTGGCCCTGTTGATGCCCTCGTACAGTCTCTTCCAATATGTGCTGAAAATGCCGTTGTTCGGCCTGGCATTGCCGTTCAGATATGTATAATTGGAATAGAACACATCGTAATGCGGGTCAATGACTCCGGCGAAGGCGTCCCAGTTGATCCTGTCGAGGTCGGCACTGGTGTAATCGTAGGCGATATTGCTGTATGCCCCTATCACGGCCGACTCCGCAAGAGTCGGAGAAGTATAGACAGTGTTCGAGCTTACCTCGTCGTAAGGGAACCTGTCCAGGAAGTCATTGCATCCGGAAAGAAGGACTGATACAATGGGTATCAGGTACAAATATCTGGTTTTCATAACTTTTCGCATAATTTAGAATTTCAGGCTGAGACCGAATGTGTACTGTCTGAGCATAGCATAATAGTTTGTAGTACTGTTGTACTCCGGATCCATTCCGGGATAGGATGTGAATGTGAAGAGATTCTCGCCGCTGAAGTAAACTCTGAGATTCTTCACGGCAATCTTCCTCATCCACTTGTCAGGGAAGGTGTATCCGAGCGTCAGGTTCTTGAGCCTGAGATAATCCAGATTGTAGAAGAAATGCGTGGAGCTGACGCTGCTGCCGCTCTGCTCCGAGCCGTAGTTCAATGTCAGACGTCCGTGCTTGGAGGTAAGGTTCGTCCTCGGGTCGTCCGGATTGGCCGGATCGTAGAAATAATGGTCATAGGCTATGTCATAAGGAAGAGTGAGGTCGGCGCGGGTTCCGTATGAATTGTAGCCGCCCATCCTCCAGTATGTCGCATTGCCGCCGGCTCCGGAGAAGAGTACCGAGAAGTCTATCCCCTTCCAGCCCAGGTCAACCTGGAAGCCGTAGTAGAACTTTGGAGTAAGGCTCTTGTTCATGAACTTGTAGTCATCGGCGCTTCCGTAGACTCCGTCCCCGTTCACATCGGCGTAAATGTAGTCGCCGTACCATATCTTGTTCTTGGCCGTGGTCTTCGAAGGGAGGAACTCGGCCCCGCACGCAATCATTGCGTCAAGCCATCTCATGTCCTCCTCGGTGCGTATCATTCCGTCCACAGGGCCTCCGGCAGGATTGACAGAGCCGTCCTCGAAGAAATGAGTACCGTCGCCGGAATAAACGGGAGCCAGACACCACTCATTGATAATCTTGCCCTCAAGCACCTTCTGGACACTTCCGGTGGAGACATCTCCAATGTTGGTCATATACTGGCGGCGTCCATCCTCGCCGGTCACCCAGCCGGTCTCGAGCCTGCCCTTGTACTTGGTCACCTGGTTCCAGTTCCTTGTGAAGTTGGCCGAGATGCCGTAGTGGAAATCTCCAATATCGTCCTTCCATCCGAGAGTCACCTCGAAGCCCTTGTTCACGACTTCGCAGAGATTCTGGTAAGGAGCTGACTTGGAACCGATTGTGGCATAGATAGGAGCCTTGTACAGAATACCGTCGGTGAGCTTCGAATAGATGTCGCCCTCGAAGGTGAGTCTGTTGTTCAGGACGCCCAGATCCAGTCCGAGGTCGTAGGAAGTAGTGGTCTCCCACTCGAGAAGGTCGTTGGAAAGGGTGGAAACCATTCCCGTGGCCATCGTTGAGCCGATAGGATAAAGTATGCCGGTGGTATAGGTGGACACATAGTCGTAGTTGCCTATGCTGTTGTTTCCGAGCTTGCCCCAGGAAGCGCGGATCTTCAGGTTGTCGACCTTCGAGTTCTTCATCCACGGCTCCTCCGATATGCGCCAGCCTGCCGATACTGAAGGGAAGAGGCCCCAGCGGGATCTCCTGGAGAATCGGGACGAGCCGTCATATCTGAGATTGACCTCGGCGAGATACCGACTGTCATAGGCATAAGTCAGTCTTCCGAAAACGGAGGCTGCCGCATAATCGCTGTGGGAACCGCCGATGCTTACCATCGTGGAGTATGTGTTCAGCTCGAAGAGATTGTCGGTGGACGCTCCGGACTTCCTTCCGGAGGAATTGCCATAATTGTGATAGAGAGCCTCGAATCCGACCATTGCCCCTACCTCATGCTTCTTGGCGAATGTATGGTTGTAGCTGAAATCAGTCTGGAAGGTCCAGTGTCCGGTGTTGCTGTTGTTCTGCTCGGTGTACTGGTTCGCAAGATTGTTGTACTCATAAGCATTCTCTCCCCTGCTGAAGGAATATGCCCCGCCGAGGTTTACCCACTTCATATAGTCCACTGTCTGGTGGGTATAGTTGAATGAGGCGTGGTACTTGATGTCCAGAGGGAGCTTGATATTGAGGAAGAGGGCCGCATTGAGGTACAGGGTCTTCTCGCGGCCTCCGATGCGGTTGAAGAAATAGAGGTTGTTCCTGGAGTTGGAGCTCTGCTCCGGATTCTCCATCCAGCCGAACTTTCCGTCATATTCGGGATAAATGCCCGGGACAGCGCGTGACATGAAACCGGACGCTCCGCTGAAGTCGTTGAGCTGCCTGTTTCCGAGATAGCCCCAGAGCCTTGTGCCGGCTTCAAGCCATTTGGTAATCCATGAGGAGACATTGGTCCTCAGTTGGAAACGCTTGTAGCCCATGTTGTCCACGATTCCAGGATTGTCGAGATATGAAGCCGAGATGAGATAGTTCGTGCCGTTGCCGGAAGAGCCGGAAGCAGAGATGTTATGCTTCTGATATACATTGCGGTTGAACATGGCATCCACCCAGTCAGTATTAGGATAGGCCACGTAGTTCGGATATCCGGAGTCGGCGATTCCGTTCGGGTCCTTGGACTTCTCCCGCCAGAGGTCGATCATCGCCTGCGAGAAAATCGGGGAGTTGCCGATGTTCTCGGCTGACTCGTTCATGATTTCCATATAGTCGGCATAGTCGGAGACGACTCTGAACTTGTTGGCAGGAGTATTGATGGCGAACTGGCCGCTGTATGTTATGGAAGAGGAGGCCTTGCCCTGCCTGCCGCCGTTCTTGGTGGTGATGAGGACAACTCCGTTCGCTCCCCTGTTTCCATAGATGGCGCAGGAAGCGGCGTCCTTGAGTACGGAGATGGTGGCGATGTCATCAGGATTGACATTGCCGAGGGAACCCTCGAAACCGTCCACGATCACGAGAGGAGCCGAATCATTGAGGGTTCCGATACCCCTGACCCTGATGCTGACGCCCTCTGAACCCGGAGTTGATGAGCTCTGCCTTACCATCACGCCGGCATTCATTCCGGACAATGCTGCCGCAGGAGTCGTTATCGGACGGGACTTGGCGATCTGCTCAAAGTCAGTGGTGGCCACGGAGCCGGTAAGGTTCACCTTCTTCTGCACGCCGTAACCGATGACCACCGTCTCGTTAAGGAAGCTTGCCTCGGCGGGAAGGATGACATTTATGATTGAACGGGAATTGACCTGGACGGTCTTGGTCTCATAGCCGATGAAGGAGAATTCCAATGTGGCCGAGGCGTCGGCGGTCAGCGAATAGTTTCCATCGGCGTCGGCATTGGCTCCGGTCTTCGTGCCCTTGACCAGAACCGATGCGCCGGGCAGCGGCTGTCCCTCGTCATCGACGACCTTTCCTGATATTCTGGACTGCTGGGCCGACATCATCATTGAGACGAGAAGCAGGGCCGCAGACATGAAATATTTGTAGGTTGACATAATATCTTGAGATTAAAGAAGTTCTATCGTAATATTCTGATTGGCCCGCTTGGAATCGGAAGGATTCCAGAAATAGCAAGGCGCTGCTGCGGTTCCTTTGCTGTTGTAAGGCACCTCCACCGTAGACACCGCATTATCTCCGGTGCTGATGATTGTACCGTCCACGCATTTCACCCTGATGCTGATGATTCCGCTCTTGATCTCGTTCTCGAACTTCATCCTCACCTGCTGGTCGGTATCCAGCTTCGTGGTAGCGGCAGCTCCGCCGTAAGGGATGGCCCAGGTAGCCCTAGCCTTGACTTCCGCATCCGGATAGGCCGGAAGATCATCCTTTGCCGTACTCTTCCATTCATCCCCGTCCTTGTACAGAACCTCCCAGAATGTAGGGCCTGACCTCGTGTAAAGCGGCATCGTGAGCTGGAGCTCGGAACCTGCGGCGAACTTCCTGACAGGAATGGTGAACTCGTAATAGTCGCCGGTCCAGACGCCCTTCACTCCGAATGTGCTTATGAGATATCTGGCTGTGTTGGAGGTCTCGATGAAATGCTTGATGCCGGTATCATTGATGCCATCAGCCCAGGTCCAGGTCACATAGGCCTGATTCTGGTCCCTGCACAGAAGTTTGCCGTGCGTCCCGCTCCACATCTCGTTCAGCCTTGTCGCAGATGCGCAGGCAACATCATTGGCCCACTCGGCAATCCAGGAATTGGTTGCGCTGCAGTATCCAGTCTGGGTATTGTCCCCGTCCGGATATCCAAGCGGGAATACGACAGGGAAGGTCACAGGCACGATTCCGTCGCTTATGCTGCTGACATACACTGCCATACCCTCTCCGGCGCGAAGATTGGTCCCGACCTCCTTCTCGGATGAAAGCACGGCAACTGAAGTTTCGGTCCCGTCCACATCCGTGAATCTGAGGGAAAGTCCGCCCTCCGGAACAGCGAAAGGAGCCACAGCCACATCCACGCGGGTGAAGCCATCCTTCAGGAAGAGGCCGTCTCCGAAATTCACTGTGATAAGATTGGAAGACTCGTCCAGATCAGGGGTGAACACTCCGGAGACAGCATTGTACCTGCCGGCCTGGGCCAGATATCCGTCGAATGCGGATTCGTCGGCAGGGGCAATCTCCAGCTTCTTCACAGTGGACTCAAGACCCTCCCTGAGATCATTCGGGAGATACAGGCTGAGAATGCTGAACATTGTCTTCATATTGAGATTAACAGGAGGCAACACTGTCACTACCCTGCTTGAAGACAGGAACGGCAGATAGCTCATCACGCCGGCAGAATAGTCCTGAACCGGGTTGATGCTGACATCTACCGACTCCAGATCCACGCCGGGGCCGGGATAAGGATATATGCCGTAGAATCTGAAATTATGGTCTCCCGCGAGGGAAATGGCCTTGTCAGCCTCACTGCAGGCGACCAGGTCGGACTGCTGCCCGGCCTCCACAATGCGGTACTTCGCCACAGGAGATTCGCTCATCACCTGCCCTTCCGCACCGTCACGGGTACAGGTTGCGATAATGCCGAGTTCCGCGCCTTCCGGCCATTCGTTCCCTTCAATGGAGGACGCGAAGTTTACCTCTATGGAATCATATTCCAGAGTCCTGTTGTCGTCGTGGTTTACCTCGCAGGCGACGCACAGGAAGATTGCGGTTGATAAGATGTACGTGATACGTTTCATCGACTGAATAGTTTTAGATGAACAATAATTATGCGGCGCAGACATCCCCAGCGGGACATCCACGCAACAAAATTATCAAAACTCAATCCCGGGGGATGAAAAAATTGATGCAAAAAACAAAAGAAAACGTGCAGGAGCGGATATTATTGAATCTTGCCGGAAAATTCAGTAGGAATCTTCCCGTACTGGTTTTTGAAGCATTTCGCAAAATAGGAAAGATTGGAGAATCCCACGGCATAGCAGATGTCGGTAACATTGTTCCCGTCGGAATTCTTCAGCATCTCCGCCGCAATGGAAAGGCGTACCGAACGGATATAATTGTTCGGCGTGGTATTGATCAGCTTCCTGATTTTCCGAGTCAATGTAGAAGGACTCATTGCCAGATTCTCGGCAATCCACTCCACGTTCAGGTCCGGGGCGGAGAGGTTCTCCCGGATCAGGCTGTCGAACTTCTCGAAAAATTCTGTATCCCGCTTCGGAAGTCCGTACTTGGCCACATCTCCGGTGGCAATGCCCCGTCCTGCGGCAGTTTTCATAAGCTGTCTGCGGTCAAGGATATTGCGGATACTGGAACGAAGATATTCCAGGTCGAAAGGCTTCTCGATGTACAAATCGGCTCCGGACTCCATAGCCTGAATCTTGGACTCGATGGAAGACCTCGCGGAGAGTATGATCACGGGAAGATGCGATATTTCGATGTCATCCCTTATCTCACGGCAGATTTCCAGGCCAGTCTTCCCGGGCATAGAGATGTCGGTCAGAACCATGTCGATATTCTGGGAACGGATGGCCGACATTGCCGCATCTCCGTCCGCAGCCACCGCAACATCATAATTGTCAGAGAGTTTCAGACTGAGATAATCCCTCAGGTCAGGATTGTCGTCCGCCACGAGAATCCGCATCCTCCCGGTATCCTCCTCTTCGCGGACATCATCCTCGCCATCATCCTCAAGTACTTCCGGAGCGGAAGGAAGCACCAGCACGAAACAGGTATCGCCGGGCCCGTCGTCCAGGACAAGGTCACCGGAATGCATCCTGGCAAGATTCCTGGCAAGAGGCAGGCCGATCCCCACTCCCGGGGCAGACTGGGTACCTGCCTGCACGAAAGGCTTGAAGATTTCCTCCCTCTGGTCCTCCGGGATATGGTTGCCGTCATTGGAAACTTTCAGGCAGATCTTCCCGCCGTCCGCAGAAAGGACGACATTGATATGGGACTCGGCATATTTTATGGCATTCAGCAGGACATTGTTCAGAATCTTGCAGAGGGCAGACTTGTCGGCATTGACATAGGCGGTTTTCACCCCAGGGCTGAAATTCAGGGCAATATTGGCATTCCTGGCAGTGTCCTCATAGTCGAAAATCATTGACCTGAGTTCCTCCACCATATCGATTCTCTCGGGTTTGAGCACATAGCCGCTCTTCTCGACGCGCACGAAGTCGAGGAGCTCGTTCACAAGCTTGGAAAGATAGTCGGCGCTGTTCCTCATTACTTCCAGGTCGTGACGGGACTCCTCGTCGAATCCATCCTTCGCCATCACATTCATGAGCGGCGTCCTGATAAGGGTCAGAGGGGTCTTGATCTCGTGGATGACGTGGGAAAAGAAATTCATCTTGTCCTGAAACGACTCCTCATCCTTCGCCTTGCGGTACTGTTCGGCCATCTTGCGGTGATGACGGCTGGAACGCACCTCGATGATGGCGAAAGTGGCAGCCATCAGCGACAAAGCAATCAGGACAATCAATGAAAGCCCCCAGGCCGAGGCCCAGAAGCCGGGATTGACATATATATTGAGCGGCGCATGCGCCTCAGTCCATTCCTGAGGGGAGACGGAAGCCCTGACTTTCAGGCTGTAATGCCCTGCAGGGACATTGTAGAAAAAGACTGACCTGGTGCCGAGGATATCCCGCCACTGGTCGTCATAGCCCTCGAGACAGCATTGGACCTTGAAGGAGGCCGGCTTCAATGGGCCCGGAAACGAGAATGCGAATCCGAATGAATTCTCATCCCTGCCCAGTTCCAGGGACTCCAGCAGGTCCGGATTCCTTCCGGAATGCATTTCCCTGCCCGCCACCGATATGCCGGTCACGACCACCTCGGGAATCTGACGGGCCTGGTAAAGGCTGGAAGGGCGGAATGTCACGAATCCATTGTCCGAACCTATGTAAATGTCCCCCGACCTCGATTTCAGCGAGCCCTTTGAGAGCTTGTTGTCAAGCAGGCCGTCGAGCATGGTGTAAACCCTGATGTCCTCCGTCTCCGGATCAAACTGCGCAAGACCCTTGTCCGTAGATATCCAGAGCCTCCCCTCGTCATCCTCCTGCATGCTCTGGCATACGTCCGAAGGCAGGGAAGGGAGATTGGACCTATTATATACCCGGAAACGGGAGGTTTTCCTGTCGAACTGTGCGAATCCGTGGCTGAAACCAAGCACCCAGACCCTGTCCGAGCTGTCAACGAAGACTGAAGAAACCTTGTCGTCCTCAAGCCCGCACTCGTCGGCGGAAGAGAAATGCTGAGGAAGGGCTCCTTCCCGGTAAGCCCAGCGGAATACGCCCCTGGCATAGGTCGAGAACCACAGGGAACCGCTCTTGTCCTCGGCAACTCCTGTCATGAAAAGGCCATCGAAGGCCTCCACGTCAATGAACTTGTCGGCGCCCCTGTCATACTCGAAGAGTCCCAGCGTATTGGATGCGAATATTCTTCCGTCGCTCGTCTTGAAAATGAGTTCCACCCTCGGGTCGTTGATGCGGGATTTCCTCTCGAGAACGCCGAAATCACGGACCGCTCCGCTGCGGGTATCGAGCCTGTACAATCCATCAATGGAGCCTATCCAGAGATAAGGCTCGTCATGGCAGAGCGAGAAAATTGTCCTCGGAACATTCTTGATGTCAATGATTTCCGGCATCCCGGCCGCAGGATTGTATTTAAGCAGCCCGTACTGCTCGGTGGATGCCCAGACATTGCCCCGAGAATCTTCGGAGAAGCATCTGACAATAGCGCCTCTCAACGATTTTCCGGAGGCCCGGTTCAACCTCGTGAACTTGTTCCTTCCGGTTCCGCAGAAACTGATTCCGCAATCCTTGGTACCGACCCAGATACCATTGTCCCTGTCCACGAAACTGCAAAGCACATAGTTACCGGCGATCGAGAACTCGTCATCCCTGTCATGGAGAATCTGCAGCGCACCCGAGCCTCCGGTATCCACCCTCCAGAGACCGCCCGTGGTGGAAAGCCAGACGAAACCGTCATCATCCATAAACGCATCGACGAGGGTCTGGCTGGAAGGGATGGTGAATATGTTAACGACGGTCGAATCTTTCCTGCAATAACGGCTGAGGCCATTCTTAGTGCTGGCCACGTATATCATCCCATCCTTGCCCTCGAAGAGCCCCTCGATCTCGTCGGACAGGAAATAATCCATGTCCTGAGCCAGAGGAACAGGCTTGAAGTCAGTGAGTTTCTCATCGGCAAGGAAGAGATTGAGATGATAGCAGGACATCAGGAAACCTCCGTCCCTTAGATGGAGCATCTTCCTGAAGCCAATGATTCCGTTTCCGAATGCTGAATAGGGGTACATTTTCAGCACGCCCGCATCCTGGTCATATTGGAACATTCCCTGATTGTTCACCAGGAACCAGATTGCGCCATCATGGTCAATGTGGATGAATGTCACCTTGTTGCGGATGACAGCCCCCTTGTCGCTGACCATCGAGAAGGGCACGAACATGTCCTTCTCATAATCATAGCAGGAGACTCCGCTGTCGGTTCCGACCCAGATATTGCCTTTCCTGTCCTCCTCAATGCAGAAAACGTAATCCGACGACAAGCCCAGATCCTCCCTGTCATACACCCTGAAAGACGTTCCGTCGTACCGGTTCACGCCCTTCGCCGTCCCTATCCAGATGAAGCCGCGGGAATCCTGGTTGATCTTGTTGACGGTGTCAAACGAAAGCCCGCTGTTCTGGGTACTGAGGTTCACGAACTGGTAAGGCGTCGAAAACGCCTGCATTGACGCAAGCATCAATGCAGCAACAGCACAGACGATTCCGGCACAGGCGTTTCTCATTGTCTTTCCAGCTTATCCATCTTATGTTCTACTTCGCATAGAACCGCCACTCGGTCACGGAAACATACTCCCCGCCCGGCCTGAGGACGGTCGAAGGGAAGCGCGGCTGGTTAGGCGAATCCGGGAAATGGATTGTCTCCAGAAGCATCGCCCCGTATTTCTCGAGCGGACCGTATTTGCCGACTATGCTTTCGCTGAGCCCTCTTCCGGTATAGGTCAGGAGAGCAGGCTCGGTGGTCCAGGTCTCGACTCCCCTTCCGCTTCTGCGCTCATACAGGTCGGCGGCCCTGCGGAGAGTCCCGTCCCAGTCCCTGAGTTTCCAGCATGCTGACATTCCGTGCATTATCTCCAGATGCCTGTTCGGCATGTCAAGGCGGTAATCCACGCGGTGAGGTTCCCTGAAATCAAACGGCGAGCCCTCCACGGGAAGAAGGATGTCCGGGCAGAAATGGGTATTGTTCTGCACGGAAGTATCCGCCTCGACGGTGAGGAGATGATCCATCACATAGCCTCCATCGGATCCCTTGAGATTGAAATAGGTATGATTGGAAAGGTTTATGACCGTAGGCTTGTCAGTCGTGGCCCGGTACTCTATCCGGCAGACATTGTCATTTGTCCACCAATAAGTTACATAGCAGTCGCAGTTGCCCGGGAAGCCTTCCTCCCCATCAGGGCTGAGCCTGTGGAAACGGACTCCGGCCCGGTTTTCCTCATTCAGAAGCTCATATTCCCAGACGAAGCGGTCGAAGCCCTGAAAGCCGCCGTGGCACTGCACCGGCTGGCCGTCGAACTGCTCGTTCGCAACGACATCATACCGCTGTCCGTCAATGCAGAACGACGCCCCGTCAATCCTGTTTCCGAAGCGGCCGATGACGCATCCCATAAAGCGTTCCTTCCCTTTCTCGAAAGATTCTATGTCGCCGTATCCGACCACGACATCGTCCAGTTTCCCATTGCGGTCAGGCACGTTGATGCTGACGATCCTGGCGCCGTAGTCAGTAAGCGTCATGCTGGCCCCGCTGCTGTTGCGGAGGGTAATGAGGGAGGTTTTCCCGCCGGTCGACAAAGTCCCGAAATCCTCCGAGGTGGAGGAAGGACGGTTGTCCGAGCAGGACAAGAGTATTGCCGAGGCAATGATGAAAAGTCCAATTCGTTTCATGATGAGCAGTTGGTTATCGTGACAAATATAGCCAGACCCCCGCTCTCCGGATAAAAGAATTTCGTCAATCTATGCCAATATTCACGCAACGCAGGCCGGATCCTTCTCCGATTCTTCTCCGCAGAGTCGATGTCTGATGCCCATTGCCGACAACATCAGCACGAATATACTGCTTTTTCAGAAAATGCAGCCCGGGATTTGTGAATAATGAATTATCTTTGCCCCGCAAACTGAAAAACATAGACAAACAATGAATTTCACAGGACTCATAATAGCGGTGACCACGTTTCTCGTAATCGGGCTTTTCCACCCGATAGTCATCAAGAGCGAATATCATTTCGGCACGAAATGCTGGTGGGCCTTCGCCCTGGCCGGCATAATCTTCATAGCCGCCAGCCTGACCGTAGAGAACGGCATCCTGAGCCCGGTTCTGGGCGTCATAGGCTGTTCCTGCTTCTGGAGCATCCTGGAAATCTTCGAGCAGAAGAAACGCGTGGAGAAAGGATGGTTCCCCATGAACCCGAAAAGGCGGGAGGAGTATCGGAGGAAGTAGGATAGCAAAGCCGCACCCGGCCTGCGGGAGGCGGGTGCGGCGTGTGATCGTGGCCGGCCGGTCTAATCGTAATAATCGCTGAGCGAATAAGAATAGGTGTAGTATTCCGTGATCGGGACTACGGCTGAAGCTTCCACCCAGAGGTAGTTGGTGAAACGCATTCTTTCATTAAGGAAAGAAAGATATATCCTGGAACTACCGTTCACAGGGATACGTCCATTGCAGGACTGCGTACCCACCGTGGAATAATCCACATCATAATTTATGCTCGTGACAGACGCCGAGCCGTCCTGGAACTGCTTGGCGGCAGACTGGCTGCGTATGACATACATACTGCAATAGCAGTCCTCCTCCCTGAGCGGGCGGTTGTCATCAAGCAGCATGTCGATAAGGCTTGACCCGTGGGAGGAACTCCACAAAGGAAGCCCCAGAAACCTCACCTTGTGATAAGAGTAATTGATGTTCTCGTCGAATTTGCCGTCCGATGACTTCTTGGTCTGGCTTGTGGAAATGCGCATGGAGTAAAGGATTTCCTTGGCTCCTGTCGGCACAACTATGGGTACAACGGCCCTGTCACCACCTGAGAAGAACGACTTGAGCTGGCTGGCCAAAGTGAACGACCTGACCCCGTCAAGCAGAGGTATCGTCTTGATACCGGCTACGCCGGCTGCGAGGAAGTCCCCCTTCTTGCAGCCTACCCTCTCCAAAGAGACAGTCTTCAAGGACTCCAGCCTCGAGGCATCCGCCAACGAATAGGAGATGTCAATGTCGACATATTTCGCAGAGCCGGGATTCATCTCCAGGTAATACACGGCAGAGTGCTCCACCGGCATCACACCTTCTATTGCCGTTTTCCCGGACACTGTCCTCTCGATTGATTTGCTGTCTGCATTGTAAATCCTCAGAGATACCGGAGATTTAGCCTTTACACTGTAATGAAGCATATCGCCCCTTTCGAGGGCTGCCGCATAATATGCAGTGCCGTCCACCAATAAATCATCATCTGAGACAATGGAGATCTTCTTTTCCTTCGCAATCCATTCGATATCCGACAAAGCCTCGGACCTGAATTCGTCCACCCTCCTTTTCAGCTGTGCGCATTGCAGGACGGTCACGCTGTCCAGGCCGACAGGATTGTAGTCATAGGACAGTTCCCGGGCCTTCCGCAACGCCCTCCTGATATCAGAAACGGATGATTCCAGATTCAGTGATGCCATTCGGGATTCCAGTTCGCTCAACTGCTCCGCAGCTTCTGAATAAGCGTCCCTTGCCGCCTTCCTGGACTTATATCCGGAACAGGAAGCCAATAAGGCACAGGTCAAGATGATAAGGACAATCCGTTTCATTTCTTCTTCGTTATCGCTTTGATGATGGCACCGCCTATTTTCCTCTCAAGGCCCTGCCTTGTCGTAGGGATGCCTGTCTTCCGTGCTATGCTCTGCTTGATTTTCGTCACGCCAATCGCTCTCTTGAGCGAAAATGACAGTCCCGGAATCTTCATATCTTAAAATACAATATCAATCAACATAATCCCTGTACCCGCAGCATTTCTGAGGCCGTGTCAGCAGTTCCGGAGGTACAGGCTTGTCAACACCAGGTTCAAAATACTTGTTGATCAGCCCTGCCATTGCCCTGATTTTCAGCACTCTGTCTGCAGCGAAGTAAATCGGGTAACTTTCCATCCTCAACGCAAATCCATTCCGGCAGCCTATGTGATGGAGCAGATTCTTCTTCGTCACTCCATAGAAGCCATTCCTGTCAACCGGAAGCCCGTAATCCCTCTCCATGACAATGCCGAACTCCTCTGCAAACCGGTCAAAGTCATCCTTAGCCTTAATCGTGCAGACATCCCCCTCGAAACCAGGGTTATGGACCGAATTGTAGCAAAGATGGATTTTCTCATGTCTCGACTTCGGACCACTGCAGAAAGCCATCGGAATCACAATGGCCCCCTCCCTGGACGAAAGCCTGTCGATATCGGCAATGAATGAACCGATATTTGCATCCGCGCAACCAGGCTCGATATTGTAATACGACTGGGAATTGTCGGCATTCAGGTCAATCTCCCTTCCCACATAATTGAATCCTCCGATCTTGGCCAGGTGATATGCGACCCAGCTGGTGAGTGGCTCGCTGGAACCGGACGTGCTGACAATAGTGACTTTGGAATTCCTGTCGACACAACAGCCGTAAGGCGTATTGTTCGGACAGGCGACCACAACAATCCTGTCAGTAACCGTATCCTCAGCGTGATATGCTTTGGCAATATTGTAGAGATGGAATTCATCGGAATTCTTGACCGCCTCTATCACCTCACCTTCCTGAAGATACTGTTTCGTGAGCAGATTGGGCATCGGCACATAGGGCGGAATAAGGAAATAACCTGTGTTGTTATTGTCCTTCTGCCAGCGGAAAGCGCGGTTAAGCCTTTCAATGTCTGACTCGACCTTCTGCTTTGCAAGATCCTCCTCAATAGCCTCGATGAAGCCTGAGCCTATCAGTCCCGCCGGAACGGCAAAGATGGCGATACCGAGAATACCGATGAAAGCCGCAATCATGTTTCCCCAAGGAGTGACCAAAGGGAAATCCGCGATTTTTCCGGGATCTCCCAGATACTTGGCAAAGGCCCAGATAAGGGTGCTCCAGGCATTCTCACACAACTCCGGCTGTGCCTCGTGCTCGGCATAGTAAAGAAGGAAGGACAGGATTACGGTGATGATGCCAAGGAATGCGAAACTGATTCCCATCTCCTGCTTTTTCGATGCAACGGCCCTTCCAAGAATCCTGAACGCCTTCATATAGCGGAAAATGCGGATAAGCCGCATTACCCTCAGAATCTTGAGAACCGCAACAGGAGCGGAGGTCAACAGTCCGATGAAGGCCGGATATGTGGACAGGATGTCAATCAATCCGTAGAAACTGAAACAATAGCGGAGGCGCCCCCTGAATCCCTTGTATTTGGGATCAAGCTCATCCGCCGCCCATATACGGAGCGATACCTCAATCGTGAAGACAATGGAAGTGAAGACATCGATAAACCGCAAAAGCCATCCATAATTCTCAGTCAGTCCTCTGAAGGTCGAAAGGAAGACCTCCAGAGAACTTATGAGAATCAATGCAATAATCACCCAATCCAGGATATTGTGCCAGATCTTCGTGTGAAGATTGTCATCAAATACCAGATTAAGCTGTTTCTTGATATACTGAACCGTAGGCATACTGATCAGATCCGAATCGTTCTACTTCTTCTTTGCCCTTTCGCGCTCTCTTGCCAGGGACTCCTTTGCAGACTCAATCTGCCTCTTGATGCTTTCGATTGCCCTGTCGTGAGAGGCGGCGTGATCGATCTTCAACTTGCGGTACGTTGCCTTGGAAGATGGCGAAGAAGCATTTGCAACGTATCTTGAATATGTTTCATTGTCCTTCTTCTTTGCTTCCTTTTCCTTCTCGAGCCTGGCTCGCAGGTCGATAATCTGTTTTTTGTAATATTCTACGCTCATAATTGTCTGGATTATGTTTCATGAACAAAGAATTCGTCTGCCGACGGAATGTCCGATTGACTATTCAATCACAATAAACTCAGTTCTGCGGTTCTCAGGAGCATAAGGATCTGCCTCATTCTTAGGCCTTGATGAGCCGTAGCCAACGGCTTCGAGACGGGACTTGTCCACACCTTCGTGCTCAACAAGGAAGGTGACAGCAGCCTGTGCACGGGCCTCGGAGAGTTCCTGATTCAAGGCAGCATCACCGTCTGCGGATGTATGACCTTCAAGGCGAAGTCTCAGCTCAGGGTTCTTGTTGAGGACTTTGGCGAGATCGTGAAGCACGAACTTGGCATTGTCGCTCAATTCAGCCTTGCCGACAACAAATTCGGCCGCATTGAAGTTCTTTTCGATCTCTTCAATCTGCTGTACATACAGAGTATCGCGGACTACGACTACCTTCTCGACAACTTCAGCATCTTTCCTTCCGAAAACAAGCAGGGCAAGAAGGCCCAGGATTATCGCTGCAATAATTGCCCACAACCAGCCAGGAACGCCCTTCTTCGGTTTCGGAGGGACATAGCCGTTAAGATATTCCAGACGGAATCCGCCTTTCGCGCCACCTTTTCCTGCACCCTCAAAATCAGCGATGATGATGCCGTACTGCCTTGCCCATGCAGCAAGACGCTGGAAAGAGGCCTTTGTCCACATCGTAACGACAGCCACTTTCTTGCCGTCTCCCATGGTCAGCAATTCATCCTCACCCATGAAAAACCAACTGGCAGCATTGCCTTTCTCATCCGAAAATGCGAAATTCCGCTTCACGCCGCAATCAGGATTGAGACTGTCCGGGAAGGCTTTCTGAAGGTCTTCCATTTTCGCCTGAGGATACATGGTCATGTAGGCATGCATGATTCCGAGAGCCGTACGGTTCTGCGCCTTTCCGTAAACACGGACGCGTGCGCCTGCGATATCCGCAGAAGAGCCCTCGACGCTTTTCTCCAAGTCCTTGTCAGTAGCGAACTTACTCGGCTTGATCTCAGCTTTCGGTTCATCTGCCTTCACATCTTTCGGTTCAGCCGCCTTAACATCTTTAGGTTCATCCGACTGAACATCTTTAGGAGCCGATGCCGCCGAATCCTGCTGAGGGGATCCGGACTTCTTGAGCTGCTGGATGATATGCCATCCCAGATACTGGGTGTTCCAGCCCTCCTCCACTTCGATTCCTGCCTTCTGCGCTATATCCAGAAGTGCAGCCCTCATACTCGGATAATTGGTGTCTGACACCTCGATAGATCCACCCTCCTTGCGCCAGATGGTGACGCCATTGAACTCAGCCTGATCAAGAATCGGCTTGTCTGTGATAACTGGTCTTGCCATAATAATTAATAAGTTTTTGATAATAATTCCATTCTTCCTTTATAATAGTACCATAACAGGTGGTCAAATCCATTTCTGCTGATTTTTGAATTTGACTTGCTGATAATGGTATCAATCACGCTGATGTATGTTGAATAATCCTTGAATTCGGAATCATCACACTTTACTCCATATTTCGCTGCATAATATGGAATTGCTGACTGTGCGACATTATCATATATTGAAAAATTATCCTGCTCAGGAAGTCCTTCAAACAAGTAAAAACAAGCGTAGTGGCAAAACTTGGTTGCGAAAGAATAGTTCCGCCTTGATTTGTGAACTTTATCATCTTCAGGTATCTGAGTAGGTGCCGAAAGTATAGAAATCAATCTGTATTCTTTCCCCGGTTTCTTTAAAAGAGATAACAGTTCTGTGTGAAGGATTGACATCACCCGATCTGTAATTTGTTCTATACCTACATTGTCCGAATTCAGATGTGTACTGTTCTCCCTATCCACTGCTTTTACGAAATTCTTCACAATTTCACGTTCGTCCTTGTCGGTTTTTTTCCCCTCAATAACTAACTTAAGGTAATATTTTGCCCAATATTCAGCAGATCCATTAAAATCTTTTTCATCAATAGGACCGGAAGGAGTATTATTAATATAGTCCGAATCATTACGGATCATTGCTTCAACCTTGGCAACGTTAGTTTTTGACAGAACCACCATATTGTTGTCATCGACTTCAAGATCATATTGCTGCGAGAGCGCTAATTCTGCAATGATTCCGTCTTCGCTGGAACCAATGTTGATATCCCCGGCCTTCTTAAGCTGCTGAATGATATACCATCCAAGGTACTGGGTGTTCCAACCAGACTCCACTTCGATTCCTGCCTTCTGCGCTATATCCAGCAGTGCAGTCTTCATGCTCGGATAATTGATGTCTGACACCTCGATCGAACCGCCCTCCTTGCGCCAGATGGTGACACCGTTGAACTCCGCCTGATCAAGAATTGGCTTGTCTGTGATAACTGGTCTTGCCATAATAAGGTATGCTTAAAAAATTTGTGTTTTGTATCTGGCAACTGGAGACACGGTCAGGCGTCTCCAGCCGTATAAATATTACTCTATTGCATCAGCCATGCGGCCAAGGCAGTTATTCCCCGAAATCAACTTCCAGTTCCGGTTCTTCCTTCACCATATCCAGGAGCAGCATGATGGCCATCTCATCTGAAAGGCCAAGGGCTGATGCCATGGCAAGGAGAGTACTTATCTCATCTTCAGTGATAACGCTGTCAGCGAGGATCAGCTGCATAACTGCCTCGAAAACGACACCGATTTCTTCATCGTCCACGGCATCTGCAGCTTTCTGGAGGTAATCATTGACACCGTCCTCATCGAGACCCCTGATTTCCTCTATCGCAGCATCCACTGCCGCAAAGAGTTCAGTCTCATCAAATTCAAGAGCATCAGCGATTTCACTGACCACTGTCTTTTCCGTTTCATCATACTCATTGTCCACCCATATGGCGGCAGCAATGAAAGACGCTATAGTTTTAATGTCCGTAACCATTGCATTACTTATTTAAACAATCTTTTAATCCTGTTCTTGAGACTATTCTTGGATTTGCGGGCCTTTGCCATACGTTCGCAAATCGCTTTTCCTTCCTTTGTCCGCTTGTCGATCTTGCCGGACTTTGTCTTTTGCGCATCCGCCACTGAAATTTTATTAGCCATAATCGTTAAGGGTTTAAATTATACATCGTTGACAAATATAACGAGACGTTCATAATTGGCGTGGTCCAAATCTGGTCCAAATTGAAGCTGGAACTGCACTTTCGTAAAACAGTTTAAACAGCTGTCCTCAGATACAAAACCTTAATGGTCAATCACACCTGCGCAGACACTCCCTGACAAAGCATAAGCAGTTCTGCAGTTCAGGGAATCTCGTAAACTCACTATTCTTATGAGCATTGTAGTAGCCGCAGCTCAGATTGCAGACCGGCTTTCCAAATCCTCTCATTTTCAATTCGACAACATCAGTCTTGCCGCCCTTGACCATCTGATAGCCATATTTATCCAGAAGGTCCTGACAGATGAAGTGTTCATCGCACAGCCTTATGTCCCCCTTCCCTGTCGATACAACGTCCGAGGAACCCTTGCGGTCACATTCCAGGATATATTTCACGTCATCAAAGAAAGACATGTCACAGGCTCCTGCCCCGCGGCATCCGGCCAGATTGCCACTACGTTCCTCCTGAACAAAGAGAGCCGCCTTCAATACAGGCTCCGTCTTCAGCAGATTCATGATTATCCAAAGTCCGTTCTTGTCATCCGCACCGCAGCCAACCCTGTTCCAAAGCCTATCCACGGTATACACAATATCCCCTTCGACCACCACCTCGCGTTCACAAGGGGAATGTATCTCGTCCAGATGTGCGGCCACGCAGGGATACCGGTCAGCCAAGCCTTTGGTAATAAACACATTGCCAATCGCATCTGTCTTGACATCAAGGTTCAGGCCTGCCAGATGACCGAGCACGAAGGACTTGATACTATCCTCCATTCCTGATTTTGAAGAAATCCTGTACAACTGCTTCAGCAACTCCATAATCGCGATCTGTCATTAAATGGTGTACCCTTCGTAGGCAATCCCTTTCACCTTGAGTTCAGGATCAAGAGCAGTGTCAGCTTCCGGCTCGACATGTTTCTTGATTACCCCTGCCATTGTCTGGGCTATCTTGATTCTTCTCGAATCCCAATACATGCAGCTCCAGGCAATCCTGATCATTAGGCCATTGACCGAATCCGCATTCGAGAGCTTGCGCATGAAGAGATTGTTGCTGGCCGAGTCGTGATATTTCTGACGGTCGGTCTTGATACCATATTCAGCATCAAGGACATTCTCCATTTCCTCAAACATTGCCGCAGCCATCTCCTTGTCATGGATTACCACAGTCGGAGCATCGAGACTCGGATCCCCTTTCTTGCCGCCATACGTAAGATGAACCTGTGAAGGCATTTCCGGTTCGTTGGCGCCACTTGCGACAAGCAATGTCACGACCCAGCTTCCCTCTCGGGCAGAAAGTTTCTCAATGTCGCCAAGATAATCATCTATGCCAACCGGTCTGTCAGTATCGGAAAAGTTGTAGTATGACTTGCATGGGCGCATCTGGCCAATCTCCCTGCTCACGTAGTTGAATCCGCCAATCTTTGCAAAATAATAAGAATACGCCCCGGACACCGGATCCACATAACTGGAAGGAGAAACAATCGTCACCTTAGACCCCCTGTCTATCATATAGCCGTATGGCCTGTTGAGGAGATAATGCTCGATTGCCAACTTATCAACAGGCCGTTGATCCACAGGAACCGTTGCTGCCAGATTAATGATTCTGAAATCATCAGAATTGTCCACCGCCTCGATTATGTCATTCTCAGTCATTCTCATTCTGGCCATAATCTCCTGTACACTGAGGTTCAGAGGCATGATCTGCAGACGCGTGTACCGGCAGAGCTTGCGCTCGAATGCCATATGAAGTTTCTCCTTGTTCTCGGCAACTTCTCTTTTATGGCCGTCTTCATCCATCACCTCCGTGAACGCCGAGCCGACAAGTCCGGCAGGAACAGCGAAAATGGCAATGCCGAGAACACCTATGACAGTCGCAATGAGACGGCCGATAAATGTGACAGGAGGAGTGTCCGCGAACCCGCCCGGATCCCCGATATACTGGGCAAATGCCCATACTACCGAAGTCCATCCATTGTTGTACACGTCAGGCTGGACATCGTGTTCCACAAAGAAGAGGACAAATGAAAGAATCAGGGTAATGATCACAAGAAACTGGAGCGAGACCATCATCTCCTGCTTTTTGGAGGCAATCGCCCTCGAAAGGATGTTGAAAGCTTCCATATATCGGAAGATTCTCAGCAGACGAGCTATTCGGAGGGCCTTGAGGGCCATGTACGGCACCTTCATGAAGAACGAAAGGTAGAAAGGATAGGTCGAAAGGATATCTATCAGTCCATAGAAGGAGAAGCAGTACCTGATGCGTCCCCAGAAGCCTTTGTACTTAGGATCCAGAAGGTCTGCGCACCAGATGCGCAAAGTGACTTCCAAAGTAAAGAATGCCGTGGTGAAATAATCCACGAAGTTGAGCCACTTTCCATACTTGCCCACGACGCCGTCATAAGTGGACAGGAACACCTCGATGGTTGAAATGATAATAAGACCTATTATGGCATAATCCACATAATTATGCCATTGTTTAGTGTGAAGATCGTCATCGAACACCCTGTTCAGCTCCTGCCTGAACATTTCAATTTTCCCTCTCATAAAACAATTCTCATCTATTCATCTGCCAGGCCACTCCGCAACTTACAGCCCAGCACTGTGAAGGATTTGACAAATCCATATTCGCAGCAATGTCAAGCTGCACCCTTCTGCTTACCTGCCAGTTCATTCCGAAGTCAGTGGCAAACTGATTTCCCAAATGACCCAGATAATTGTAGCTCTCCAGGAAACACCCCAGGTTTCCGGTAACGCTGAACCCGAGGCACACTGCAATGAATGCCGTCGGAGAAGGTGATGCGCCATACCATTCTGCTCCGACATTGTATCCAATGCTGAACCAGTCATTTACGGGATTCTCGAAAAGGAGATACAGTGAGGGTGCCAGATGTTCAACATCAAAGCCTTTGCTGGCCGTGGAAGGAATCGAGAAGTCCGCAAGGACAGACACTGCCGGGATTGCACCGCGGCCCTCGAAACAGCTGATCTTGGCTCCCAGGCCGAGTCCGGAGAAAGCGGCCTTATAGCCGGTTGATGCGTCCTCCGGTCTATAGAGGAATCCATCACCGCTTACACGGATCTCCATACGAGGAAACAGTCCGTAGCGAAGCAAGGTATTGCTGAATGTAATGGTTCCGGCACCGCCATCGCCATCATATTGAATGCCCTGCTCCAGCTGGACTACTCTATGGCCTACTACAGCCGGACCTGTCGAAGCGCCTGGCCTGTCAGCTGTAAACTCCGCGTAATCCTGGCCTATCACCTCGACGCAGCACAGCAATAATATCCCTACGCAGAATAGTCCCTTCATGATTTGTCTTGTCATAAATTATTGGCTTGGAAATTTAGTCTGATTTCCTCCGGATTGCAGCAAATCGGGGACAAACCGAAGTAACTTCCCGGATTGTCCCCGAATCGGCTTGTTTTCGGGACAGATTGATGCCCGATTGTCTAAATGTTATCGAAACGAATTACTCTTTAGCTGCGCCGCAGAGTGTAGTGTCGTTGCTGGCGAGAGCAGTGTCGTCTGCATTTGCAACCTGAACACCGATGCCCCATGCCTCAGCGAATTCAGTCTCGAACTTGCCGACAGTCTTGTTGCCCTTTACTGAAAGCTCGCCGCCCTTTGCGCCTTCTGCGCGGATTGATGCGAGAGTTGCTGAGTCATCAGCCATACGGCCCTTGCAGGAAGGACTCATGTAAACGCGAAGTGTTGATCCGAAGGCAGCCTTGAAGTCAGCTCTCAGTTTGCGGACGGTAGTACGTCCATTGATTTTAAGTTCAGCCATAACAATGTTTGTTTTAAGGTTTATGATAAGTTGAATAATCGTCCAGATCTCAAATAACTCCTGACAGTCATCAATTTCTGATCTGCCGGAAGCAAATATAATGTATCAATATATTTTGACGTGGTCCAAATCTGGTCCAAATTGAGGGCTCCGTGAAAATTTTCTCCGGGGAAGGCAGTTATTATCATCTTCAAATATCCCATTCAGTATCTGAGGAAGACAATGATTGTTTAACGGCAGCAATATCTGCAAGGTTCTTAAATGGAGAAGAAGCTGCCAAAGCATTAATACTATTCAGACCACTTGCAAGCATTTCATTGTCACCTGATGACAATGCAGCATCTACAACGTCAAACTGCTTCGCAAAAATAGCACTTCTCTCATCAAATGTCTTCTCAAGGTATGCCTGAACACATTCTTTCATTGCGTTGATTTGCGCTATTGCAGTATCACGCATTGCACGGATCTCTTCTCTTTCAGTTTCCTGCTCTTCGGCATATTTGATTGTATCTTGAGCGGCTTCACCCAATATGCTCAATGCTCGTTCAACATCTTGTGGATTCTTAAGGCCTCCCTTATAAACAAAGCTCACAGCATCTTCAAGTGTTGCAAGAGTTTCATGGAAAGAGTCATCAGACTCGATTTCATCTCTATAGCCCTTGATATCTGTTGGCTTATGTATCGAAGTTACAGCCTTATCATCAACTTTTGCTATCGCTTTCTCTTCTGGAATATCATCGACTGAAGCATCTGAAATTTCCGCGTCAGAAGCAGGAGCGGATTTCCTGATTGAATCAGCAAAGGAACGAACCGTTCCACCGTATTCGTTAAACAATTTCTGCCCTTTCTTAACAAGTCCCAAGAGGGAATCCAGTTTATTCTGCTTTTTGCTCATAAATCAGTATTCAGTATAGTTTCAGTCTTACCCGCTACGATTCCAGACCGCTCACTGATATTTCCATCAGCGTCCAATATAGGAGTTTGTGCCAGTTCACTCATAGATTTAGCCATTATTGCACACTGCTGGAACAACTTTACATTGTCTTCATTATCTGAATCAAAGTTCGGCGCCAATTCTTGAAGCCTATTCATATAACCTTCAGCCTTTTCATGTAACCTGGCCGTCAAGTCATGCAGTTCGATTATCCTATTTTTGACACCAGCTAAAACTGTCCAGCTTGCCTGTACCTGTTCCGCCCACACTTTGACATCAGCCAAGTATGCCTCTGCCTCAGTATTCTTCTTGGCATAAAAACGTGATGCCAAAGTTCCTACAGCAATGGCTGCAAGCCCAATAGTTGCGGTTGCAGTCATTGCACCCAAAACGACGGTTCCAGCCGCAACTCCACCGCCTCCAGCCGCTAATGTTCCACCTCCAAGCCATGCCAAAACAGCATTAGAAGCAGCTGCACCTGATAAGGATGATATTGCTGTTCCTGTACTTGCAGCACACAACGCTGTAACTGCACCTGTTACGACAGCAGGGGTTCCTATGATTCCAACAGCAGCGAATCCGCCACCAACAGCCAAAGTCCTGAGAGCGTCTGATGCTTTCATGTCGACAGATTCCATCTCTTTTATTTCCTCTGTCATAATGTCTATTTCAGACAAGAATTCGTACTCTTTCCCCTTTGCTCTCTGATTCATCAGTTCAAGGCAATGGAGAAACTTTCCGACAGTCGCACTGAGAGCCTCCAGCCTATATTTTCCGAATGTCTCAAGTGTGTCATTCAGATCGTCACGCAAAGCCTCATTTGTCTCTTCAATTTCAGTCCTTAGAGCATCTGCTTCCTGACGGGTCTCAATTGATTTCTTCCTATCTTCAACCGCCTGCATTCCAGTTACCACTCTCATCGTCTTCATGGATGAACCTCTGAATTCAGCAACACCTTCTCTATTCCACATCTCGGATACTTTCTGATCCGTTTCAGCAGCAATATCCTTAGCGTACTTCGCTACAATGGCAGCATTTGCATCAGTCCATTCTTTTGCGCAAAGTGCAGCGTCTTTTGCCTTTTCTCTAGCCCGAATCATATCTTCGCTGTTCCAAATCTCTGTTGCCTTCTGACTGGTTTCTGAAGCAATATCCTTTGCTTTGGTACTTAACTCTGCAGCTTTATCAGATATATTCTTTGCAGCACTCTTAACTTCTACCAGAGTCTCATCTGCTTTTTCTTTAGCATCCGCAACCAAATCCTTTGCTGATGCACTGATTTCATCTGCGATTGTAGATACATCTGCAGCGATTCTCTGCGCATTATTCTTAATAGATTTCCAATCAAGCATATTGGTTACTTTTTAGAATTTTTCTTTCGCTTTGTGGATTATTTTTTCCTCTCCAGGCTCAATTTTGAATTGAATGGACATTTTGATAATTGCGCCATCCAACGTCCGGATTTGATTCCGTGTCTGGTGACGACTATCCTGACATAATCAGCATGAGTCATTCTAAACGTGACAGCAGTGAGAAAATGATACTCAATACGTGATGTTCATTGCATTAAGGGTCCTGTTCATCACCACACTCACAAATATAAAGCAATGCAGCTTATATGCGTGGTCCAAATCTGGTCCAATTTGAGGGCACCGTGAATTTTCATAAAACAGTTTAGCAGCCTTACTGCAGAAATGGCTTCAATGGCTGATTCTCAAGTGTAAATAGAAATGGCTGTTTCTCAATCGTAAACCGAAATCAGTGAACAGGCATGGCCTCTACAATACCCTGTAGCGTGGCCTCTTGCTCACTGAAGCCCTCAAGAGGGGTCCAGTGAACAGGCACCCCCTTCAGAGATACTTCAGAGGCATGGTGTTGTTCACTGGATTGCGGATAGAAGGTGGCGGGTGAGGCCGGAGGCAATGGAGGGGCCGCTTTGTCCCGATGGCAATCTGCTGAGAAATGTTGTGGACGAGCCTGGAGGCAATGGAGGCGGCCACTTTGTCCCAATGACCCGCCGCTGAGATATGCGTAGTGGGTGTCAGCGAGACAAGCAGGGCCTGCAGAGCTATGCTTGTCTCGCCTGGCATGGAATCACGTGGATGTAGCGGCGGTGCTTGAGACAAGATTCCCGGGACTTCTGAACAATCACTGACTGGCCAACCACGGACTTTTGCCGACTAGCACAACAAGAAGATGAGTTCGTCGTCTTAACGCAGCAGAAATCTGCTATTCTGACATCATCCGGTGCCATATTGTCCATCGATATGCGCATTTTGTCAGCATTGCCATCCAGGAATGGGTCCCTGTGGGTTTGGCATCTGATTTGACTTTCTCACAGTCGTTCCCGCGAAAGCGTGAGCGACCATCCGGTTATGAATGATCGTTCGAACAACGGGGCAGGTAAATATGTTTAACAACTTAGTATAGGAGACTTTTATTATGACACCTATGAGACGTTACGAACAGAATTGGCTGCCCGAAATCTTCAACGATTTCTTCGCCAATGATTGGATGACCCGTACAAATGCAACAGCTCCGGCCATCAATGTAATCGAGAATGAGAATGACTACAAAGTCGAGGTTGCAGCTCCGGGCATGACCAAGGAAGACTTCAAGGTCAATGTCACGGATGACAACTACCTGGTACTGACGATGGAGAAAAAGAACGAATGCAAGGATGAGGACAAAAAGAAGAAGTATCTTCGCAGGGAGTTCTCATACCGCAAGTTCGAACAGAGCATTGCCCTTCCTGAGGATGTGAACAGGGATGAAATCAAGGCTGCGGTCAACGATGGTATCCTTACCATTGACATACCGAAAGTCAAGATCACTGAAAAGCAGCCTGCCGTAAAGCAGATTGAGATTCAGTAAACAGGCTCTGTACGGATGCCCGCCTGCCGGAAACGGCGGGCGGGCTTTCTTGTTTACTTTGACAGCAGATATCTCATTGCCTCCAGCGGATGATAAAGAAGCATCCTCGGACCGCTGAAGCGCATCACGGTGCGGATTTTCTCCCTCATATCCGGGCGGTAGCAGTGCACCGGGCATTTGTGGCACTTGGACTTCGCATTGCCGAACCTGCAATGCTCCAGACGGGCCAGGGAGTAGTCAAGCAGCTCCCTGCACTCATTGCACAACTCCTTCCCGCCGTGGTTCTTCCTGCACCACAGTCCGATCATGTGGCGGACCGTTCTTTTCTCCCAAGTGATACGGCTCATACTCAGAACTCCTCCGCAATGCTTCTTGCAAGGTCAGCCGTCTCCCTGACCTTCCCGACCACCTTCTCGACAGGCATATAGTCAAGGTTCCAGGCGGCGACCGTGATAACTTCGCCCAGTCCCCATAGACTTGACAGGGCCTTAAGGTAAGAACTGCCCTGATCACGGAAGTCCCCGGTCGGAATGTCCATTCCCCTGGTGGTGATATACAGGACTTTCCGGCATTTGCAAAGGCCGGTGCAGGTGGTGCCGTCATCGGTGAACGTCACATTGTAGAGCGACATGTTCTCGAAGAAGGCCTTGAGAACGGCCGGAAAACTCATGTCCCAGAACGGGGCCGCGATGACAATCCTGTCGGCCGATGCGATTTTCCTGGCCAAAGCGACTGTTTTCTCCGGCACCTTGCCCGAAGTCCTCTCCTTAAGCATTTCCGGAGTCACAGGCGGAAGCCCGGTGGCATTCACATCAATGGTTTCGATATCGTATCTTGCCGAAAGAACATCCTTTGCGGCATCAAGAATCACTCTGGTTCTTGACTCCTCCCTCATGCAGGAGTCTATGATAATCAGTTTGTCCATACACTTAAATATGTTCAAGAATCCTGTCCAGCTGACCGGCTCCGACAAGGCAGAATAACCTGTCATTCAAGATATTCCGTTGATCTAGATACTCCGCCCATCAAGATACTCCGTATCTGCCCATTCCCCAGCCTGGACAATGATCTTTTGTACATTGCCGGTGCAAATATACAAAACATTCCGACTATTCGGACAGGCTGGAAGATACCCTTTTTTCTATCATTGCCATGCAGATTAATGCACCAGGCACGCCACAAATTCTTTCGGAAGGATGACATTCTCCACATCAATGGCATCCGCAAAGAGCGGAGCAATATCCTCATCACGGAATCCAGCTATGCCGCAACCTATTCGTGTAACGAGGAATGTGAGCCGGCTGTGCTCCTCGGCGAAGCGGATGAAAGCATCCACGTATGGCTTGATGGTTTCCACACCACCCTGCATGGTAGGGATGGCGTATGTCTGACCATGCAGCCCCACGCCTTCGCCCCAAACGGCACCAAACCTGTTGTAAGCCAAGCGTGCAGCACCGCCACCATGTGCGCCTGCCAGATTGCTGCCTTATGTAAACGTTTACATAAGGCAGCGTATGTAAAGTCTGAGATTATGTAAAGATTTGAAACTTCTTCCATTGGATGTCTTCTTCCCAGACACTTCAAATACTTGTTTGGGAGCCAAACTTTACATAACGTGTTTCCAT
>JAXDUM010000057.1:0-3005 GCA_034089285.1 Candidatus Cryptobacteroides sp.
AGAGCATCTCCGTGAACACATATCCGGCAGGAGCCGCTCCAGGGCCTTTTGTATTTCCCGGCCTCAGGAGGATTCAGGTGAATCCGAGACTCAATCCCGTTTACTGTTTCAGCAACCTTGTGAAGGGTGAGTGCAACAGGATGGGAATCACAGCCGGAGAAAGCATTTCATCAGCTCCCGGCAACACTCCTTTCAACCCGCTCTTCCTCTTCGGAGGGCCGGGTCTCGGCAAGACCCATCTCGCCCAGGCCATAGGAATTTCCATAAAGGAGAAATATCCTGAGCTCGTGGTGCTTTATGTCACCGGCAATGAGTTCAAGACCCAGTATATGGACGCCGTGAATGTCAGGAACAAGCTGACCGACTTCCTGGCCTTCTACATGAAGATTGACGTGCTGATCGTGGACGATATCCAGGACCTTATCGGTCCGGGTTCGCAGGGAGCGTTCTTCAACGTCTTCAATCATCTGCACGAGAACGGCAAGCAGCTGATATTCACCTCCGACCGTTCGCCGGCTGACCTCCGCAACTTCGAGGAGAGACTGCTCTCCCGCCTCAAGTGGGGACTTTCGGTAGAGCTTCAGAAGCCATCCTACACGACCCGTCTGGAAATGCTCAAGGCGCGCAGTTTCAGGGAGGGAGTCAATGTCAGGAAAGATGTTCTCGAATATCTTGCGACCCGCATAAAATCCAATTTCAGGGAGCTGGAAGGGGCACTGATATCTCTCATTGCACATGCGACCCTGATTCACAAGGAGATAACCGTGGAGCTGGCCGAGAAGGTGACAGGCAAGATTGTAGGGGAGGAGAAGAACGACCTGACTCTCGACAAGGTGCAGAAGACAGTCTGCGACTACTTCAACATCACAAGGGAAGTCCTCATTTCCAAGTCGAGAAAGCGTAATATAGTACAGGCCCGGCAGATAGCAATGTATATGAGCCGGAATCTGATGGGATGCTCGCTTTCCGCCATCGGAGCCGAGATGGGAGGCAAGGACCACGCCACAGTACTCCACGCCTGCATGACAGTGTCCGACCTGATGGAGACAGACAAGTCATTCAAACAATATGTGACTGATATCCAGTCACTTCTGCAGACTGCCGGCCGATAAGCCGGCTTTCTGTGCATTTACCGGAAACATATTCAATCACAAAAGATATGGACTCACAATCAGTACTCGAGATTTTCAAGGAAATCACCAGAATTCCACGTGAATCAGGTCACGAGGAGAAGATGACCGCTTTTCTGCAGAAGTTCGCCGCCGACCGCGGTCTCGGATGCAAGACGGACGCCACCGGCAATGTCGTAATCACCCGCGAAGCTGCACCTGGCAAGGAAAATGTGCCTGCAATCGTGCTTCAGAGCCATCAGGACATGGTTTGCGAGAAGAATTCCGGCTGTGACCACGATTTCGCCAGGGATCCGATCAGCTATGTGATTGAGGACGGCTGGATGATTGCAAAGGATACCACTCTCGGTGCAGATGACGGAATCGGAGTTGCTGCCTCACTGGCGCTTCTCGACAGCGACATCCCTACCGGCAAGCTGGAATGCCTCTTCACCATATCCGAGGAAACCGGTATGGATGGTGCAAATGCCATTGAATCAGGACTTTTCACAGCCAAGACTCTCATCAACCTGGATTCCGAGGACGAAGGCCAGCTTTTCGTCGGCTGTGCGGGAGGCGTGGACACCACTGCCGTCTTCAAATATGTTGAAGAGGGGATCGACCCTTCTCTCGCCGCATTGAAGCTTAGGGTTTTCAATGCAATCGGTGGCCACAGCGGAGACGATATCAACAAGGAGAGGGCCAATACCGTGCAGATTCTTGCCCGCTTCCTTTACGGCGAGTATTCCGGCGGATACAGGCTGGTTTCGTTCAATGGCGGAAACAAGCGCAATGCCATTGCACGAGAGGCCGAGGCCGTGATTCTTCTCGACGCTGCGGGAGCGAAGGCTCTTGAGGACCGCTTCGGGAAATTCGCAGCAGATGTGAAAGCGGAATACCACAGGACCGATCCTGACATATCCTTCGAATGCATCCGGACCGAGAATCCGGGCAAGGCTGTCGATAAGGACACCGCAAGGCGCTTCATTTTCGCATTGACTGCTGTAAATCACGGAGTTCTGACAATGAGTCAGGACATCGCAGGACTTGTGGAGACATCCACGAACCTCGCTGCGGTATTCATGAACGTTCCGGGAGAAATAAAGGTTACCACCAGCCAGAGAAGTTCAACGGATTCAGCCAAGAAGTTCATGGCTGACAAGGTGGAGGCGGCCTTCCTCCTTGCCGGCGCCGAGGTTTCGCATTCAGACCCTTATCCGGGCTGGACGCCGAACATGGACTCGCATATCCTCGACGTTACAGTGGCTTCCTACAGGAAACTTTTCGGAGTCGAGCCTGAAGTGAAGGCCATTCACGCAGGTCTTGAATGCGGTCTCTTCCTTACCAAGTTCCCTGACCTGGATATGATCTCATTCGGCCCTACCCTCAGGGGAGTTCACGCTCCCGGTGAAAAACTGAATCTGGAGTCCAATGAAAAATTTGTCAAGCTCCTCGTGGACGTAGTAACGAATTTCCGATGACAAAGATAGCCCCATCAATGCTTTCCGCTGATTTTCTGCATCTTGCAAAGGATGTGGAAATGGTGAATGACAATGCCGATATCTTCCATCTCGACATAATGGACGGCGTCCTGGTCCCCAATCTCTCTTACGGTTTCCCTGTGGTGGAAGCCATAGCCGGGATGGCCAGGAAGCCCATGGATGTCCATCTGATGATAGTCGAGCCATACAAGTACATTGAAAGGTTCGCGAAGACAGGCGCAGCGATGATCAGCTTCCATCTCGAGGCCGCACGGAAGGCCGGAAAGGATGCGGGAGAAATCCTGGACATGATAAGGTCACTTGGCGTCAGGGCAGGATTGGCCATCAATCCCGATATCGAAGTGGAAGAGGTGTTTCCATTTCTGGAAAAGGCGGATTTCATTCTGATAATGTC
>JAXDUM010000058.1:0-49774 GCA_034089285.1 Candidatus Cryptobacteroides sp.
TAATGGGCATACCCTGCCTAGGTGTCGGCAAATCCGGGACATCTAGGCAGGGTACCCTATCCAGAGATATCCCAGAGCCTGCTGCCCTGCCTGGATGAATTGCACGAGGGCGGACTTCAGTAAAGAGGAATGCAGCATACCGGAAATGTAAGGCAAAAACAATTGCATTGCAACAAGAAATTTACTACCTTTACAATTGTTGCCACTAGAGGCGATTGGAATGTTTATGTTGAACAGTGACAGATTCAGGGCAGATATCATTGCCGACTTGGGTCTTGACAGACCGTTTATCAAGGGACAAACTATTTCCGTCAGAAATTGCTGGCATTTTTACACGGCTGGGGATGCTGTGGATGCCCTGTTCTATGATGCCAATGATTTCCGGGACGCGATGAACAGGATTTATGTGATTGCGTGCAAATATGAGATTCTCATTCTGGCTTTCGTCCTGATGGATACGCACATACATTTCATACTGTATGGAGAATATGATGTCTGCAATGCCTTTATGCACGAATTCATCAGGCTTACATCAAGTCATCTGTCCCATAAACGTGGCGAAAGGAAGAAGTTGCAGGGCATTGAGATAAGCCACCAGAGGATAGATGATGACCGTTATTTGCGGACGGCCATATGCTATACAATAAAGAACCCTCCTGTAGCGGGGCTTCATTACAACGCCTGGGATTATCCCTGGTCCAGCGGGCCACTCTATTTCCGGAACAGAGACACGTGGGCTTCGCCAAAATGGTTTGACAATATTGGTGTGACAATGATGTCGGCAATTGGCAAGAAAAGATATTTCAAGACCAACTCAGCATTGAAAGAGAATATCCGGATGATTGACGGGATTATTTTTCCGGGAGAATATGTTGCCGTGGAACTGGTCGAGAAATTGTTCGGAAGCCCCCGTGGCTTCAACTATAGCCTGTGTTCCACCCGAAGTTCAGACATAGAATCAAGAGGAGGGCAAATATCGCATCTGTCCATACCAATCCAGGAACTCAGGCAAATGCGGGATGACCTGTGCAAGGAATTATTCGGGGCATCCGGCCTGAGAGGTCTTGATACTACATGCAGATTGAAATTGGCAAAAACATTGAAGAGCCGTTTTTACAGTTCCCCGAAGCAGATCGCACGGGTCTGCGGCCTGGCATTCGATGAAATCAAGAATCTTTGGTAAAAGTGCCACTCTCGTGCAATTCATCCAGGCAGGGTGACCCCGCCACAGATATCTGTAATGGGCATACCCTGCCTAGGTGTCGGCAAATCCGGGACATCTAGGCAGGGTACCCTATCCAGAGATATTCCAGAGCCTGCCTCCCTGCCTGGATGAATTGCACGAGGGCGGGAAATCTCTCGGCAATCGACCGGCCGGGGGGAGTATGTCCTAAAAGTACCTCATAAGCCAATTCCATCCCTCCGGAGTATTGCAGAAGAGCGGTTCTGCTCCGCAATGACAATCCATCAGACAGGCTGCGGGGAGAATGTCCACATGGCATCGTGGAGTGCATATCCGGCTGAAGGGACCGTTCCGAAAGGCTGCGGGGAGAATCGGCTGAAGGGAGAATTTACGGCCAAGGGCCTGGCTGAAAAGCAGTCGTGCTGCCCAGGGCCTGCCATGGAAAGAGTCATGCCGCCCGGCGCCGGGAGTGCCACTCCCGTGCAATTCATCCAGGCAGGGTGGGCGGCAGATGGCAGATTGGGATTTCGCGACCTCGGAACAGAATAATTATCATTCTTGACTAAAACGTTATTTTCACAAAAAAATTTTCACCAAATCACGTCAAAACCGGATAAATTCGTATATTTGGGGGTTGCGGGTCGTTTAGTGACTCCACCCGTATGGGTATTTATTAATTAAAATAGTAACTTGCCTCAGATTTGCATCAAATTTCCGAGGACAGATTTTCTCACGGGGGAAGAGCGCAGCCGCAGCTGCGGGACTGATGAGGGAAGGGATATGGACCGGAGAGACATGAGCTGATGCTGGTTATTATTTTTATGGAGGAATTATCATTAATTAGTTGTACATTAATAGGTTATGAAAAGCACGAACTTTTGGGCAAAATTAGCCGCGGCTCTTGTGACCCTGTCTCTGGCAGGAGGAGCCCTCGTAGTGACAAGTTGCGGAGATGACAGCAAGATTGAAACACCAGACAATCCGGATGACAAGCCAGATAATCCGGATGATAAACCGGAGAATCCTGGCGAGGAGACTACAACCGCCACGGTTACCCTCAGGACTCCGAATATTGACGGGACCACCGTTACCTGGACAGGCAAGCTCGAAGTCAGCGGAAACGGCACAGTGGAGGCCGGAGTATCATATTCAGAGTCCAACAAGCCAAACAAGGTGGGAGATCCTGATATCGTGACCGTACAGAAGGCCGGCACGCCTGACGCATCCGGCAATTTCACCATCACCGTATCCGGTCTCGCAAAGGACAAGACATATTACTATTGCTCATACTGCAAGATTGACGACAAGTACACATTCGGCGACGTGATCGAGTTCAAGACCGGCGGCAACGTATATGAGGAAGAAGCCGACATTGACATGAGCAAGGCTGAGGACCTCTCGGCCGGCGAGTCTGCGAACTGCTACATTGTCACCAAGGCCGGCACCTACAAGTTCCAGGCTGTCAAGGGCAATGACAAGTCCCAGACACTGTCCGGAGCAAAGGCAGAGATCCTCTGGGAGTCTTTCTGTACCGATGAAATGCCGGCAAAGGGCTCAATTGTCAGCGGAGTATGCTGGAAGGACGGTTACGTCGGCTTCACCACACCTGCCACCTACACCAAGGGCAATGCTCTCGTGGCCTTGAAGGACGCTGACGGCAACATTATCTGGTCCTGGCACATCTGGCTTACCGACCAGCCTGCGGAGCACGTTTACAGGAACAATGCGGGTACAATGATGGACCGCAACCTCGGCGCGACCGAGGCAAAGCCGTCCTATAAAGGAGTAATCGGCTTTGTCTACCAATGGGGAAGAAAAGACCCATTCTTGAACACTGCGGACTCTGAAACTTTTATTATGGCAAGATCCACTGGGGACAGCAACGACAAAGTGGTCAGTTGCACATCAAATACAGGCAATATAGAATACGCCATTGCGCATCCACAATATTTTATTTCAGCAAACAAGAATTTTGAAACCGGTAAAGGTAACTGCGACTGGTTGTTCGACGAGAGGACTGATTATACAATCAAGGAAAAGACCAGGTGGCTAAAAGATAAAACCATCTATGACCCTTGCCCTGCTGGTTGGAGAGTCCCAGATGGTGGGAAAGAAGGAATTTGGGCTAAATCCGGTTTCGATAACACTTTCATAGGTAACGCCTCTTATAACGGGATATCCTTCCCTCTTGAAAATGGGACTACCACTTGGTATCCTGCTCCAGGGCATCTATCATACCTTGGAGATAGGACTACGGGAAGTGTTGGACGTTATTGGTCTGTTACCTTAGGTGAAGAAAGTGGATACTACTTTAGAATTGAATTTGGTAGCGATAGCCCTATTGGTCCTAAAGGAAGTTGGCTTCTTTCATCGGCAATCTCAGTCCGCTGCCAGAAGATTCAGTAACAGCACCCACATCGAAATTTCACCGGGACAAGAAAAGACCTTCACAGGCCTGGCCTGTCCCGGTTCGGTAATTTTGGAAATCCCCGACAGAAACCGGGAATAATCAACCAAACACAGCACAATATGCCAGAAATCAGTCCGAAACCATTTCGGAACATATTGCAGAAAGCGATTGTCAGCCTCGCGGCATTGCTGGGCGGCCTGGCAGCGTCGGCTCAGAGCGGAAGCGTGACCGTCACAGGACAGGTCATAGACCAGGGCAAGGAGCCGCTTCCGGGCGTCACGGTTTACCTGAAGGACAATCTTTCAGGAGGCACGATGACAGACGCCCACGGAGAATACAGCATTGTCATTCCGGCGGACAAGGTCAAGGCCAAGCCGATACTCGTGTTCAGCTGCATCGGAATGGTCAACAAGGAAGTGACCTTCACGGGCACGACCAGGATCAATGTCACCCTCGCAGAGGACGTATCGGAAATCGAGCAGTCGGTCGTGACCGGATACGCCAACATAAGGAAGGAAAGCTTCACCGGCAACACCGTCTCCATAGGCAAGGAAGAGCTCCTGAAGGCCTCCAAGACCAATGTCATCAAGGCCATCCAGTCATTCGACCCGTCATTCCGAATCAAGGAGAACAACCTCAACGGTTCGGACCCGAACTCCCTCCCGGAGGTCTATATCCGAGGTGAGTCCGGAGTCGGCACCAAGGAACTCGACGTGGAGGATCTCAGCAAGGCCAATCTGGAGAACAATCCGAACCTGCCGATCTTCATTCTGGACGGATTCGAGATTTCCGTGCAGAAGTTCTACGACATGGACCCTGAGCGTATTGAGAACGTGACCATCCTGAAGGATGCCGCCGCCACCGCCATCTACGGTTCCAGGGCATCCAACGGTGTCATTGTCATCACCTCGGTGGCCCCTTCACCGGGCGAACTGAAGGTGACCTACAAGCTCGTGGGCTCGGTGGACTCGCCGGACCTCAGCGACTACAACCTGATGAATGCCGAAGAAAAGCTTCAGACAGAACTGCTTGCGGGCTGCTATGACCCGGAGAAGGCGGGAGTGCCGTCAGACCTGGTGGAAAGGCTTACCGAATACAATGCCAAGCTCACCAATGTGCGCAAGGGCGTGGATACCTACTGGCTCTCCAAGCCGCTCAAGACGGCGTTCAACCACAAGCACACCCTCTACATTGACGGAGGAAGCAGCTCGTTCCGTTTCGGAGTTGACCTCCAGTATGCGGACCAGGACGGCGTGATGAAGGGTTCGCAGCGTAACAGGACAGGCGCCGGAGTCTATATTCAGTATGTCTATAAACAGCTGTCCATCAAGAACTACACCTCCTTCCTCCAGACCGACTCGAAGGAGTCTCCTTACGGTTCATTCGCAGACTACACCAAGGCCCAACCTTATGACGAATACCTCGACGCCGACGGAAAATACCTCGAATCGCTGCGGGACTGGAGTATCTACACTTCCATAAGGAAGAACCCGCTCTACGAGGCAAGCCTGGGCAACTACAGCAAGTCCAAGAACCAGGAGTTCACCAACAACCTCTCCGTCAACTGGTACATCATCGACGGACTCCGCCTGAACGGACAGGTCAGCATTACCAAGGGAATGTCAGCCTCCAGGCGCTTCCTGGACCCGAGGTCGAAGCAGAACTCGCAGATTCTGGACCTCTCGAACCCGTCTTCGGGCACATTGACCAAGACAGACTCCGAAAGGCTCTCATGGGACTTCAGCACCTACCTCTCCTACAACAGGTCGTTCGGCGACCACAATGTCAACGGACAGGCCGGCGTGAACATCCTCAACAGCAAGAGCAGTTCGGTCAATTCCGCATTCTTCGGCTTCCCTTCCAGCGGCTTCGACTCCATCAACTACGCCCAGGAAATCACCGGAAAGCCTTCATCCTCAGAGAGTCTGTCCCGCACAGTCGGATTCCTTGCGGGAGTCAACTACAGCTACAGGGACATCTATCTCCTCGACGCCTCCTGCAGGCTTGACGGAAACTCGTCATTCGGAAAGGACAACAAGTTCGCCCCGTTCTGGGCTGCCGGAGCCGGTCTGAACATCCACAAATACGACTTCATGAAATCGACCCCGGTCACGATGCTGCGCCTGAGGGCCACCTACGGAAGGACCGGAAAAATCAACTTCCCGGCCTACGCGGCCCTCACAACGTACAGCGTGAACACGGACGAATGGTACAAGACCGGATACGGAGTCTCCCTGATGTCCATGGGCAACACCGCCCTCAAATGGGAGGTCACCGACCAGCTTGACGCCGGATTCGAGCTCGGGCTGTGGAAGAACCGCATCTACACAAAGTTCAGCTACTACAGCAAGCTCACAAAGGATCTCATCAATGACGTGACCCTTCCGAGCTCCAGCGGATTCACCAGCTTCAGGGACAATATCGGAGAGGTGACCAACAAGGGAGTCGAGCTCCAGCTCAGGGCCGAGGTCATCCGCACCAAAGATATGTTCCTCACCCTCCACGCCAACCTGGCCCACAACAAGAACCGGCTCAGGAAGGTGGCGGAGAGCCTCACAAGCTACAACCGCAGGGTTCAGGAGGCGATGGCGGGATTCCGGAACAATTCCGAAGAGGCATCCCAGCCTTTCACCCAGTATGTTGAAGGAGTTTCCCTCAATTCCATCTGGGGAATGAAGTCCCTCGGCATCGACCCGGCCACCGGAGACGAGATTTTCCTGACCAAGGACGGCAAGATCACCAATGAGTGGTCGGCCTCCGAGCAGCAGGTTCTCGGCGTGACCGACCCGAAAGTGCAGGGCTCATTCGGATTCAATTTCCAGTGGAAGAATTTCACGGTCTATACCTCATTCCTCTACGAGGCCGGCGGAGACCGCTACAATTCCACCCTTGCCACCAAGGTCGAGGGCGTCAGCATCTACCAGTCCAATGTGGACAGGAGGGTCCTGACAGACAGATGGAGCACACCGGGCCAGGTGGCCAAGTACAAGAGAATGGAGCCGGGAATCTACGGATTCACCAGCACGAGACCTACCTCCAGATTCGTGCAGAAGTACAACAACCTCAACTTCTCTTCCATCACCATAGGCTATGATTTCGACCGCAATATGATAAAGAGATGGAAGATGAGCCTCCTCCGCCTTGAAGCCGGAGTGAATGACATCTTCAACATCTCCTCGGTAAAGAGGGAACGAGGTCTCAGCTATCCTTTCGCAAGGTCGGTCAACTTCTCGGTACAGGTAGGATTCTAAAATTCAGAAGAGTATGAAAATCAGCATATTGAAGAGAGGAACAATCCTCCTGGCATCAGCTTTCCTGGCATTCGGGACCACATCCTGCAAATGGCTGGACATCCAGCCTGCCGACACTATGGGCGAGAACGACCTGTTCTCGAAGGGAGACGGTTACCGTACCGCATTGAACGGAATCTATCTGAAGCTTTCCTCCACATCCCTGTACGGACGCGAGCTGTCCTACGGAATGACGGAGGCTCTGGCTCACACGCATGAATGGAATTCCGCATACAAGAACAATCTTGACTACAAGGATGTCGCCAGCTACACCTACACGACGAACGGGGTCAAGAGCATAATTTCCGGAATATGGTCCACCGCCTACAACGCCATCGCCAACTGCAACAACATCCTCGACAAGATCGGGGACGAGCCGGCCGGCAAGTTCAAGGGCGGAGAGGCGGAGCGCAATCTCATACAGGGAGAAGCCCTGGCAATCAGGGCATTCTGCCACTACCTCATCCTGGTCTATTTCGCCCCGACTCCGGATCTCTACAAGCCGGACGAGGAGGGAAAACTGCCTGTGGCATTGCCTTATTATGACAAGTTCTCGAAGGACATAGCCGACTATCTCGAGATTCCGGCCTTCATTGACAGAATCATTGCGGACTACATTGCGGCTCAGGAGCTCGTGGCCGGATACGACCTTGCGGACAACCTGAACCAGTACAGGCTCACGACGAAATACCGGTTCTCCGGAAAGACCTACAGCAGCGCATATCCGCAGACAGATGACATTTTCTTCGCATTCAGGGGCTACAGGATGAACTACTACGCCATCACCGCATTGCTGGCCAGGGTTTACAACTACGCAGGCAACCACGAGGAGGCCGCCAGGGCCGCCCGCATTGTCATCGACGCGACTTCGCCGGGCGGAAAACTCTTCACGTTCACCTCGACGGAGGATGCCCAGGCCGACTACAAGCTCAGCAGCGACCTCATCTTCGGAGTGAGCAAGTCCACCCTCATCGACGACTACAACCGCTTCCGCTCCACCGGCACCACCCTCCAGCTCAATACGATGTACAGCATGCTCATAAGCTCATCCACATCGGATTACAGATGGAGCACCCTCGTGAAGAAGAACACTGCCGGCAACAATGTCTGCGCCCGATACACCACCCCGTCAATGTCGGGAGACCTGACCACTGCCACGCAGGACATCATCCCGGTAATAAGGCTCTCGGAGATGTACTACATCCTGGCGGAAAAGGCTGCCGACGATGCCCTCTGGGACAGGGCCGCCGACTATATCGAGACAGTCCAGGTAGGCAGGAGCGCACCTGAGAACCAGCTTGCAGGGAAAATCGGCAATACGGAGACATTCCGGAACGAGCTCCTCAACGACGTCAGGCTCGAATTCGTGGAGGAAGGGCAGATTTTCCTCTATTGCAAGAAACTCAATGTCGCCCCGAATGCCTGGGACACCTCTGACAGTTTCAGGGAGACCTGGTGGTACTTCCCTATGCCTGAGAACGAGACAATTTTCTAGAGTATGAGAAATTTCGTAAAATATATGGCCCTGGCGGGAATTCTCGCCATAGCGGGATGCAGGGAGCAGGAGACTCCGACATTCACGGCCAAAAGCATGCTTTACATCCAGCAGGAGGATTTCGCGGACGGTGAGTCCATCGACCTGGCCCATCTGACCAAGTCGTTCGCCTCCTATGCGGGAGCGTCTGAGATGGAGGTCAGCTTCAAGGTGAACCTCATCGGACACGTCACCGACTACGACAGGCCTTTCGAGGTGGCCGTAGTGGAGGAAGAGACCACGGCAGAAGAGAACGAATATGAAATAGAGACCCCTGTGCTGAAAGCCGGAGAAATCACCACTGACCTGAAAATCAAGCTGTTCAAGACCCCGAGAATGGATGAGGAAAAGGTGACGCTCACGATTCTCCTGCTTGCAGGCAAGCATTTCAATCTCGGATATGAGGACCAGCTCACCGCACAGGTCATCTACGACAACACCCCGCTCAAGCCTGAGTGGTGGACGGAATTCATTGCGCTCTGCTACCTCGGGGAGTACACCCCGGCGAAGTACAATGCCTTCTACAACTATTGCGGACTGACAGACATCTCGGACCTCGAGCCGTCGGAACTCCGCGAACTCGTCCTCGGGTTCAAGGAATACATTGAGGAGAACGGCATCACCGAGGAAGACGGTTCGCCGATGGAGTTACCTATCATCTAATCGAATCTCTATGAATCTCTTTGGAAACATATTGAAAACAATGGCTGCCCTGGCCCTCGTTCTGAGTCTTCAGGGCTGCTACAAGGACAAGGGCAACTACGAGTATCACGATGCCAACGCATTGAGCATCAGCCTTAACTGCGCCAATCCTTACAATATCACGCTCGGGGAGACCATCTCGATTCACCCGAAACTGAACTTCGTCTCCGGCGAGGGTGATGCTGAACGGCTCGAGTACCGCTGGTACCTGGGCTCTCTCGAAGGGGAGACAAGGGACGAGTGGAATACACTGGATTTCGAATGGACCCCGGACGAACTCATTGACAAGAAGACATTGCTCCTGGTGGTGACGGACCCGGTGACGGACATTCAGACATTCGCCGGGGTCACCGTCAATGTCAAGGCGGTGTACGACGCATACGGAGTGCTTGTGCTCTCCGAAAAGGAGAACGGCAAAAGCAGCCTCTCCTTCATCAAATGGAAGAGCGAGGACGTGGCCGGAATCGCCGGCCTCGAGGAGGGGAACGAGAATCCGGGAATGGTAATGAAGTCCTATGCGGAATATCCTGACCTGTACTTCACGGAAAACGGCGAGGATCTCCCCGCCGGGCCGATAGGCATCCACGAGCATTACTGCCACGACAAGACCACCGTAGGCCAGATTCTCGTGATGACAGAGGGCGGAGCCATCGACATCAACGGCAAGACCTTCAGGAAAGACCCTGTGGGCAGCATTGAGGCTGTCTTCCCGGGCGGCTCCTATCCGGAGGGAATGGACCACATCAGCCAGGCAATGATGATGACGAGAGTGGACCTTGTCACGGACCAGGACGGCCATATCTACACCAGGGTGAAGAATTCCAACAAGCTCTTCCACTCCGGAAAATTCCTGAACAATCAGCTCGAATACGACGGAGAGGCCGTATCCGGATGTTCCCTGTACATGCATCCGTTCAGCATCAGCCCGAACGCCTGCGTCGTCTATGATTCCAGGCGCAAAAGGATGTTCCACGTGTGCGACTCCGGCGGTTCAGTGGAATGGGACATGCAGGAGGGCGATGTCGGAGCAGGCCACAGTTTCCCGATTCTGAATATCCAGAACGAATCCGCTGTCAGCTCGGACGACGGTTCACAGTCAATGTACATCAGCCCGGAGGACATGAGCGCAGCTGAAGAGGTATTCACTATCGGCTATTCCACCGGCACCATCTTCGTCAGGGAATACACCTCCACCTTCGTGGTATTCAAGCGGGACGGGCGCTATTTCCTGCAGGAAATGTGGATCAGCAGGACCAATTTCGGCAGAGGCAACTTCGAGTACAAGGTTACCAGTGCACGCATCGAGGAAATCAAGGGACTTCCGGGAGACCCTGACGCTCTCTATGTATCCCCTTATGTCTACAACACCTACCCTTGCCCTTACGCAATGCTGGCAGTGGGCAGCCAGCTCTACGTCTATGACCTCAGGAACAGAACCCTCCCTGTATCCGCATATTTCGACAAGCCGTTGAGAGCCAATATTTCAAGCCTCAGCGGCGAGGGCAACTACAATATGTGGTGGACTGCCCTGGGTCTCGACGACGGCAGTGTGATCGTGGTGAACATGAAGGATGTGAGATATCAGGCGAACAAATGCGTGGTATATGACTCAAAGAAAATGATGTACAATGCCACCTCCGGAGCCGGAGTGATGCAGGAGACCGACAGGACTCCGATGGAGCTCGGCAAGATAGTGGACGTATGGTTCAAGCGCAGAGGCGACGGAATCTGGAGCGTGGGAGAATTTTAATAAATTGACAATAAGCACATTATGAAACGTATATTCAGATTATTCGTAATTTTTAGTCTGGCGGCGGCAGTGCCCGCCCTGTATTCCTGCTCGGACAAGAACAAGATTGCCGTGGACGATGGAGACGACAAGCCGGGTATCGACAATCCTGGTGAGGATAAACCTGGCGAAGGAGGCGAAAATGAGCCGGCTGTGAGCGGGGAGGATGCCATCAAGCAGTTTTTCCTCGATGAACTCGGCAGCATGAAGCGATACACCGGTTCCGGCATGGATACCTACTCCGCAAGCGACCTTGTCAATGCGGATGAAATAGCGTCAGCTCAAAAACGCGTATGGTCGCTGTGGAAGACTGCCAACGAGTCTTTCTCCGAGGAGAAGTTAATTTCGTTGACAACATTCAACGACAAAACTTGCTTAGGATCTTACAGCATTCCTGGTATCCTTGAAGCAAAGTGGACTGGCGATGGTTCAGAACTGATAGAAGGTGAAATCGCAAAAATGGTTTATTATTGGGGAACTTCTGAAGATCCAAAGCCTGATTGTGGATATCCTGCATTCATATATCTTCACGGGTCCGGCCCAGTGACCAATGAATGGAATACCGGGAAAAATCTTTGTTATTCAGACTATGTTCAAGCCGGACCATCGGCATTTCTTGTGCCTAGAATCCCGAACGGATTTACACGAACTGACGGATTCAGTCTCTACCGCTGGTGGCAGAAGGGCAAGCAGTATGTCTGGGACAAGATTATCCGCCAGATATTCCTCGGGGACAGCGACATTGACCCGAACAGATTCTTCTTCTTCGGCATTTCCGAGGGAGCATACGGCAGCCAGAGACTGGCCTCATTCTATGCGGACTATCTCGCAGGAGTCGGCCCGATTGCGGGAGGAGAGCCGCTTGTGAACGCCCCGTCCGAGAACAGCGCCAACATTGCATTCTGCCTCAGGACCGGCTCACTGGACGACAGCTACGGCAGGAATGCCCTCACGGCTGCCGCAAAGGCCGACTTCAAGAGGCTGCAGGCCGCACATCCGGGCTACTATGACCACAGGATTGACGTGGTCGAGGGAGCTTATCACGGAACGGCGAACCTTCTCTATTACGACACGATTCCGTGGCTCATAAACAAGACCCGCAAGACCAATCCGAAATACGTCTATTGGGAGCGTCTGGAGCAGGACGGCATCTACAGAAGGGGTTTCTACAATCTCTATATCCCTGAGACATCCAAGCCTACGGAGAGAAGATGCTACGAGATGACCATCACCGGCAACACCGTGGACATCAAGGTCAGCAAGGTCAGCTACACGGCCACGGCCTGGGAGAGCAAGCACGGCATGCCTATCGCCTACGACAAGACCTACTCCTCCGTCAGCGGCGGCAAGCTGGGAATCTTCCTCGGCAGCGAGCTCGTGGACCTGACAAAGGAAGTCACCGTCAACATCAACGGCCAGCAGGCCTGGAAGGGCATTCCGAAGCTCAAGATCGAGAACCTCGTGAACAGCTGCGCCCTCTACTACGACCCATACAGGCTCTATCCGGCCTACGTGGAGGTGGAGCTGTAGGATAACTCTACGCCCGCTTCGCTTGGGCGGGATGACTGAAGGGCCCGCATCAGGGACAACAAAAAAGGGACTGACGGATGATTGTCAGCCCCTTTTTGAGTTATTTCAGTTCCTCTTCTTTCACATCGGTCTTGTAAAACGTCCCTGTGGCGGCAAGGAAGTCGGACTTCAGTTTCTCAAGCACTTCCGGGCTGGTGGCCGAGAGGTCATTGAGCTGGCCGCGGTCTTCCTTCAGATTGAAGAGAGACCAATGGTCCAGATTGCCGAGCTCATTCTTGGTGATATTGGTCTTCGGACCCTTGTAAGGCGGTATCAGGGCATAATCACCGGAGCGGTAGCAGAGACGGCCCTGGGCTTCCAGGACAATGCTTTCGCGGGCCTCGCCATCATTGCCGAGGAAGGTGTCCAGATGATCGCGGCTGTCGATATTCTCAGGCACATTGCCACCGACAAGATGTCCGAGACTGGCGAAGAAGTCCAGCTGGGACACTATATCCTCGGACAATCCAGCCCTTACGTGGTCCTTCCAGTAAACTATGAGCGGAATGTGTGTACCGCCGTCATAGAGGCTGTACTTTCCGCCGCGTGTCCCGCATCTCGGGTCGTGCGAGCCGAGCCTCTCCTCGGCATCATCGTAATAACCGTCATTGATGACCGGGCCGTTGTCGCTGGTGAAAATCACCAATGTATTGTCCAGCAAGCCTTTGGCATCGAGATAAGACAATACCTCACCTACGCACCAGTCCGCCTCCACGACGGCGTCACCTCTCGGGCCGAGGTCGGTGCTGCCCACGAAACGGGAATGCGGAGCGCGGGGAACGTGAGGCTGATGGAGCCCGTAATAGAGGAAGAACGGCTTGTCGGCGCTCTGTCTGTCAATGAAATCCTTCACGTCCCCGACGAAGAAGTCGGCCATATCCTCATCGACCCATCTGGCCTTCTGGCCGCCCCTCATGAAACCGATGCGGGGGATTCCGTTGACAATGGAGTTGTTATGGCCGTGATGCCATCTCATCTTCAGCATTTCAGGATTGGACAATGCGGTAGGCTCCCCGTCGAAATTATGTTCGTAGCTCACCTCTATCGGATCTTCCGGATCAAGCCCGACCACCTGACCGTCACGCACATAGACGGTAGGGACACGGTCATTGGTGGCAGCTATGAGGCAGGTATAGTCGAAGCCAACGGTATTGGCCGAAGGAGTAATCCGAGTGTTCCAGTCCACGTTGCCGTCGCCCATTCCGAGATGCCATTTGCCGATGGCTCCGGTATTGTAACCGGCCTCCTGCATCATTTTCGGCAATGTCGGGATGTCCACGGGGATGAGAAGCGGGGCATCGCCAGGCAGAATCTTGGCATCGGCATTGCGCCATGGATAGAGTCCGGTGAACATTGCATAGCGGCTCGGCGTGGATGTGGCCGAGGTGGCGTATGCATTGCAGAACATCCTTCCCCCACGTGCGAGCGAATCGATATTGGGCGTCTGTATGGCGCCGTCACCGTAAATGCTGAGATCTCCCATTCCGAGATCATCAGCCACAATCAGAAGCACATTCGGCCTCTGCGCGGCCTCCTTGCGGCCGCAGGATACCGCCGCCAGGGCTATGGCAGAGAGGTATTTGATTGAGTTTTTCATTGTAGTGGTATGTATTTGGTCTGTAAATCCGCCAGGGCATCGCAAATGTCAAATATAGGAAAAATATCCGGCATTTGCATTATCCCCCGCAAAGCAGTAACTTTGGGGAAATGAGAATGAGCATGAAAAAATATATGAGCATATTCCTGGCACTGGCGGTGTTGGCTGCCTGCCAGAAGGAGGAGCCGCTGCTGACCGGGCCGGTCGGAGGGAACGGACAGGAAGAGACCGGCGGTAACGGAGGCGGAGATGGTTCGGGAAGCGGGGATGATTCCGGAAACGGTGACAATGGCGGCGAAAACGAAGGCGGTGACAATGGCGGAAGCGGCAATGAGGGCGGAGACGTAATCCCGCCGGCCACTACCGGCTATTCCTGGTTCGAACTCCCGGCGATCGTTGACGAGAACAAGGACGGGAAACTCGATGACGGAAATGAGCTGTACTACGCCCATCATCTCTGCGCCGGAGGAGAGAGAAGCGGCGGAAAGACCGCGAGGAACTACACTGTCTGCTACAGCGGAGTCCATCATTGCCCTATGTGGGTGGCGGCACCGAGACACAAGATGTATGTGGGCAAGTCAGGCAGGAATGATTCATACCGGAGAGACCCGTACATCCCTGCCGACATCCAGTACTCGTCCAAATCGACGGGCGGCGGGTGCAACAAGGGCCATATGCTCGGCTCCGCGGAGAGGACATCCAGCAAGCCGACGAACCAGCAGGTATTCTACTACACGAACATCGCCCCTCAGTTCAGCGACACGTTCAATACCGGAGGAGCCGCCTGGAACTCATTGGAAGACCACGTGGACAATCTCGTCTGCGCAGACACCCTCTACGAGGTGGTAGGCTGCTATTTCGAGAAATACACCGACGCTTACGGCAAGTCCTGTGAACCGCAGACCATTTTTTTCGGCGGCAGGAGCGATGTCTCATGTCCGACAATGTTCTACTACGCCCTGCTCAGGACCAAGTCCGGCGCAAGCGGCAAATCGGTGCGCAACTGCTCCGCAGGCGAGCTGCAATGCGCCGCATTCGTGCTCAGGCACAATGTCGAGAAGAGCCACAAGCCACAGGCACAGGATATCATCTCCATCGCGGAACTGGAGAAACTCACCGGGTTCACGTACTTCCGGAACGTCCCGAATGCGCCGAAGACCACTGTCAATAAAAACGAATGGCTTTAGTAATCTTTCCTTGCAATGATGATAGAGGCTAAAGGTATAGAGAAATCATTCGGGACGCTTAAGGTCCTGAAAGGCATTGACTTGCAGGTTGAAAAATCCGAGGTCGCATCCATAATGGGAGCCTCCGGGGCGGGCAAGTCCACTTTGCTCCAGATTCTGGGCACACTGTCCACTCCTGATGCCGGAACCCTCATCATTGACGGAACTGATGTGACCGGGCTGAACCGCAGGGAAATCAGCCGTTTCCGCAATCTGAAGCTCGGATTCGTATTCCAGTTTCACCACCTTCTCCCTGAATTCACTTCTCTGGAGAATGTGATGATACCGGCCCTGATTGCGGGGAAAAGCGAGAAGACCGCCAAGGATGACGCCCTGAAACTGCTTGATACAATGGGACTTGCAGAGAGAACCAGTCACAAGCCTTCCGAACTTTCCGGCGGAGAGCAGCAGAGGGTGGCCATAGCCAGGGCTCTCGTGAACAGGCCCGCCGTCCTCTTTGCGGACGAACCCTCGGGCAATCTCGACAGCGTGACCAAGAGCGAAATCCACAATCTCTTCTTCCGTCTCAGGGACGAACTCGGCCAGACCATCGTGATCGTGACCCACGACCCGGAACTCGCAAAGATGTGCGACCGGACATTGTTCATGAAGGACGGCCAATTTCTGTCAGCGGAATGAGCGTTTTCCATTTCAAGAAATTCGATGTAAGGAATGACCGCTCGGCAATGAAGGTCAATACCGACGGCGTCCTGCTGGGTATATGTGCGCCGATGCAACCTTCTGACAGGCAGATACTTGACATTGGAACGGGAACAGGCACAGCCGCATTGGTCCTGGCCCAGAGACTGAACGGGGCAGCGATGGAGGACGGGGCGGGATTTACCGGCATTGACGCAATGATTACCGGCATTGACATAGATGAGGATGCTGCGGCGGAGGCTGGAGAGAATTTCCGGGAATCCCCCTGGAGCAGCATTCTGACGGCATTGCACACTCCCCTCTCGGAATATGAGCCCGACAGCGGGTTCGACCTCATTGTCTCGAATCCACCATATTACGACGACTCGCTTATTAACCCGGATGCCCGCAAGGCGACTGCCAGACATACCGGAGGCGGACTCTCCTACCGGGAAATCCTGGCCTTCGCCGAAACAAGGCTCAATACAGGCGGCCGGCTGTGCATAATACTCCCGGCCGACCAGGAAAGGGAGTTGCTGAGATATGGCAGAATGCACGGATTGCATCCATCCAATATTCTGAGAATCAAGACAGTACAGAGGAAGGCTCCGTCCCGGATCATCGTCGCGTTCAAGGCGGGAGAGAAACCGGTGCCGATTGAAGACAGCCTGACGATAATGGAAAAAGGGAGCTATACCCAGCAGTATCTCTCCCTTGTCAAAGATTTCTACCTGTTCGCCTAGTGGGCTGGACTCAGTCCTTCTTCTCGTTCCAGCGACCTATCTGCATCCTGCGGAACTCCTCCTCACCAATGAAAAGCTTCCCCACCTTCTCCACGGACACAATACGGGTCAATTGCGGAGTAAACCTCGCCTCAACATCCCTGGAAGTCTTCATCGCCTCCACATAACGGTTCAGGAGGTCTGACACTTCAGACTCAGGCCTGTTCTCGGAAATGCCCTTCTTAAGGGCATCGTAAGCCATCATCACCTTCCTGAACGCAACCTTTCTGGCCTTCTCCATATCATTGTAGACGGGCCAGAACTTTTCCGCTTCGGCAGGAGTAAGATCCATGGCGGATGTCAGGTATGCCACCTTCTCGGCCATCATCCTGTCGTGGCTCTCCCTGTCGCGGTAGCAGCAGGCCGAAGACGGCTGTACATTCAATAACAAGACGGCGAGCATCACCGCCAGATAATCAATCATTCCCTTCATAATAGTATTCGAGTTGTTCGAGAGTTGTGCCGCTCTCAATCAGATATTGTTCCAGTGCGTCATATTCAACCTCTTCATCATCAGCAAGATAGATGAGGTCCGGATCAGTTACGGGGACAAGGTCGGCAAGCCTCATCCTTTCAAGTGCAGGCAGGTCCTCAGAGCCATCCCGGGCCGAGAACTTCAGCACCATAGTCCCTGCGGCAAGAATGATAAGAAACGATGCGGCAAGGGAAACGTATGGCCTGATGGCGTATAAAGGGCCTCTCCGGACATCGGATGACATCTCCGGTATTCGTGACAGCCTTTCCTCCAGACGGTCAAAATAGCCGTCAGGAACAGAATAAGATGCTTTCTTCATTTTTTCAACCATAAATCCCGGATTTTAACGTTAGACACCGTACTGTGCTGAAAGTAAAATCATTGTCCCGATTTTTTCAGAAGTTCATCCTTCAGTTTCCCGCAGGCGATGTGGTAGGATGCCTTCAGGGCCCCCACCGACGTGCCTGTCACCTCCGAAATCTCCTCATAGCCCATATCCTCGAAGTATCTCATCGAAAAGACCACGCGCTGCTTGAGCGGGAGTTTCTGCAATGCCTTCATCAGCGATCTCTCGGCCTCGTCTCCATTGAACCACGGGTCCTCGTCAACCTTCCTCTCAATCTCATCGTCTATAGGTCTGAAGGTCAGCATTGCCCTGACCTTCTGTCTGCGGACATGGTTCAAGGCCTCATTGGTCGCTATCCTGTAAAGCCAAGTGAAAAGCTGCGACTCCCCCCTGAACGAGGGAAGCGCAGCCCATATCTTTATGAAAATGTCCTGGACGAGATCATCCGCATCCTCATGGGAGGAAACATAGCGGCGGACATACCAGAAGAGCCTTTCGCTGTAAGCCTTGACTATCTCTGTGAATGCCCTCTCCCTGTTTCCTTCTCGGAACAGCCTGATGATTTCGCCATCCTGCATCAGGACCAGACTTATTTCCTTTCCGCAACAGCCTTGGCCGCAGCAGCAATATGCTCAGCATCAATGCCGTATGCCGCCATCAGCTCGGCAGGAGTACCAGTCTGTCCGAATTGGTCCCCGCCATTGACATAGGCCATCGGCGCAGGTCTGCGGGCAGCGAGGACGCCGGCAATCAGTTCTCCCAGGCCGCCCGGCATATTGTGCTCCTCGGCCACGACGGCGGCTCCGGTCTTCAGCACTGACTCCACTACAGCCTGCTCGTCGAGAGGCTTGATGGTGGCAATGTCAATGACCTCGGCGCAGATTCCCTCGCCTTCAAGGATGTCGGCAGCCTTCAACGCCTCCCATACTGCATGTCCGGTGGCAAAGATGGTTACATCCTTGCCCTCGTTCATCACGTAGGCCTTGCCGATTTCAAACTCCTGGTCCTCAGGGGTGAAGTTAGGCACGGACGGGCGGCCGAACCTGAGATATACAGGGCCATTGTACTTTGCGGCGGCGATTGTGGCGGCCTTGGTCTGGTTGTAGTCGCAAGGATTGATGACAACCATCCCCGGAAGGGCACGCATAAGGGCAATGTCCTCCATTGTCTGATGGGTGGCTCCGTCTTCACCGAGGGTGATTCCGGCGTGGGATGCGGCTATCTTGACATTGGTCTCACCGTAGCATACTTCCTGGCGTATCTGGTCATAGACGCGGCCTGTCACGAACTCCGCAAAGGAGCCGGCGAACGGAATCTTGCCGGTGATGGCAAGACCTGCGGCCACGCCTATCATATTGGCCTCGGCGATTCCGCACTGGACGAATCTCTCCGGGAATTCATCGGCGAACTTGTCCATCTTGAGGGACCCCTTGAGGTCGGCCGTGAGGGCCACTACTCTGGAATCCTGCTTTCCGGCCTCGTAGAGTCCCGCTCCGAAGCCGCTTCTGGTATCTTTCTTACCGGTATCTGTGTATTTCATCGTCTTTCGATTTTGCGTTAACAATCAATAGTCGCCGAGAGTCTCCTCGATCTGGGCGAGGGCCTGCTCGCACTGCTCTGCTGAAGGAGCCTTGCCGTGCCACTTGCAAGTGCCTGACATAAAGTCGATTCCGTGTCCCATATCGGTCTTGAAGAGAATCATTGTCGGCAGCTCGCTGCTCTCCTTCGCCTTGTCGAATGCAGCCAGGATGGACTCGAAATCGTGCCCGTCGGCAACGATGACATTCCAGCCGAAGGCCTTCCACTTGGACTCGAGGTCACCCTGACCGGATACGGCATCGACGGTTCCGTCAATCTGCTGTCCGTTCCAGTCGGTGATGGCGATGAGGTTGTTCAGCTTGTGATGGGAAGCGAACATCGCAGCCTCCCAGATCTGGCCTTCCTCGCTCTCTCCGTCACCGCAGAGAACATATACCCTGGAGTCATCACCGTCCAGTTTCTTGCCCAGAGCTGCGCCGGCAGCTGCGGAAAGACCCTGCCCGAGGGAACCTGAGGCCTGGGTTATGCCGGGAAGCCCCCTCTCCACTGAAGGATGGCCCTGAAGCCTGGTACCGAACTTGCGGAAGGTAGCGAGCTCCTCCACCGGGAAGAAGCCGCGCCTGGAAAGGATGGAGTAGTACACCGGAGTGATGTGCCCGGCAGAAAGGATAAATATATCCTGACCTTTGCTCTCCCTTGACCAGGTGGAAGGGTCAATATTCATCACATTGAAATACAATGCGGTAAGCACATCCGCACTGCTCAATGATCCGCCCGGATGCCCTGACTGGGCAGCGGAGACCATACGGACAATGTCCCTTCTGACCTGGGACGCAATCCTTTTCAGTTCTTCGATATTTGCCATATTGCGTGTAGTTTATTTTCCAATCTTCAAAAATAGTAATTTCCCATTGAAAATGAAAATGCAGACAGCGTAACGGGACGCCTTGTACAAAAGAAAAGGGATGACTGAAAGTCCGAAGACTTCTCGGTCATCCCTCCCCTCTTTACTTATTCATTTCAATAATCAGTCATCGCCCTCCTGAGCTGCGTAATCTGCGAGAAGCTTGGTCTGAACATCACCAGGAACAGGCTGATAATCAGCAAACTGCATCGTAAATGTCGCACTTCCGGAAGTAAGCGAGCTCAATGCTGTAGAGTAGCGGTAGAGTTCTGCAAGCGGAACGCGGGCCTTGATGACCTCGAATCCCTTCTCGCTTCCCATTCCCTCGATGATGGCCCTCCTGTTCTGGAGGTCCGACATGCAGGCTCCCATATACTCGCTCGGAGTCAGGACCTCGAGATTGTAAATAGGCTCCATGATCTTCGGGCCGGCATTGCGGAAGGCCTCCTTGAAGGCATTTCTCGCTGCGAGGACGAAGGAGATTTCATTGGAATCCACCGGGTGCATCTTTCCGTCATATACGAACACCCTGATGTCGCGGGCGTAAGAGCCGGTGAGAGGGCCCTCGGTCATCTTGTCCATGATACCCTTGAGAATCGCAGGCATGAAGCGGGCGTCGATGGCTCCGCCGACAATACAGTTGTAGAACTCAAGCTTTCCGCCCCAGTCGAGGTTGTAGGACTCCTGGCTCTTCACATTGAGGACCACATCCTTTCCGTCAATCTTGAACTTGTTGGTGAAAGGCACGCCCTCCACAATCGGGCAGACGAGGAGATGAACCTCTCCGAACTGTCCTGCTCCGCCGGACTGCTTCTTGTGGCGGTACTCCGCATTGGCGGTCTTGGTAATGGTCTCGCGGTAAGGAATCTTCGGAGCGAAGAGCTCGATCTCGATCTTGAACTCGTTCTGAAGTCTCCACTTCACCACATTGATATGCTGCTCGCCCTGTCCGCTGAGAATGGTCTGCTTCAATTCCTTGGAGTAGTCCACGATAATTGTAGGGTCCTGAGCCGTAATCTTGTTGAGAGCCTCTCCGAGCTTGGTCTCGTCAGCCTGCACCTTGGCCTTGATGGCCGTGCGGTACTTGGCTGCAGGGAACTTGATATTCTCGTATGATATGCCTGTGCCAGGCTGCGAGAGGGTGACATTGGTCTTGCCGGCGCGGAGTTTGACCGTACATCCGATATCACCTGCATTGAGGCCGCTGACCTTCTCCTTCTTGGTTCCGGCAACGGCATAGATGGCGGAAATCCTCTCCCTGTTGCCTGTCTCGGCATCCTCGAGGTCCATTCCCTCATCAAGCTCACCGCTCATCACCTTGAAGTATGACACTTCTCCAAGATGCTGCTCAACGTCTGTCTTGTATATGAACAGAGAGGTAGGAGCATTCTGCTTGCACTCGATCTCACCGCCGTCCCTGGTCACCGACCTGGTGATTTCAGGAGATGCGGAGGTGCGGATCGTGAACTCCATAAGCCTCTTCACACCTATGTCCTTCTTCGCTGAAAGGCAGAATACCGGGAGCACGTCGCCCTGACGGATGCCGATGCCGAGACCCTTTCTGATCTCATCCTCGGTGAGGGCTCCTGACTCGAAGAACTTCTCCATGAGAGTGTCGTCGTACTCGGCTGCCTTCTCGATGAGAGCCTGACGGAGGAGCTCAGCCTCGTCCTGCAGATCCGCAGGAATCTCAAGATCCTCGCGGGTGCCGTTCTCATCCTTGAAATGATAATATTTCATCTTGAGGACGTCCACGAAACCGTCGAATGAAGTGCCCGGATTAACAGGGAACTGAACGACGATAGGCTTCGGTCCGAAAGCTTCCTTCATGCTGGCCAGGACGGTGTCCCAGTCGGCCTTTTCGCTGTCAAGCTGGTTGACGGCGATGATAACGGGAACCTTGTACTGCTCCGCATAGCGGGCGAAGATCTCTGTTCCCACTTCCACTCCCTGCTGCGCATTGATGACGAGTATTCCGTTCTCGCACACCTTGAAGGCCGATACGGCTCCTCCCACGAAGTCGTCTGCGCCCGGAGTGTCAATTATATTGAACTTGGTGTCCATGAACTCCGCATACAATGGTGTGGAGAAGATGGAACGCTGGTTCATCTGTTCAATCTCGGTGTTGTCTGATACTGTGTTCCTGGATTCGACGGTACCCCGTCTGTCGATCACTTTACCCTCGTAAAGCATCGCCTCCGCCAATGTGGTCTTGCCTGACTTGGTGCTGCCAAGCAAGACCACATTGCGGATATCCTTAGTAGAATAGGATTTCATAACTTCTGGTGTTATTAATACTGTCAAAAAATGCTTTCCCCCGCCTGTTCAGACGGCGCATCTTTGCAAATCTATGAAATTCCTGATGCAATAACAATAGAATCCGGCTATAATTTAAAACATTTTATCGCATATTTCTCCCTGAGCGACCTCTCGTCATTCCCGCGGTACCTCCTCATCAGTTCCTGGCCTCCCATGCCCAGTTCCTGACGTATCCTCAAATCCAGATTCCTGCGCGGCACGCCGAGCCATCTGCAGATGCGGCGGAATGTAATTCTTCTGCTGAGATACAGCTTGTCCTCGGTCATCATGCGTCCGAAGATCTCATAGGCAACATCTATTTCCATAACTTGACCATTATTTGTGTTCATCATTGTGCAAATCTCGGCGCTTTGTAATTAATATGAAAGAGAAGGTGGTATTTTTCACGGAAACCACCCCTTATCCGGTGAAATTTTAAATTTATGATATATTTTTTTAACCCCGTGACCATTTTTCAGAGTCATTGCACCTCTATTGTTGTCATCAATTCACGGCCGTTCGGGATATTTTTGCGGAGAAACAATTTCGAGGTTATGGACAACGCTAGCATAAAGGAGAATATTTTCCGCATACGGACCGAGAAAGGGCTCTCCCAGGACGAAATGGCCCGGAAGCTCGGAGTTGTGAGAAACACCTACCGGAAAATCGAAAAGGGGGACATCAGGCTCATCAGCGGACATGTCTCGGAATTAGCCGAGATTTTCGGTATCTCCGAGGAGGAGCTCATCCTCGGGTACAAGCCGGCTGAAGACTCCGGCCTTATGGAAGATGCCCGTGCCGAGTATGATACCAGGATAGCGGCGCTGACATCCGCCTATGAGAACACCATCAGCAGGCTCCGCAGCGAAATCGAGTCCAGAGACGCCGAAATCAGGGATTTGAGAAGCATGATCGAGGACAAGAACGAAATCATTTCCCTTCTGAAGAGGAACAGCAGCCTCTGAGGACTCTTCTTCTCCTGACAACTGGGCGAAATCCGCAAGTTTTTATGTAAATTTGCACCGATGAAGGAAATTCTGCTCAGAAGCTGCCTCAATGAGGGTGTGATCGAAGCCGGCTGCGATGAGGCCGGAAGGGGTCCGCTTGCCGGGCCTGTGTTCGCCGCAGCCGTCATTCTCCCTGCGGATTTTCACCACCCGCTCCTCAATGATTCCAAGAAGATGACTGCCGCCCAGCGGGACACCGTGAGGGAAGTCATTGAACGCGAGGCGGTTTCCTGGGCCGTGGAGGCTGTCAGTCCGGCCGAGATTGACGAGCTGAACATTCTCTGGGCCTCCGTCACAGGGATGCAGAGGGCTGTCCTGCGCCTGGAGCCGAAGCCGGATTTCCTCCTCATCGACGGGAATAGGTTCCGCCCCTTCGACAAATATGGAAAATCTGATTATCAGACAATTGTGAAGGGAGATGCCACCTTCGCCTCCATTGCCGCGGCATCGGTGCTGGCGAAGACCCGGAGAGATGAATACATGCGGAAAATCGCGCTTGAATATCCGATGTACGGCTGGGAGCACAATATGGGCTATCCGACTCCCGAACATATTGCGGCCATCAAGGAGCACGGATACACGCCCTACCACCGCATGAGTTTCCATCCGCGCGAGCTTGAACCGACCCTGTTCTGAACCGACATTGAAATAATCAAAACAACATTGAAACAGATAATGATGAAGAAGATTCTTTGCACACTGTCAGCATTGCTCCTGATTGTCACCGGAGCCTGGGCTGACGAAGGAATGTGGCTGCTGCCGCTGATCCAGAAGATGAACGGCAAGGCCATGAAGGACCTCGGATGCAGATTGACACCTGAGGAAATCTACAGCATCAACAACAACTCACTGAAGGACGCCATCGTCCAGTTCGGCGGAGGCTGCACGGGCGAAATCATTTCCGACAGGGGACTGCTCGTGACCAACCACCATTGCGGCTACAGCAGCATCCAGGGCCTCAGCACCCCTGAGCACAACTATCTCGAGGACGGATACTGGGCCATGAGCAGCAGGGATGAACTCCCCGTCGAGGGGCTCACGGTAAAGTTCCTCCAGAGCATGACAGACGTCACCCCTGTTCTCGAGAAGGCCAGGGAGGCTGCGCTGAAGGAGTATAAGGACAGTGCCAATGTCAATGCCCTCGCCGACAATGCCGTGAAGGCGGCCAGGGAGGGGCTCATCAAGTCCGCCGAGGCAGACCACCCGAACTGCGATGTCCGCATCACTGGCTTCTACAACGAGAATGTATATTACCTTATAGTATACAAGATCTACCGCGACGTGCGCTTCGTTGGTGCTCCTCCCGCCTCTGTGGGCAAGTTCGGCGGCGAGACCGACAACTGGATGTGGCCTAGACATACCGGCGATTTCTCCATGTTCAGGGTGTATGCAGGCAAGGACAATGAGCCTGCCGACTACTCCGAGGACAATGTGCCTTACGTGCCGAAACAGTCGCTCAAAATATCCCTGAAGGGTATCAATGAGGGCGACTACGCCATGGTCATGGGCTATCCGGGACGCACTCAGCGATTCCAGACGGCAGCCCAGCTCAACCAGATGCTCGCCCGCCAGGACATCAGCGTCGCTGCGAGAACATTGAGGCAGAGCGTAATGAAAGAGGGCATGGAGGCCGACCCTGCAGTCCGTCTCCAGTATGCCAACAAATACGCCAGCTCCGCCAACGGCTGGAAAAAGTGGATCGGCGAGAAGCAGGCATTCGCCAAGCTGAACATCATCGGCCGCGAGGAGGCGAAGGAGGCCGCATTCACAAAATGGGTTGGTGCCAACAAGAAGAGGACAGAGGCCTACGGAGATGCTCTCAGCATGATCAGCGAGGCGGTGGACAGCACGACTGAGGGCATAAAGGCATTGTACCTGCTCATCGAGGCTCCGTTCAATGTGGGCGCAGCCGAGGTGGGGATGTCCTGGATGATGGCCTATACCAACTCCCTCTCCGCCGCGCCTTCAGATACGGCGGGAGCTTATGAGGCAGCCCGTTCCGCAGTTCTCGCAGCATTCAAGGACTACAATGAGCCGCTCGAGAGGAAAATAGCGGCGGCAATGCTGGACTTCTACCGCAAGAACGCCAAGCCGGAGAATTATCTCGATATCACCGGCTTCGACTTCGCCACAATGGACATTCAGGAATATGTGGACTGGCTCTTCGACAACAGCATATTCTCGTCCCTGGAGAAGTTCAATGCCGCAGGTGACGTCACTGTCGGAGCAGTGGCAGCCGACCCGGCGTACGCATATTACAATGCCCTCATGGATGTGTACATGAAGGTTCTTCCTGCACAGCGCAAATGGGCCCCGCAGATCTCCGAGGGCAGCAGGAAGTTCGCCGCCGGTCTCCTCGAATGGGAGAAGGGCAAGCCTTCCTATCCGGATGCGAACTCCACGATGAGGCTCTCCTACGGCACAGTGAAGGCATACTCTCCTGCCGACGGAATCCTCTACAGATATTATACGACTCTGAACGGCGTAATGGAGAAGGAGGACCCGGAGAACTACGAATTCAAGGTTCCCGCAAAGCTCAAGGAACTTTGGAATGCCAGGGATTTCGGCCAGTACGCCGGCCCGGACGGAATGGTCCCGACCTGTTTCCTCACCACCAATGACATCACGGGAGGCAACTCAGGCTCCCCTGTCCTCGATGCTGACGGCTGCCTGATCGGTCTCGCCTTCGACGGCAACTGGGAGTCGATGTCCAGTGACGTGATGTTCGAGCCGGACCTCCAGCGCTGCATCTGCGTGGATATCCGCTACGTGCTCTTCCTCATGGACAAGCTCGGTGGAGCAGGCCATCTTCTCAAGGAAATGAATTTTGTAAGATAATGAAACAGAACGAGATAATGAAAATGCTCCTGGACGTCACCCATCCCGGGAAGGGCGACAGGAACATTGTCGAGCTCGGTCTCGTGGAAAGCGTGGAGATCCAGGGCAATGACGTCTGCGTCACCCTGGCCTTCCCGAAACACAGGGACCCGCTTGCGGAATACATAATCGGCAGCGCCAGGGCAGCCGTCTACAGACATTGGCCGGAGGCCGGAAAGGTGGAGGTCAAGGCCATCGTCAAGGAGGAGACTGCAAAGAAGCAGACCGGCCTCAACCTGACAATGGATGAAGTCAATAACGTACGCCATATAATCGGCATTGCCTCAGGCAAGGGCGGAGTGGGCAAATCCACCGTCGCCGTGAACCTGGCTGTGGCCCTGGCCCGTCTCGGATACAAGGTAGGCCTGGCCGACGCCGATGTCTACGGGCCTTCCGTGCCGGTGATGACCGCTACAGAGGGAGCATTGCCGGAAGCCATCAAGGATGGAGACCGCGAGGTTATAATGCCGATTGAGAAATACGGGGTGAAGTGGATGTCGATAGGCTATTTCTCACAGCCGGGACAGGCCCTCATCTGGAGAGGCCCTATGGCCTGCAATGCATTGAAACAGATGATACTGCAGGTTAGATGGGGAGCATTGGACTTCCTTCTCATCGACATGCCTCCGGGAACCGGCGACATCCATATCAGCCTGGTTCAGGACATCCCGATGGAGGGAGCGGTCATTGTCACCACCCCTCAGGCCGTGGCCCTGGCCGACGTGGAGAAGGGCGTGGACATGTTCCGCAACAAGAATGTGGCCCGGAAGATTTTCGGCCTGGTGGAGAACATGTCCTGGTTCACGCCTGCGGAACTGCCTGACAACAAGTACTATATCTTCGGCAAGGACGGCGGCGTGAAGATGGCCGAAAACTACGGCATTCCGCTCCTTGGCCAGATTCCGCTGGTCCAGAGCATAAGGGAGAACGGGGACGAAGGCGAACCGGCAGCCCTCTCCTCAAGACCTGACGGCATTGCCTTCATCGAACTGGCCGAAAACCTTGTCAAGGCGGTCAATATGCCTTGACAGTAAACATGCCTTAATGCAAAAGGCCCGCTCCGATTTTGGAGCGGGCCTTTGTCATTGAGAATCAATTACTCCTCCCGGAGGACAATCTGCCCTCCCCGTACGTCGGCGATGACCTTGGAATTCTTGTGCACCGTGCCGTCCAGCATTGACTTGGCAAGCAGGTTCACGAGATCCCTCTGCATCACCCTCTTGACCGGACGAGCTCCGAAGGCAGGGTCATATCCCTTGTCCACCATGTAGTCCTCGAAGGCCGGGGTGAACTCCATCTCGACTCCATCCTCGGAAAGCTTCTTCCTCAAAGCCTCTGCCTGAATGTGGAGAATCTCCCTGATGTCAGCCCTGGTCAGCGGGTCGAACATGATGATCTCGTCTATCCTGTTCAGGAACTCCGGCCTGATGGTCTGCTTGAGCATATCCACCAGCTTCCTCTTGCACTCGTCCAGCATCTGGCGGCGGGAAGCGATTGCGGAAGCGTCTGCGAGCGGATCCTTTCCGCCGATTTCCGGCAGCCTGTCCATATAGCCCTGGATAATGTCAGAGCCGACATTGGAGGTCATTATTATGATCGTGTTCTTGAAGTCCACGGTACGGCCCTTGTTGTCGGTCAGACGGCCGTCATCCAGCACCTGAAGCAGAATGTTGAACACATCCGGATGCGCTTTCTCGATCTCGTCGAGGAGAACCACCGAGTATGGCTTGCGCCTTACGGCCTCGGTCAGCTGGCCGCCCTCATCGTATCCTACATATCCCGGAGGCGCACCTACAAGACGGCTGACTGTATGACGTTCCTGATACTCGGACATATCAATCCTCGTTATCATATTCTCATCATTGAAGAGGAACTCCGCAAGAGCCTTGGCCAGCTCGGTCTTGCCCACTCCGGTGGTACCCATGAAGAGGAATGAACCGATCGGGCGTTTCTCATTGGAAAGACCGGCACGGCTTCTTCTGACAGCGTCCGCAACAGCCCTGATGGCCTCTTCCTGTCCGACGACCCTGTGATGGAGTTCGTCCTCCATCCTGAGAAGTTTCGTCTTCTCGCTCTCCAGCATCTTGCTCACAGGTATGCCTGTCCATCTTGACACCACGTCAGCGATATCCTCCGGGGTAACTGCCTCGGTGATGATCGGGTCCTTCACGGCAGCCTGTTTCTCAAGCAGCTGGTCAATCTTCTTCTGCACATCGGCAATCTTGCCGTAACGGAGCTCGGCCACCTTGCCGTAATCTCCGGCCCTCTCAGCCACCTGAGCCTGGATTTTATAGTTCTCCAGCTCCTGACGGGCAGTCTGAAGCCCATCCAGAACGGCCTTCTCGTCCTCCCATTTCTTCATCAGGACGGACCGCCTTTCATTCAGTTCCTTGAGCTGGCCGTCAATCTTCTCCATCTTCAGGGATACGCCCTCGCGCTTGATGGCCTCCTTCTCGATCTCAAGCTGGCGGATTTCGCTGTTGAGATTGTCAATAGGTTCAGGCACGGAGTTCATCTCCAGCCTCAGCTTGGAAGCAGCCTCATCCACAAGGTCAATGGCCTTGTCCGGCAAAAACCTGTTCGTGATGTATCTGTGGCTGAGATTTACCGCCGCAATCAGCGCATCGTCCTCGATGCGGACCTTGTGGTGGTTCTCATACCTCTCCTTCAGGCCTCTGAGGATGGCAATTGACTCCGCCGGGGCAGGCTCGTCCACGGTCACCATCTGGAATCGTCTCTCCAATGCCTTGTCCGCCTCGAAATACTTCTGGTACTCGTCCAGAGTAGTGGAACCGACTGTCCTCAGCTCGCCCCTGGCCAGTGCAGGCTTGAGAATGTTGGACGCATCCATCGCTCCGGCACTCTTTCCCGCGCCCACGAGGGTATGGATCTCATCGATGAAGAGGATGATCTGGCCGGCGCTGTCTATCACATCCTTGACCACGCCCTTGAGCCTTTCCTCAAACTCACCCTGATACTTCGCACCTGCTATGAGGGCACCCATATCGAGGGAATAGACCTTCTTGTCCTTAAGGTTCTCAGGAACCGCCCCGTCCACTATCTTCTGGGCCAGGCCCTCGGCAATCGCCGTCTTGCCCACACCTGGCTCGCCGACGAGGATAGGATTGTTCTTGGTACGTCTGCTCAATATCTGCAGCACCCTGCGGATCTCCTCATCCCTGCCTATCACCGGGTCCAGCTTTCCGGCCGCCGCCCGTTCATTGAGATTGGTGGCGAATCTGCTCAGGAATTCAAGCTTTCCTGAAGAGCTGTTGTTCTGCATTTCATTCATATTAACTGTCTCCTTTTATCGCATCTCCGGAAAACGACCAACGGCCGCCTGATCCGAAGACCAGACGGCTATAGTCAAATTATATTCCTGTTGCCGGATTACTGACAATCTGTCAGTCCCTGCGGCTTAAGACTGCTATTCAGCAGGAGTGGCAGGCGCTTCCTGGGCAGGTGCATCCTGCATGACAGGAGCTGAAGGGAATGCAGGCTGCTCTTCGGCCGCATTCTCGATCTTGTCAGTGATGTCCACCTGAGTTCCCCTTGTTCCCAATGTGAATGATGAGACTACGGCAACGACGAGGATGAATGCGACAAGACCCCAGGTGATCTTTTCAAGCATGTTGGCTGTCTGCCTTACGCCGAATGTCTGGTTGCCTGCAACGAAATTGCTGGCGAGGCTGTCTCCCTTGCCGTTCTGAAGAAGAACCGCAATTGTCAGCAGGATGCTGGCGATCACGATGAGAACTACGAGAATTGAAAATATAACGTTCATAAATTCTGATTATTTATCAATTTGTCCAATTTTTCAATAAGGGATGCAAAGTAAGCACTTTTTTCCGGGAATGCCAAAAGAAGTTTGCGATAAATGCTTTTCGACTGCTCAAAATAGCCCTGTTCGGCATAAATTTCCGCCAATGTCTCTGTGCAGAACTCGAGACTGAGGCTGTCTTCGGCATTGCCTGAAGCAAATTCCCTGCGGTCCGGAGCGCGGAATGTGAAATTGTCCCCGGCCCTGCGGACCTTGTCATATTCATCCTTGGAGAAGAAGTCCCCTCCCGGCACCGGACGGGCAGCCCTGGCCGGCTGTGCGGCAGGCTCAGCGGCGTCTCCGGACCTGGACTCTTCCATATATGAACTCAGAAGAGTCTCGAGGTCACTGTCCGAATAATCCTTCACCGAAGATGACCTCATTATTCCCGAAATGATGCTCCTGTCAGCCACATACATGGCCTGGTCCGCATACTGGCCCACTCCCCATGACTCGCCTCCGAGTGCCGACATCCTGACGCAGAGTTCCTTCCTCGCCGCGGCGAACCACGGATAGAGGTTGACAACCCCGGCCAGCTCTTCCATAGTCAATGTCCTCAGATTGATTGTCCCTGACCCTTCCATATTACCAATTGGCCACTGTAGCATTGAACATATCCTCGCATAGCTTTTCGATAATCTCCTCACACAGAGAAGCTTCCACCGCATCGAGGGACTGCGTGGAATCATAGTCGGCATAAGCGGAGAACGACTTGTCCGGGAAATCGTCCTCCGGATATTTCCGGTTCGTGAACGAAATCTTGACAGACACGGTAAGACGGTTCTGTGCGGCAACTTCCTGGGCTGTCACCGCAGTTGCCCTGATGTCATAACCGGTAACCGCTCCGGTAATCTCCAGATCCCCGTCCATATCCACCTGCTCCAGACGCGTCATCTTGCGGAACTTGTCCTTCAGCGCCTCCGTGAGGTCATTGCTCAGATTCGGATTGACCTTCAGAGCCTTATATTCGAAATAGTTGATAGTCACCGTCTTCACGTCGGGCTGGATGGAGGTTCCGCTGAATGAGTAAATCCCGCAGGAACGCACAATCAGACCCGCTGCGGCTATCGACACGACGGCGCACATTGTCTTCAATGTCTTCCTCATATTCATAACCTTCATTTCTTCTGGCTCCTGTACTCCGGAGGGAGCTTCCTGTAAAGCGTGCGCTCGGAGATGCCCAGCTCCTCGGCAGCCTTCTTCCTGTTGCCGCCGTGCTTCTCCAGGGCCCTGCGGATGAGCTCCTGGCTGACCTTGGAAATCGAGAAGGCCTCATCCTCCTCAGGGCTGATTTCCCTCACCGGACGGCTTCTGTCAATATCTCCCTGAACGTCAATGTCATCGTCCTCATTGCCCCAATGGGCGGCAGGCTTGGACACATAGCCCGCATCCGGCGCAGGAAGGCTCTTCTGGTCCCCGAGAGGCGACGCCACCTGGGAAGCGGCCGTGAAATTTCCCGAGGCAATGATCTGCTTCAGCTTGTTGATTTCGGCATTGAGGCCGTACAGGGCCTTGTAGATTTCCTGCTTCTCGCTCCTGGTAATGCTCTCCGAATTGTCCCCGTACATCGCCGGAAGAGCGTTCACGTCATCCTGAGGGATGTACTTCGAGAGAGTCTCGGCATTGACCTCGCATTTCCCGGAAACCGGGGACAGCCTGTGGCTTTCAAGGGCGGACACCGTCTCGGTGACGTTCTTGAGCTGGCGTATGTTGCCAGGCCAGCGGTAATTCGAGAGCATCTCGACCGCATCGTGGGTGAGAGTGACCTTGTTCATCCCGTATTTCTCGGAGAAATCGGAAGTGAACTTCCTGAACAGCAGGTAGATATCCTGCTTCCTGTCACGGAGGGCGGGCATCCTGATCTGCACGGCGTTCAGTCTATAATATAGGTCTTCCCTGAACTTTCCCTTGGAAACGGCGTACATAAGGTCCACATTGGTGGCGGCTATCACCCTGACATCAGTCTTGCTGACCTTGGAATCACCGACCCTGATGAACTCTCCGGACTGGAGAACCCTCAGGAGCTTGGCCTGGGACGGCAGCGGGAGCTCCCCCACCTCGTCGAGGAAAAGAGTACCTCCGTCAGCCACCTCGAAATAGCCCTTCCTGTCATCCACGGCTCCGGTGAACGAGCCCTTCACGTGGCCGAAAAGTTCGGAGTCGATGGTACCTTCAGGAATGGCCCCGCAGTTGACCGCAAAGTATTTCGCATTCTTCCTGCGTCCGTTCTGGTGTATGATTTTCGGGATGTTGTCCTTGCCGACTCCGCTCTCGCCTGTCACAAGGACAGTCAGTTCTGTCAAAGCGACAGCCATCGCCATCTCGATGGCACGGTTCAGCGCCGGATCATTGCCGATTATATCGTATTTGTTCTTTATTTTCTGTAATTCTTGTGCTTCCATATGGGACAAAGTTACAAAATCAGTTCAAAATATGAACGCTTATAACGGAAAATTGCAAAATTGTTAGTATCTTGGCGGAAAATTTGAATATAGGTTTAACAAATACTATTTACTTATCGTTTCAATTATGAGAAAGCAAATCAAAAATTTGGCAATGGCAGTCGTTGCGATTGCCGCTGTCGGCTGTGCTTCACCAGAGAAGATGGCAGAGATGGCAGAGAGCGTTACCGTTACCTGCGATCCTTCACCTCTCGAGGTTGTTGCCGGCAAGATTGACGCTACCGTGTCCGTTACCTATCCTGCAGATTATTTCCACAAGAAGGCGATTCTCGAGGTTACTCCTGTTATCGTATTCGACGGTGGCGAGGCCAAGATGACCCCGTTCATGTATCAGGGCGAGAAGGTTAAGGACAACTACACTGTTGTTTCTTCAGACGGCCAGACCGTTACCGAGAAGGTGCACTTCGACTATGTAGAGGGAATGGAGGCATGCCACCTCGAGCTCCGCGGCGTAGTCAAGTATAAGGCAAGAACCTGGGATCTCCCTATCAAGAAGGTCGCTGACGGTGCCAACACCACCTATATGCTCGTTGCTCTCGGCGGAAAGGCCGGCCACGTTGCATACAAGGCTGACAACTATCAGGAGGTTATTCCTCAGACCGCTGAGGGCCAGATTCTCTACACCATCAACTCTGCCGACGTTCGCCGCAAAGAGCTCAAGTCCGAGTCCATCAAGGATTTCCAGGCTGCTCTCGACGAGATCAAGGCTAACGAGAGGAAGACTCTCAAGGGCACTGAGGTTGTAGCTTACGCTTCACCGGACGGTGGCGAGTCTCTCAACGCAAAACTTTCCGACAAGCGTTCCCAGAGCGGTGCAAAGGCTTGGTCAAAGGTTATCGGCGGCAGAGAGGTTGCTGATCCTGAGGTCAAGAGCGTAGGTCAGGACTGGGAAGGCTTCCAGGAGCTCGTTGCCAAGTCTGACATCGAGGACAAGGACCTCATCATCCGCGTTCTTTCAATGTACAGCGATCCTGCAGTCCGCGAGAGCGAGATCAAGAACATGTCCGAGGTTTACACTGTCCTCAAGAAGGAAGTTCTCCCTGAGCTCCGCCGCGCAAGATTCATTGCCAACGTTGAGTATCAGAACTACACCGCTGAGGAGCTTCTCAAGCTCGTTGAGGAGAACAGCGACGTTCTCGACGAGGAGGCTCTTCTCCGCTCTGCATCCCTCGTTAAGGATCTCGATGCAAAAGAGGCTATCTACAAGAAGGCTATCGACAAGTACAACAGCGACCGCGCACAGTTCAACCTTGGCGTAGTTTATCTCGAGCAGGGTGAGCTTGGCAAGGCTGAGAAGGCATTCGCAAAGGTTGAGACCAAGGATGCTGACCTCAAGACCGCCGAGGGTGTCATCGCTCTCCGCAATGGTGACCTCGCTGCTGCCGAGAAGGCATTCGCTGCTGCCGGCGACACTGAGAACCAGGCTGTTGTCGACATTCTCAACGGCAACTATGCAAAGGCTGCCGCTGCCCTCAAGGGTACCAACAGCTTCAACGAGGCTCTTGCTGACGTTCTTACCGACAACCTTTCTGCAGCTTCTGCAGCTCTCAAGTGCAGCTGCCCTAAGGCTGAGTACCTCCGCGCCATCATCGCTGCCCGCCAGGGCAACAAGGACGAGGTTGCCGCTCACCTTGCAAAGGCTGCTGAGTGCGACGCTCTCGAGGCACGCGCTGAGAAGGACATCGAGTTCGCTCAGTACAGATAATATGAAATGACGTTTTGAGACGTTGAACAATACTTGGGGTGGCTATCTGCAGTCACCCCATTTTTTTTGACAGACAAGCCCTCCGGGCATCACAGCACGAAATGAATCTCCATATCGACGACATTGCAAGGAATCTTCCCGCATACGGAATAGCTGACGAGGTGAACAGAAGCCTCGCCGTCAATCCCCGTCTCGTAGTCACTGCACCTCCGGGAGCTGGAAAATCCACATTGCTGCCTCTGACAATGCTGGAAGGCACCAATGGCGGCGGGAAAATATTGATGCTTGAGCCAAGGAGAATCGCCGCCGTGCAGATTGCCGGCAGGATGGCCGAGCTTGCAGGCTGCCGGGTCGGGGACGAAGTGGGCTACAGGATCAGATTCGAGAACAGGACTTCCGGGAAAACCCGCATCGAAGTATTGACAGAAGGCATCCTGGGCAGGATGCTGGTAGCCGACCCCGCTCTGGAAGGTGTCTCCGCCGTGATATTTGACGAGTTCCACGAGAGAAGCCTTGCCTCGGACGAAGCCCTTGCACTGGTTCTTGAGGCACAAAGAATCCTGCGGCCGGACCTGCGCATCATAATAATGTCTGCCACCATTGACACGGATGAGATCTGCGGGAAGCTCGGGGCGCCGCTCATTGAGGGCAAGGGCAGGATGTTCCATGTGGAATTGCGGTATGCGCAGAAGGACATTGACCTGAAAAATCCGGCCGAGGAAGTGGCCAGATGCGTTTATGCGGCCCACCGGGACAATGAAGGGGACATATTGGCATTTCTCCCGGGAGAGGCGGGAATCCGGCGGTGTGCGGAACTTCTCGAGGGAAATCTCGGCGGCACCCGCATTTTTCCGCTCTATGGAATGCTGCCGAAAGAGGAGCAGAGGCGGGCCATTGCTCCAAGCCGTCCCGGGGAGAGGAAGGTCGTGCTGGCCACCTCAATCGCCGAGACATCACTTACAATCGAGGGCGTGAGGGTTGTCGTGGACTCCGGCCTGTGCAGGAAGATGATATTCGACAGGCGGAACGGAATGAGCCATCTGGAAACCGTGCGCATCAGCATTGACATGGCTGACCAGAGAAGCGGAAGAGCCGGAAGAACCGCCCCCGGAGTATGCTACAGGCTATGGACGGCAGGGACGATGCAGAGAATGCAGGCCTGCAGGACTCCGGAGATTTCCGACTGCGACCTCGCCCCGCTGCGCCTCGACATTGCCGCATGGGGCGAAAGTGACATAATGAATCTGCCATGGATCACCCCTCCTCCCAAGGCAAATGTCATCCAGGCGGAATCGCTATTGAGAAGTCTCGGGGCCATTGACGGGAACGGGCGCATCACCAAGCACGGAAGAGCGATGTCGGCCCTGCCCTGCCACCCCCGCATCGCCCAGATGCTGCTCAGGGCTGACACCCCGGAACTCCGTTCGCTGGCCACCGACATTGCGGCAATCCTGGAGGAGAGGGACCCCATGCCGCAGGACAATGACGCAGACCTCAGGACCAGGGTAAATGCTCTCAGACAGGCCCGCGGGAAAGGTGGGAACCTGCGTGAATGGGGCCGCATAGAGAAAATCGCAGCCCAATACAGGTCAATGGCCAAAGCCTTGATTGACAATGATATACCAGCCCCTTACGCCACCGGGCTGCTGCTCTCCGCCGCCTACCCGGAAAGAATAGCGAAGGCCAGGGACGGCTGCGGACATTACCAGCTCTCCTGCGGGGACAATGCCTTCGTGGACACTGCGGACGAACTTTCCTCCCACGAATGGCTGGCAGGTGCGGTGATGGACTCCGTCTCAGGAAGAATGTTCCTCGCCGCGCCGGTGGACCCGGAAGACCTGGAGGACATTGCCTCGGCAAGGAGCAACATATTGTGGGACAGCAGGAAGGGAGGCATATCGGCCCTGCGGGAATTGAAGATCGGCGTGCTGACCCTGAGTGCCAGGCCCATCGGCGGGGATATCAGGGAAGCGGTTCTGAAAGCCATCTGCGACGCCGCACCTAAGGAGGGGACGACAATGTTCGATTTTTCCGACGAGGTGGGCAATCTGCAGCGCAGAATAGGCCTTGCCTCATCCTGGCATCCCGAGCTGGAGCTCCCGGATGTGAGTCAGGAGGCCCTTCTGGACAATGCCGCAGAATGGCTGCCAGCATTCGCAGGGAATGCATCCACGGTGGCCGAACTCCGCCGCATAAATCTCTGCGAGGTCATCTGGAGCAGGCTGACTTACAGCCAGCAGCAGGCCGTGGACCGCATTGTCCCCTCCCACATCACCGTACCCACAGGCAGCCGCATCAAGGTGGAATACCGCATCGGCAATGATGTTCCGGTGGTCCGTGTACGCCTGCAGGAATGTTTCGGCCTGCTTGACACCCCGAGGGTGGACGACGGCAGAATTCCGGTGCTGATGGACCTGCTCTCCCCCGGATACAAGAGCGTCCAGCTGACCTCCGACCTGAGGAGTTTCTGGGCAGATGCCTATTTCGAGGTACGGAAAGAACTCCGCCGCAGATATCCGAAACATTCCTGGCCGGACAATCCTGCGGAGGCTATGGCTGTCAGAGGGGTGAAGAATCCTAAGTAGAGTCCCTGCTGATGAATTCCCTCCGCCACAGGGCCAATCCGCCCGAAGATGCCATGGACCTGATCCGAGGCCGCATCTTTTGTTATATCAGATAATTCATTATATTTGTAACCTATTTGCCCTTTCGAAAACCGGAGGATGGAAGGTGGATTCAGTCCTGTCGGAAACAGGTGCGGCTCCCATCGCGCAAATTCCGGAAAGATGTGGCGGAAAAAACTATAAGTAACAATCAACCAACTGTATATTATGGATTGGAAATTATTCTGTGCGGCTTTGGCAGGAATGGCAGTCAGCCTCGCGGCCTGTGACAATGAAGACACGAAGCCCGCATTTCCTGAAATTTCAGTCAACAACGGAGAGGTCAGCCTCGGATATGAGGGCAAGACCACGCCCATCACGGTCACTTCAAACCGCGATTTCGAAATCGAGAACGACGTTGACTGGCTTGCGTTCGACTATGACCCTGTAGAAATCGAGGCCGGCACCACCACTTCCGTTGTCGTCAATGTGACTGCGCTGACAAACCAGATCGGAAACTCCCGCACCGCAACGGTGAGGTTCAAGACGAAGGCCGTCTATGCCGATGTCATCTTCAGGCAGGCCGAAAATCCGGATGCCGCTCCGGAAGTCGTGTATTACAGCAATTTCGGAGAGAGCCTCAAGAATCTTGACAATCCGATTCTCAACACCTCCAACTGCTGGACCAATGTAGAGGAGGGTCCGGGAGCCGCAACCGTGAAGTATTATATGCCTGACGGAGCCAAGGTTTCAGCCCGTAACAGCAGCACCAACAGCAGTACAGGCTACTCAGGAGCCTCCGGAAACAACTTCCTCTGGTTCGGAACCGCCGGCGAGCTCGTGGTAGGGGACATCTCCGTTCACCCGAAGCTTTCCGGAATGAAGATTTCGTTCGGCCTCCAGAGATACCAGCATCAGGCAACCGACAACAACATAAAGCCTGAAGAATTCCCTGTATGGGTAAGCAGGGACGGAGCATCCTGGGTTCCGCTCTCCTACACCGTCACCGCTCCCGGCAACGGCACCTGGTCCCTCTGCTACGGCTCATTCTCATTCGACGCCGGCAGCATTGACAGAATCTGGCTCAGAATGTGCCCGACCACGGCATCCGCCTACAGATTCGACGATCTGAAAGTCAGCAATTCCACTGCAGGCGACAGGATTGACTGGAGCAAGAATGCATCGACATTCACCCTCGGCTCGCAGATAATATTCGAATAGATGAAATCAGTCATCAGATATGCAGCCTTTGCGGCCGTCACCGCATTGCTCCTGGGGTGTTCCGGGGAAGCCGGAGTGGAAGATCTGTTCTCCCTCAGGAGGAGCAGTGTGGGCTATGCTGCCGGGGACATGTTCCTTTCCATCCAGAGTTCCGGGGAATGGAGCATATCATTCGAGTACGAAGAGGGTGACGGGGAATGGCTTTCGGTCAGCAGGAGCAGCGGAACGGGAAGCACCAACAGTGTCATCCTTCAGTACGGGGCGAACCTTCAGGAAGAATCCAGGTCTGCGTACGTAATAGTCAATTTTGAGGACAAATCGTTGAGAGCCAGGCTCCTGCAGCGTGGGCGCTCCTCGATGTACAACGGCGGGGAAGGCTATCAGATACCGTCCTGGGAGGAATATCCGGGACTTGTTTCGGATGTGACCAGAGGCTGGACGGAGCTCCCCCAGATGAAGGACATCGAGGGGACCGCATGGGTTTATCACAATCTCAGGCTGAATGACGGAAAAGAATTCCGCAACTACTCGATATTGTACGATGCCGCCAGGCTATTCCCGAGATGGGTGGCCTATCCGCTCACAAAGACATTGGCGGGAAGCGGCAGCAGGACGAACAAATGGGAACAGACAGACCCGAAGATACCCGCTGAATATCAGCCATATACACAGGCAGGATGGGGTCAGCCCAGTTTCGACCGCTTCGACCGCGGCCACATGCTCCCGTCCGCTGACAGGCTCATAAACGATGCGGCCAACTGGCAGACCTTCTATCCGACCAACATGACAATGCAGCGTCCCGGCCTCAACCAGGGCGTGTGGGCGTTGCTGGAGAGCCAGACAAGGGCCTGGGCAATGACCTGCGACACCCTCTACGTGGTGACAGGGGCCATGCCTTCCGAGGAATGGAGGACCGACAGGGCAAAGAACAAGGTCAACGTGCCTTCAGCCTATTACAAGGCATTATTGAGATACAAGGCCTCTGACAGTCACCAGTATTCCGGCATCGCATTCTGGTACGACAACATTGACTATCCTATGGATAGGCAAATTCTCCAGTCGGATGTCCTGACCATCGCCCAGCTCGAGGAAAGGACAGGTTTCAACTTCTTCTTCAACCTCACGGAGGAGGAGGCGGAATATGCTGAAAAGGCCATATCGCCAGCGATGAAATTTTGAAAATAAACATATTGAATCATGAAGAAATTACATATCACAATCATTGCGCTGATTGCCGCAGTTTCGCTGCTTCTCGCATTGCCTTCCACATTGTCCTGTGGCAATACGCTCAAGACCAGGCAGAATTACGTCATCGGGTTCTACAATCTGGAGAATCTCTTCGACACCTATCACGAAGAGGGAAAGAACGACTACGAGTTCCTTCCGGACGGAGCCAACGAGTGGACTGACGTCAAATATCAGAAGAAGCTCCACAACATGGCCACCGTCATTGCGGAAATGGCAAAAGCCAACGGAGCCTTCCACACCATCCTCGGTGTTTCCGAGATCGAGAACCGTCTTGTTCTCGAGGACCTCGTGTCCCAGCCGGAGCTTCAGGACGCCCATTTCGAGATTGTTCACCATGACGGACCGGACCGCCGCGGCGTGGACGTAGGTCTTCTCTACAGGCCGGACCAGTTCACCTTCATTGAGAGCAGATCCATTCCTTTCTCCTTCAAGGACACCGAAGTACAGATTACCCTCAGCCCGGAGGAGCAGGAGGAATTCCGCACCAGGGATATCCTCATGGTGCACGGAAGCATTGACGGAGAGGATTTTGCCATCTATGTGACCCACCTTCCATCCCGAATCGGAGGCAAGGGAGGCGACCTCAGGAGCCTCGGCGCCGAGATCATACGCAAGGATGCGGAGAAGATGATGGCCAGATATCCCGGAATCAAGGTCGTGGTGATGGGCGACATGAACGATGACCCGTTCAACGAGAGCATGGCCAAGTGGCTGGGCGGACGCAAGGACATTGCCGAAGTGGGAAAGAACGGCTTCTTCAACCCGTTCTGGCAAATGCTGGACGACGGCTACGGCTCCATAGGATACAGGGGCGTGTGGAGCATCTACGACATCATCATGGTCAACGAGGCCCTGGCAAAGCCTGAAAAGGGCAGCCTCGGCATCCAGAAGACCGACAAGAAGGGCCATTACGGAGTTGTGTTCAAGAGGCCGTTCATGGTGACTCAGAGCGGACAGTACAAGGGATATCCTTTCAGGACCTTCTCCAGCGGCAAGTTCATCAACGGGTACAGCGACCATTTCCCGACCTACATTGTCGTGGGGAAATAGGCCGGATGGCGACATTGCCGAAGGCGGATTTATCATTGCCGAAGGCGGATAATCAAGATTAACCGATAATATTTCACTATAATGAAGAAGATACTTTCATTGATGCTCACGATGCTTGTCTGCGCAGCGGCCATGGCCCAGTCCACGACAGGCGGCATCAAAGGCAAGATTGTCAGCAGGTCCGGACGTATTCCGATCGCCGAGGCCAGGCTCACACTTACCGATGCGGAAGGCACGGCAGTCAAACTGAATTCTGACCAGAACGGAGACTTCGTCTTCAACGACCTTGAAAATGGCAGCTACACTATTCTCGTGGAGGCCGACGGTTTCGTCGCATCCCGCGTCAATGTGGCTGTGGACGGGTTCATGCGCAACCTGATGTTCGTCACGATGCAGCCGGAGCAGGTGCTTACCGAGGTAGACGAGTCCAGTTTCGCAGACCTCGACATGGACGACTCCGGATATCAGAACATTCCGACCGTATTGTCCTCATCCTCAGATGTTTTCGACAATACCGCCGGCTATAAGTTCAGTTCTGTAAGGTTCCGTCAGAGAGGATTCGACAGCAATTCGCAGGATGTTTACCTGGCCGGCATCAGGCTCAATGATGCCGTGACCGGATATACCCCATGGTCTCTCTGGTCCGGTCTCAACGAGGCCACCCGCGACAAGGAGACGACCAGCGGAGTCGGTGCCTCGGATTATGGCGTAGGAGGATACAACGGCATCACCAATATTACCGGAACCGCATCTTCAATGCGCAAGGGCTGGCGCTTCAGCGTGTTGAGCAACAGCGCCATGTACCGCCTCCGTCTCATGGGTTCATATGCCACCGGCGAGATGGACAACGGCTGGTCTTTCGCAGCCAATGTCTCAGCCAGACTCGGCGGCAATGACTGGATTCAGGGAGTATATTACAGGTCCGTAGCCTATTGGCTCGGCGCCGAGAAGAACTGGGACGACCTTCACAGGCTCAGCTTCTCCGTATTCGGCTCCCCTGTCCAGAGAGGCGCACAGAACTCCTCCACACAGGAGGTATATGACCTCGTCGGAAGCAATTACTACAACTCCAACTGGGGCTGGCAGGACGGCAAGATCCGCAACTCCAGGGTGCGCAACAACCACGAGCCTGTAGCCGTGCTCAAGTACACCTGGACCCCGACATTCAGCTTCAGCCTGGATGCGACTGCCATCTACAGGACCGGCCGCAACGGCTATTCCGCCCTCGACTGGTATGATGCGGCAGACCCGCGCCCTGACTATTACAGGAACCTCCCGAGCTATTTCTACAATGAGGACGAGAACTACGCAAAGCGTGACTCTCCGTTCCAGGCAGGCTGGGCCGAGGAGGCCTGGACCTACAACTACAATGATGTCCGCCATGTCAACTGGGACAGGATGTACAATGTCAACAGGAACAATGTGGATGCCCGCTTCGACACGGAGAGGAACCGCTCCAAATATGTGCAGGAGGAGAGGAGGCAGGACCAGAATGACCTGAACTTCGGCCTCACTGCCAAGTATATGTTCCCTAAGTATTTCACACTCAAGGGTGGTGCGACATTCCGCTGGAACCGCACGGAGTACTACAAGATCATCAAGGACCTTCTCGGAGGCGACTACTATGTCAATATCGACCAGTTCGCTGAGCGCGATTTCGCATCCAGCGACATCGCCATCCAGAACGATCTCCAGTACTACTACCAGTACGGCCATCCGCAGCTTGTAGGAAAGGGAGACAAGTACGGCTACGACTACTTCGCAAATGTGCGCAATGCCACATTGTGGGCGAATCTCGGCTTTGAGGCCGGCCAGTGGAAGGCCTGGGTTGCCGCCCAGGGCGGTTATGACTCATTCTGGAGATTCGGAAATGTCCAGAAGGGACTCTTCCCGGACACTTCCTACGGCAAGTCGGACGTATCCAGCTTCTTCACATACCGCTTCAAGGGCGGCGTAAGCTGGAACCGCGGTCCTCACAGAGTCTGGGCAAACGCCGGATACTTCACCGAGGCCCCTCTGTTCACGGAGTCATTCATCTCTCCGAGGACCCGCAACACATTGGCAAGCAATCTTCAGACACAGAAGACAGTGTCGGCTGACCTCAGCTATGCTTTCAACAAGAACAACTACAGTCTCAGAATCACGGGATACTACACCTACATCGCCGACCAGACCGACCTGATGAGCTTCTACGACGATTCCCAGAACTCGTTCACCAACTTCGCGATGAGCGGAATCGATGAGCGTCATTGCGGTATCGAGCTCGGTTTCCAGGTGCCTCTTCCTCTGACGGGACTTTCCCTCCAGGGTGCCCTGAACTGGGGCGACTATGTCTATACCTCCACGCCGAGGGTGATTCAGACCATCGACAACAGCGACCAGATCGTGATGGATGACATCGTGCCTTACTGGGCTTACCACTCGACATACAAGAGGGACAGCGAGGGCAATGTCATTCTCGACAAGTTCGGAGACCCGGTATTCGACAAGAAGCAGAAGCACTATGTGCCGAGCACCCCGCAGATTGCGGCCAACATCGGACTCAACTATTCGAACAACTATCTCTTCGCCGGAATCGACCTCCAGTATTTCGACAAGATGTATCTCGACATGAACCCTCTCTACCGCACCGACCTTGCTGTTCTCGGACCTGACGGTCAGTGGTCAGCGGAAGAGGAGGAATACATGGCATCTCAGGAGAAGTTCAAGCACGCCTTCATCCTCAACGCCAATATCGGCAAGTCCTGGTACATCAGGAGAAAATACAATATCGGATTTTCCCTCGAGGTGAAGAACATTCTCAATACCCAGAGCGTCAGGACCGGAGGATATGAGCAGACCCGTCTCATCGACTCCGAGGATCTGACCAGGTATTACAGGTTCGATTCAAAGTATTTCTACATGGTCGGAACCAACTACATGTTGAACCTTTATTTCAGATTCTAAGACGTGAAGAAGATTATGAAGAACATATTCAAGCCAATAGCAATCGTCATTGCCGCAGCGGCATTCTGCGCATGTGACGAGTTCGGTCCGGTATTCACCGGGAAATATGACGAGCCGGCATACGAGAGAATCTACACTGATGCGGATTTCGCCGCCCAGACTCGCATAACCATCAAGGAGCTCAAGGCAATGTACAAGGACGGGCCGGTCAAGATAACCGATGATTTAGTCATCAAGGGCCAGGTCACCACTTCCGATGCCTCGGGCAATTTCTACAAGAGTTTCTACATCCAGGATGAGACTGCCGGCATCGAGCTGAAGCTCGGCCTCACGGGACTGTACAATGACTACAAGCTCGGCCAGTGGATCTACGTGAAATGCAAGGGCCTCGTGATCGGAGATTATGAAGGTTCAAGGCAGCTTGGCTATGAGGACATTACAGGTGATTACGAGACCGCCTACATGGAAGTGAAGCTCATCATTGAGAATCACATTTTCAAGGGTGCCCTGGACGAGCCTCTCCAGCCGGAAGTGATTTCCGAGGCTGACCTCACTACTGATGAACATATGGGCAAGTATGTGACCATCAACGGGTTGAGCTATACCAATACCATATTCTGCCTGGTCTATGTCAATCCGGACGGCAACACCAAGCTCACCTCCAACAGGATTTTCCTCGACGAGGAGAACAAGACTGCCTGGGGTGTGACTACCTGGGCGATGTCCAAGTCCAAGTTCACCGAATATCTCTATTCAGGAGTTTTCGACACTGCCGACATAGGCAACGGTCCCGAGAAGGTGAAGGACCACAAGTTCGAGATAAAGCCGACCGCCTACACAGTCAGCCAGTACTTCAAGATGGGCAAGACGAGCATTGCCGTAAGGACCAGCGGCTATTGCAAGTTTGCGGACAAGGAGATGTCGGAGACCATTGGCAACGGCACTTCAGTATCGTTCACGGGCATTCTCACGAATTACAGGGGCGAGCCTCAGTTCACTTTGATTGATCTTGACGGAGTATCCGCCGCCAAATAATTTTATTCAATATGAAAAGGTTTTTCATTATCCTGTCAGTTATGTGCGCAGCATCCTGCAGTGTAAACCCGTTCCTGAAGGAATGGACTGGCGAGGGCGGCATTCCGCCTTTCAGCGAAATCAAGTATTCTGATTATATCCCGGCGGTCAATGCCGGAATCGAGCAGCAGGAGGCGGAGATCCACGCAATCGTGAACAACCCTGCAGATCCGACATTCGTCAATACCATTGCGGCTTACGAGCTTTCCGGCGAGATTCTCGGAAGGACACTCGGAGTACTCTTCAATCTGAGCGAGTCCGATGCTACTGACGAGATGATGGCAGTCATCGAGGAAGTTACTCCGATTGTCACTGAGCACGAGAACAATATATTCATGAACCTGGGCTTCTTCCAGAGAGTCAAGGCCGTATATGAGTCAGCCGACACTCTCGACAGGGAGGAGTATATGGTCACCAAGAAGCTTTACAACAAGTTCATCGGCAACGGAATAGCTCTCGACGAGGCTTCTCAGGCAAGGTTCAGGGAAATCAATACCAGGCTTGCCGTCCTTTCGCAGAAGTTCGGCAACAATCTCCTCGCCGAGAACAATGCCTTCAAGGAGGCTATCGGAATCCCGGTTTCCAGCTATCCTTATTTCATGACCACCTGCGAGGACAGGGCGAAGCGCGAGGCCGCCTTCAAGGCCTATTCCTCAAGGGGCAACAATGGCAATGAGAATGACAACAAGGCCGTTCTTCTCGAAATCATGAAGCTCCGGACCGAAAAGGCCGCAATGCTCGGCTTCGACTGCTCGGCCGACTGCATACTCGAGGACAAGATGGCTCACGACCACGCCACAGTGGATGCCTTCCTTTCCAGGATAATGGAGAAGGCTGTTGCCAAGGCCAGGGAGGAAGTGGCTGACATGCAGATATTCATGGACAAGGACGTGGAGGCCGGTCTTCTTCCTGAAGGCAGCAGGATCGAGCCTTGGGACTGGTGGTTCTATGCCGAGAAGGTGCGCAAGGCGCAGTATGCCCTCGACGAATCAGAGGTAAGCCAGTATTTCCAGCTTGACAATGTGCGCTCCGGAGTATTCCAGGCCGCAGAACGTCTCTACGGCATAAAGATAGAACCGGCAGATATTCCGGTATATCATCCTGAGGTGAAGGCCTTCAAGGTTACCGATGCGGACGGCTCGCTTCTCAGCTGGTTCATGACGGATTATCTCCCTCGCAGCACCAAGAGGGGCGGAGCGTGGATGACCAACTTCAGGGAGCAGTATGTGGATGCCTCCGGCAATGATGTACGCCCTATCGTGGTAAACGTATGCAATTTCACCCAGCCTGGAGACTCTGTCGGCCTCCTGACCATCGACGAGGTCAGCACGGCCTTCCACGAATTCGGGCACGCATTGCACGGAATGCTCTCGAAATGCCGTTTCAAGGATGTCAGCGGCACATCTGTCGCCCGCGATTTCGTGGAGACATTCTCCCAGATCAATGAGAACTGGGCATTCCAGCCGGAAATTCTCTCCACTTACGCATATCATTACAAGACCGGAGAGGTCATCCCGGATTCTCTCGTTGCGAAAATCAACAAGGCCTCCAGGTTCAACCAGGGCTTCATGACAGCTGAGCTGACCGCCGCCTCGATTCTCGACATGAAGTGGCACGAGCTGGCCAAGGATACCGACTGGAGCAACTTCGACGTGGCCGCCTTCGAGAAGAAGGCATGTGAGGAAATGGGTCTGATAGACGAGATTATCCCCCGCTACAGGAGCACGTACTTCAACCACATCTTCAACAGCGGCTACAATGCCGGCTATTACAGCTATCTCTGGGCCGAGGTTCTGGACAAGGACGCCTTCGAGTATTGGGAGAGCAAGGGCCTTTACAACCCTAAGGTAGCCTCCAAGTTCCGCAAGACCTTCCTCGAGAAGGGCGGAAGCGAGGACCCTATGGTTCTCTATCACGAGTTCCGCGGCTCAGACCCGGATCCTGACGCTCTGGTCAGGGCACGGGGGCTGTAGGATCTTCCGGATTATATGGATTGAGCACGCTTCGGCGTGCTTTTTTTATCATCCGGGCCGACTCAACATTGTCATGACAGGGTAAGGCCGGGAGCTTCCACGTCGGAGGCGCATTATTCCGGCGGCGGTGCCGTCGTTGACATTGACCTGGAAACAACTGCAATGACATACCTCATAACCTGACACTAAATAATACATATGAAGCAAAGTAAGTTGCTGCAGGTGACCAATGTCTGATGCTGAAATTCAAGATGTTACTGATGACTAAAGCCAGATGGGGCTCAACCGAATGTCGCAACCTCAGATGATTAACGGATAGATTCTGCAAAACCCATTCTCGTGACATTCACCTGGCCGGAGGACATGCCCCAGAAGGCCTTGTAGGGCACATTGGCCGGCCAGGTGGCATCAAAAACCGTTCACCTGGCCGGCCAAAATTCAAAAAACTGCCTCTGGGATATCTGTAGCGGGGGTACCTCCGGCCAGGTGAATGTCTCGAGAACCTCTTCCATCAGCCATCCCCTGACGCTGGATGATTACTTATTTGCATGCGGGAATCACTCCACCTTTTCGCCTTCGTGCAATTCATCCAGGCAGGGATACCCCTCCACAGATGTCTGTATTGGCTATACCCTGCCTAGATGTCCCGAAAATGACTACATCTAGGCAGGTCGCCCCGTCCACAATGGCTCCAGATGGTGCTTGCCTGCCTGGATGAATTGCACGAAGGAGCACACAGGAACAATTTCACGAAGGAACGATACCCAGCCTGGCGGAATTGAATGACGACATTCCGGTCAGGGTGGCAGGCAGGGGCCTGCTCGGATGAGAATTCTATTATGCCGGGAGCGTGGGCTTCTTCTGAATGATTGTGATCGGAGTGATCATGCGTCGCATGCTCGTGGCTATGTCCGGTGTGATTATGCTCCGAATCGTGGCTGTGCACAGCTGAATGCGCTTCGTGGCCTCTGCTTCCGCAAGCGTTCAGTGCATACACCGCCATTGCAGCTGCCAGAATATAGGTCAATTTCTTCATATTTGATGTGCAATTATTATATCCTTGCGAAATTACGAAATCCCTAACGCAACCCGGTTGCAAATAAAGTATTAAAAATTCACAACGACCAATTTAGCATATCGGCCACCAGAAGTGTCATATTATAGTGGGCAAAAAATTATTTGATTTTTATCAAAAAGTACTAAATTTGCGCCCGATAACCACACTTGACCACACAAAAATAACTTATCGGCAATATGTCCTTTCTGGATTATTTCAAAATCAGCGGACCCTCTTCCGTAAAAGTTTCTGCTTCGGAGCAGGACAAGTGCTACAAGAGATTGCGGATGCAGACGTTCCTGACCGTCACTTTCGGCTATGCCCTGTATTATGTCTGCCGCCTGTCAATGGGCGTGATGAAGCAGCCTCTCATTGATGCCGGACTCCTTAATGCCACCCAGCTCGGTATCATAGGCGCCTGCCTGTACTGGATGTATGCAGTGGGCAAGCTGGTAAACGGCTTCCTCACCGACTCAGCCAATGTCAAACGCTTTATGGCCCTCGGCCTCACCATTTCCGTCGCTGCCAACCTTCTGATGGGCATTCTCGGAGCCTCCGCCGTCGGGGCCGGAATTTCATCATCGGTCATATTCTTCAGTTTCGCGATAATGTGGGGACTCAACGGCTGGGCCCAGTCAATGGGAGCGCCATCGTCCATCGTAGCACTCTCCAGATGGTTCCCGCTGAAGGTCAGGGGCACGTACTACGGATTCTTCAGTGCCTCGCACAATATCGGAGAAGGATTGTCATTTGTCTTCGTGGGATCCATCGTGGCTGCATTCGGCTGGAAATGGGGATTCTTCGGAGCAGCCATAGCCGGCATTATCGGAATCGTCCTCATCCTGCTTTTCCTCCACGATACGCCTGAGAGCAAGGGCCTTGAGCCGATTGAACTCCTGGCCGGGGAGAAGAGCCGTGAAGAACTGGAGGCTGACAGGGCCGCTGCAAGCAAGGCCAAGGCAGACCAGCGGGAATTCACAAGGCAGATGCAAAGAGCAGTCATCAAGAATCCGGGTGTCTGGATTCTCGCACTCTCCTCCGCATTCATGTATATGAGCCGATATGCCATCAATGAATGGGGAACCATCTTCCTCCAGGAAGCCAGAGGCTATGACCTGAAGGAGGCCGCCGCCATCATTGGCATAAATCCTATTTTCGGCATCATCGGAACCGTCGTTTCCGGATGGCTCTCTGACGTGCTCTTCAAGGGCGACAGAAAGTATCCGGCCTTCGTTGCCGGTGTGCTGGAATCATTGGCATTGTTCCTCTTCCTCTTCGGGGGCGACAGCAAGTGGGTCATCGTCACCTCAATGGTGCTCTTCGGTATTGCAATCGGAGTCCTTATTTCCTTCCTCGGCGGGCTTATGGCCATCGACCTTGTCCCGAGAAAGGCCACCGGGGCGGCCCTCGGCATCGTCGGCCTCGCCTCATACGCCGCCGCCGGAATCCAGAACATCATAACCGGTCTCCTTCTGGACGGCAATATCATCGAGAAAGTCAATGCCGCCGGCGAGACGATTCAGGTTCACGACTTCTCGTACGTAAGCTATTTCTGGATTGGCGCCGCCATCATCTCCTTCATACTTCCGGTACTGAACTGGAAGCGCAAGCAGCAAGTCATTTAATTGCGCGGTAAATAATTAAAACTCAACATACTATGAAGCGATTACTTCTTATAGGGCTGGCCGCACTGGGCCTGGCAGCCTGTCAGAATGCCCCTGAATATGCGAACAGGGCAGAAGCTATTCTCGCACAGATTCACAATCCGGAATCAGATTACGTAGTTGTAGCATGCCATCGCGGCGACTGGAGGAATTTTCCGGAGAACTCCGCACTGGCCATAGAGTCAGTCATCAATATGGGGGCTGACATTATGGAGCTCGACCTGAAGATGACGAAGGACTCCGTACTCGTATTGTCCCATGACAGGACATTGGATCGCTGCACCAACGGCAAGGGCCCTGTAAGCGACTTCACTCTGGCCGAGTTGAAACAGCTCAAGTTGAAAAGGGCGCACGGCGTAGCCACCGACACATGCCGCATTCTCACCCTCGAGGAGGCCCTGTGGATATGCAAGGACAGGATTTGTGTCAATGTTGACCAGGGCTACGAGTTCTACGACCAGGTTCTCGAAATATCCGAGAGGCTCGGTGTCACAGACCAGCTCCTCATCAAGGGCAAGAAATCCATTGACGTAGTTGCGGAGCACGAGGCAAGACACGTGCACAATATGATGTACATGCCGATTGTGGACATACAGAAGCCTGCCGGCATTGAACTTTACAACTCCTATATGGAGCGCAATGTCGTCCCTCTCGCCTACGAGGTCTGCTGGCAGTCAGAGGACGGTACCTTCGACAAGGTATGCCAGGAAATCATTGCACAGGGCTCCAAGATTTGGGTCAATACCATCTGGGCATCTCTATGCGGAGGCATTGGCAACGATGA
>JAXDUM010000059.1:0-9737 GCA_034089285.1 Candidatus Cryptobacteroides sp.
CAGCACGACATTCATCATCAGGGCGTAGATAATCGCAGGAATGGCGATTCTAGCGTCATTGAAGACAAAGGGGCTGCCTGCAATGGCAATGGCCTGTGCCGCATTCTGCATTCCCACCTCGATTATGATTGTCCTCCGCTCGCCGGTCCTTAATCTGAACAGGAAGCATAGTCCTGCTGCAGCAGCTGTTGCGCAGAGAAGAAGGACGGTCGTCGCAAGTCCCAGAGTCTGGAAATTATCAACGATAGTGCCTCGGTGCTGGATGAAGAAAACTGCCGCGAGGAAGAGCAGGGCAGGGAAGGCGAGGCGGGAGAGGACATTGTCCGTCCTGATGGCCCATTCTTTTTTCCAATGCCTGAGTCCGATGCCGAGAAGGATGGGCAGGAGCATTGTCACTATGTTCTGCATCAACAGGTTACGTACCGGAAGATGGATTCCTGCAGCTTCTCCTGTATGCGCGGTCACGGCCTGCATTACCGGAGGGATGGTGAATAGTGTGACAATGCTGCTGACCGCCGTCAGGGAGACTGAAAGTGCAACATCTCCCTTCGCCAGCTTGGAGAAGACATTGCTTGAACTTCCGCCCGGGCAGCAGGCGATGAGTACGAGTCCGATGCTCATCAGCGGACTGAGGTTGAGCAATGATGCAATGCCCCAGGCTATGAGCGGCAATATTATTATCTGTCCGGCAAGACCTGCGGTGAAGGCCTTGAACCTTTTCAGTACAAGAAGGAAATCCTTGCCTTCCAGTGTAAGCCCAAGGTCAAACATCAGCAATGTCAGGATGGGCAGCACTATCAGGATACTGTTCATGTCGACTTATACACTGAATACTACTTCCTTGCCGAAAGGCATCAGGGCGAGGCCGGCCATCTTGAAGTGGCGTGTGCCGAATGGTATGCCAATGATGGTGATGCAGAGGAGGACGCCGAAGAAAATGTGCATCAGGCAGGCCCAAAGTCCTCCGAAAATCAGCCAGAGAATGTTCAGCGGAATGCTGATGCAGCCTATGGAACTTTCTGATTTCCTTATGGTCGAGCCGAAAGGCCAGAGGCAGTACAGTCCGAGTTTGAAGGTCTGTAATGCGACGGGGATTCCAATTATGGTAATGGCCATTGCGAGGCTTCCCGTGAAGTAGCCGATGGCGGATTCAAGGCCTCCGAAGATCCACCATATGATATTGCCCAGAATTTTCATTTTGTCATTATTTTTACAAATTTACGTATTTATGTAAAATATGAACCCATTCACGGGCATAATTCTTACTCCACTTTAAAGTCGAACTGCTTGCCGTATTCTCGAAGTATAGCTAGGCGCATGCTCTTTTCTGTCAGATTATATACTGCGGACCACTGGGTCATAGAGGTCAGTTCCTCGCCAGGAGTCTGGGCTACGGATTGAAGCAGATTCATCGCCTCACTGTCGCTTAGGCTATAATTCTGGTCTTGCAAAGTGCTGCGCATGATCTCGTATCGTTTTCTTCCGTGAGTAGAACCCCATCCGTCCAGATGACCTCTCATAGAAGGGGAGACGTAGAAGTTGGTCACGCAACGCAGGGTGTCGTTGGCTGTGTATACCTCCATTCTGTCAGGGGTCAAGGCATTGTCTCCATAGCAATATTCTACGATGGCGTAGTTCCCGGTGGCATCGGCCATGAAGAAGTGATAGTTAGAGTAGCCTTGTTCAGTCGCCTCTGCAGGTGCGGTCTTGCCGTCGGTACTCATGTCCATATTGTAGCCCTTCAGCAGCCCTATGGCTTCTTTAACCGTGGAGGCCTTGTCGAGCAGCATCCTGATGGCGACTGTGGTGGCAATTTTTCCTTGGCCTTCCTTACTCTGAACCGTAGGTTTCTCTCTCAAAGCCAGCACTCCTATGGCGAAACCGTCTTCGTTGATACCGTCCAGGGCCGCATATGGCAAACCCATCAGCAGTGAAAGGTCGGTATTCTTGTCATACAGGAAACCTTTGCCATATCCCAAATTGATTCCGTCAACCATAGATATGGATTTCTTGCCGCCTTTCGGAGCGGTGCGCACAAGAATTGCGGAAGTCGGAAGCAAGGTTTCCCCGTCCGAAGCGAAGTGCCTGAAGTCGTAATTGCGCCCCATCAGCCGGTCCTTGCCTGCCTTCTCGTCCACTGCGAATGCACTGCATCCTGCGCCATACTTGACTTCAGGAACTTTTGAGCCAAGGTCATCATACAGCAGATACGCGATATATTCGAACAGTGCTTGTGTTCCGCCAATATTTGACGCCAATACTTGATCCAATTTGTAATCTACGTCGTAATTGATCTCGAACAGGCGTCCTGTGCCATCCAGATCCTTGAGAGAGTGAATCATCGCGACTTTGTTTTCGTCGGTGATGTGTTTGGCATTGTAATAAGGGCCAGTGCTTTTCTCTGACTCTTTTTTGCAGGAAACAGGGAGGAGGCTCAACATCGCCAATCCAATTGCGGACCACGCAATCAGTGAATTTTTACGTTTCATAACTATGCGATTTTATCTCTTCGCAAATATATATAATTTTTTTGCCAATTTGCCAGAAATATAAAATAGAAATAAACTCGAGGTTTGTCTTTGCAAGATGCTGTTAGTCAGAAAAAATTTCATCATTTTTGAATCCCTCCTTTTTGAGTCTGCGGGTGAAGACCGTCCGGCGGGTGCTGCTTCGGCAAAACCTCCCCGGAGGCTCGCCTCAAAAGACTATCAGACGAGAAAGGAAACAGCAAATTCCGATGTATAGGTTGCAAACAAAAACGAGCGACAAAGCCAGACCTTTGCCGCTCATCGGTGGAGGTAGACGGAGTCGAACCGACGACCCTCTGCTTGCAAAGCAGATGCTCTAGCCAACTGAGCTATACCCCCGTTTGCGTTTGCAAATATAGATACTATTTGTTAATTTAGCAAAATTAATTTCATATTTTAGAGAGATTATGAACGATTTCGAAAACAGGAAAGGTTTGTCAGGCCATGAGGCCATCGGACAAGCAGCAGGAGAGGGAATTGCCGCAGCAGGCTGTGCGGGGACGGCAAGTGCAGAGGAAACGCGGAAACCTCACGTGGAAATCAGACGCGCATATCCGGAAGATGCTCCGTTCATTGCAGAATCCGTGCTTGCGGCAATGGGATATGACAGAGACAGTTCCATTTCTCTCGCAGCTGAAGGAAATGACTCATTGCCAAAAACTTACGAAGAAGTCAAGCGGGCATTGGAAGAGATTGCGGCCCGTCCGGATACATTGTACAGCTATCGTCATTCCCGCATTGCGACTTATGGCGGGGAAGTCGCCGGAGTCATTGTCGGGTACGACGGGGCGGCCTACAGGGAGATGGCGGAACTGACATTCGGCCTCATTGCCGGAAAACTTGGCACTGCGCCGTTCAATCCGGGGGAGGAGACATGCGGTGGCGAGTATTACCTGGACTCCCTCCACGTCAGTCCGGATTTCAGGGGACATTCCATCGGAACCGTATTGATGCGCAATGAGCTGGACATTGCCGAAGCATTGGGATTCAGGATAGTCTCACTCATTGTCGATAAGGAAAAGCCCTGGCTTCACCGCCTTTATGCCCGGCTCGGCTTCGAGGAGGCGGGAGAGACGGTCTTCTTCGGGGAGAAATATCTCCGGATGACACAGGAAATCGGCTAGCTGCGCTCTTGATTGAGGGCCTCACCGCTTTCCTCCTGGGGCACAGCTTTCCGCAATGCCAGTAAATCCGGGAATGCAAGGCCCTGAAAAGAATCCTAAGGAAAACATCATGAATATAACACAAAACAATACAGAAAACATGAAAATCTCAAATCTCGCCGCATCTGCGGCGATAATCGGAGCCATAGCCTCTTCGTGCTCCGGGAATGTTGACCCGGTCATCAAGAGGGATGCAGAACTGGAAGCCAATGTTGATAGAGTCCTCGGCAAGATGACACTGGAGGACAAGATCGGACAGATGGTCCAGATCAATATCTCCGAAATCGAGACCGACGGCAGGCTGGACACCGCAAAGGTGGCCGGAATAGTCAGAAAATACCGTGTGGGCTCATTCCTCAATGTCCTCCAGGGCGTAAGCCAGACAAGGCAGGTGACTGCAGAGACCATTGCGGAAATCCAGCGTATCTCAATGCGGGAGCTTGGCATCCCGACAGTGTTCGGCCTCGATATGATCCACGGGGCCTCCTATCTTTCAGATGCGACCTTCTTCCCGCAGGAAATCAATCTTGCCGCCACGTTTGAAAGGGGATATGCGGCAAAGATGGGTGAAGTCATCGCCTATGAGACCCGTGCGGCAATGGTGCCATGGGTATTCTCGCCGGTGATGGACCTTGGCAGGGACCCGAGATGGCCACGCCATTGGGAAAGCTGGGGCGAGGACCCTTACGTTCAGTCGGAGATGTCTGTCGCCGAGACGGTCGGCGCACAGGGTACTGACCCTAATCATATTGACAATGAGCATGTTGCCGTAAGCATCAAGCATTATCTCGGATATGGAGTCCCTGCTACGGGAAAGGACAGGACGCCGGCCATCATTGCCCCAGGCGACCTCAGGGAAAAATTCTTCCGCCCGTTCCGGGAGTGTTTAAGGGCCGGAGCTCTTACATTGATGGCCAACTCCGCATCAATCAACGGCGTGCCGGTACATTCCAGCCGCGAATATCTTACGGAGTGGTGCAAGGAGCAGCTCGGCTGGGACGGAATGGTGGTCACGGACTGGGCTGACATCAACAACCTCTACACCCGCGAGCACATTGCAGCGGACAGGAAGGAGGCTCTCGAAATCGGAATCAATGCCGGTGTGGACATGATAATGGAGCCGTATGACCCTACTGTTTGCGATGAACTCATTGAACTGGTGAAGGAAAAACGCATTCCGATGTCCAGAATCGACGATGCTGTGCGCAGAGTTCTCCGCCTCAAATTCCGTCTCGGACTCTTCGAGACTCCGGTATGGAGCGTGGACGGGTATGACCGCTTCGGCTGCGAGGACTTCCGCAATTCCTCATACAGGGCTGCCGTGGAGTCGATGGTGCTCCTCAAGAACGAGGGCGGCATTCTCCCGCTCAGGAAGGGAGCGAAAATCCTTGTCACCGGGCCTAACTCCAACAGGATGAGGACATTGAACGGTGGCTGGTCCTACAGCTGGCAGGGCGATGCCGCTGACCGCTATGCCGAGTCTTACAACACCATATATGAGGCGCTTGCGGAAAAATTCGGCCAGGCCAATGTGAAATGGGTTCCCGGCGTAAGCTATGAAGGAGCCAACTGGCAGTCCGAGAGCGAGCCTGACTATGCTTCAGCCGTACGTGCCGCAGCTTCCGCCGATGTCATTGTGGCCTGTGTGGGTGAGAATTCCTATTGCGAGACCCCGGGCAATATCAATGATCTCAATCTCTCTCCAAAGCAGAAACAGCTCGTCCGCGAGCTTGCCGCTACAGGAAAGCCTCTGGTACTCATTCTCAATGAGGGCCGTCCGAGACTCATCGGCGACATTGAGCCACTTGCCGAGGCTGTCGTTGACATCATGCTTCCGGGCAATTTCGGAGGCGACGCACTTGCCGCTCTTCTCTCCGGAGAGGAGAACTTCAGCGGAAAGCTTCCTTACACATACAGCAGGCATGCGCATTCCCTTCACACATACGACTACAAGGTCAGCGAGAATGTCCAGACTATGGAGGGACTCTACAACTATGACGCTGTGATGGATGTCCAGTGGCCATTCGGAGCCGGCCTGAGCTATACCGAATTTGAGTACAGCGATCTGAAAGTGGTCTCAGGCAATGCGGACTTCAAGTCAGGAGACCTTCTCGAGTTCGAGGTGACCGTCAGGAATACCGGTGACAGGGCAGGAAAGGAATCGGTTCTGCTCTATTCCAGCGACCTTGTGGCCAGCGTGATTCCGGATGTCAAGAGGCTCCGCCAGTTTACCAGGATTGACCTTGAACCGGGTGAGAGTGAGACTGTCCGCCTTTCATTCCCGGCCGATGAACTCGCCTTTGTGGGCCGTGACGGGAAATGGAGACTTGAGAAAGGCGAATTCAGGATTGCCTGCGGCGGCCTCTCTGTCATGCTGAACTGCACGGAGACCAAGGTCTGGGAAACCCCTAATATCTGATAATCAATGTTTTAAAATATGAAATCCAATATCGCAAAATCTTTGTTTGCCATCGTTCCGGCAATGCTGATGATGGCTGCCTCGTGCGGCAATTCCGGCGCCGGGGATGCTACCGGGGTTGAGGTCCCATCCGAAATCCAGATCGGCCCGGCCGTATTGAAGATGGTCAATGTCGAGCCATCCTCATTTACATCAGGCATTGCTCCTTCCGGAATCAAGGCCAAGGGCGCAACCATCAGGCAGGTGGTGCTATCAGGTTATTCCATCAGCGCGGCTCCGGTTTCACAGGAAGTCTGGACAGCCGTGATGGGTTCCAACCCTTCTTCCACGCAATCTCCTGAGCTTCCGGTAGATATGGTCAGCTACAAGGATTGTCAAAAATTCATTGCCAAGCTCTCGAAGATGACAGGGATTCCTTTCTCGATGCCTTCAGAGGCCCAGTGGGAATGCGCTGTACTTTCCGGAAAGAGTGCGGTAGCCGAGAAATTCGTGGAGATGTGCGAGGACACCTTCGTGGATACCCCTGCACAGGAGCTTGCAATCGATCCTTTGGAGGTCGGCAAGATCACTCAGAAGGTGGCACGTCAGAAGGCCTTGAGGACAGTATATGAGGATTATTCAAAGTCTCCTCTCTATACATTCCACGTTGTGGTCAATACCAAAGTACCTGTAACGGAGGAGATTAAGCGCGCATTCATAGACAAGGACCCGCTCCGCGAGAATGTCTCCGCCGGAGAGAAGATCAAGGTCGGCAACCAGCTCATTACAATGATAGGTGTCGAGGGCGGCACATTCGAGATGGGTGGAACCAAGGAGCAGGGCAAGTCGGCCGGCGAGGATGAAAAGCCTGTTCACGAGGTGACTGTAAGCGGATTCGAGATTGCACAGACCGAGGTTACCGCAGGTCTCTGGCTGGAAGTGATGGGAAGCCTTCCGTACGGCAATAAGGACAGCGAGCCGAACAAGCCCGTAGTCAATGTCTCCTGGTATGACTGCCAGGAATTCCTGTTGAAACTCAATGCTTTGACCGGCAGAAAGTTCCGCCTTCCTACCGAGGCTGAGTGGGAGTATGCTGCCCGCGGCGGAAGATATTCCCGCCACACTACCTTGTCCGGCTCCATCTACACCGTCCAGGTGGCAGCCTACATTGACAACGCATCATCCAAGGTCGTCCCGGTCAAGAAATATCTTGCCAATGAGCTCGGCATCTACGATATGTCCGGCAATGCCTGGGAGTGGTGCCAGGACAGCTATGCTCCTTACAGTGAGGCAGCTGTCACCGACCCTTATGTCAATGAACCAGGCGAGATGCGGGTCATGAGAGGAGGCAGCGCCGCTTCCAGATGGGATGCCTGCAGGGTGTCCAACCGTTCCGGAATACCTGCTTCATCAATGAAGGGAACATTCGGATTCAGGCTCGCATTGTAGTCCCGGTTTTTCGGGAGGGCCTCCGGCATCGTGCCCCGTGCTTCTCTCTGAACGGCATGCCGATTGGGAACAATATCAATATTTCCGCTGTACTGCAAAGTGCGGCGGAAATTTATATTTATCGGATAAATATTCATAACTTGCCGCAGGAATGTTTTGAAGATTGATTAAGAATCCTTATCTTTGGATGAATTTTGATAAGATTTTTTAAATCATTCATATCAAATGAAACATATTTTGTTGCCGGAAGGCTGTTCTGACAGGCGCCTCGTGTTCTATCTCTCTATGGAAGAATACGTTGCCGCCAATCTTGACCACATTGCGGGAGAGGGCGGCGAGGCGTTCTTCATGTGGCAGGTTCCGCCTACCGTCATTTTCGGCCGCAACCAGGTGATGGAGGCCGAGGTCAATACGCCATATTGCAGGGAAAAGGGCATACAGCTTTACCGCAGAAAGAGCGGAGGCGGCTGCGTCTATTCTGACAAAGGCAACATAATGCTATCATTCATAACCCCTTCCACTGATGTCGCCTCTACATTCGAGAGAATCCTGGAGAAACTTGCAGCAGCGCTCAGGAAGGCAGGTCTCAATGCTGAAAGATCCGGAAGGAACGATATCCTCGTCGATGGCAGGAAGGTTTCAGGGAATGCATATTTCCTTCAGCCGAAATCCAGCATAGTACACGGCACAATGCTTTTCAATACCGACTTCGAGGAGCTGGTCAGAGCCATCACACCTTCCGAGGAGAAAATCAGGAGCAAGGGAGTAGCTTCGGTAAGACAGCATGTGACCAATGTCCTCCCTTATTTCGAGAAGGCCGAGGGCTGGTCAAGGGAACTCTCTGATATCGAAGCATATAAGAATTATCTCATAGGTGAGTTCTGCACCACTGCAGAGGGTGGAATAGACAGCGTTTCCCTCACTGAGGATGATGTGAGGGAAATAGAGGAAATCGAGAAGGGATATCTCGACCCCGCCTTCCTCGAGGGCAGGAACCATTCCTACTCAGTCAGCAGAAAGGCCAAGATCGAGGGAATCGGCGAAATCATTGCGGAGCTCGAACTCGATTCCGGCAACATTGTCAAATGTCACGTCGCCGGAGATTTCTTTGCCGTCAGGGAAGGCATTGACACCGAGCTTACAAGGCTGCTGGCCGGCTGCCCGGACAAGAAGGAGGAAATCGAGACCAGGCTTGCAGGCGCTGACATTGCACAGTTCATTCCGCACCTGACGCCTGAATCAATCGCTGAAATCTTAAATAACCGATAATATGGAAGAGAATCTCAAGAAAACCTGTCTCTATGACAGCCACGTTGCACTGGGAGCCAAGATGAGTCCGTTCGCAGGATTCATCATGCCGATCCAGTACACCAACATAACCGACGAGCACAATGCTGTCCGTCACAAGGTCGGAATGTTCGACGTCTCCCACATGGGTGAGGTCTTCATCAGCGGACCCGATGCGGAGAAGTATGTGAACCATATCTTCACCAATGACATCCGCGGATTCGAGCCCGGCAAGGTCCTTTACGGAATGATGCTCCACCCTACAGGCGGGGTTGTGGACGATCTCCTGGTTTACAGGGAGTTCGAGCCTGACCACTTCCTCCTCGTGGTGAATGCGGCCAACATTGACAAGGACTATGCGTGGATGCTTTCACAGGCTGAGGGCTACGACGTGAAGATTGTCAACGAGTCGGAGAAATGGGGCCAGATTGCGGTTCAGGGTCCTGAATCAGAGAAGATTGTGACTGAGGTTCTCGGCCTCAAGCCGGCTGCCGACCTCTCATTCTACACATACTACGAGTCGGAATGGAAGGGCGTCAGGATGGTTGTCAGCCGTACCGGATACACCGGAGAGGACGGATTCGAGCTCTATACCGACATTGAGGGAACTAAGGAAATCTGGAAGATTCTCCTGGATGCGGGCGTGGTTCCTTGCGGACTCGGCTGCCGTGACACCCTCCGCTTCGAGGCCGGTCTCCCTCTCTATGGCGACGAGCTTTCAGACGACATCACCCCTGTCGAGGCAGGTCTCGGAATGTTCTGCAAGCTTGACAAAGAGGAATTCATAGGCAAGGATGCCCTCGTTCGGCAGAAGGCTGAGGGCCCGAAGAAGAAGCTTGTGGGAATCGAGCTTCAGGACAAGGCTATCCCTAGGGCTACCTATCCTGTCGAGACTGAGGCAGGTGAGCAGAT
>JAXDUM010000060.1:0-48450 GCA_034089285.1 Candidatus Cryptobacteroides sp.
GTACCTTCGACAAGGTATGCCAGGAAATCATTGCACAGGGCTCCAAGATTTGGGTCAATACCATCTGGGCATCTCTATGCGGAGGCATTGGCAACGATGACGACGCGGCCTTCATCAGCGGCGACCCTGACAAGGTTTACAGCAGATATCTTGACAAGGGCGTCTCAATGATCCAGACTGACAGGCCTGAACTGCTTATCGGATATCTCACCAAGGCGGGACGGCATACATTGAGGTAAGACATTGGAATATTTATTTTGAGGGGCTGACTGAAAAGCCCCTTTTTTTGTCATCTCGACCAAGCAAAGCGAGTGGAGAGATCTTTTTATACCTATAGTAGTTTAGCATTCAACCCGACTTAAGTGTCATTATTATAAAACGGTTCAGCACGCAATGCCCCGGACCGGGAACAATAATCATAATTAATCACACTATGCGACATCGTTTATCATTGTTATTAGCCATCACACCACTGCTTCTGGCATTGGCCTGCCAGAAAGAGAACGAGTCCGAAATTCACGACACAGCTGTAATCAGGACCGTCCTCCAGACGCAGCCGGCACTGGGCTCCACTAAAGCGGTCACGATTTTCGCGACCTGCGACTGGAGCCTTGAAGGGGACGGCTGGTTCACGATCGAGCCTTCCCGGGGAGGGCAGGGAATCAGCGAATCCGTCATCAGCATTTCTCCTAACAATACCGGAGAAGAACGGACAGGAACCATCCGCATCAAGGCCGGCTCCTACTCCAGCACATACACATTCAAGCAGAAAAGCGAATAAATGAGTTCTGAGGACTACAGACAGATTATTGACTTCTTTTTCAGCGGAGCGGAAATCCCGGAAGATTTGGAAGAAGAATTCCAGGAATGGCTTTCCCGTCACGGAGATGACGAGAGGGTATTGAAGATTCTCGAAGGCCATTGGGAAAGCTTTCCGGCTGACAAGAACGGCTTTGACCTTCCGGCTGGCCTTGATGACCTCCACAGAAGAATCGGCAGGGAGAATTCCTTCCGGAGGAGACACAAAGTGCTGGGATATGTTGCTGTCGCAGCGGCGGCGGCCGTACTCTTCACTTTCGGCTTCTTGTCCGCACACTTTTCCGGGAACATCGGGAAGGAAACCGTCATTATGGCTTCCGACGAGAATATCGGGAAGTATTCCCTCCCGGACGGAACTAGGGTTTGGCTGAACAAAGACAGCTATCTCAGGTTCGACAGCCGTTTCAACAGGCGGAAAAGGACGGTGACATTGGAAGGAGAGGGCTTCTTCGAAGTGACCAGGAATGAGAGCAAGCCATTCATTATCAATATGAACGGCAATATGGAAGTGAAAGTTCTGGGCACGTCTTTCAATGCCTGCGGATACAATGGTGAAGGCAATACCGACGTGATCCTGAAGAATGGCTCAGTCCAGATCGCCGACAAGGCCTCCGGAGAAAGCGTAATCCTAAAGCCGAACCAGAGATTCACCAAGAAGGATGGCAAGACCGAAGTGTCCTACGTCCGGGCAGAGGAGTGCTGCCGCTGGTTCGAAAAGGACATTGCCTTCGACAATGTTGCGCTCAGGGATATCCTGGAGACGATTTCGCACCGTTACCGGATTGGAATCAAAGCAAATCTGGGCTCCCTTGCCGACAAGCGTATGTCATTGACAATCAAGGATGAACCTCTTGAAGATGTAATGGATATCCTCGGCGCCCTCCTGCCTGTCGACTGGAGCATCCGGGAAAAAGACCTGTACCTCGAAAGGAAATAACGCACTAAAACACCATAAAATGAGAAACCAATTTATCACTGTCACAAAACTTTGCATCACAGTTCTGTGCGCGTTGCTGATCTCGGCGGCATCATTCGCCCAGAACCGCACAGTGAGCGTGAATGTCAAAGATGCCACAGTTAAAGAACTGCTCAAGGCGATTGAGCAGGCAAGTCCATACACATTCGCGTATGTTGACACTGACATTGACCTGACCAGGAAAGTGTCCGTAACCGCAGTTAACGAAAGCATTGAATCAATTCTTGAAAGAGTACTTCCGCAGGCCACGGCTGAATTCAGGGATATGAAAATCATACTGCTGAAGAAAGTCACCAAGCCTGCTACACAGCAGGCCCAGCCCGAAAAGCGGGGCCCGAGAACGGTTACCGGAAAAGTTCTTGACAAAGACGGCAATCCCGTCATAGGAGCCATGGTAATCGAGAAAGGAACCAGCAATGGAGCCGGTTGCGATATGGACGGAAACTATTCCATAAAAGTACCGAATCCCAATGCCGTCCTTGAAGCATCCTTGATAGGATATGCTACGCAATCAATACAATTGACGGAAAACCAGTCAGTTGCGAACTTTGTACTGATGGAGGAAGCCATCCGTCTTGATGACGTGGTAGTCGTCGGTTACGGTGTCCAGAACTCCAGGGACGTGACCACCTCCATCACATCCATCAAGGCCGATGCCTTTGCCAATACCCCTACCACCGACTTCCGCGAGGCAATGGCTGCAAAGATGCCGGGTGTCCAGGTCATCAACCTCGGAGGCCAGCCTGACGGCAATGTCTCCGTACGTGTCAGGGGAATCCAGTCAGCCACTTCCGGCAACGAGCCTCTCTACGTAATTGACGGTATCCCTTGCGAAGCCAGGGCCTTCGCCAACCTTGACGGCAACGACATTGAGAGCCTCGAAGTGCTCAAGGACGCATCCGCGGCCGCAATTTACGGTTCCAGAGGTTCCTGCGGCGTTATCCTAGTGACCACCAAGAGAGGTGCCGGAGAACGGCCTGTCATCTCCTACGACGGTCAGTTCAGCGTATCCGAAGTCTCCAAGAAGATTGATATGCTCGATGCATACGAATGGGCTGAAATTTTCGCGGAAGCAAGGAATGGAGCCTATATGTTCAATGTCCCGGAAGGAACTATCTCAGACCCTTCCCCGTCCAGGCCGCAGGTCTATCACAGGATTTCCCCGCTCGTCGAGGCCTATCTCCAGGACAATACTGGCACTCTCACCAACACCGATTGGCAGGACGAGATTTTCCGCACTGCGCTCTCCCACAAGCACTCACTCAGCGTGTCTGCAAGGACCAAGACAATGAACTACTATATCGGAGCCAACTACCTTTACAGGGAGGGTACAATCATCGGTTCCGACTTCCAGAGATACGGCCTTAGGGCCAATTTCGACGGCAAGAGAGGAAACTTGAAGTATGGCGTCAGCTTCTCACCTTCCTATTCCAAGACAAACTACGTGGCATCCGATTCCCAGTACAACGGTGACGGCGTAATCGCCAGCGCATTGATGGCGCCGCCTATTTTCCAGCCATACAATGAGGACGGCTCATACAACTGGGATATGAACGGACTACTCAGGCAGTCGGGAGACATCCGCAATCCTTGGGATACACAGACCAACGAGGTCCTCAACCCGGTTGCCCTCGCACTTGAAATTGATGATGTCAGGGAGAAAGTGAACCTCATCGGAAACCTCTACGCTTCCTACGAATTCATCAAGGGCCTCGAATACAAAATCACCCTCGGTGGTGACTACTATTCATACATAAGGAATTATTACAGACCATCTTATATTCCTCTCAGGGGTTCCAAATACCTGGATGCTCCTTCACAGCCTACCGCTTCCAACCAGGCGAACTCCTATTTCCATTGGACTGTTTCCAACCAGATTTCCTTCAACCGGAAATTCGGCGACCACTCCGTCAATGCCGTAGCCGTCTATGAGGCCGAGAAACAGACCACACAGGCCACCTATGTTTCAGGCCAGGGCCAGATTGGGGATGACAAGATACGCACGACAAAAGGCAAGACCATCGACATTGACAATACCTACAACAACAAATACGCATACACTTTCGCTTCCTGGCTCGTCCGCGCCCAGTATTCCTACAAAGGCAGGTATATGGTCTCCGCATCAGTCAGGGGAGACGGCTCATCCAGGTTCGCTCCGAATACAAGATGGGGTTATTTCCCTGCAGCATCTATTGGCTGGCGTATAAGCGATGAGAATTTCCTTAGTGGAGCCAAGTGGCTCAATGACCTGAAAATCAGGGCAAGTATAGGTCAGACAGGTAATGCGCAGATTGGCAATTCCGAGTATCTGGCTCTTTACGGCACTGCCTCCCTGGATCTCGGCAACGGGCTCGTCACCCAGGTTTATCCGTCCCAGATTGCCAACAACGACCTCGGTTGGGAAAAGAACACCCAGACCAACATCGGTCTCGATGCGACATTGTGGAACGGACTCCTCGGAATCAATGCCGATTTCTACCTGTCCAAGACCACGAATATGCTCTTCGACGTGCCGGTTTCAGTAGTATCCGGTCTCACCACCTCCAATGTCAATATCGGCTCAATGCAGAACAAGGGTGTCGAGCTGAACATCTCCTCCCGCAAGAAGTTCGGGGATTTCTACTACGACTTCACCGCCAACTGGTCATTGAACCGGAACAAGGTTCTCCATCTCGGCGACGAGGATGCCCCGATTATCAAGGAATCCTCCTATGCAGGCGGCTATTACATTACAAAAGTCGGCCAGCCGGTAGGTTGCTACTATCTCCTCGTCCAGGACGGCATCTTCCATAACCAGGAAGAACTTGACTCCTATCCGCATTTCTCCACAGCGACCGTGGGTGACTTCAGATTCGTGGATGCGGATGGGGACGGAGTCCTCGAGAAGGATGATGACAGGGTAATCGTGGGCAACTATATGCCTGACTTCTACTACGGTTTCGGAATTACCCTCGGATGGAAGGGCATTGACCTTGCCGCTAATTTCCAGGGCGTCTATGGTAATGAAATCCTGAACCTTGAAAGACGTTACCTCCTCAACATGGAGGCCTCCTCCAATATGATGAAGGAGGCACTGGACAGGTTCCCTTACGGCAATCTCAACAGGGCCACCAGGAAATCTTCAGGAAACAATGGTTCCTGCACATCCACATTCCATCTTGAGGACGGCTCATACCTGAGGCTCCAGAATCTGTCACTCGGCTGGACAATGCCGGACAAATGGCTGAGAAAGAGTGGGATAACCAAGTTCAGAATCTATGTCCAGGGCTCCAACCTGTTCACACTCACCAATTATTCCGGATATAACCCGGAGGTTAACAAGAGGGCTTCCGACGCATTGCGTCCTGGAGAGGACTACTGCTCCTACCCTCTTTCAAGAACCTTCAGCGTGGGCATTAACTTCAATCTCTGATGCGATATGAAAATGAAGACAATATTGAAATACATACTGGCCGGAACCGCATTACTCAGCGCAGTCTCCTGCGGGGAAAGTTTCTTCGAGCAATATCCGGCGAACAACGTCACCGAAGGCAATTTCTACAAGACCGACGACGACTTCAACCAGGGCGTTTATGCCTGCTATTACAAACTCAAGGTCAATATGAGTTTCTTCCTGACAGAACTGGCCTACCGCAGTGATGAGTGCGTGCTGGAATCAATGGCGGTTTCGACCCAGGACAGATACGACATTGACCATTTCCAGGAGAACTCCTACAATGGAATCCTCAGCGCCGTGTGGAACAACTGGTACAACGGCGTTTACCGCTGCAACGATGTTCTGGACCATGCGAAAGGCAAAGATCTCCCCAACATTGGCAGGTACAGAGGCGAATGCCTCTTCATCCGCTCCTGGTTCTATTTCAATCTCTACAGGACTTTCGGCACTGTTCCGATTGCCAGGACAGTCGTGACCCCGGCAACCGCCAAGACGATAAAGCGATGCACGGACGAGGAGATGTACAGCCTGCTTGTCAATGACCTCACTGAAGCGGCTGAGTTTCTTCCTCTTGCCCGTCCTGCTGAAAAAGCCAGGGTTTCCAAGATTGCAGCCCAGTCACTTCTTGCGAAGGTATATCTTACCTTCGGCAAATACAATGAGGCCAGGACTGTCATTGAAGAAGCACTGAAAGACACCGGATACGGCCTTATGTCATCGACAGGAGCCGCATTCAACATTGCCAACAAGATGAACAAGGAGATTATCTTCGCCCTGTATTACAACAAGACCAATGACAACGGACACGGATATTGGTACAGTTCCAACACCCCGGTATTGGACGATATCCGGAATCCCACCCCGGAGTTCAAGGCGCTGTACGACGCATCCGACAGCAGGCTTGCCCTCATAAACACATACACGAAAATCAATGACAAGCTCTATGCGATGAACAAGTGGATGGACACCTACGACGCCACCTACACGACGCAGGTAGGGAATGACTTTCCTCTTATCCGCTATGCTGACCTGGTGCTTATGTATGCCGAGGCACTCTGCCAGACCGGGGACATTCCGGGAGCCATTGCACAGTTGAACAAGACCAGAACCCGTGCAGGCCTTCCTGCTCTTTCTGCTGCCGAAGTTTCCGGAAAAGAAGCCTTTATCAAGGAGCTGGCCGATGAGAGGGGCAGGGAGTTCGCCCTCGAAGGACAGCGGTGGTACGACCTGGTACGTCTAGGACTGGCTGTAAGTTTTTTCAAGGACATGGGTTATACAATTGACGCCCATCAGCTGATATTCCCTATTCCTCAGGACCAGATTCAGATTGTCAATGACAAATCCATACTCTGGCAGAATCCTGGTTATGGTGATTAATACATTTAAGGTTATGAAAATGAAAAGATTATCACATATTTTAATGCTCGCCGGCATCTGCCTTGCCGCTGCTTCCTGCTGGAAAGAGGACATCCCGGAGGCCGGAGCCGGTCGTCATCAGGTAGAGAACCTGAAGGCCGTGCCGGGAGACGAGGAAGTACTGCTTACCTGGAACGCCGCCGAAGGGTGGAATCCTACAGACTACATAATCACCTACACAGGCCCGGACGGAAAGCAAAGCATCAACACAGGCGACAAGACAGAATGGACTGTATCCAATCTTGTGAACGGAACCGACTATGTATTTGCAGTCCAGGCGGTTTACGGCAAACTGATATCCAATGGCGTGGAGGCCAAGGCCAAGCCTTCCACAAGCCGTTTCCCTGTGAAAGTATTCGATGGCGTCGGAACTGACGCTACTGTTGACCTGGCCTGGGAGGCACCTGCGACAACTGTCTTGTCATATACTCTGGCTTGGTGGCCCGAGAATGACGAATCGGCCAGAAGCGAAGTTTCCCTGGAAGGCAGCGTTACTGACTACACGGTCACCGGTCTCGAAAATGACACCAAGTATTGTTTCAGCATCATCGCAAATTATGCCAAAGGTCCGGCTGAATCCAAAGTCATCAAAGTGATGCCGACAATGGCTATTCCATATTTCCTTGACAGTGACAATATCGCTGCAGGACAGCCGATTACATTTACATTCAATATGGAAGGCTATCCATACGCCACCAATATCAGATGGGCATTCCCGGACGGCTCCGTCAAGGAGGGTGAAGTGGTGAAATCCAGTATATTCGTGCCCGGAACCCAGAAAGTGGTCCTGACCGTCAACCTCAAGGGCAAGGACAAGAGCTGGACCATCGAAGTGGCTGTCAGGGAATATCTGATTCACTTCAATGAATGGGATGCCGCAAGCGGTACTACCAATGGTTTTAAAGGCACCTGCCCGGTATTCTCTCCTGATGGGAAGACAGTCTATAATATTACATTCAACAAAATCTCAGGCCTGTACGCATTCAGCACAGAGACTGGCGAGTTGAAATGGAAATATATCCCAGCCAAGGCCACAGCCAGCTACAACCCACTGACTGTCAATCCGGTAACCGGAGACATTTACTACGGTACCCAGACTGCCGGACAGTTCTATGCTGTAACTCCTGAAGGAACCCTGAAATGGCAGTTCACGGAGGCAGGGTCAATGCAGAGTACTGCTCCTGCCGTAAGTGCCGACGGAAGCACTGTCTATGTAGCGGACAAGGCTGGAAAGCTGTTCGCCCTCAATGCATCGACCGGAGAAAAGAAGTGGCAGGCTGCATTCTCAGGAGCCGCCGCGGGTCTCATTGTCAAAGGCGGGAAGGTTGTCGTCGGCGCCGGCAAGAACCTGTATTTCTACAATGCGGCGGACGGAAGCCTGCGCAAGTCCCTGGCAATGACCTCATCAATGGTCGGAATCACCGGCTTTGCTGTGGCTGCTGACAAGAAGACTGTATATCTGCCTGTGACAAACGGCCTCAGCTCATTCGACATTGATGCTGAAACTATGATCAAGGACAATTTCGTATTCGCGGGAAACAATCCTTACACTCCGGTTGTTGCTCCGGACGGAAACGTATTCGTAGGCTGCAAGGACTGCTGGGTCTATAATGTGAACAAGGATCTCACGGCAGTCAACTGGTCATACCAGCACGTGATGGCAAGCTCTACAGCCAACGCATTCAACTTCTCGCATCCTTGCGTTGACTCGGAGAACAGGTATTACATCACATCCGGCCAGGAAGGCAACGTGAACTATATCTTCAGCAAGGACGGAGCCGTGATTGATTCCTGGACCTATGAGGCGGGGGATCTCAACCAGAAGCAGATGGCCGGCAATAATTTGCTGGACGGTATGTTCTATTCATGCTTCATCGGAGGTGGCAGCGCCAACGGTTATTTCTCAGCCAAATATGTAGGCGGTGAAAGGGCCGATGGCTGGAGTACTTCCGGAGGTGATATCTGCGGTTCAAATTGCATTAAATAACACCAAAACAGATTGAGAAATGTACAAAAGAATACTCTCATATTTAGGTAGCGCGGCTCTTCTGGTCTCGTCTTTCGTCTCCTGCTCGGATGACAAGGACGAGGTCAGGGACCTCGCGTCAAAATGCGAAATAACGCTCGGGACCTACTATGGAGCCGGGCAGAAAAACGTAACCACTATCCTCAAGGACACTGACCGGGCGGCAATTATGCTCAATGCCGGAGGCACGACATATTCGGCTGCGGCAGCCCCGTTGCTTCCCGGCTCCAGCAGTTCCCTGTTCCTGTTCAATATCAAGGCTGCATCTGAAGCATCCGACGTGGTATGCTGGTATCCGGCTGATGAAACTGTCAGCCTGGACGGAGAAGACATAGTCTATACGATTCCTGAAACCCAGGACGGAAACTGGACTCCGCTGATGCTTGGTGCGGACAACGCTGTCGTCAACTCGTACCTTGGCTGCAAGTTCAAGCTTGAGGCCGTATGCGGTACTCTCTACATTCCTGTTGCAAGAGGTGACTACTCTGTCAAGAGCGTGACTGTCAAGGCAAAGGGAGGCGTAATGATAGCCGGAGAAACAAGAATGTCTGTATCAGACCCTTCCGTCAGCCGTGCATCCTCCCCTGAGATAACAGTAAATCTCCCGGAGCCCCTTGACTGCCGCAGTGCCAGCCGTGAAGTGCCGGTATTCTGTGCTCCTGTCACACTCCCTGAAGGCATTGAGGTTACTGTCACTACAGACGGTGGAGACAAGCTGACCTCGACCCTCCCGGATGAGATTACCCTTTCCAGGGGCGGCAGATATGTGACCGGAGCAGCAGCGGAAAGCGAGTCCACAGTGCTTGTATTCTGCGGGGACAATATGGTCTATATGATCAATGCCGATCTGGTCGGCGACGTTTACACGGAAGCAGTAATATGGAGCCTGAATGTAAGGACTCTCGCCTCCCAGCTTGGCCTGTCCGAAAGCAGGTGCGACCATCTGGATGACTGCAAGATTGTGGACAACGGAAAGAAACTTCTGCTCAGCAGTTCGTACAACTGGTGCGCCCTGGTGGACATCGCCACTTCCAAAGTCCTGTTCTACACCACGCAGTGCCCGAACGCCCATTCTGCTGAATACATCATGGGCAAGTACATTGCAGTAGCCTGCTCGTCCGGTAGCGGAGATGATTGCAGCAAGGTTCAGCTCTACGACATAAACCAGTCTAATTCAATACTTTCCAAATCGTCCCTTGAGTCTGCCCACGGAGTAGTATGGAACAGCCAGCGCCAGGAACTGTACGCAGCCGGAGGCAATGTACTCCAGACCTATACTATCGAGGGTATGGATTCCGGAGCAGCATCCCTCAAGCTCGTCAAGAGCGTCAGCACTCCCCAGGGCGGTCTCCACGACCTGACATTTGTGGATGACAATACTCTCTGCGTCGCCGGCGTGAAAGCCTACCTGTACAACATTGGCAACGGCTCATTCGACGAGATGAAGCATTTCACGAATTCGACGGGCATCAAGTCGCTGAACTACAATCCTGAAAGCGGGGAATTCTGGTACACGGACGCCACTGTTCCGGAAGGTAACGAGAGCTGGTCATCGCAGAAAATCAGATACGGCAAAGACCGGAATTCCGCTACAACGGAGAGAATCATCAGGGTTCCTGACATGGATATGTACAAAGTCCGCGTCAAGAACTGGTAATTTACACTATATTTGCGTTCCCTGAATCCGGAACGTGGCCTATTGTCTTCGTGTTGATGAACGAGAAAGACACACTATTCAATCTGTCACAAGGGGATGTCAAGGCCCTTGACATCCTCTATGTGGCATATGCACCCCTGGTCAGGAACTGGTGCTTCGCCATTCTCAAGAACAATGCTGAAGCAGAGGATCTGACCCAGGACATTTTCCTGCGAATCTGGAATTACCGGGAGGATCTCAATGAGGTGCGGTCTTTCAAATCCTATCTCTTCAGGACAACCCACAATGCAGTATTGAACAAAATCAGGGAAAAGAATGTCAGGCTGATGTTTGCGCGCTCCCGCTCAGGAGACGCGCTTATAGAGGAGGATGCCTCCAGCCTGACTGACACTGCGGATTTGCTGAACAAAATCAAGATTGCCCTGGAAGGAATGTCGGACTTGAGGAAGAGAATCTTCAAGATGAGCCGCTTCGAGGACAAGACATACCAGGAAATCGCAGAATCTCTCAAAATCAGCCCGAAAACGGTGCAATATCATATTTCCTGCGCCCTGGCGGAGCTGCGGAAACTCATGATGGAAAATGAAACGAATTAATGCATTTGCTGCGGTCTTACCCGCATTATTCTTTACGCTGACAGTTGGTGCACAGACTCCGAAAGACATAAAGTACGAATTCACTGAGGCTTCGGACTTGACTTTGGCCGGCAAGATTTTCCCTGATACTCCGAACCCTTACGCCCGTATTGACACAGTCAGGTTCAAGGGATTCACCAAGACCGAGAACAGCCAGGTAAGGATGTCCTCCGGAATCTCTGTAGCCTTTAGAACCAATTCCACAACTATCTCTGTAAAAGCCACTTACGGATATAAGCAATACGCCTCGCACATAGGCGGATACTCGTCCAGGGGATTTGACTTGTACATCAAGAGAGACGGAGAATGGGTTTGGGCGGCAGCAGGGTGCGGTCCGATTGACAAGGAGGATGGTTACAACACGGTGCTGATAAAGAATATGGATGGAAGTATGAAGGAGTGCCTTCTCTATCTTCCTCTATTCAGCGAAGAGTATTCAGTGCAGATTGGAGTTCAGTCAGGCTCTGTGATTGAGAAGGGTGATGTTCCTTTCCGGCACAGGGTGGCAATTTTCGGCTCCAGCTTCACTCACGGAACCAGCACCTCGCGTCCCGGAATGACTTATCCGGCACAATTCTGCAGGAATACCGGCATCCAGTTGCTCAGCCTCGGATGCTCCGGCAACTGCAAAATGCAGTCATACTTTGCCGATGCTCTGGTCAATGCCCCTGACATTGACGCATTCATTTTCGACTCTTTCTCCAATCCGACAATTGAAGAAATCCGGGAACGCCTCTTTCCCTTCATTGAGAAACTTCAGGGTGCACATCCCGGCAAACCGCTGATTTTCCAGCACACCATTTACAGGGAGAGACGGAACTTCGACCTTGCCACGGAAAAGAATGAGAGCGAAAGAATGAGAGTTGTGGATGAATTGATGGCAGAGGCGGTCAAGAGATACAAGGATGTATATTATGTCACAACTACCAATGCCACAAGTCCGAAACACGACACAAGTGTTGACGGAACTCATCCCGGCGACCACGGCTATTCACTCTGGGCAGAGTCAATTCAGAAGCCGATATTGAAGATTCTCAGGAAATATGGGATTCGATGACGAAGTTTGATGGGCTGATATAGGATATCTTTCAAGAAAACCGTAATTTCGCAAGCATGAAACGAATTCGAGTATTCATCAGTAGTGTGCAAAGCGAATTCTCGGAAGAGCGTGCTATGCTGAGTCACTACATCCGGACGGATGTCCTGCTTGGAAAATTCTTTGAGCCCTTCATTTTCGAGGAGGTTCCCGCAAATGAGGCTTCGCCCCAGCAGGTCTTTTTGCGGGAGGTGGAGATGTCTGATATCTACCTTGGCCTTTATGGTAATAAATATGGATACGAGGACGTGGAAGGTATTTCACCAACCGAGAGAGAATACGATCTTGCTGCAGAAATGCACAAGACGAGATTAATCTTCATCAAGAGCATTGGCGAGGAAACTCGTCACCCAAAGGAAAGATGCCCTCATTCAAAAAGTTGAAAGGGATATAGTCCGCAAAACTTTTGTGGATATAGATGGATTGAGGACATCCGTATATGCCGCTCTTGTCAGGTATCTGGAAGAAAAAGAGTATATCCGTTGGCAGCCTTTTGATGCGGCATATGATACGAAAGCCACGTTGGATGATCTTGACACTGCAAAGATGACAGAGTTCATCAAGCAGGCCCGTAGCAAAAGAAATTTTCCGCTTCCTGTGGATGCCAGTCCCGAGCATCTTCTGACGCACCTATCCCTAATAGATGACCGGGGCAGGATATCAAACTCTGCGATTCTTCTCTTCGGCAAAAAACCCCAGAAGTTTTTCATTACTTCCGAGGTCAAGTGTGCGCAGTTCTTTGGTGATGTCGTTGAGAAACCGATGCCGTCATATCAGATTTACAGAGGTAATGTTTTTGAACTCGTCGATCAGGCCACAGCGTTTGTTATGAGTCGCATCGACAATTGGACAGGGACTCGATCGGAGGGGGACACGGCAGCTGTCCCTACGAAACCCGAATTGCCATACGATGCTGTAAGAGAGGCAATTGTAAATGCTGTTTGCCATAGAGACTACACAAGTAATGCTAGTGTTCAGGTGATGCTTTTCCGAAACAGATTGGAGATCTGGAACCCGGGGCAGCTTCCTTACGGTTTAACGGTTCAAAAGCTTGCCGGACCTCACAAATCCCTTCCTTCCAATCCTCTTCTCGCGGATCCCATGTATCTTGCAGGGTATATTGAAAAGGTTGGAACCGGAACGGAAGACATTCTTTCTAAATGTTCTGAATGGGGGCTGAGGATGCCTGAGTTTCATCAGGAGGAAGATTTCCGCGTTGTTATATGGCGAGAGGGCGATCCAAATCGATCCAAATCCGATCCAAATCCGATCCAAATCAATCCAAGTTTTGTTGAAAAAGTATATCAGTCAATTGTCAACGATCCATCCATATCAAGATCGAGGCTATCAAAACAACTGAACTGTAGTGAGCGCCAAATACGAAATGCGATTGAAGAACTGCGTGAAAAACGGATACATTGGAGTGGAGGTACACGTGGGAAATGGGAAATAATCGGCTAGCCGACAATTAACAGAGACGTGCGGAAAGACAAATTGAACCGTTCTATCATGATCGCCCTCGAACTCCATGACAGTAAGGAGAAGTAAACCAGAGATAATGGTAACGGCTTAACTATATGTGGCTCGAACGATTCCTGGATAGCATCATGCCCGGGCTGGTACCCTTCATGGCGTGCCTGCTGACCCTGGTCGTGTATGATATCATCAAAATCTTCATCCAGCGGGGCTGGTCCTTCGGTGTCCTGTTCCGCCCGGCCGAATAGTATTACCTCTCGATCCTGAATAGCCGGGCGAAGGAGATGCTCCTTTCCGGGATGATAAGGAAACTATCGTCAAATCGCTCCGGCAGGAGAAGTATCCCTCAATGATGGTCCCACCCCTTCATGATGGTCCCGCCCAAGGATGAAATAACGGTCAAGGTCCTTTCCTTTGTCGAGCGGGTCCTTGCCGATGATGCTGTCCTGAAGCATGACATTGTCAAATATGACTTCTCCTGCTATCCAGACCCCTCTGGCAGATGACCGGAGAGGAGTATTGCCAATAGTATTATTGCAGAGGCGATCCTGAAAGGCTTGAATCCGACGGATGAAGGCCAGCGGAAGAAAGCGGCGAAAAGCCTGCTAAGCAAGTTTGACTGGAAAGGAACGTATCAATCCAGCCGTGATCTGGCTGAAACCCGTACCGAACAACTCTGTGAAGAGATAACCGTCCCGAAGGAGATTGTGGCAATGTTATTGCTCGCAGCTGGCGGAAAAGGTGGTGTCAGCGTCGGGAGTGGCGGAGGTGTCTCCAACAACGACCTCACCTACTGGGACGGGGCGAAGAAAGATCGAGGGAGAAGAAGGTAGTTCATGCATCAATGTTGTCCCACAATTTGACAACATCTTGTCAATTACAATAAAAAGCCGTTGATTCATTGAATCTATCGTACGTCTTTGGTAGAAAATCATTACCTTTGTATGTTGTTCGATGAATAACATACATATTTAGCGAAAGTGTTTTCGTGTCCTTGTAGGAAAATGTGGAAATTTTCAGAGAAAAGGACTACGAGATCTTACGCTCGTGCTTTGGTATTATGCTGCTTTATCCTTTTTGGGATTGGCACTCCATATCAGGCCGAGTGTGGAGTGTCAAAAGTAGTTTATCTTTCTCAAGGTCCTTCCACAACCTTCCTACCGGTAAATGAAATGAGGCTTCACACTTTTGTTATGTGGACCTCCTGGCAGGAGCCTCCAGGTAAGAGAAGGAGCAAATGCTCGATAATTTAGATAACATTACACTCATCGAATCGGTTTCTGCCGATAACATTGGTGATTTGTCGAGTAAATATGACGCCCTTCTCCCATACTACTCTGTTCGTACGAATAACGTCCTTTCCTCTTTGCAGGAAAAGTATACCAGTAAGTCGGCGTTCTTGTCCGATTTCATCCGAATGTCCAGCAAAGAATTTGCGGGGTTGAAGAATTGCGGGCGCAAGACCGTTAAAGAGATTGAGGCTATTCAAGAAAGCCTTATCACCATTCGCATTATGCATAATCCTGGTGAGTCAGAATTCACACCACATGAATATTCTCAAGAACCAGATCCCATTCCACCTACCCTTCCCGAAAACATTGACACTCTTCTTCCACTGGTGATACCACGCCTTAAAGACCTGTCAGTCCGCGCCAAGAATGGTTTCAATATTTTTCTAAAGGAGAATCACGGTTCTCTCGCAGAACTTTACACCTCCATTACCAACCCGAAATTCAATCCTGTCAAAATGAAGAACGTCGGCAGGAACACGGAAGCGGAGATCGGGGGCTTTCTTAAAAGCATAAAGGAATACCTAGAGAGTTTTCCTGACAAACAATCCGTGGAAGAAACTGTCACGAGGTTCTTTTCCAAGAACCTCGACGCCCTCAAGATTCCACTTGAATCACAAGAAGGCATCCGCGAAAAGGAAAAATCTCTGGGCCGTTTCCCTTTGTTTGCCGCTCTAAAAACCTACTTTGAAGGGCTGGAAGGAGAGGATCGTTCAATACTTGACGGCTTATTCATTATACACGAAGGCCAAATACCTCGTAATAGGGATGAGATTGCGGCGGAATTAGGTCTCAGCTCGGAACGTGTACGCCAGAAAAGAAACAGACTGGTTGATACTCTTGCAGAATACTTTGCCTCTTACCGCATCCATGGCTTTATGGACAAGTGTCCCTACAACTTCCAGATGAGGCGCATAAATGAGGAGATTAACACTGAGGAAGGGACTGATTTCAATCTCAACTTCATTAACTGGGTACTAGCCTCCACTTTCGAAGAAGTAACGCTTCTGGGTGATGTCATAAAGTCCATCACTGGCTACTACGAGAAGAATTACTTCCTTTGCCTGGTCCCTACAGATCTTTGTCAGTATATGGATTTCAACGCCTTCCTTGAAGATATCGAAACCCGTCTGGCGGAAAAACGCATCAATGAAGAGAAGGTCAACCTTCAGAGTCTCATTAACGGTCATCTCAAAACACAATACTGCGAAGAAGAAAGACCAGCCATTGAGACCGCCTGCCGGTCCCTCCTTTTCCTGCATTTCTCGGTTGAGGTGGACTTTGGCCAGGTTATATTTAAACCGAATACCCGGAAAAATAACCCTATAGTCATTGAAGAGATTATTCGCGCAGCTGGCCGGCCGCTGACGCTGGAAGAGATATACGAGGAATTCATCTATCAATATCCGGAGCGTTACACGGAGATGAACAGCCTACGTGGTAGTATTAACACCAATCCACATATTGTTCCCATCGGCCGCACCAGCACCTATACCCTGGCTGAGTGGGAATCGGATGAACATAAGGGTGGGTCTATTCGCGGCATAGTCATCGAATACCTGAATCAGCAGGAACTCCCGATTGCTCCAATTCCGGCAATTGTCGAATATGTTTGTAAGTTCCGCCCCACGACTGACGAAAAGAACATTGTTTCCAATATCTCACTGGATAAGTCCGGCCAATTTGCGTTCTATTATCTTGCAGGAGAACGTTATATCGGATTGACCTCCGGTGATTTCCCTCAGGAATACTTTCCGACCGAATCCAGTGCCAAGACAGCTACGGCAAATAGTCTCTGGTATCCAAAGATTCTAGCGTTTATCGAGGAGAATGACCATTTCCCGTCTTCCTCCGGTGCAAGTGATGAAGAGAAGCAGTTATACCGTTTCTGGATAAGGCAGGAAAGACTGTATGCCAACGGAGAGTTGGATTCTCACCCACAGGAGTTCTTTGAAAAGATCACCAGCCTCTATGGGCATGTCAAGGACGTCAAGATAAGGCTCAGCTGGGAGCAGTATTATGAGCGAGTAAAGACGGCTTTTGAGACAAAGGATTTCTCCGACTTTGATGACGATTCCGGCAAATGGCTTGCCCGTAGTCTTCGTGAGTACCAGTACAACAAGGACTCTATGCTGGATTGGAAGAGAGAGAGCATCGAGCAAATTATTTCATTATTTAGCAGAATTTAGCAATGTACAAGATAACTTGGGATAGCGAAACCGGAGGCATACTCCTCAACCTGAAAGTGGTAGAAAACACGCTTTCAGTGGCTCCGCGTCCCGTATTCTGGGAGGAACTGGATTTGTTGGGCTTGGAGAAACAGGGCTGGAAATACCCGCACTGTGACGAACCTCTGATGTGGGCCTGCAACAAGCAGTACTTCTATCGTGGCCAATATCTCTTTGATGCTCAGGGGGCAAACATCTATGATGCCCCAAAGGTGGTACTGCAGAAAGGTGTTGAGCCGATGAAATTGGTCCCGGTGAACATGAAAAAGATGCTTGACCGGAACAAAGACCCCATGTTCCTGATGGAGAGCGAGGCCATTGATTTTATCCGCGACACGTACATTGCCTATTCCGCTGCCACCAAGAGCGTGGAAAGAGTAGCGGCCAACAAGATTGACTTTGAAGCCCTGACCGAGCGCATCGAGAAGAAGACCAAGCAGAAGATGGCCATTGTCAAACAGGACTGTGACTCTTTTGACGTAATGCCGCTGGAGCAGGCCAATGAGCTAGGAAAGCGCATATTCCAGACCACCAGGATTGACTATTTCCTTGCATCCTTCTCTGGTGGTAAGGATTCGCAGGTGGTGCTGGACCTTTGCACTCGTGCCATTCCACCATCCGCGTTCCAAGTGATTTATTCCGACACAGGGTATGAACTACCTTCGTCGCTGGATCTGTACAAGGACGTGCAGGAGTTCTATGGGAAGAAGTTCCCGGATTTGAAGTTCTCCACGGCAAAGAACCACGAGTCTGTACTGAATTACTGGGATAAGATAGGGACGCCAAGTGACAAGCAAAGGTGGTGCTGTGCTGTGATGAAAACGGGGCCTCTGTATCGTACCCTTAAGGAACCAGGAACAAATAAACAAGGTAAAGTTCTTTGTTTTGAAGGTGTTCGTGCTGAAGAGAGCACACGCCGCTCGGGATATGATAGAATTGGTAAAGGAGTCAAGCATTCCACTACCATCAATGCACGGCCCATCTTCCTTTGGAATACAGCAGAGGTTTTCTTGTACTTATTCCGCAACGAACTGCCTATTAATCCTTCTTATCGGAGCGGCATGACCAGAGTGGGCTGCTTGTTGTGTCCCTTCGCTTCCGAGTGGAATGAGATGATAGCTAACAAGACTCACCCCGCAAGCGTCAAACCTTTCCTTGACAGAATTGAGTCCTTTGGGAAAAGGGCTGGTGTCAAAGACCTTGAAGATTACATCAAACAAGGAGGTTGGAAACGGCGTGGCGGGGGCAATTACATTGAGAAAAAATCTTTCATACAGTTCAAGAGCCTTACTCCTGACTTTATCGCCATCCTTAAGAATCCTCAATTGCCAATCGATTCCTATCTGCAAATCCTCGGCGATTTCAGGATGGTAGGCCCGACTGAGAATCGCAAAGGCGAATTAGTCGTCAAGAAGGACGTGTATGAATTTTCTGTCGTCAAAGAGCGTCAGAATGAAGAAATCTATCGTTTCACAGTCCATAATATCACCGATGTAGAACTAATAGGACACATCAAGCGTGTGCTCTATAAAACCACATATTGTATTCACTGTGAAGCATGCGAAGTTGAGTGTCCAACAGGCGCATTAACTGTTTATCCAACAGTATCTGTAAACAAAAAATTGTGTATCCACTGCCAGAGGTGCCTTGAGTTCCACGACAAAGGATGCATTGTAGCTAATTCCTTATCCACATCTGAAAGTATGACAAGTAAACAAGGTAACATTGACCGTTACAAAAACTTCGGTCTTCGTGAAGAATGGCTCGAACAGTTTTTCATCGATCTTGATGACTACTGGACAAGTGACCATGGTCTGAATGAAAATTACCAGATACCTTCCCTGAAAGCATGGTTGAAAGACGCAGGAGTAATCGACCAGACTAACCATGTTACTCCTCTTGGTCAATTATTGGCGGATATGAGGATGGATCGCCCAGAAGTTGTTTGGGAAATAGTTTGGATTAACCTGACGTATAACTCATTTATAGCGAGATGGTTCTCACAAAACATATTACCGGGCACACAGTATAGCCAGAAATTGATGGAGGAAATGATTCGTGACCAGTATCCTGCATACAAAGAGAAGACTGTACACAATGCCGTTTACCAAATTCAGAGAACTCTTAGGGAGTCACCTGTAGGTAGTCAATTCGAACAGATGAAGCCTGTTGACAAGGAGACTTCGCTTCGTGGTGAGTATAGCGAAATAAGCGAAGAGGCAATAGCTTATTCTCTTTATAAGTTCGCAGAGACCCACAAAATCCAGTCATTGAGAGTTTCAGATTTCTATCAAGACACATGTGAGGGTGGTCCTTTTAGAGAGTTTGGCGTTCCCAAAGCAGTATTTGAGAAAGCGCTTCGCACACTGAATTCTTCTTCAAACCGCATTCTCGTGGCTGAACTTAATATGGGACTAGACCATATTACTCTCCGTGAAGATTTGAATTCTGAATCTGTATTACGCGAACTTTATCAGCAATGAAAGACCGCCCGTATATACAACTGTATAACACGATGATTCTACAGACCAGGAGAGGCACCAGCAGAAATGGTGGAGTTATCAATGCCAAACCCATTTTTGTCCTCGCCTTGATTGAGGTAATACGTCGTGGAGTGTTTTCGAATAATAAAATCCTTTTTAATAACGACCTTAAGGATGTATACAACGGGCTATATTCGAAGTACAATCCCAATTTGGCAATTGCGCCAGTTTACTTACCATTCTACTTCCTGACTAACGATGGATATTGGCATATTAAGTGGATTCAGGAACCATCTCCTACATACCATCCTTCAGCCAAAATGCTCAAAGGAAATTCCGAGTATGGGTATCTGGACAACGCTCTTTGGGATTTACTTCAGGAAGAAGACGTCAGACAGTATTATGAGAATCAGATTATCAGATTTTTCTTGACGGCATAATAAAATAATAGCAAAGTACCAAACATATGGCAAGCAAGTATTCTGACATTATTGCTCTAAGGGGCCAAAAGGCAGCTTACAACATCCAGACTGAAGAGGATGGTGCCTGGAAGGTATTTATCGCCAACGATCAATTCAACGACATTCTGCGCCGGATTATCAATTCCGTGTTCAACAACGACACAAACGTCCACAAGTCTTTTTGGATTGAAGGCACCTACGGAACCGGTAAGTCCCACGCAGCCGCAGTCATCGAGCATCTCCTGTGCGACGAGGTCTCTCAGATTGCAGACTACATAAACGACGAGTATGCACAACCGAAATATGACGCCTTGCGTCAGTCGCTTTTCGACCTGCGCAAGCAAAAGCGCCTGTTCCCGGTTACGTTGTACGGCCAGAACAACATTGCCCACAAGGACGACCTCTCTCTTCAGATGCAGCGCGAGATTAAGTTGGCGCTGTCAAAGGCGGGTCTGGAGCTGGATGTTAAGACTGACTTTGACAACTACGTAGCACATATCAAGAACAACAGGGATATGTGGGAGCTGATTCTGCGTCAGAACCCCAAGCTGTCCTCCTTTACCCCCACAGTGGATAAACTCTTGTCCAACCTGCTTGCCCAGGATTCCGGTACTCTCGGAAAGGTAAAGGACGTGCTACGTGATGCCGGCATCGATATTCGCCTTGAGAGTGAGAAACTCAGCTCTTGGTTCTTCGAGGTGGAGGAGAAACTTGCCCAAAGCACAGACTATGATGGCCTTCTGGTCATCTGGGATGAGTTCACGGATGTAATGAAATCCGACATTGGCCTAAGCCTGCTGGTTGATCTTCAGCGCTTGGCAGACGAGACGATGAATGCAGAACATAATTCCTATCTGTTCTTCATTTCGCACCCGTCAGCCCTCAACTCCTTGAAGGCAGAGGAACGTGACAAGACAAAGGGCCGTTACCTCGACATGAAATACAACATGGAGCCGGTATCTGCCTTCAAGATTATGTCCCGCAAGTTCAAACTTGTGGGCAGTGAAGACGAACTCCGGATGGTCAGCAGTTCCTTCTTTGACAAGTGTGCTCCTATCCTGAATGCTTATACGGCCGGTTCCGCCAACCAGGCAGAAACTATCGCCGACATCAAGAAGCTATTCCCGCTCCATCCGGCAACGGCAAACCTGGCAACCTACTACGCCCGTGAAGCAGGTTCTTCCTCTCGAAGCGTATTCCAGTTCCTGGGTGAGAACGAAGCAGTCAAGGCCTTCCTTGACAACGAAGACTTCTTTATGAATCGGGAGACCATCACTGCAGACTACCTTTGGGATTACGTGGTTACGGAATTCAATGACAATGTGGCCAAGTTCGGTGCCGTTACAGAGCGATTCAACTCTTACCGCCTGCGCGTAGAGCATGAGAGCGCTGCCCACCTTGCCGTATTCAAGGGTATCCTCTTGCTGAATGCTCTCAACAACATTGCCAATAACGAATCTGTAACACCGAGCGAGGACAACATCAAGTCCCTGTTCGTTGGTACGTCCATCGAATACCAGGTAGATGACATCTTGACCTGGCTCAACGACAACAGTATCATCCAGCGTGCTCCTGGTGGAATGTACTCCATCCAGTTCTCGGCACTTCCTCCAAAGGAGATCGAGGAAATCAAGAAGCAGTTGATGTTTACCGAGTTCAAAACAACGGCACAGGTCATCAATTTTGGTTCTGCAGCCCGGGAGGATTTCGACCGGTATCTGGCAAACGTTGCCCGTCCGTACAGTTTCCAGTTCTATTCCACAGAGGTCAATGAATACACGCTCCTCAATAAGGTGGAGAACGGCCGCAAGCAGGCAAAGGACTATGAACTTTTCTTTGCGATGATGGTTGCTCGTAACGCAGAGGAACTGAACACGCTAAAGGACATCTGCCAGCGCAACTGCAACGAAGAGCGCTTCCAGACCACCACATTTGTGGTTTTCGATACCACGCTCACAGATCTCAACTACCAGCGCTTCATCGAGTACCAGGCCAATGCCAAATGTGCCCAGCAGCATGGTTTCGCAGACCAGCAGCAGTCTCATGCCAAATGCGCCTCCGACATGCTCAAGGAGTGGATTAAGGAAATCCGCCGCGGGGTATTCGTAACATACGTCAACGGGCAACCTATGACCGCATCCGCAATGAAGATGCCCACGGTGGTCAATTCGGAGATTGCTCCTGCTATCTTCTCTGCTGGCCCCGAGTCACTGGACATCATCAAGATTAAGTTCTCCAAGACCTACTGGAAGAAAGCACTGGTCAAGGATACCGTCAAGAGCGTCATATCATTCAACACCAAGACCGACATCAGCGACCACTGTAAAGGTCCCGCCATGCATGTGCCTTACCTCCTGCAGGACAGTGTGGATGAGAATCTCCGATGGAAGACAGATGTCAATCCGGCGCACCCGCTGTATCAGGTCTGCAAATTCGTTGAAAACAAGATTAAGCACGCAGACAAGTCCAACACCTTCAACCTCGCAGAGAAGTTCATTGACCTTACCAAGCCGCCGTATGGACTCTTCCAGTCCTATGCGGGAATGGGGATGCTGGCCTTCGCTATGCGTCCTTACATCGGCAAGATATTCGACCTTAACGGTAAGCCCCGTGAGGCCCAACATCTGGTTGAAGATGTTGTGGAAGTCTTCAAGGCCTGGGAAGATGGTAAGGCCAACCCGAAGGTAACATTCCGCTTTGAGACCCCGGAGGAGGGTAAGTTGTGCAAAGCCTTCATCAAGACCTTTAATCTTACCGCCTACAAAGACATAACAGAAATCAGCAGCCTCAAGAACGCGCGCTGGGTTATGACGCATTCTTACATTCCCGGTAAAAAGTATCCGCTCTGGTCGCTGAAATATGTGGCGGAAGAGAAGGCCAAACCCGAGGTCCGCACCCTCGTTGATAACATAAACGCCATCTGCGTAGAGATTGGCTCCTCCAATCCTAATCTGATGACAGACGCCCTTGACGGCCTCAAGATGTATGAATTCGAGTTCAAAAACCTCATCGGAAATGATAGCAACTTCCGCGATGGTTTCCTTACCTTCCTGCAGACCGTAGAGACCGTAGGCTTGAAAGAAGACGAATTCGATACGGCGTTTGAGTACATCTCCAGTCATCTCCAGTCCGAGGTGGGTACCTGGAACGAAGATGAGGTGATTAATGCCCTCAAAGACTGGCGTCTCACAACTCGTTCCACGCCTCCTCCGTCTGGTCCGGGTGAAGGAAATGGCGGTGGTTCCGTTCCTCCGGGAGGCAATCCTCCCGCTGGCGATTTCTCTGCAGAGAAGAAGTCTAAGGCCCGTGTGAAAGTGAACAATATTATGGAAGTTGCGAAAGCCAAACAGATTCTTCATAAGCTGATTGACCTCGGATACGACCAGATTCTCAATACTATTCTTGACGATTAATCACGTATGTTCCAGACATTCGACAACATGGAGGCCTTGATGCAGGCCGTCGAAAAGGACAAGAACGCCTCCGGATCCGGCGCATTCACCGCCAACCGGTATCCAATCCGATTTGTCCTCTTCGATAACTTCCGGGACTGTTATGACTTCGTTTCCCGTCAAGCAAATGTATTCTTCCAGGGCATTGACTTGTGGCTGAACCCCGAGTTCCCGGATGTCATCGTCACGCACAGTGATTTGGCCACAAAGATTCGTGACTATTCGCGAGACTGTGACATAGACAGCGTTATCGCTCCATTCTCAGAATTAGCTCGGTTTTATAACAATAAGACAAGCAGCGAATTTAACTCGCTCATTTCAACCATTAAGTCGGTAGAATCCTCGCAGCGTAACTACGACGACCATCGGCGTGTTTACATTCCAATCGTGGGGCTGTACGGAAAAATGTCCAAGTTCAATGAGGACTCTCAGTCTACCATCTGGTACCTTAAATCGGCCGACCATCAGTTAAACTATCACCTGATTCTCACGGATGGTACAACCTACGGGATAAAGAATCTGGAATCCAAATACACGGTGGTCAACACGGTGACGGAATGGATCAATGCGTGGAGAGACGGTGACGTTTCGCAAACCATTATCTGCACGTCTCGCTCAATCTTCGCCAATGCTGAATATGCCCAGCCGGACAACGCCTTCGACTATACCACTTGCCGCAATGTCCACGACTTCTTGGTCAAGGGCCTAGGACTGCCGCTGGATATTGTCGATTACGAAACCGTTGAGGATGTCTTTTGGCGGAAACTGGCCACCGAGATTGACATCAACAATTTCAATCTCACGGCATTTTTCAACTCTCGCTTCGGCATCCACGAACTGGCCGACTTTGATGTTTTCTATAAGATTTGGTTCGGAGAGAAAGACTCCTACAGCCGCTGGTTGCTCAGCGCTTATTACACCCACCGTTTTTGCAATAAGGGGTACATTTGCGCCGTCCTCCGTGAATGCAACAATTACAGCAACGCAGAGTTTGTACAACATCTCCTCCTGACCATCTTTGACGAGGGACACTCGGTCGACGAACTTGAGGAACGTAATGCCGGTCTGATGATTGCGGCTAAAAAGAACATCACCGTACCTGATAACGTCCAGGAACTTCTCATCCAGAAGATTCACGAGATAGAGGAGAAGATGGGACCGACCTTCGCCTTCAAGTATTTCTCACTCGCAACAGAAGCGGAGAAGGCGGAAATTATTAAATGGTTTTCCGCAGGCAAGATTGCCACTGATGATGTACGCAAAGTGTATCCGGACCTCTTCCATTACATGCAGCAGACCTTTGGTACACGCGAAGACTCTCAGACTTGGTGTCTGACCTATCTGGACCAGTACAAGAAAGCGAAACTTTCCAACACCTACACGCCAGAGGTTGAGTCTGTCATCCTTGAGAAGAACGCCTCTGAAGTGACCTTCAACTCCTGGTACAACAATTTCAAAACGGTCCGTACCCTGTTCAACAACCGCAAGGATATTCAGGTTTATTTCTGGATCGATGGCCTTGGCCTGGAATGGGTCCCCTTCGTTGCTGAAATCATCCGTGAGCACAATCAGGACAGATTTTTCCTCAACGAGGTATTCATTGCAAGAGCCACGCTTCCTACGGTGACTGACATCAACAAGAGCGAACTGCAGAAACTGGCTGGTGGTCCTCTCGACAAATATGGCGATCTGGATGGCGATGCTCATAAAGTGCGCCCCTACCCGTCCTACATCATTGACGACATGGCCAAAGTCCGAGAGGTCATTAACCGTATTTTGGACGAAAACCCGGGTAAGAAGATAGCCATCGTGTCAGACCACGGCATTTCTTATATGTCCCAGCTGCGTCCCGGCCTCAACCTCAGCGGTATCAAGGGACACCATGGAGGACGCTACGCCACATGGAATTCCGGCAAAGCAGTCAGCGACGAGAAGTACAAGATCCTAGATGACCAGACGACCATCTGCGCATTACGCCACGAGTCCCTGACCAGCAAGATAGACACCGGCTCCGGCTGCCACGGCGGCTGCACCCCGGAAGAAGTTCTGGTCCCGGTATTTATCATTTCCGACTTTGAGCAACGCACCAATTGCAGCATCTCCCAGAAGAATCTGGAGGTCTCAGCCTCCAATCCTGTTATGAGATTCGGCATTCAGGGCCTCTCCAATGTCGATATTCCTTATCTGATGTACAACGGAAAGAGATACGCGCTGCATCTTGAAGGGAATTCCATCTATGCCTCAGAATCCATTGACTTGGTGAGCGGAGTCGAGACAGTGGAAGTCTGGGTAGACGGCCTTGCGCATCTATTCCATTTCAAAGCCAAACTTGGCACCGAAGAGAACGATTTGTTTGACGATTTGTTTTAACAGAGCACAATGAACGAGAATATCAGCAGTAAGATTCGCACTTACTTCGCCCCGATGACAATCTATAAAGACCCGAACTCCACGGACAGCCTGTTCGCGGGCCGTAACCTGCCAGCATTCGTGAAGGACTACCTCCTCAAGCGTTTCATCAACCCAGAAGGAAAAGTGGACCGGGGCGGTCTCACCAGTTTCCTCAATAAGGTCATCCCGCAAGACCCGGCTTCCGTGAAGGACCGCCTGGGAATGGGAGAAGAAGTGACCCTGCTCACACGTTTTACCATTTACATCGACTTGGTGCGCAGTATCCGTCGTTTCTCTATTCCAGACCTGGGCATCAAACTTAATGAAGGCCAAATCCCGCCGTACATCTACGAGCAGAACAAGGGGGAATTGGTGGATGGCGAGAAATGGGGCATCATCAAGCTCTGTCTGATGCCCGATGAAGATGGCAAGAAAAGCCACGTGGAAATGGTCGATTTCAAGCCGTTTAAGCCCTACAAATCCGTGGACGTGGACTACCTTAGGGAAGCACGCCGCTCGTTTACTACGGAGGAGTGGATTGACGTTCTAATCTCTGCAATGGAATACGATGCCGACACCTTCGCCAGCATGCAGCAGAAGATTGAGTTCCTGACCCGATTATTCATCTTCATTGAGCCCCGCCTCAATGTGATTGAACTGGCTCCGAAAGGAACGGGTAAGTCATACGTCTTCGGCAATCTCTCCAAGTACGGCTGGATTATTTCCGGCGGCAAGGTGACTCGTGCAAAACTGCTCTATGACAAATCCAAAGAGCAACTCGGCATCATCTGCAACCACGACTATACGGCATTCGATGAAATCCAGACCATCGTATTCCAGGAACCTGCTGAGATTCAGGCCGCTCTGAAGGCTTACCTCGAAGCCGGTAAGACCACCATTGACAACAAGGAAATTACCTCCGAGTGCGGCCTTATGCTGATGGGCAATATCCCGCTGGACCAAAACAAGAAGCCTATTAACTATCGATACTTCGATTCTCTTCCCAATAGTTTCCGTGAATCCGCCCTCCTTGACCGCTTCCACTGCTTCATTGAAGGCTGGTACCTGCCTCGTATTTCCAAGAATATGATATACAAGGGATGGACAATCAACGTTGAGTACTTCTCTGAGGTCATGCACGCCCTCCGTACGGAAAACGTCTACGGTATGCTTTTCGACCAGCTGGTGGAATACGAAGCCAACGCCGATATGCGTGACTTCAAGGCCGTCAAACGTATTGCTACGGCGGCCATGAAACTCTTCTTCCCGCACTGGAAGAACGTTGCCGATGTCGACCTCCAGGATTTCGACACCTACTGCCTCCAGCCCGCCATCTATCGTCGTGGTATCATCAAGACCCAGTGCCACCACATCGACCCTGAATTCAAGACTCAGATGCCTCGCATTTCCGTTAAGGGCCTGTAACCCCTGCGCCTATGGACCAGACCAAAATATCCAAACTTCTCCGTTTAATGAAACTGTTGACCGGCAACGTGAGCCGGACAATAGACCAGCTTGCTGCGGAGATGGGATTCATTTAGGTTATTTCGCATTTCTGTATTTATACAATAGTTCTGCTTTTCCAAAGTGCATTTGCATACTTGTGCCAGGATTACCCTTGTAAACACAAACGGTATGGGCGGCCGGGGAGGGACGAGATTAAGCACGTTCCCGTGCTTTTTCTCTGCTCCTTGCCGGAGGGGCCCTTGCAATCGACGGAAGCCCACAAAAGCCAGAGGCTTTTGTATGGGCTTTGTGTATGCCGGGGCTTACGGAAGCGAGCTCGATGACGAAGTTTGATGGGCTATTATAATAGTTCCTGCAGGATTGTTCATAAAAAGAAAGAGGAATTCTTGTCAGAAAAAAGATTATTATTATCTTTGTTTTGCCCTTTCAAAGGGCAGAAGATTTTGGTGGTAATAATTACTCTCCATTAGTTAAAAACTGCAAATTATTGAGCCTAGCTTAAGTTTTGGTAGGCGAATAAAGGCAAAAGTTGTTGTTACAATGAGACGAACACTAGACGAATTCAAGGTTCTTCGCGAATCTGAAGATCATGTGGAATTTAAAAAAGGTGAAGGAGGAAACATCTCTTATAATGGAGGGATAAAAGCAGTCCCTAAAGAAAGGAGAAAGTGTATTCTTGGATATGTGACTGCGTTATGCAATGAAAAAGGGGGTGACCTTGTTATAGGAATGCATGATGCGTATCCTCATAAAGTAATCGGCACACAACAGTCAATCGATGCAATTGGTGACCTTGAGGCAAACATTTATAAAGACTCCGGTATACGTACGGATATTTATGAGTTATATGAAGGAGAGAAACGTGTTCTTGTTATAAACGTTCCACCTAGGCCCTTAGGCAGGGTGTTTAAATTTGAGGATGTTGCTTTGATGAGGGTTGGCGAAGAACTGCTCCCTATGTCTGACGAGATGTATCGTAGTATTCTTCAAGAGCAAGAGCCTGACTTTTCACAACAATTCTGTGATGGTGTTTCATTCGAGGACCTGGACAAAAATGCAATCGCAGTATTAAAGGACAAATATGCCAAGAAACAGAAAAATCCATCTTTCCTTTCCTTGTCTGATGAACAGGCGTTATCAGATTTATCTCTGATTGTTGGAGATCGAGTAACAAATGCAGCGGTTATCTTATTGGGTAAAGAAGATATACTGAAAAAACACTTTCCCCAGGCCCGGGTTTCTTTAGAATATAGGTCAAGCGAAGCAAATATACATTTTGATAGCCGCTCATACTTTTGTCAGCCTTTCTTTTTAATGGCAGATATCCTATGGGCGCGGATTAATGATAGAAATGGATCTGTACCTATCAGAAGTGGCTTGTATAAAGATTATGATATTCCCTTGTTTAACGAGGATGTTATTCGAGAAGCGGTTAACAATGCCATTGCACACCGTGATTACCACATACAAAGTGAAACTGTAATCAAGCAGTATCCCACCAAAATGGTTATTACTAATAGTGGAGGACTGCCATATGGTGTAACAATAGACAATATCATTTATGTGCCGAGCACTCCAAGAAATCGTTTACTTGCAGACGTATTATCAAAGACGGGGCTGGTCGAGCGTTCAGGCCAAGGTGTTGATCAGATATTCTTAAATACTCTTTCCGAAGGAAAGCCAATTCCGGATTATAGCCAGACGGATGATTTTTGTGTTACATTGATTCTCTCTGCGCAAATAGAGGACATGGCTTTTTCCCAGTTCATAAAAGGGATTCAAGACGGACTTCCCAATGATCAAAAATTAACAGTATATGATGTGACAACCCTAAATGCGATTCGCCTTGGAAAGCCAAAAAAAGAACTGGATAAGAAGATAGTATCTCGTTTATTAAAAGATGGTTACGTTGAACAAAGGGGTAAAACTAGTGGGACGTTTTATATCTTAGGAAAAGAGTATTACGAGCTTTCTGGGCAACTGGCGGAATACTCGAAAATAACAGATTGGAATGAGCAACAGGTCCTATCTGTCATGATACCTTTTCTGGAAAAGAATGAATACGCAAAAATGACGGACTTTGTTGCATTATTTGCTGGCCATTTGTCAAAAAAGCAAGTTCGAGTGTTTGTTGAGAAATTAGTATCATCAGGAATCATAAACTATATCGGAGAGACCAGTGCAAGGAAGTATAGAATAGGCGATAGATATCGTGAACAGCAAGCGATTCTTAATAAGGCCTTAGCGATCGGCCTCAATGAGATGAAAGGAGGAAAGGGCTAAAAATTGGGCTAAACAAGGTATGTAAATCATCTGGTTTTATTATATAATTCACTGTTTTTCAACAACATACAAAGGGAAAAAGATTTTGTTTCTCTAATGCAGGAATCTTTGGCCCGGAAGATTATCGTATTTCCTTGAACTCCATAATGTCCAGCATGGAGAAAAGGATCCCGTTGATGGTGGCACTCCAACTTTGATGGAAGTGCCCGTAGTACCAATGCGTGATAGGGTGTCCGGCTTCAAGCAAGGACTCAAAGATCTGATCTAGGATAGTCCGCTCCCGCTCACAATCTTCCAGTAAGGTGGTGTCCCTCGTGGCCCAGCCCATGAGCCCGTCCTTAGTAATCAACTCACAGAAGGATGGAGCTGTATGGGTGATGACAGTATCAATCTTGTATTTAGCGTTGATTTCTGCCAGAACCTCCTCGTCAAATCGTGGCATCTCATCCGCCCAGTAACAAGCTGTCTGGGTGGAATGAGGCCGTGAATCAGCAGCGAGGCGATAGGTCCGGTCAATGCTGATGGCTCCGCCAATGCAGAGGATCGTATGACCGCAAGCCGTCACGATGCTGTAGTCCGGGACACAACGGAAGCGTTCGTGGTTGATGCGTTGCGCCTGGAAATACGTCGGGTCATCGTGGTTGCCGCGAATCATCGCAATCCAATTATTAGCCGTGGTCAGCCGACGCGAGACCTTAGAGAAGATCTGCTCATAGTATCCAGGCTTCTCAAAACCGAAACCGCAGTCTCCGGCAACGATGAGCAAAGTGTCTGTCATTCCGTATTGAACGCACAGCTTGAACACCATCTCCTCGAAGTCGCCGTGGATGTCTCCGCAAATAACGATGCATTTTGCATCTGTGTAGTTAAATGTAAGCATCTTGTTACTCATTAGGCCACGCCTCTTTTTGTTTGTGCCACGTGGTATTCTTAATAATCTTCCAATAGATTTCCCGTGATACGTCGCCAATGTGTGGGAGCCACATCTGACTGGTAACGCCATCTCGGTCCATATATTTGTCAGGCCAAGGTCTGAATCCTACCATGTCTTCCTGCCGAAGGATCTTAAGGATAGAATCGATTTCGTCGACAACAAGAGTTATACCCTGTTCGTGCAAGGCGATAGCGATTTCAGCGGTGCGGACGAGATTAAGCACGTTCCCGTGCTTTTTCTCTGCTCCTTGCCGGAGGGGCCCTTGCAACTACGTAAACCCACAAAAGCCAGAGGCTTTTGTATGGGCTTTGTGTATGCCGGGGCTTACGGAAGCTTGCTTCCGACGCTCCGGCATACACAAAGCCCACGTGAGCGACGCTCACGTGGGCTTCCTTGTTGCGGAGAGGACGAGATTCGAACTCGTGATACGCGTATTTGCGTATGACGGTTTAGCAAACCGTTGGTTTCAGCCACTCACCCACCTCTCCGGAACCTTATTCCGGCGGGAGATTGTACCGATCCGCCTTGATTAGGACTGCAAATATAAAACGAATTTTCAAGAAACGCAAAAAATGATAGGAAAATAAGCAATCCGCCGCGATTGGACATCCCTCCTTGGTCAGATTCACAGGGGGAAAGACAGGTGTAACAGGCTTAAGAAAGGGAACAATTTTTGCAGCGAACGGCGGGCCGAAAAATATCAGAACGAACTATAAACATTTATATGAAAGGCATCATCCCCGCCATGATACTTGCCGCAGTCATTCCGCTCAGGATGGCTGCGGGCCAGCATTTACCCAGCCAGTCAATGACCCCTGCCCGGGAAACCACCCTGCAGGATACGACCGGCATTTACGGGGAAAGGAAAGACAGCCTGGAGGCCACGGTCTTCACATCAAGGCAGGACGGTAACTATCTCGCGCGTGGAAAAGAACTCAGGACTGAGGTAATATCCTCGGCCGGGCTGCGGAAGATGGCCTGCTGCAATCTTGCGGAGAGTTTCGAGAATTCGGCCAGCGTCACTGTCGGATATTCAGATGCGGTCACAGGAGCCAGACAGATCAGGCTGCTCGGGCTCAGCGGAGTCTATACCCAGATGCTGGACGAGAACAGACCGGCAATGCGGGGAATCGCGGCGCCATTCGGATTGTCCTATGTCCCGGGCCAATGGCTTGAGAGCATCCAGGTCGCAAAAGGCCTGTCCACCGTTGTCAACGGAGTGGAATCCATTACAGGTCAAATCAATACGGAATATCGCAAGCCTACGGACGAGAAGCCGCTCTTCGTGAACCTGTCCACAATGAACGACACGAAGACGGATTTCAACATTGCATCCTCCCTCCAGATGGGCGAGAGCTGGAGCACCGTCATTCTCGGCCACGTATCGGGCAATTTCAAGACCTTCGACCACAACCACGACGGCTTCAGGGACGACCCCGGGATGCTTCAGGTCAATGTCGCCAACCGCTGGCTCTACTATGGCCCGACAGGCGTCCAGGTACGTTTCGGACTGCGCGCACTCCAGGACAGGAGGAAGGGCGGACAGGATGGCTACGACCACAGCACATATACATTGTCACCCGAGTCACCCTGGGGCTCCGACATCCAGAACCGCTCGGTAAACGCCTACGTCAAGGCCGGCATTCCTCTAAGCGAGGACAATTCCCGCAATATCGCATTCGTCGCGGACTACACCCTCACCGACATGGACATGTGGTCAGGCGCCACAAAATATATGGGCACGCAGAATTCCGGATTCGTCAATGTGCTGCTGCAGAATGAGTTCAATGATGCCCACAAACTCACCATTTCGCTCGGCGGCACGGCCGACTTCTACAACGAGAGCCTGTCAAGACAGGTAATGACCCAGACGCTGAAACCCGGCCGGCAACTGACAGAAGAATATGCCATCGGACTTGGCGGAGAGTACACCTTCCACGCCGGGGAGAAGTTCTCCTCGATTCTGGGCCTGAGAGCCGACTGGTTCAATGGCGAAGGATTCAGGCTTACTCCCCGTCTGACATTGAAATACGCCCCGATCGAGGCTGTCGTGCTCAGGGCCAATGCGGGAAGAGGACTGAGGCGGGCACTTCCGCTGATTGACAACATCGGGGTATTCTCCACCGGCAAGGCATTCGACGGCATCTTCAGCCAGCATCTTCTCGAGGATGCATGGACATACGGAGGCAATGCCACATTCTACCTGCCGTTCGGTGCCTCGTCCAATAACTACATCGGCCTGGACTTCTTCGGCACGAGTTTCAATGAGCAGATGGTGGTGGATTATGAAAACATCGCCAATACCATTGACTTTTACGCCCTCGACGGGAAACGCTCATTCTCAAGGAGTTATCAGATTGATTTCAATGTCGAGCCAGTCCGCCGCCTCACCGTTTCCGCAACGTTCCGCTACACCGACGCCCGCATTGAGATGAAGGAAAGAGGTCTGACGGAAAAGCCTCTTACAAGCCGGTACAAAGGTGTTCTGAACCTACAATATGCCACCAACCTGAACAAATGGGTCTTCGATTTCACGGCCTCCATCAACGGCAAGTCAAGGGTCTACAATTTCATGGAAGACTTGCGGGACGAGAATGGCAAACTCCTCTACAAGGACGGTTACTCCCCTGCTTATCCGCTTCTGTATCTTCAGGTTACAAAGCGGTTCAAGGGCATTGACATATATCTCGGAGCAGAGAATCTGACCAATTTCAGGCAGAAGAACCTGCTGGTGGGAACCCCGATGGAGGAGACTGCCGGACACGGCGGAATGGCCGCTGTCAATACTGCCCTCCCGGACTTCGACGCCAGCGCAGTCTGGGGTCCGATTATGGGGACCAAAGTTTACATTGGACTTCGTTATACCTTATGGAAATAATAAATATGAGAAACACAACAATGATAATTGCCGCCTGCGCAATAATATTGGCAGGAACAATGCCGGCTGCCGCCGCTGCACCGATGGCCGAGAAGAGTGAGCAGAATGCCAAGAAAGCTGCCACGAAAACCGTAACCTTCAATGTTTCAATGCATTGCAAGAACTGCGTAAAGAAGATCAATGACAATGTGGCATTCGAGAAAGGCGTAAAGGACCTCTCCGTTTCCCTTGACAGCAAGACCGTCACCGTAACCTACGACCCCGCCAGGACCGACGTTGCAAAACTGAAGGCGGCCCTGGAGAAACTTGGGTACAAGGTCACGGTTCAGGAGTCTTAGAACTCCTGTTATATCCCCTCAAAGCCCAAGCTCATCAATGATGCGCGACATCCCCGCATAATGGTCCAATGTCCAGAGGACGTAGCGGATATCCACGCAGACGCATTTGTTGTAACCCGGCGTGTAGGACAGGTCGCTGGCGAGGGATTCCTTGTTGCCGTCGAAGGCCAGGCCTATGAGGCGGCCGCGGGAGTCGAGTACAGGGGAGCCTGAATTGCCACCTGTTATATCATTGTCAGTCAGGAAGTTGACAGGCATCTTGCCACGATGCGAACCCGCATTGCCGCGATGGGCGCGGCCTTTTTTATGCTGCCCGCCACATTCAGACCAGCGGCCCCATTCTCCCCTGCGGATCATGCCCATGAAGCGGTCGGAAGGCCGGTAATCCCGCTGCGAAGGGTCATATTTCTGCTCAATGCCGGAGGAGAAACTCTGCCAATGACATTGTACCCCGTCCCTCGGGGAAAGCGGGCCTACAGTACCGTATGAGATGCGCATGGTGGAATTGGCGTCAGGATATTGCTCCACCCCGTCAGCGACCCTCTTTTCATACAGGGCGCAGGTGTATTCCCGCTGGAGGTTGAGAATCGCCTGACGGTATTCATTGTTGCGGCTGTCATTGTTGAAAGCAGTTATCGGAACCTCCAGGAGCAGCATTCTAAGGCGGTCAGAGGCGAATTGTTCCGGTGAGGCGAATGCTGCGGCGGCCTCGGCTGAAGCCACGCAGGTTCCCTCCCAGACATAGTCCATCATTGCCCCGTAATCCTGGCCGAAACGGGAGAGAAGCTCCTTCTGGTACGGGCCGAAAAACCGGCTGTCAACATTCTCGAAATACTGCTGCACGGCATATTGCAGCAATTCCTTCTCCACCCTCGGGTCAGTCTCCGACATTCCCCTGTCGAGGGCTGCCCTCATCTTGGCATAATCCCCCCTGGCGGCATTCATACGCATCATCGTACGGACAATGATGGTTCCGCGGACAAGGGTCTCGCGATAATAGGTCTTGTTGCGCTCCACCTCTTCGGATGCGGAGTAGCAGGAATCCAGATCATGCAGGAGACTGCCCCACTTTGCCATGCGGGAAGGGTCGGAGTCGATCCAGGCCTGAAGACCGGCCTCCTCGGCACGCTTGGCATCCGCCGAGCCGAAACGCTTCAGGCAGGCAGCCTCGCCCTCCTGCATTTCGCCCACATTGCTCAGCCCGAAATAGGTGTCAGAATACTTGAGCCATACTCCGGAATCGGCCTCCATCCACTTCTTCATTATGGCCATCTGCTTAATCCTCAACCTGTTGGCTATTGGAAGAGCGACCTTTTCCTCATAATCAGTCTCCATTGACGAGGAGTACCTGTCAGTCCTGCCGGGATAGCCTATCACCATAGTGAAGTCACCGGGCTTATATCCTTCCAGCGATATTTCCAGCCTGCGGACAGGCCTCAACGGCACATTGTCCCCGGAATAATCGGCCGGACTTCCGTCCGGAGCCGTGTAGATGCGGTACATTGCGAAATCGCATTTCTGCTGAGGCCATTCCCAGTTGTCGATATCACCGCCGAAAGCGGCGACGCTGACAGGTGGGGCAGCCACGAGACGCAGGTCCGTATATACCTCATACAGAGACATATAATACTTCTCTCCGGCCCACATTGAACTGAGGAAGGCCTCCATTCCGGTATCGGCCTTGTACTTCTTTTCCATCAGATAACTCATCTTCCGCGAGCCCAGAACCTGGCCGGACGCCTCATATTCGGAACGCAGCCTCTCCACCTCCGCCGTCACGTCGAGGACACGCTTGAGAAAGAAGGCCTCCTTGCCCGGTACAGGCTTCTCAAGGTCCTCAGTCACAGCCCAATAACCCTCCTCAAGATAATTGTGCTCCGGGGTACTCATCGCATATATGTCGCTGTAGGCACAATGATGGTTCGTGATCATCAACCCATTGTCCGAAATCATGCTGCCCGTGCAGTAGAATCCCAATGAGACAATGGCATCGGAAACCGAAGAGCCGGGCGCATCGGCATTGTAAATCTCTCCGGCCGAAAGGGCCAGGCCGCGCTCCTGCATCTTCTTTTCCAATGCGGAGTTGATGTTCTGGATAAGCCACATACCCTCGTCCGCCTTGAGGGGAACGAGGGTAATGATGGATAATGTTATGATTGATATTAATTTACGCATAGCTTTGTTCTGCTGGATGATATCTTATTCCAGGCTCAGGTCATACTCCAGTGCCGACCCCGCATAAGGCACTTCCCTGCCCGGGGTCTCGAACTTGAACTTGGCAGGCTCCTCCCTGACGTCATCCGTCTTGTAGGTGATGGTCCAGGTCTCCATTGTCATAAGCTCCCAGAGCCTGTCGGAAGTCATCGGCTCCGCATAACGTACCATTATGGCCGGAGTGAGCGACTTGTCCAGCTCAATGTAAATGCCTATTACTCCTTCGTGACGGGAGAGATGGTTGGAAAGGAACGGAGCATTGCGCAGCACAATCGGCTTCTCATAATTGGCGTCAGGCAGCTCGTAGACGTACTGGGTCTTGCCCTCAGCCTCCTCAAGCCTGCTCTTGAACTGTACCTTGAACGGTGTGAACATCCTGCGGATGAAGGCCTCGGTGGAGATGAAGGACTCCCCTTCCTCCAGGCCGACGAACTTGAAGTCCACAGGAGTAATCTTGGTACCGCCGCCGTGCACAGGCATCTCGAGCTCTTTCTTGTTCACAATCTGCTTGAACCAGGCCTTGTCCGGAGACTCCGACGGGTCCATATAGACACGCACGATGAGAGGGCAGGCGAACTCGGATTCGATGCCGTATATCTTCCTGTCAGAAAGGCGCATCTGCAGGCCGAGATAATTCAGGTCCAGCTTGTCGTACATGTTCTCGGTCCTGATGGTGACCACCTTTATGCTGTCGACAGCCGCAGGGTCCGGAGTGTTGACCCTGAACTTGGAAGGAGTGAACACGCTCTCCTGAATCTTCTCCTCCGTGGTCACAGCCGGGTCATAAGTGATGACTACCCTGTGATGCGCCACGAATGTCTTCACACCGTGCACCCCCGGAATCTTCTCCAGCCTTGCCTTGAATGCCATCGAGCTGCCGTAGCATTTCACGGAGCGGAGATTCTCCATCTCCATCGTCTTGAGGGTAGAAGGTTCAATGAGCTGGTTTACAGTACCGTCCTCCAATGTCTCCTCTATACCCCAGGTAACATTGATGGTCGGGAGCTCGACCTTGCTGCCGAAATATATGCCGAGCGCAACGAGCATGACGGTGAGCAATGCCGGAAGAAGCCTCAGGAACATATTAGGCTTGTGTTTCGCACAGACCCCGATGCTGAGGGCCTGAGTAGGACAGGCGGCCACGCATTCCCCGCAGAGAGTGCAGTCCACGTGCCTCAAAGCACCGCCCTTTGCCCTGTTCACGTCAATGCTGAAAGGACAGGCCTTGTTGCAATGATCGCAATGAACGCAGTCAAGATTGTCCTTCATGACATGGAGCACCTGCAGCGCAGGCTTTCCGCAGAAAATCTCAAGAAGGTATCCTGTCAGACAGAATGCTGCAAGCAGAACCCACCACGGAATCCCGGCTCCCAGCACGTCCAGAAGCCACCAGAGAGCGAAGAGAACCACTACCCACACCCAGAATTTCAGGGAGTTCGAGATGGCTCCAAGAGGGCAGAGATACTTGCACCAGAAATTCTTCGCAAAGAATCCGAGCAGCAATACCGCAGTCACGGTAACGATTGACATCCAGAGAGTTATCTCTCCCTTGAAACCCGTGGCAACGGCATAGTAAGGGTCGAGATTCTTGCAGAAGAGCTCGCTGGTGGTGGCCGTCATGTAGAAAATCCAGAAGAGGAGAATGTATTTCACAATCCTGAGAATCTTGTCCGCAATCGAGTTGCCGGCAATCTCAAGTCCCTTCAGTCCAATGCTCTCGCGAAGCTTGGTCAAAAGGTCCTGCACCGTACCGAGCGGGCAGATGTATCCGCAGAAAAGTTTGCTGAAAAGCACCACTCCGGCAGCAAGCACAATGCCCATCACAATCTGCATCGTAGTCATGCTGCACGGCAATGAACCCTTCACGATATAGGTCAGAAGGGCCTGGAGACCACCCACCGGGCAATAAGCCTCAGGGTTCGAAGGTTCATCTCCGGAAACAATTCCGATCAGGAACAATACAAGGGCCAGGAGTACTCCCCACTGGAGGAGGTATTTCGGCCAGTTCTCAAGAATCTTGGATCTCTTTGACATAACGGGTCTGGTTCAAATTTGTTTCACAACATACCAACTCTGCAATATAACAAATATTTACGAATTATTCAGGCCCCAAGGGACCTGAATAATAAAAATTCGTCCTATTGGACTATTCGGCGGAGTTCTTCACGCAGCGGAGCTGTGAGCCGGCCTCATAATGCTGGAACATTACTGAGAAACGGCCTTCCGGATATGTGGCATTGAAGGTAGTTCCCGCAGCAAAATACTGCATATTGGAGGTGTTCGTCTTGTAATAAGTCGAAGAGGCGAAATATGTCATTCCCGGTTTGCCAAGGAATGCGTCAGGCACACCGGCTGCGGTTATCAGATTAACTTGATACTTCGGAGTTCCCGTAAATCCTGTCTTGTTCATCCATCCTCCCAATACGACATTCCAGCCGGCCTCATTCATGGCGGTAACCTTTCCACCATTGTATCCTGAATCATAGAACACGGCGGTCGCGTCAGTTACAGGAGCGGACTCGTCGGCGGCCTTGTTGGAATATCCGCAAAGGGCAATGAACTCAGCCCTCGTAGGCACGTGCCATCCATTAGGACAGATACCCTGCGCACCTTCAAACGAAGCAGCATTATCATCAGTAATCTCGCTTGTTCCCAAGATGGCGAGCATATCGTAAAGATACCCGTTGCTCTCGACCAGAGCCTTGTCCGTGGAAGGCACTGCGACGCCGCCCTCAACGGTGTAAGGAGCCCAGATATGTCCGGTGGTCGGATCAGTTGAAACTTCGTATCCCTCAGGAACATAACGCATCGGCTGAGCCATCCATACGGAGCCGTCCGAGAGGGTCACGGTATTGTATTTCTCATTCTTGTAGATGAAATAGCCCTCATACTCGGCGAAGTCGACGTAGGTCGGCTTCTCGGTTCCGATCTCGCCCTCGTCGGTCCAGTTCTCGATCTCGCCGGTGAGAGTGACCTTGATGTCGGCAGGGAGCACCTTCACATTGATGGTGTACTGTCCGCCCTGCTTCAGCTCGGTAGAAACGAGGTTCTGGGAAAGCTCCGCTCCGGTGGAAGTGGTGACCTTCAGAACGAATCCCACTGTCTGAGGGACAACGATGGCGGCATATCTCACACCGGCCTCCACTGCGCAGGCCTTGATGTCAGCCACCTCGGAAGTCTCTGATGCAGAGGCAGTCAAGGCGGCAAGGTCAATGTCGGCCGTCAGCTTGGATCCGCCGAGTGCAACCTCGCTGATCTCCGCTCCGGACTCATTGGTGACATTGAGCACAATCTTGGTCAGCATATGCTTGAAAGGCACCACGACGGCATTGACGGAAGGGGTCACGTCGGTCTTCACGCCGGCGATGAAATCCGATGCCGAAATGCCTGCGGTCTGGTCTGCAGCCACGCTGAAAGAAGCCGGGACGCCCGCTGACTGATATGGATAATAAGCGGTGACCGTGGACTTGTCCATGGCCTCCGGATACCAGAGAAGTGTGCCTGAGAATACGTCTGAGGCGTATGTAAGCTTGTTGTTCACCGCATAGGACTCTTCCCCGCGGACAATGTTGACGCCGATGGCGTCGCCGTCTTCAAAATTGACGTCAGTCGCCCTGGTGATTACCGGGACAATCGAGACTTTCCCCGGAACGGAGGTCTCAACCTTCTCCTTTGCGCAGGCTGCTGCAACAAGAGCAACGGCTGCAAGAATCAATGTTTTACGCATAATCTATAGTATTGAAATTTAAAAATCGTAACCCAGGGCAAGGCCGGCAAAGAATCTGTACCTGCCACTGTTCCTGTACAAAGCCTTCAGCGGCTCGCAGCTCCTGTACCTCGCCTCGATGTAAACATTACTCCTGAATGTATATCTGAACGACAGCCGGGCGATGCCCGAAGGTGTCGTAAAGTACTCTCTCTCAATATCATAATACTCCTCAAGACGTGTCGGTCCGGATTCCGGGGAAACATCGTCAGACACGGACCTGGCCGCATCCGAAATCCATCCGAAACGGAAATCCACGCTGCATCCCATACTGAACCTCCGGCAAGGAAGCCAGAACCAGGCCCCGACATCGAGCCTGTCCTTCTTCTGGGTTGCCACATATGGATAGAGGACTGAAGCCGCAGTCCTGTCGCCTTTCCAGTCAATTCCAGCCCCGAAACTTAACATCCTGCCATCCCGCACTACCCAGCTGACACCGGCTTCATGCGAATTGGAGAGCGACACTGTACTGGCTCCGTAATTCCGGGTCAATGTCACTCCGTTTTCCGTCACATCCTCCAGGACATTCTCCATATTCTCCGTCGAACGGAACGAATAAGTACCTGAAAAACAGTGCGTCAGATCCTGGAGCTGCAGCTTGCAGGAAAGCCTGGCGGAGACATTGTCCCCGTCGAAATTGTACCAGATTTTCTGCTTCTCGCCGATTTTTCCGTTGCGGCGTCCATATTCGGCGTCAATGTAGAGTCCCTTCCACTGGAACTGGAGGGCGACCCCGCTGCTGTTCTCAGCCACCGGGAATCCTGCCACTCCAGCCTCGAAGATATGCAGTCCGGAATTGTACCAGACATCCATCACTCCGTAGCGGAGGCCCTTGTCGAGAAAGGCGTAGTAGGAGCCCGAGACAATGCCCAGCTCCTCGGCCCTCACGGTCTCGGAAGTCCTTGAGAATATGTAGGATGCGCCTGCGGCAATGTCGCCCTTGTGCCACATCAGGCTCGGGACGAAGGTCATGTCGAGGCGGTAGTTGCTGTGCCTGAGGTCCTTGCGCTTCGTGTAATTCTCGTTTTCAATATCGATGGTCCCGCCAATCCGCCAGTTTTCGGCAATGTCGGCAGTGATTCCGCCGGCGATGCTGTAGATCTGCCTGGTCTTGCGTCCCGGCGTAAACTCCAGGATATCAACGGGATAATATCCGGGCTTCGACATCATTGAGCCGCACATGTCCCTGGCGTCGGAATGACGGAAGGAGAATGATCCAGTCATTGAAATCTTGTCGAGATGAGTGATCGTGGCAGCCTCGGCCCCTGCATTCCAGAGGGATGCGGCCTCGTTGACATTGCGGTATCCGCCTGATTCATAGCCTCCTGAGATCTCGGCATATGACACGGTCACGGAATCGGCACGGACTCCGTTGACATTGCGGCCCGCATTCCAGAAGTTCCGGTCACGGTATTCCCTGAATGGCTGGGCCACTGCCTCTGCCGCCGACAGTGTCAGGACGGCAATGCTGATGTATGACAATAACTTATTCATTCAGAGTGTGTTTTTCAATTTCAACAAAATCATTGGACGAATTGTTCGTATCCGCGAGGACTTCATACCCCAATGCCTCCGAGGCCTCACGGTCCACATTTCTCACCACGGCATGGCCCTGGAAGGCTTCGGAGAACTGGACGCTTCCGGCATCGATGTCCGGACGGAGCCTCTTCTTGCTGCCATTCCCGTTGAAGACCTCGACTCCGTCCATGATCCACCCGCAAGGTACTGCCACGACCTTGTCGACGGTAGAGCCGGGCTTCTGGACAATGTTGGCCGGATCCGCGATGAAATCCTGTATCGTCGTCCCTGAAGGGGCCTTGATAATCACGGCAGCCGGCGAGGTGGCCGACATCGTGTAGGCATTGGCTATTCCGGTCTTGATTACGCAGTCCAATATCCTGGAAGTCTGTATGTTGCTGCCGGGAGCGGGATGCCAGGCCGTATTGGAGAAATAGTTCGTATTGTAGCATACGAAGTAGTCAGGCTTGTTGAGATTGACCGACTCGGGGTACTGCGCCCTGTGGTCAATGGCTCCGTAAAGGCAGAGCACGGCATCCTCGCCGGGTGCCAGCGGGAAATCATCCCCGTCGCCGGGGAACTGCCACAGAGCCTGGACTATCGGCACGAAATCCCGGAAAACCACCTCGCCGGTATCCGGGTCCGCGCTGATCCACGGGTTGTTGGAAACCGAATTGTAAGGGTCCAGTGTCCCGAAGCAGAGCGAGTCCAGATATTGGATCTGCGCACTGTTGTTGTGAAGTATTATATACTTGTCAATCTGATAGTTACCCTGCTCGGGATATTTCTGGCAGCCGCCGAAGTACATTTCCTTTATGACAATGTCCCCGGAGACGGAGCCGACCACCTGCATTGACACTTCCCTGTCCCCTCCGGAGAGAATCACCTTGTCGGAGGCCCCGTTGTAAACCTTGCCGTCAACCCTGGCGCTCAGGACAATGCGGTATGTCCCGTCCGGAAGTTTCGCCTCGGCATTTCCGTCCTGCCCGGTGAGGAGCGAATAGGAGCCGCCCCTGTTCCTGTCGGTAATGACAATGCCTATGCCGGCCCTGCTCTCCGGGCTCATTTCCTCCGGGTACAATGGCTTGATGGTCAACACATTGAGACTGTCCTTATAGGGATTGACATCCGACACCCGCAGGCATCCTGCCAATGCCGCGGCCATCATTGTCATATACAGTATCCTTCTCATATCTTTCAGAATTTAAGCCTGCACGTAAGCCCATAGTAGAATGAAGGGGTGAATATTGCGCTCACGCCTGTCGCCCTGGACTTGACATACATTCTCGAGTTTGTGAAATTGTTGGCATAGAAGGAGATGGAGACGTGGTCCCCGATTTCCTTCGTGACGCTGAGGTTGGCCGAGAGATAGGCCCCGTAACCGTCCCTGGCGAAGGTGTAGGCATTGCCGGAACGGAGAATGAGGTTCGCAAACTCCGGATTCAGCGCATCCGAGGCCGTGAAGTCGTGCACGGCTCCGGTCTCGTCCATATATTTTACCGGCATTATCGCCGTGTAGCTGTCCTGGTCGTATATGCTGCCCGCATCGGAAGGTCCGCCATCGACCGTCACCTTGTATGCGTACTCCTGCCCGTTGTACTCGGAGAGATTGCGGAAACGCTGAAGCACAGACATTTCCAGTCTGCAGGTGATGATGATTCTGGCCTGCGGGATATGGGTGATGGAGGTCAGGTTGGCGTCGAGGGAATGCGACCTGCGCCCGTTCCAGGTAGATGGGGCATTGCCTCCGGAGGCATAGATGCCGACGTACTGGTAGGACCTGTTCTTCAGTTCGGTATGTGACCAGCCGGAGCGGTAATATGCTGCAAGGCTGTTATCCACGTATCTTGTCCAGGACCAGGCGGCATCGAGCCTGAACTTGGTGAGAATCGGGTTGATCTCCGGGAAGTCCAGGGTGAGCTCGGCTCCGGCCCTGTGGATGTCGGCCCCGTTGGAAGGGAGCTGGGACTCGCAGAATGTATAATCGGTCACCTTGACATCCATCGGTGTCCAGTATTCCTCGTCCGAGGCCCTCATATAGACCAGGCCGGTCTGGCTGTCCACCCTTACCTGAGGGTCGTCAGGCATGGCGAATCCTTCCGGAATGGACATTATGCTGTAGGAGAACGGGGAATATACGCTCCTGTAGGTGTACGGGGAGGATGTCTTGTTGTAGAAGCCCACGAGGGAGAGCGACATTCCGGCGAACCAGGCGTCGATTCCAAGTTCGGAATTGCTGTTGCGCTGCCAGCGCAGGTCTTCATTGAACAGCATCTTGTATGGCTGGGTATAATAGACATAGGAGGCGTCGTCCCCGTGAGAGAAGCCGAATGTCTGGATGTCCCTGTACTTCTGTTCCGGATAGAGAATGTAGAATGACGGGAGTTTCTCGCTGATTCCCCAGCCTCCGCGGAAGGAGAATGAGTCGGATATTCTCCACTTGAAATTGAACCTCGGGGAGAGGCTGCTGACATTCCTGTACTCGGTGTCTTTCACGAAAAGGTTCTCGAGCCTGAGTCCGGCGGAGAGTTCCAATGTCGTCCTGCCTACCGGGAATGTGAAGTCTTCCTCGGCATAGACGGCCAGGTTGTGCATGAATGGATACTGGCTGTAAGGTCTTGGCCTATAGCCGTTTGAGGCAAGGGAAGGATCCGTGAAGAATTCGCCTTCGCCCACATTTCCATTGGCTTTCCACTGCACGCCGGCCTTGAGTTTGCTGAGCCTTCCGGCATTCTTCCGGAACCATTCGTATTTGAGGGATGCGGCATAGTCAAGTTCCTTTGAATCAATGACTTTATCCGCAAAATAATTCATCGGCAGCCGGTCTGCGAGATAGTAGCCCTCAAGCTCGGAATGCACGGACGGGAGGACTGATGCGGAGGAGCTGTAGAGGCGCTCCCGAGACAGGTTGTCGTTGCAGTTGACAGATGCGTCGAATTTCAGGTTGGTTATCCAGGATTTCTGGAGGAGCCAGGTGAGGGAGGTATTGGCCCTGAAGACATTGTCCCTGACCTTGGACCAGGTGCCCTGATAGGCGTCGGGGTCATTCTTCGAATTCATACCGCCGATATTTCCGGTGAAGCCGGCCTCGAACTTGAGAACTCTGCTGAATGTATTGCTGTAGGCGAGGGAGAATCCGCGCCTTGAATATGAGGTGTATGGGGATGTGAGCTTCGCAGTGGCCCGGGTCCACTCCGCACTGAGGTTCAGGACTCCCCTTCCCTTCTGCAAATCAATGCCTTTCGATGCCGAGGCCTGATATGTCCGGGGATTGACGGAGAATGTGACATTGAGCGGGGTGCGGCCTTTCTTGGTATTGATCCGGACCATTCCGCTGCCCAAATCGCCATACTCGGCTGACGGGACTCCGGAGATGACTTCGATGGAGGAGACGTTCTCGGTGGAGATGTTTCTTGTTCCGGAGCCGGTCATCTGTCCGAAGGATGCATTGTTCCCGACCCGGACTCCGTCCACTTCAAGGGCGGTTCCGAATGAGGCATTGCCGTAGGCGAGTCCTCCGCTGCGGACTGAAATGCGGTTGTCGGAGGTGAGGTCCGGATTGACCGTCTTGCCTCCCGGAAGGAGGGCGGAGATGTCGGTTACATTGCTCATCTGGAGATGCTCCAGGGCGTTGCTTCCGAATTTCGTGGACGTGTTCAGACCATCCTTGTCCCTTTCTGCCGTAACGGTTACTCCATTGAGGGCCAATGAGTTCTGATTCATCTTGATGGTAAGCGACCGGATATCGGCCTTCACCGTAAAGTCCAGTTTCCTGTCCACGTACCCAAGGCAGGAAAACACGAGCCTGTAGGTCCCGGGACGGATATCGGTGAGGACGAAACGTCCATTGTCGTCGGATGTGGTCCAGATTCCGGTATCCTCCAGATTGACAGCGACTCCTGGGATTTTCTCCCCTGTGCCTGACTCGATTGTGATTCCGGAAATGCTGAACACGGCGGAGGTTTTCTGAGCCCCGCAGACGAGCGGGAAGAGCAGAAAGACAATAAATGCCAATGTTGCCAGCCTCTTCATGTTGCAAATATATTTGAGTTTCGCTTCCGCAAAACCTGAATTGTCCGATGCCCATGCGATGACATCCCGTCCAGCCACAATTGCAAAGTAAAGAAAATTTTTCATTACTTGTAATACCTATAATTGGGTAATTTCACCGATTATGGTACAACTGCGCCTGTGTCTGGACGGGAAGGCTGTATGAAAACAGGCCTGTGAGGCTGTATCCGGCCGGCATGTCCGCCCGGTAAAGGGAGGCTAATCCTGTCCCTTGTATGTAGGAGAGGCGAACCGGAAGATATCCGAATCCACCCTGGCCTCCGACATGATCTTCTCGAATTCAGCGACTTTCTCCGGGTACTGTGCGGCGAGGTCATTGGATTCCCGAGGATCCTCCGCGAGATTGTAGAGCTGGATCTGCCCTCCAGTGGAGACATTGTACTTCACGGCCTTCCAGTCCCCCTTGAGCACTGCCTGACGGCCATTGATTTCGTGGAACTCCCAGTAGAGATAGTCGTGCTCCTTCTGGCTCTTGTCCCCGAGAAGGGCCGGGAGATAGGATATTCCATCGATGGCCGCAGACTCCGGAATCGGCTTTCCGACCAGGTCCGCTACGGTCGGGAAGAAGTCCCAGAATGCGGCAACGTGGCCGGAAGTGGTTCCCGGGGCTATGTGCCCGGTCCATCTTGCGACGAACGGTACCCTGATTCCGCCCTCATAGAGGTCTCTCTTGATGCCCCTGAGGCCGGCCGAGGAGTTGAAGAACTGTGGCTGGGCGCCGCCCTCGGCGTGAGGACCGTTGTCAGAAGTGAAGACAATGATGGTGTTGTCGGCAATGCCGAGGCTGTCCACGAGGTCGGCTATTTCTCCGACCTGCCTGTCGAGCAATGTTATCATTGCCCCGAATGCCGCATGTGCCCGGGGCTGGGAACCGTAACCGCCCTTCTTGTACATCGGGCCGTCATCGCAGCCTTCGAAATCATGCTCCGGAAGGAAGTCTCCCTCGCAGGCATCTATTTCATTTTCAGGCAGTCGCAGCTCGGCGTGAGGAATGACGGTGGCATAGAACATGAAGAACGGATGGCCTTCCTCGGCATTGTCCCTCACGAAATCGAGAGCCTTCTGATGGTAGAGATAAGGTGCGTACTGGCCCTCGTCGTGGCCCTGGTTGCCGGGGAGTTCGATTCTTTCGCCATTGTGCCAGAGATGGTCGGGATAGTAGTTGTGCGCGAGACGCTGGCAGTTGTAGCCGTAGAAATCGTCCACGCCCTGCTTCTCCGGAACGCCTTCCGTTCCGGGAGCGCCGAGGCCCCATTTTCCGTAAACTCCTGTGGCATAGCCATTTTCCTGAAGGTAGCGGAAGACATTGTAACAGTCTGCAGGCAGCGGCTGCTGGCCTTCAACCGGGAATTCCTTATTGCCCCTGATCGGGGTGTGTCCGGTGTGCTGGCCCGTGATGAGGCAGGAGCGCGACGGTGCGCTGACCGATGTTCCGGCATAATGCCTGGTCATCAGGACGCCCTGAGATGCGAGCCTGTCAATGTTAGGGGTCTGGAAATGTGTCTGGCCCATGCAGCTGAGATCTCCGTATCCGAGGTCGTCTGCAAGTATGTAAATGATGTTAGGCCGTGCTGCCGGCTGTCCGGCCTGCTTTCCGGTGCAACCTGTGATTGCAAGGAGCGCAAGTCCCATGGCTGATTCTGTACGCATAGTGTTATCGGTTTTTGTGCGGTGCTAATATAGTGGTTTTTTATGAAATGTCAGTGGTTCGGTGCTATATCGAGGAAGGTTCATCCCTTTAAGACTGAACCATCCGTGATATGGACACACGGCGCAGAAGGTTCAGGACAGTTCAGGTCGAAGGCGATGACCCGGACAAAATGCAGACAGCATCACCCCCAGATATGGTGACGGCAATGTCCCGAGAGACCGGTCGGGCGGTTGAATTTAGTGCAGAGGTTCCCCAGGTCCGACAGATAGACACAGTTGTTGCAGCAGGCGTCGGAGGCGGTGTCACGCCTGCGTGGCTCATCATCGGAAGAGTCCGGAGATGAACCGCCGCTGTCAAATCCGTCATTGAAAATGCCATAGAGCGCTGTGAGAACGACCGCTCCTACGGCAAGATTGATCAGGCCTCCGATAAAGGAGCTGAAAATCTGCCCGATTCCGACCTGGAAAATGCATATCGCTGCTCCGATGATGATCACGGCGAGGAAGAGAATTGCGGCCTTGCGGCTGTTCCGGTCATGTCTGAACGCCAAGTAAATGATGATACACTGGAGTGCGGCCAATAATTCCAGGCTGAAAAGCGAAGAATGTCCGAAATTCGAGAACGCCCCGGGCAAAAGGACATAAAGCAGGTCGAGCCCTGCAAGGCTCAAAAGCATTTTCCTCCAGAGGGGCTTTTTCAATTTTTTCTCCGGAATGCCCATCACACAGCCACAGAAAAGGATCACTGTCCCTATGATTATCAGCCATTTGAGCAACTTTCTCAGCAATGATGACGCAGATACGGAGCGGATTTTGGATGAAATCGCATTGTCCAGTTCCTCGTCAAGGCATTCGTCCGCGCCGTCCAGAGTTATCGTGACCTCTGACCTTGGCACGAATACTTTCCTTCCGGCGAACTCAAAGCAGATGACATCCCCTTCAGGGACATCGTCAATCCAGAAAGAGTTGCCGGCTGTAATGCCTTTGTCCGCGATTACCGTACAGGACTCGTCGCTGTAGAAAACTGTGTCATCGTGCAAGGTGGTGACATAATGCGCATATAAATCCTGGCCATTGAATATCATGGCCGTGGCAAGTATGATGCACGCACATTTCAAGGCTGTTCTCAAATTGCTCCGCATATATCTGCCCGCTTTTAGATTTTTGAAGATTACCCAGCAATATAGCAAAAGGCGACCGTAACTGCAAATCATTTAAATTTCCCACACTTTGATAATTCAGCTTTTTGTAATATCTTTGCAAAATCCAACCGATTCGACGCATTTTTGCGTAGTCCGTTTGCCCGAATGGCGGAATTGGTAGACGCGTTGGACTCAAAATCCAATGTCCTTAAAAAGACGTGCCGGTTCGAGCCCGGCTTTGGGCACAAAAAATGAGGGTCTTCACCCTCATTTTTTTGTGCCCAGACGGCACCTTCTGTTTGATTGGGGAAGGCGTTCCCCAAACCCTTTCTGTCGCTTCGCTCCACG